>NZ_JBEZGA010000008.1:0-264956 GCF_040649715.1 Micromonospora sp. NPDC048887 | reverse complement strand
ACACCCGCGAAACCGAACCAGCCGAACCACCTATCGCCATCCCGGCACCAGCCGGCAGCCGGTAACCACTGCTCCATCGAAGCGGGGGGAACTCAGCTACACCTCTGGCCTAGATCGCTACCGATGGAAGTTGCCGAGCTGTGCAGCAACGAAGCACAGCACCCCAGGGCGCCAAGCGGAGCTTCAGTGACCACCATCGGCCCGGCGAACAGCGATGCGAGCCAAGCGAGACCCCATCGCCGATCTCTGGGGGTCAAAGGGTCGCGCTGGGGTCGAAGATCATCGGGCACAGATCCGGCACAACCGGGAGCGACAAGCCGTGTCAAACGTCGAGAGGTGCTGGCGAGGGTTGCGCAGGTCAGTATGACGATCCGCCCGATAGCAGATGATCTAGCGAAGGCGGAGGTGTAAGGGGTTCAAATCCCCTCAGCTCCACCCAGTGAGAAGGCCGTCTCCCGTATGGGAGACGGCCTTCTCCAATTTCGTGCGGCGGCGAAGTCCAAGATCCTCGCGGGCCTCAGTCGAACAGCCGGTCGAGCGCTTCCTGTTCGAGGTCGCGCCAGCGCTTGACGTCCTTCAGTGCCTTGGCGATCTCCTTCTCGTCGAGGTGGTGGGCGCCCTCCTCCCTGATGCACGCGACGCTGAACGGCCCGCCGACCGACGGCGAGGTCCGCTCCAGCGCCTCCAGCACCCGTACCACGCCCACCACGCCGTACTCGACGGTGCGCCTGGTCATCTGGAAGTGAGCAAGCAGCGCGCCGGCCTGCTGGGCCATCGGCGCGCCGGAGCCGATGGCGTGGAAGCCCACGTCCTCGTAGCGGCCGATGAGCCCGTTGGGGTTGATCTCCACGATCCACGGCCCGCCCTGGCTGTAGCCGGCCGCGAGCAGGTACGCCGACACCCCGCCGCCGCTGCCCTCGCCGGGTACGTCCGGGATGTAGTTCGCGTAGTGCTTCTTGAAGACGGGCAGGACGCGCTCCTGCAACTCGTCGCCGATGTCGGGCGCTTCGAGGATGGCGGTGGCCGAGTCCTGGAGGAGGGGGCGCAGGTCGTTGAGTACTCCCCGCGCGCCGCTGCCGCCCCAGGCGGCGCAGTCGCCCAGTGGGTGCAGCTTCTGGGCGGGGAAGCTCAGACCGCGGTCGCTCTCGGTGATCTGGGAGTCCGCGCCGATCACCACTCCGTCCTTGCAGACAACGGCGAGTACGACGGTCATAGGGTCCTCCTGAGCAGGGGTAAGGGGTAGGGCGCGAGGTACCCGGCAGGTCGCCTGCCTACACCCCGACGAGTGCTGGCCCACTCGCTGCCCCGGCCGAAGAATCCCTCCCACCGGGTCGGTGCCGGCAGCGTCCGTACCGCGTCAGGGTCCGGTCGACGTCGTGCGAGAAGCGATGGTGTGCCAGGGGTACGTGCGACGCGTAAGTCAAGCGCCCGAGACCGACCCCGGCGCCGGGTCGGCGTCGGACCAAGGCGCGTGATCGGCCGCCGTGCCTGACGGGCCACCCCGGCGCCCTCGGCACTATCGAGGCTCGTGAATAATCGTGCTGGTGGTTGCCGAGGCGCTGTGCTATCTGGCCTCGGTGAGCAGTCCGGCGTAGCGGTGCAGGTACAGCGGCCAGCCCTGGTCGTGGCCGACGCCGTCACGAACCGACTCCCACCCCGGGCCGTGCCGGTCCAGGTTGCGGTGCTCCAACTCGACCCGGGTGCGCTGCGGTGTCTCGGCGACGAACCGGACCTCGACCTCGCTGGCGTTGTCCAGATCATGTTCGAGCTGCCATGCCGGGCTGATGTCCCAGCTGAAGACGAGCCGGTCCGGCGGCTCGAAGACGAGGATTCGCGCCCAGGCGCACTCACTGCCGTCCTCGGCGCGGTCGTAGATGTGCCCACCGATTTTCGGCTCGAAAACCGTCTCCGTGATCGGCGATGGCAGCAGGTTGTGCTCCTTCGGCTTGAAGTCGCCGAACCGCTCCGTGAATACCGCGAAAGCCCGCTCCACCGGCGCGTCGACCACGATCTGCCGCCGCACTACCGCATCCGCTCCACTCATGATTCCTCCTCGTCAGGACGCTCGGCGACGTCCTTGAAGCCGTCCAACGCACGGCTCCAGTAGGTGTCGAGCTGATCTCGTAAGGCGGCCACGCCGGCCGGATTGAGCCGGTAGACACGCTTTGTGCCCGCCGTGCGGTCCGTCACCAGGCCGGCGTCCTTCAGCACCCGCAGATGCTGCGACACCGCCGGCCGGCTGACCGGCAGCATCGCGGCCAGCTCGCCGACCGCCCGTGGCTTCTCCGCGAGGCAGGCGATGATCGCCCGCCGCGTCGGGTCGCCCAGGGCGTCCCATCCGTCCTCGGTTCGGTAAGTAGCCACGAACGGTAAGCTATGACTTACCATTGCCGTTCGTCAAGCCCGGACAGGCATCCGGGCGCAGTGGTCACTGCTGCCACAGGAACGCGGCAGTCGAGCATGACCGGCAGCGGAATCCGTACCTGCAGCCACCGCCACCGAAGTTGAAGCCGGTGCGGTGATCGTGGCCTTCCTCAAGCTGGACGACGAACGACATGGGCGCGGCGCAGGCGGGACAGGTGGGCGTCTGGTCGAACTGGAGCCACGCCGGCAGTCCGCCGAGCTGCCCCAGGACGTCTCGCAGCGGTCGGCCGGACTCACTGCGCCAGCGCTCGCGCGCCTCGTCGTAGCCGTCGGAGTCCATCGGCACGTACGTGACGGCGGACGTCTCGGCCGCCAGGACGGTGTCGCCGGAGGGCACGGCAGACGGAGCCAGCGCCCCAAGGGGGAAGACGAACGCGCGATTGCCGCCGGCGGTCGCATCCCACTCGTCGCACAGGCCCGGATCGTTCTGGCACATGAAGATCGACAAGAGCGCGGTGTCGGCCGCGTCGATGTCGTCGAGTCGGACCTGGGCCAGGAACTGCATCGGTCCGTCGCACTCGTCGCACACCGGCCATTCGAAGCCCGCAGGCACGAGCGGAACACCGCCGGTACGCGTGCCGGGCGCGTCTGGCGCCGTGTCACCGCTGTAGATCATCAGAACCGTCACGCGGCGCAGCGTAGGGGAGTTGACGATCTCTCGCAGCGCGCAGATGTGCCCGGGCCCGTCCGGCACCCGGTCCGCAGCCGGGCGGCCGATTGGAGTCACGTCCGTTGGTAGCCTGACGCGTCCGTACGACAGATGGAGTCTGCCCGGTGCTCAGGATGGTGCTGCGGAGGCTGGGCGCGGCGGGCGCGGTCTGCGTGGTGGCCGCCTGCGGACCCTCGGCTGCTGATCCAGCGGATCGTTCGGCGGACGAAGCCGTCTCCGCCACGCAGGCGACCGGCTCGCCCACCCCCCGGAAGCCGTCCGCGATCCCGGCGACCGGCGGATCCGGCTACTCCGCGGCACTGTCGGCGCGGCTGGTGACCACTGATGAGCTGCCACCAGGTTTCACTGTGGACATCGCGACGGTCATGGCCTCGGACACGGGCCGGCAGCGCCCCGGCCCCGAAGTGCCCTGTACGGACATGATTCCGCTGTTGTCGGCCAACCGGCTGACCGGTACTCCGTCGGCGATGGCCGCCGCCACCGTCAGCTCTGTCGAGGGCTCCGACTACCCGTGGGTGGCAAGCGAAGTGCTCAGGACGTACACCGACGACGGCGCCCGAGGGGCGATGGCGGACCTGCGGACGTCCATCGGCCGGTGCCCTGCCGTCGCGTCACCGGGCCAGGGCGGAGGCAGCTACCAGACGACCGGACCCTGAACGCCCTCGGGCGCTCGGCGGCAGCTCACCTCGTCGCGCTGCCGAACCACCTGGCCAGCGCATCCTCCAGCGTCTGCTGATCGTGGCCCACCCAGACCACGTGCCCGTCCGGCCGCAACAGCACCGCCGGCACGTCCAGCTCGTCGCCGGTGCCGGCGACGAGCCCGACCCGGTCGGCCCAGCCGTCCACCGACAGCTTCCCGGTCCCGTCCAGCAACAACCCACGGCCGGTACGCATCAGCTCGTACAGGCGTGCGTCCCGCAGCGGTACGTCGCGCAGCCGCCGCCCGAGCAGCGGGTGACCCTCGCCGACGTCGTACCGGACGCCGATCGCGGTCACCTTCTCGATCAGGAAGCGGTTGACCTCGTCGAAGTCCATGAGCTGCGCCAGCATCTGCCGTACCGCCCGCGCTCCGGGCTCGTTCGTGGTCAGCAGCATCTGCGCGCGGGTGTTCGTCAGCACGTCGGCGGCGACCGGGCGCCGCTCGGACTCGTACGTGTCCAGCAGGCCCGCCGGCGCCCAGCCGTTCACCGTCGCCGCCAGCTTCCAGCCCAGGTTGAACGCGTCCTGGATGCCCAGGTTGAGCCCCTGCCCGCCCAGCGGCGGGTGGACGTGCGCGGCGTCGCCGGCCAGGAACACCCGCCCGACCCGGTAACGCTCGGCCAGGCGGGTCGCGTCGCCGAACCTCGACAACCAGCGGGGGGAGTGCACGCCGAAGTCGGTGCCCGCGTACGCGATGAGTTGCCGTTTGACGTCGTCGAGCGTCGGCGGTGTCGAGGCCACCTCGGCCGCCGGTACGACCACCCGGTACACGCCCGGCTTGCCGGACGGCCCGAGCCCGAACCGCTTCTCGGTGCGGCGTACCTCGGTCATGGTCCTGGTGATCTCGTTCGGCGGCGCTGTCACCTCCATCTCGCCGAGCAGCGTGTCGATCGTCGACGGCTCGCCGGGAAATCCGACGCCGAGCAGCTTGCGGACGGTGCTGCGCCCGCCGTCGCAGCCGACGACGAACCGCGCCCGCAGCGGCGGCTCGCCCTCGTCGTCGAGGTGGACCGTCACGCCGTCGTCGTCCTGCTCCAGCCCGGTCACCGCACGACCGCGCCGGATCTCGGCCCCGACCTCGGCGGCGTGGTCGGCGAGCAGCAGGTCGGTGAGCGTCTGCGGGATGCCGAGGACGTACGCGTGGGCGGTGTCCAGATCGGCTGGCGCGGGCTTGTCGATGCCGGCGAAGAACCCCCGGATGGGGTGCGGGCCACCGTGTTCCAGGAACCGTTCCAGCAGCCCGCGCTGGTCCATCACCTCGATGCTGCGGACGTGCAGGCCGAGCGAGCGCACGTACGGCGGTGGTGCGGCGTCCCGCTCCAGCACCAGCACGCCGGTGCCCTGGAGGCGCAGTTCGCTCGCCAGCATCATGCCGGTCGGCCCACCGCCGACCACGATCACGTCGAACACGAGCCGACCATAGCCTCCGCGCCGGAACGCCGGGGCCCGAAGAAGGGGTAGGCGCCCAACTCGTTCGGACCGCCCGGCGAGCTTCGACAGCAGCCGGACCTGGGCAGCCCGGTCAGCCGCGACGGAACGTCCGGCGGTAGGTGTCCGGTGGCACGCCGACGGTGCGCTGGAAGTGGCGGCGCAGCGTCGTCGCCGTACCCATGCCTGATGCCTCGGCGACGGCGTCGATGCCGTCGTCGCTGTTCTCCAGCAGCTCCTGCGCCCGCCGGATGCGCTGCGTGGCCAGCCACTGCGACGGCGTGGAGCCGGTCGCGGCGGTGAAGTGCCGGACCAGGTTGCGGGTGCTCATGCCGGCCTGGCGGGCGAGCGCGGCGACTGTCAGCGGGCGGTCCAGCCGCGCCATCGCCCAGGGGAGCAGCGCGGCGATCGGATGGTCCGCGCGGGCCGGGATCAGGGTGCTGACGTACTGGGCCTGGCCGCCCGCGCGGTGCGGCGGCACCACGAGGCGGCGGGCGACGGCGTTGGCGACGGTCGAGCCGTGGTCGCGGCGGATGAGGTGCAGGCACAGGTCGATGGCGGCGGCCTTACCGGCGGAGGCGAGCACATTGCCGTTGTCCACGTAGAGCACGTCCGGGTCGACCTGGACGCGCGGGTAGCGGGCGGCGAGCGCTTCGGTGTGCGCCCAGTGGGTGGTGGCGCGCAGCCCGTCGAGGATGCCGGCGGCGGCGAGCACGAACGCGCCGGTGCAGAGCGAGACCATCCGGGCGCCCGCCTCGTGCGCGGCGCGGACGGCGTCGACCAGGTCGGACGGCGGCTCGGCGTCGGTGTCCTCGATCGCCGGGACGATCACCGTGTGGGCGCGGGTGAGGTGGTCCAGCCCGTGGTCGGGCGTGACCGCGAACCGGCCGACGCTGACCGGGCCGGGACCGCAGACCACCAGGTCGTACCAGGGGTCGGCCAGGCCGGTCGGGTCGCGCACGAAGATCTCGCAGGCCGCCGCCAGCTCGAAGTGCAGCATCCCGTCGGTGGCGGCGAGCGCGATCAGGGCCATGTCCGAAACTGTACGGGCATTGGCGTTTACGACACTGGCCCGGCCCTCCGAACCCGGCGAGGATCATCCCAGTCGATCTTCGAGGGAGAGCATCATGCGGGTGGCGGTGTTCGGGGCGTACGGGCACACCGGGCGGTTCGTGATGGCGGAGCTGCGACGGCGGGGCTACGAGCCGCTGCCGGTGGGACGCGACGCCGGGAGGCTGTCGGCAGCGTTCCCGGAGGCGGAGCACCGGGTGGCGTCGGTGGACGACCCGGCCTCGCTGGACCGGGCGCTGGCCGGGGCGGCGGCCGTGGTCAACTGCGCCGGGCCGTTCGCCTCGACCGCCGGCCCGTTGATCGAGGCCGCGTTGCGGGCCGGGATCCCCTACGTCGACGTGGCGGCCGAGATCGAGGCGAACCGGGACACGTTCGCGCACCACGCCGAGCGCGCCGGGGCCGCCGGAGTCGCTGTGGTGCCCGCGATGGCGTTCTTCGGCGGGCTCGGTGACCTGCTGGTCACCACCGCGATGGGGGACTGGGCGGCGGCCGACGAGGCGCACGTCGCGTACGCGCTGAGCAGCTGGCACCCGACGGCCGGGACCGTCGCCTCCGGCGTCGTCTCGCGCGAGCGCCGCGACGGCCGGCGGGTCCGTTTCACCGAGGGGCGCCTGGTGTACGCCGACGGCGACCTGCCCCGCCTGGACTGGGAGTTCCCGGCGCCGCTCGGTGTGCGGCCGGTGCTCGGCGAGTTCACCATGGCCGACGTGGTGACGGTGCCGAGTCACCTGGACATTCCGGAGGTCTGCACGTACATGACCGTGAACGCGGCACTGGACCTGGCTGCCGGGGATGCCCCGGCGGCGGTGGACGAGCGCGGCCGGTCGGCGCAGACGTTCACCGTCGACGTGGTGGTGCGTGCGGGCGACGTCCGGCGGCGGGTGGTGGCCCACGGGCGGGACATCTACGCGATCAGCGCGCCGCTGGCGGTCGAGGCGGTCCACCGGATCCTGACCGGGCGGACCCGGGCGACCGGCGTCGCCTCGGCCGGCCGGATCTTCGACGCGCCGGACTTCCTGCACGGGCTGTCGGCGCACCTCACCGTCGAGACGCCGCCGGCCGTCCGAACCGCCAATGCATTCACTCCTGCCAATTGACAATGTTTGGAATCCAAACTTACTCTCGCGCTGGGCGGGGTCGCGCCCCGCCCGCTCCGTCCACGCGCCCACCCCACCGCGAAGGAACCACCATGTTCCGCTCTCCCCGTACCGCCCGATTGCGGGTCGGCCTCGTCGCGGCGACCGCCGCCACGCTGGTGACCGGCACCGCCGTGATGGCGACGAACGCCCAGGCGGCGGCCGGCTGCCGCGTCACCTACACGACCGCGAGCCAGTGGCCCGGCGGCTTCACCGCGAACGTCGACGTGACAAACCTCGGTGACCCGATAAACGGCTGGAACCTGCGCTGGACGTTCCCGTCCGGCCAGCGGGTCACCCAGGCGTGGAGCGCCACCGTCACCTCCTCCGGCGCCGACGTCACCGCCACGAACGTCGGCTACAACGGCTCCATCGCCACGAACGGCACCGTCTCGTTCGGCTTCAACGGCTCCTGGTCCGGCGCGAACACCGCGCCCACCGCGTTCTCGCTCAACGGTGTGGCATGCACCGGCGGCGTCGGCGGGACCACCCCGCCGCCGACCACCACGCCACCGCCGACCACGCCGCCCCCGACCACCCCGCCGCCCACCACGCCACCGCCCACGACCCCGCCGCCGGCCGGCAACGCCATGGCCGCTGTCGCCGCCATGCAGCCCGGCTGGAACCTCGGCAACTCCTTCGACGCGGTCGGCGCGGACGAGACCGCCTGGGGCAACCCGCGGGTCACCGAGGCGCTGCTCGACAACGTCCGGGCGCAGGGCTTCAACAGCATCCGCATCCCGGTGACCTGGAGCAACCACCACGGCGCCGCGCCGAACTACACGATCGACGCGGCCTGGCTGAGCCGGGTACGCGAGGTGGTCGGCTGGGCGCTCGCCGACGGCTTCTACGTGGTGCTGAACATCCACCACGACTCGTGGCAGTGGATCAACACGATGCCCACCGACCGCACGAACGTGCTGAACCGCTACAACGCGCTCTGGACGCAGATCGCCGCCGCGTTCAAGGACTCCTCGCCGAAGCTGACCTTCGAGAGCGTCAACGAGCCGCAGTTCACCGGCAGCTCCGGCGACGCGCAGAACGCCACGCTGCTGAACGAGCTGAACACCTCGTTCCACCGCATCGTGCGCCAGTCCGGCGGCGGCAACGCCACCCGGCTGCTCGTCCTGCCGACCCTGCACACCTCGGCCGAGCAGGCCCGGGTGGACGAGCTGGTCAGCACGTTCAACACGCTCAACGACCCGAACCTGATCGCCACCGTGCACTTCTACGGGTACTGGCCGTTCAGCGTGAACATCGCCGGTGGCACCCGGTTCGACGCCACCGTCCAGCAGGACCTGACCGACCAGTTCGACCGCGTCTACAACGCCTTCGTCAGCCGCAACATCCCGGTGATCATCGGTGAGTACGGGCTGCTCGGCTTCGACCGGCACACCGGCACCATCGAGCAGGGCGAGAAGCTGAAGTTCTTCGAGTTCCTCGGCCACTACGCGCGCAGCCGCAAGCTGACCACCCAGCTCTGGGACAACGGCCAGCACTTCGACCGGACGTCCTTCGTGTGGAAGGACCCCGAGCTGTTCGCCCAGATCAAGTCGAGCTGGACCACCCGCTCCGGCACCGCGTCCAGCGACCAGGTGTACGTGCCGCGTACCGGCTCGATCACCGCCAAGAGCCTGACGCTCAACCTGAACGGCACCACGTTCCAGGGGCTGCGCCAGGGCACCACCGACCTCGTCAACGGCACCGACTACACGGTCTCCGGCACCACCCTGACGCTCACCGCGTCGGCGCTGACCCGGCTGGTCGGCTCCCGCGCGTACGGGGTGAACGCCAACCTCCAGGCCCGGTTCTCCGCGGGCGTGCCGTGGCGGATCAGCATCATCACGTACGACCCGCCGGTGCTGTCGAACGCGACCGGCACGACAGCCGCGTTCACGCTCCCGGCACAGTTCCGCGGCGACCAGCTGGCCACCATGGAGGCCAAGTACGCCGACGGCAGCAACGCCGGGCCGCAGAACTGGACCTCGTACAAGGAGTTCGACGTCACCTTCGCGCCGGACTACACAGGCAACACGATCGTGCTGAAGCCGGAGTTCTTCGCCGAGGTGAACGACGGCCGGCGGGTCACGCTGACCTTCCACTTCTGGAGCGGCACGAAGCTGACCTACTACGTCACCAAGTCCGGCAGCACCGTCACCGGCACGGTGAGCTGACCGCGACGGCACGGCTCGCGGCGGTGGGCGTCGACACCGCCGCGAGCCGCGCCGGCAACGCGTTTCCGCCGGACCGATGACTTCCGGGGCCGGCGCCGGTCGACAGAGGCATGAAGACGCTCACTCTCCAGACGCCCGAGGTCGACCTGGTCTACGACGTCCACGCTCCGACCGCGGCCGAGGCCGGGCACCGTCCCCTTTTCATGATCGGCCAGCCGATGTGCGCCGACGGCTTCACCACGCTCGCGTCGTACTTCCCGGACCGCACGGTCATCACGTACGACCCGCGCGGGCTCGGCCGCAGCGTCCGCAAGGACGGCCGGACCGACTCGCTGCCCGAGGTGCAGGCCCGGGACGTCCGCGACATCGTCGACGCCCTCGGCGCGGGCCCGGTCGACATGTTCGCCAGCAGCGGCGGCGCGGTGACGGCGCTCGCCCTGGTGGCCGCGTACCCGAACGTGGTGGCCACGCTCGTGGCGCACGAGCCGCCGCTGGTCGCCCTGCTCCCGGACGCCGAGGCGGCCGGACGGGCCATGGCCGCCTGCCAGGAGGCGTACCGGAGGAACGGCTGGGGCGCCGGCATGGCGGCGTTCATCGTCATGACGTCGTGGCGGGGCGAGTTCACAGACGACTACTTCGCCCAGCCCGCGCCGGACCCCGCCGCGTTCGGGATGCCGGCCGAGGACGACGGCAGCCGGGACGACCCGCTGCTGTCCGACCGGTCCGCGGCGGTCACCGTCTTCCGGCCGGACGCCGACGCGCTGCGCGCCGCGCCGACCCGAGTGGTGATCGCGGTGGGCGAGGAGTCGGCGGAGACGATCACCGCGCGGACATCGGTGGCCACCGCCGAGCTGCTCGGCGGGCAGCCCGCCGTCTTCCCGAGCCACCACGGCGGGTTCCTCGGCGAGGGGATGGGCCACGCCGGGCAGCCGGAGGCGTTCGCACGCCGGCTGCGGGAGATCCTCGACGCCTGACCGGGCTCAGGCCCGGCGTGCCTCGGTGACCATCACCGGGTAGGGCCCGGCCGGTGTGCCGGGCCCGGCCTGGTCGGCGGGGACCACGTTCTCCATCCGCAGCCGCAGCGTGGCCGGGTCGGCGGAGTGGAGGACGATTCGCCACTCCCAGCCGTCGGCGTACCCGGCGGTCAACTCGACAGCAGGCGCCCCGGCCGCCGTGCCGGTGAGCGTCATCGGGGACGGCTGCTGGTGCCAGGAGTCGCCCCACCAGGCGACGAGCGCGCCCGGCCGGTCGCCGGCCGCGATCACCAGCAGGCCGTCCTGCGGCCCGTCGTCGGGGTGGGCCCACGAGTACGCCACAGTGGTCAGGTGACCACCGGCGGCGGTCGCGACGGAGACGGTGGCCGGCGACTCGGCGAGCGGGTCGGCGGGCATCAGCCGGAAGCCGTTGGTGCCGGCCCAGGAGCCGGCGGCATCGGTGAGAACCATCGCCCCAGGATAGGAACCACCCCCGACACCGCCCGGCTCGCCGGTCGTCGACCCGGCCCGGCGGCTACCCGTGCGGCAGGGCCGTGAGCAGGTCCTCGGCGTGCCGCAGCGTGCCGGCCAGCCGGGCACGCGACTCGTCGTCCAGCGGGACCGACCGGGCCTTCCCTACCAGTTCCCGGGCGGCCTCCGGCTCCCCGAGTTGCAGCGCCAGCTCGGCGCGGTAGACAAGCGCCTCCACGTGGACGGCCGGGTCGTCGGCGGCGTCCGGGCGGGCGAGCGCGCCGTCGAGGATCCGCGCGGCCTGCCCGGGGTTCCCGCGCGAGTCGCCCTGCACCACGGCGTTGCCCAGCGTGCGGGCGAGCCCGCCCCGATCGCCGGTCTCCGCCTGGGTGGTCCGGCCGACGAACCGGATCCAGTTGCCGCCCGGGTCGACGATGCTGAACCCGGAATGCCCCTCCTGGTTGCGGCGGGGCCGGGGCCGGGTCATCCGGGGTACGCCTGCGACGAGCATCTTGCCGTACGCGGCGCGCAGGCCGTCGGCGAAGGCGCCGTGGATGGCGACCAGGTCGTCCACCACCACCAGGCAGGAACCGTACGAGTCGGCCGGATCGAATCCGGCCATCCCGAAGAAGTGCAGGTGGAGATCCTCCCGGCGCAGTGTCAGGTACGGGTTCGGGCGCTCCTGCCGGTACGTCACCTCGAAGCCGAGGGCCTGGTAGAAGGGCGCCACGTCGTCCAGGGAGCGGCAGGGCAACAGCGGGATCGTCGTCTCGTTCGCCATGCACCGAGCCTGGCGACCGCGAGCCGTCATGCGCACATGGAAATGCCCGAACGGCTACTGTCGCCGCCCGAACGGGCACGAGGGCCGGTCCGCTGTGGACCGGCCCTCGTGGGGGGTTCCGCCCCGGGTCAGGGCTTCCAGGACCCGGCGGTACGGAAGCGGTGCTTGTACTCGACGACGCCGTCGCGGTCCTTCACGTCGAAGATGAGCTGCCCGCTGCGCTTGGAACCAGCGGGCAGGTTGACGCCCGCGGGCATCAGCTTGCCGCAGCCGGAGAAGGCGCCGGCGACGCCGTTCTCCTCGGTGCCGTCCGCGGCGACCCAGGTGAAGTAGAACGGGTTGATCGAGCCGGTGCCCTTGGTGATCTCGGCGGTCACGTCGGCGATCAGGAACATGCCGTTCTTCGGGCCGGGCATGACCTCGCTGCACGCGGCGTCCCGGGTCCGGAAGTTGCCGACGGTGATCGCGATGCTGCCCTCGGCGTCGTTGACGGTCAGCCTGGCGCCGGCCGGCATGTTGGACGCGAAGCCGCCGGTGGTGCCCGGTTGCGGCGTGCCGGTGGGAGCGTCCGTCGGGGTGCCACCGGTCGGAGGGCTTGCCGTCGGCTGTCCGTAGGTGATGTCTGGCGTGGGCGGCGGGGCGGCGGCCTCCCGGTCGTCCTTCGCCCCACTGTAGATGGCGAAGAGGCCGCCGCCGCAGCACAGCAGCACGAGGATCACCGCGATGACGCCGACCGTGATCCAGACGTTCCTGTTCGACTTCTTCGCCGGCGGCCCGAACGGCTGCCCGGGCGGCGGATACGCCCCGCCGCCCGGCGGCGGGTAACCGCCCGGGGGCGGATACCCGCCCGGCTGCTGGTACGCCCCACCCGGAGCCTGGTACTCGCCGCCCGAGGGCTGGTACTCGAACCCCGGCGGCTGGTACGCCCCGCCCGGCGGCGGGTAGGGCGCGCCCGATGTCGGCGGTGCCGGTGGGTACGCCTCGCCGGGGGCGGGCGCGGGCGGGTACTGCGCGCCCGGACCCGGCTGCGGCGGATGGGGCGCCCCGGAGACGGGCGGCTGCGGGGGACCCGACATGGGCGGCTGCGGCGCGTCCGAGGGCGGCGGGGGATAGGCCGGAGCGGGCGGCGGCGCGTACGGGCTGTCCGGCGCCGGCGCCGGCGGCATCGGGGCGGGAGGGAACGCCTGCGTCGGCGGTTCCGGCGGCTGCTGGTTCGGGTCCGGTGACCCGGACGGAGGCTCAGGGTGGCTCACCGTGCTCCTTGGGGCGCCTTCGGGGTGTCCAGTCGGGTCGACGGTATAGGCCGGACGCAAACCGGCCGACAGGGCGTCATCGATGTGGCAGGACGGCCGCGGTACAGACCAGGTCGTCGTCCACGGTGAACCGGCCGGTCACCGCTGACGGCGGATCGGGCACCGGTGCGGCGGCGAGCCGGGCCGGCGCGATCTCGGCGTGGAACGTGCCGGTCGCCGGATCGAGGACGACCCGTGCGTCGGCGAAGCCCAGCCACGTCCCGACGAGCGGGTGCCAGACCTTGTAGACGGTCTCCTTCGCGCTGAAGACCACCGTCGGCCAGGGCGTGCCGGCCGGCAGCCGGGCCAGCTCCACCTCCTCGTCGGGGCGGCACACCTTCCGGCGTACCCCCGGGGGCAGGGGCCGGTGCCGTTCCGCGTCGATGCCGACGGCGCGCACGTCGGCGGCCCGGGCGACGGCGGCCGCGCAGTAGTCGCGGGTGTGGGTGATCGCGCCGACGACGCCGGACGGCCAGACCGGGGCCCGGTCGGCGCCGGCGGGCACCGGCGTGGCGGTCAGGCCGAGCGCGGCGAGCGCCCGCCGGGCGCAGACCCGCCCGGCGGTGAAGTCGCGGCGGCGGCCCGGCACCACACGCTCGCCCAGCGTGGCAAGTTCGGCCGGGAGCAGGTCACCGGACCAGTCGGCGGGGCCGGCCACCGCCACGGCGACCTCGGCCGGAAGCAGATCACGCACGGGAGGTGGATGACGGGGACACGCGGTGAACGTACCGTAACGCTTGGGCGTGCCTCGGCGCTGAAGGAACGTTGCGGGGAGGTAAGCGGTCCATCACCACCATTCCTGACTCGGAAGGAGCGGCCGATGACGCCTGGCGCGGAGACTTCGGGGAGTGCCGACGGCGAGCACGTGCCGGTGACCCCCGGCTGGACCTGCGGCTCGTGCGGTGACGACTGGCCCTGCGCCACGAAACGTCACCACCTGCTGCGCGAGTACCAGGTGGACCGGGCGTCGCTGAGCGTCTATCTCGGATCCTGCCTGGCCGCGGCGACGCAGGATCTGCGCTCCGTTCCGGTCACCGCGCTCCAGCACCGGTTCATCGGCTGGGTGCCGCGCGGCCCGCGTACCGCTGAGGCGTGAGCGCGGCCGGTGGCCGCCGCGTCGGGTTCGCGGCGGCCACCGGCCGCGGTCTCAGGGGTCGCGGTCCTGAGGGGTCGCGGTCCTCACGGGCGGCGGGGCCGCCGGGTGAGGCCGAAGCCGACCACGCCGGCCACGGCGGCGAGGACGCCGCCCACGCTCGTCCACACCCAGCGCGATCCCGCGTCCGGGAGCCAGCCGGTCAGGTCGAGGTCCTCGTCGTCGGCCACCGCCTCGGGCGTCGGTTCGGCGGCCAGCACCGTGCCGGCCCTGGTGTTCGGCACCAGCGGCGCGGCCAGCTCGCCGTCGTCGCCCGACGCGCCGCCCTCGTCGGTCGCGCCGACGAGCATCTCCACCTCGATCGGCAGACCGAGGTCGGGTTCGGGCAGCTCGGTGACGGAGAGCCGGACGTAGTAGGTGCCGGGCAGCGGGTCGCCCGACCAGGGTTCGGCCCACGGCCGTACCCGGCGCAGCGTGCAGCCCAGCGCGACACTCGTCGCCGACGCGCCGGCGGTGGGGGTCTGCGCGCCCGCGGTGCACGCCTGCCGGCGGCGCAGCCCGTCGAAGACGTCCACGGTCCAGGTGGAACCGCCGCTACGCGGCTTCGGGAACGTGACGGTGGCGGTGATCTCGTGCACCTGCCCGGCGTCGGCGCGGAACGACCAGTACAGGTGGTCGCCGGTCGACGCGCCCACCCGCACCGGCTGGCCGGCGGTGACGGTCGTGGCGGTGAGGAACGAGGTGCCGGCCTTCGTCACAGTGGTCGCGCCCGGTGACGGGCTGGGCGCGGCCAGGGCCGCCGCCGGGGTGAGGGCGAGGCCGGCGGCGGTCGTGGCCGCCGCGGCGCGGATCAGCGTACGCATACTCAGTTCGTCCTCCACGTGTGCACCCACCAGCGGGTGAGCAGCCCGGCGACCAGCCCGGTGAGCAGTCCGGCCAGCGTGAGCAGGAGCAGCAGCACCCAGCCGCGGCCGAGGTCCGGCCCGTCCGGCGCGGGGGAGGCGGCCACCACGTCGATGGTCAGCTCCACCGGCATGCCGGGCCGGGCCTGGGTGCCGGGCTTGGCCGCGAACGAGTTGCTGACCACCAGGCAGACGGTCCGTACGGCCTGCTCCGCGCCGGGCGTCGGTTCGGCGCTCGGGCCGTCCTCCTCCTCGGCGGCCGACCAGCGCAGCCCGGCGGAGACCACGTCGGTACGGCCGCTGCCGGCGTCGACACCCCTGACGAGTTCCCGCCCGTCCGGCGCGGTGGCGCGGAGCAGCACGCCGTAGTCCGGGTTGACCGGCCGGTCCAGCGCGACGCTCACCGAGGCGCGCAGCTCCTGCCCCTGACGCACCGGCACCCGGTACCAGCGGTGCTCGGAGAACGCCTCCCGGTCGCTGTAGACGCCGGGCGCGAGCAGCGGGGCACCCTCGCAGGCCGTGCCGCCACCCACCACCGCCGGGGCGGCGGTGTACGTGTCCCGGGCCCGGTCGACGAGCTGCTTGATCCGGCCGGTCAGCTCGTCGGCGCTCTGCGCGGCCGTGTAGGTGCCCCCGGTCGCGCCGGCGATGCAGAGCAACTGCTTGCGTACCTTCTCGTCCGGCGCCAGGCCGAGCGTGTCGACCACCAGCCGGGTGCCCTGGGCGGCCAGTTCGCGGGCCACCTCGCACGGGTCCGGCGGGGCGCAGGTGTCCTCGCCGTCGGTGATCAGCACGATCCGGCGGGCGGTGCTGCCGGTGCCCAGGTCCTGCGCGGCTGAGCGCAGCGCCAGTCCGACTGGTGTGAAACCGGTCGGACGCAAGCCGGCGACCGCTGCCTTGGCCTGGGTACGGTCCACCGGGCCGACCGGCACGATCTGCTGGGTGTCCAGGCAGCCCTGCTTCTTGTCCTTGCCGCGGTAGGTGGCGCCGAGCACCCGGATGCCGAGCTGTGTCTCGTCCGGCAGGGCGTCGACCACCTCGTTGAACGCCTGCTGCGCGACGGAGATCCGGCTGCGCCCGTCGATGTCGCGGGCCCGCATCGACCCGCTGACGTCCAGGACCAGCTCGACCTTCGGTGGTTCGGCGACGGGTTCGGTGGTCTCGTCGTCGGCCCCGGCGGGGCTCGGCCCGATCAGCGCGGCCGCCGCCAGCAGTCCGATGAGGACAGCCGTCGATCGTCTCTTGTTGATCACCGGGCGAAGTGTAGTGAGATCCACTTTGGAGGATCATTCGGGTCGGAGGTGCCCGGCGGGGCCGCTTCCCGGCCCCCGGCGGACCGTCACGCCCGCTCGCGGGGACCCACCGTCAGCTGCACCATGTAACCCTTTCGGCCGGTGGTGCACTCGTCGGAAATCTGACCGCCCCGCACCCGTTGTGCCGTCGCCGGAGTGTGGCTAAGCTCTGTCTTGCGCGCCCCAATCGCCCGCTTCCCCCGTGGCAGGCGATCGGGGCGCGCTTTTCTGTGCGCCCGCCGCCCCGCGTCAGATCCAGCGGCCGTCCAGCCACATCCGGGCCGACCAGTCCGCGTACGGCAGCACCCGGCCCACGAAGATCGGGTAGAAGTAGGCGAAACAGAGCGCCACGAGCAACACGTACGCGCCCGCGATGATCCCGCCCACCAGCCGCCGGTCGTGCGCCTGCTGCGGATCCGGTGGCGCGGCCGTGCCGGTGACCGGCGCCGGGGTGGCGATCGCGCCGAGCACGTAGACCACGGCGAGCACCAGGAACGGCACGGCCGGGGCGGCGTAGAAGGAGAACATCGTCCGCCCGTCGAGGGCGAACCAGAACCAGGGCAGCAGGCCGGCGGCGACGCTGAGCAGGATCGCGCCCGCACGCCAGTCCCGCCGGGCCAGGCCGAGCCAGGCGGTCGCGGCCAGCGCCGGCAGGAACGACCACCACAGCAACGGCGTGCCCAGCAGCAGCACCTCCGAGGCGCAGCTCGGCGCGCCGCAACTGCCGTCCCCGGACCAGTGGAACGCCACCGGGCGGCCGAGCAGCAGCCACTGCCACGGCCAGGACTGGTACTTGTGCGGGTCGTCGAGCTGGGTGTGGAAGCCGTACGCGGCCTTGTGGTACTCCCACAGGTTGATCAGCGCCCCGACGAACGGGGTGTCGCTCAGCTCCGGGTTGTTCGGGTAGCGCTCCGCCAGGCGGTAGTAGCCGTCCTGGCCGAGCAGCCAGCCCGACCAGGTCGCCACGTAGGTCACCAGCATCAGCACGCCGGCGGCGAGCAGCCACGGCAGTTCGTCGAGCACGGCGTCGCGCCACGGCCGGCGTACCCCGGACGAGCGGCGGACACCGACCTCCCAGAGCAGCACCAGCAACGCGAACGCCGGGACGAAGTAGACCGCGCTCCACTTCACCGAGCAGGCGCAGCCGAGCAGCACACCGGCCGCCAGCCGCCACCACGGCCAGTCCCGCCAGCCCGACGACGGCCGTCCGGCCCGGCCCGGCTGTGTCGGGTCGAGCCCGGCCTCCAGCGCCCGGGCCCAGCGCCGCCGCCGGGCGTCCCGGTCGAGCACCAGCGCGCCGAACGCGGCGAGCACGAACAGCAGCAGGAAGATGTCGAGGATGGCCGTGCGGGACAGCACCAGGTGGTAGCCGTCGAGGGCGAGCAGCAGGCCGGCCGCGCAGCCGAGCACCGTGGAGCGGAACATCCGCCGCCCGATGCGGACCAGCAGCAGCACCGACAGCGTGCCGGCCACCGCCGCGCCGAAGCGCCAGCCGAACTCCGGCGAGGTGGTGATCAGGTGGCCCGGCACCGAGACGCCACTGTCGGCGTCCTGGTAGCCGAAGGCCCACTCGCCGATGCCGATCATCCACTTGCCCAGCGGCGGATGAACCACGTACGAGGGGCCGTTGTCCTTGTAGTTCCACTCGAAGCCGCGGTCGATCAGCCCGTACGCGTCCTTGGCGTAGTAGGTCTCGTCGAAGATCTTGCCGGGCGGGAAACCGAGCCCCACGAAGCGCAGGATCGCCGCGATGGCCACCACCACGCCTGTCGCCAGCCACGCCTGACCCCGGCCGATGCGGTCGTCGACGGTGGCGAGCCGGCGCCGCACGGCGGCGGGGATCCCGCCCCCGGCGCCGTCGTCCCGGTCGGTGGTGGAAGGGTCCGGGTTCGCGCTCTGTGCTGTCGACGCACTCGTCACCCGGCGATCGTAGGCTGCGAGGGTGCCCGGTGGCGTCCATCGTCTCCGAAATTGGTACGACCATCGATGAGGGAGCGCACGTCGTGGGGGAAATGTCCGAGGTAGGACGGCTCGTGTTGCTCGGCGCGCCGCTCGGCAACCCGGCCGACGCGTCCGCCCGGTTCCGCGAGGTGCTGGCCGCCGCCGACGTGGTCGCCGCCGAGGACACCCGGCGGCTCACCCGGCTGGCCCGCGACCTGGACGTGACGGTGCCCGGCCGGATCGTCTCGTACTTCGAGGGCAACGAGGAGCGGCGTACGCCCGAGCTGGCCGAGGTGCTCGCCGCCGGCTACACGGTCGCGCTGGTCACCGACGGCGGCATGCCGAGCGTCTCCGATCCCGGCTACCGCCTGGTCCGGGCCGCGCTGGACGCCGGCGTGCCGGTCACCGCCGCGCCCGGGCCGAGCGCCGTCACCACCGCGCTGGCGCTCTCCGGGCTGCCCTGCGACAGGTTCTGCTTCGAGGGCTTCCTGCCGCGTACCCCCGGCACCCGCCGTTCCCGGGTGCGCGCGCTCGCCGCCGAGGACCGCACGCTCGTGTTCTTCGAGGCGCCGCACCGCATCTCCGGCGCGCTCGCCGACCTGGCCGAGGCGTTCGGCCCGGACCGGCCCGCCGCGCTGTGCCGCGAGCTGACCAAGACGTACGAGGAGGTGGTCCGCCGGCCGCTCGGCGAGCTGGCCGAGTGGGCCGCCGAGGGCGACCCGCGCGGCGAGATCACGCTCGTCGTGGCGGGCGCCCCGGCCACGCCGGCGGTCCGGCCGGACGACGAGACGCTGCGCGCGGCGGTGGCCGAACGCGAGGCGGGCGGGCTGTCCCGCCGGGACGCGATCACCGAGGTCGCCACCGCGTACGGGCTGCGGCGGCGCGAGGTGTACGCGGTCGTGCACCAGTGAAAGGAAGGGCCCCCTGTTAACGCCTGCGGTAGAGGAAGGGCCCCCTTCTAACACCTCATCTCACCAGGCGGCGGCCAGGAACCCGACCGTGATCAACGCCGGCCCGGCCAGCGCCAGGCCGACCGCCCAGCGCCGCTGCCGTTCGTCGGCGAGCCGGGCTGCCCCGGTCCACCTGGCGATGCCGGCGGCGCAGCCGGCCACCAGGGCCAGCCCCAGCAGCCAGCGCAGGTGCCGTCCGGCGCCGGTGTCCGCGTAGGCGGTGGACCCGCCCGGCCCGGTCATCCGCGCGCGCAGCGAACTGCCGGTGCCGGTGCGTCCGGCCGGTACGCCGCTGACCCGTACCCCATGGGCCTGGAACCGGTCGCCGTCGGCGGAGAAGATGCCCCGGCAGCGCTGGGTGAGCCCGCCGCCCGCGCACTGCGTGATCATCACGGTGCCGCCTGTCGAGTGACCCACCGCCAGCCAGAACGGCCCGGCGCTCACCCAGGCGAAGAACGCGGCGAGCAGGCTCAGCGTCAGCAGTACGGCCAGGCCGGCGGGCGGGCTCGGCGGCGCGACCGGGCGGGCGCGCTCCCGTCGCGCCGGGTGCCGGGCGGGATGCGGGCGCGGCTCGTCGCGCAGCGGCGTGCCGTCCCAGTGCACCTCCTCGATCGGCGCCCAGCCGCCGGACGGCGCGGACGCGCGCTGCCAGCGCGGCTGGCGTACCGGCACGCGGTTCGGCACCGCGTCCACCGGCGCTCCGGTGGTCGGCTCCACCTCCACCGGCGGGTCCGCCGGGTCGAGCCGTGGCTGCGGGGCGACGGGTCCGCCGGGCGGCGCGGGCCGTGCCGCACGCCGGGGGGCGGCGGCGGACGGCTCGGGCGCCGCTGGTCTGCTGGTCACGATGTTCATTTCACACCGGTACGTCGGGCTTGTCGGGCAGCTCACGCCGCGTGTCGGCGACAAATCGGACGTACGGTCGGAGCGCGCACCCCATTGGTTCGCGGCGCACCCACGTCAATCACTAGGCTTGCTGCTCATGAGTCACGTTCTCGCCGCGGTCGCCTGGCCCTACGCCAACGGCCCGCGCCACATCGGCCACGTATCCGGATTCGGCGTTCCCTCCGACGTCTTCGCCCGGTACATGCGGATGGCCGGTCACGACGTGCTCATGGTCTCCGGCACCGACGAACACGGCACCCCGATCCAGGTGCAGGCCGACGCGGAGGGGCTCACCCCGCGCGAGCTGGCCGACCGCTACAACCGGGTGATCGCCGAGGACCTGCGGGCGCTGGGCCTGTCGTACGACCTGTTCACCCGCACCACCACGCGCAACCACTACGCGGTGGTGCAGGAGCTGTTCACCGGCCTGCACCGCAACGGCTACATCGTCCCGAAGGTCACCACCGGGGCGATCTCCCCCTCCACCGGCCGGACGCTGCCCGACCGCTACATCGAGGGCACCTGCCCGATCTGCGGCTACGACAGCGCGCGCGGCGACCAGTGCGACAACTGCGGCAACCAGCTCGACCCGATCGACCTGATCGACCCCAAGTCGAAGATCAACGGGGAGACGCCGGAGTTCGTCGAGACCGAGCACTTCTTCCTCGACCTGCCCGCGCTGGCCGACGCGCTGCGGCAGTGGCTGGACACCCGCGACGGCTGGCGCCCGAACGTGCTGCGGTTCTCCCGCAACCTGCTCGACGACCTCCAGCCGCGAGCCATCACCCGCGACCTGGAGTGGGGTGTGCCGATCCCGCTCGACGACTGGCGCGACCGCCCGGACAAGCGGATCTACGTGTGGTTCGACGCGGTCATCGGCTACCTGTCCGCCTCCATCGAGTGGGCCCGCCGCACCGGTGACCCGGAGGCGTGGCGCAAGTGGTGGTCCGCCGACGCGGAGGGGAAGGACGCCCTTTCCTACTACTTCATGGGCAAGGACAACATCGTCTTCCACTCGGTGATCTGGCCGGCGCTGCTCGGCGGCTACTCCGGCGAGGGCGCCCGCGACGGCGAGCCGGGCGAGCTGGGCCGGCTCAACCTGCCCACCGAGGTCGTCTCCAGCGAATACCTGACCATGGAGGGCCGGAAGTTCTCCTCCTCCCGCAAGGTGGTCATCTACGTACGGGACTTCCTGGAGCGCTACGACGCCGATGCCCTGCGCTACTTCATCGCGGTGGCCGGGCCGGAGAGCAACGACACCGACTTCACCTGGGCCGAGTTCCTGCGCCGCAACAACGACGAGCTGGTCGCCGGCTGGGGCAACCTGGTCAACCGGTCGGTGTCGATGGCGGCGAAGAACTTCGGCGCGATCCCGCCGGTCGACCCGGCCGGGCTCACCGAGGCCGACCAGGCGCTGCTGGACACCGTGAAGGCGGGCTTCGCCACCGTCGGCGACCTGATCGCGCGGCACCGGCAGAAGCAGGCAATCGGCGAGGCCATGAAGGTCGTCGCCGAGGCCAACAAGTACCTCTCCGAGCAGGCGCCCTGGAAGCTCAAGGGCGAGGACGACAAGCCCCGGATGGGCACCATCCTGCACGTCGCGCTCCAGGTGGTCAGCGACGCCAACACGCTGCTCACCCCGTTCCTGCCGCACTCCGCGCAGAAGATCCACGAGCTGCTCGGCGGCACCGGCACGCACGCCCCGATGCCGGTGATCGAGGAGGTCGACGACCTCGACGGCGGGCCGTCGTACCCGGTGCTGACCGGCGACTACACGGTCGGGGCGCGCTGGGAGTCCGTACCCCTGGAGGTGGGCCGGCCGCTCGCGGCGCCGAAGCCGGTGTTCCGCAAGCTCGACCCGTCGATCGTCGAGGAGGAGCTGGCCCGCCTGGCCGGCTGAGCACACGCGCGGCAGCGGCCCGGGTGTTCCCCGGGCCGCTGCCGTCTCGCCGGTCAGGCGTGGGCCATGCGCGGCTTGCCGATGAACTCCAGCACCGCCTCGTTGACCTCGCCGGCGTGCGTCCACGGGAGGCCGTGCGGCGCGTCTGGCAGCGTGACCAGCCGGGCGTCGGGCAGCATGTCCACCAGCCGCTGGCCGGTCGCGGCGAACGGCAGCACCGCGTCCTTGGTGCCCTGGATGATCAGCACCGGCACGTCGATGTTCGGCAGGTCGGGGCGGAAGTCGGTGAGCCAGGCGTCCACCGAGTCGTGGGTGCCCTTCGCCGACGCCTGCGTGCCGATCTGCCAGTGGGCGTGGTACGCCTCGTTGCTGACCGCCCGGTCCCGCTTCCCGCCGGAATCGAAGAACGCGTCGCAGAACGCGGTCAGGTAGGCGAACCGGTCCGCCAGGATGGCCTGCTGGAAGCCGTCGAACACGCTCTGCTCCACGCCCTGCGGATCGTCGGCGGTCTTCAGCAGGTACGGCGCCAACGGCGAGATCAGCACCGCCCGGTCCACCCGGTCCGACCCGTACGCCCCCAGGTAGCGGGTCACCTCACCGGTGCCCATGGAGTGTCCGACCAGGATCGCGTTGCGCAGGTCCAGCTCCGTCATCAGCACGTCCAGGTCGGCCGCGAACGTGTCGTAGTCGTAGCCCATGGCCGGCTGGGCGGAGTTGCCGAATCCACGCCTGTCGTACGTGATCACCCGGTATCCGGCGTTCAGCAGGTTGCCGCTCACCTTCTCCCAGGTCGCCCCGTTGAACGGGAAACCGTGGATCAGCACGATCGGCTGGCCGGAACCGTGATCCTCGTAGTACAGGTCGACGGGTGCGGAGTTCTCCGTACCGACGGTGACGAAAGGCATGTCGGGATTCCCCCTCGCGCGGGTTTCTCGGATGCCCACGCCTTCCCGACCCGCACCCGTCTATGCGTGCCGGGCCGGATAGGGCAGGTCCACCACCCGGTCGTCGGTCAGCTCGCCGCCGGGCGCCCAGACCTCGTACACGCCGCGTTCCAGACACTGCGCGCCGGTCGCGGCCACCGCGTCCGGATCCGGGCGGCGCAGCCGCAACCGCAGCCAGCCGCCCTCCTCCCGCAGCACCAGGCACTGCGCTCCGCGCCAGGCCGCCGTGCGCACCCGGCGGGCCGCCGCGTCCACCGGGTACCGGGCCGCACGGGTCATCGCCAGCACCCGGAACCCGCCCGGCTGGTCCGCGACCGCCTCGTACTCCGAACCCGCGTACGTGCCGACGAGCCGGGTCGAGCGCGGCGCCTCGCCGGTCGGCACGTACTCCTGGTCGGCGGCCAGACCGGGCACCGCCGCGAGCAGGTGCCGCCACTGCGGGCCGGCCAGGCGCAGCCAGCCCCGCTGCTCCGCCTGGTAGGTGTAGAGCACCACCTCCACCCCCTCGGCCGGGTAGGCGAGCAGCGTGGCGTTCGCCGGCATCGGCAGGTCGGCGAACTCCCGGGTGACGAACTCCGGCACGAGCTGCCCGTTACTCGGCACGAACCCGGTGCCGAGCACCGGCGGCCCGAGCCGGTCCCGGGGCGGCAACGCCATGAGCCCCCGGTGCGCCTCACCCACCGGCACGTCGTAGTCGGCCGGGTCGGCGGCCCGCCAGCGCAGCGCGTACGCCACGTCGCCGCCCTCGGAGTCGCCGCGCAGCACCGCCATCCCGGCCGGCGTCCGCAGGTGCGCCACGTCGTGCTCCCGGTAGCAGAAGCCGTGCGGCAGCCAGCCCCGCACGTATCCGGCGAGCTGCCGGGCGGAGAGCACCTTCACCATCCGGGTACCGGGCCGGATCACCGCCGAGGCGCGCACCGCCGCGAGCGTCGGGTCGGCCGCCGCGCCCGGCTGCTGGCTGAGCTGGTGTACGTACTCCCACCCCCGGTCCCGGTGCACAGGCATCAGCAGCGGCGCGTCCGTCTCGTCGGCCGTCCCGGGGCCCCCGTGCACCGCGTCGACCTCTGTCGCGTGCACGAACCGGCGCCACGGATAGCCGTTGCCGGGCCGGGGACACCACTCGAACCCGGGCGCCTCGTCGGCGCTGAACAACTCGTACGCCGCGCCCCGGGCGATCTCCTCGGCCGGGTGCGCGCGCCCGGCGTACGTCACGCGCAACCCGGCCCGGTCGGAGGCGGGCCCGCCGGCCTGGTCGGTGACGGTCACTCCAGGACGCTAAGCCCGCCACATGTGGGCGACGTGAACGGCCGGTGGCGGTCCGGGAACGCCGCCCCGGGCCGGTGTGTGATGCTGGCCGCGATGAGCGAGCAGACCGAGACCCGCAAGCAGCGCGCCGCCCGCCGGGCGGGGGAGTTCCCGCCCGTCCCCGAGCCGCTGCCCGTACCCGTGCCGGACAGCCACACCCACCTCGACATCACCGTCGGCGAGTTCGGCACGCCGCCCGGCGGCTCCGGCGACGACCCGCTGGCCGCCGCGATCGAGGCCGCCACCCGGGCCGGCGTGGACCGGCTCGTCCAGGTCGGGGTGGACGTCGACTCGTCCCGGTGGAGCGCCGACGTCGCCGACCGGTACGCGGCGGTGCTCGCCACCGTGGCGCTGCACCCGAACGAGGCGCCCCGGTTGGCCGACCTGGACGAGGCGCTGCGCCAGATCGAGACGCTCGCCGGCCGGGACCGGGTCCGGGGCGTCGGCGAGACCGGGATGGACTTCTTCCGTACCGGCGAGGAGGGGCGAGCCGCGCAGGAGGAGAGCTTCCGGGCGCACATCGCCATCGCCAAGCGGCACGGCAAGGCGCTCGTCATCCACGACCGGGACGCGCACGCCGACGTGCTGCGCATCGTCGACGACGAGGGCGCCCCGGAGGCGGTGGTCATGCACTGCTTCTCCGGCGACGCCGACTTCGCCCGCGAGTGCGTCCGGCGCGGCTTCCTGCTCAGCTTCGCCGGCACCGTCACGTTCGGCAGCGCCGCCGCGCTGCGCGAGGCCGCAGCCGTCACCCCGCCGGCGCAGATGCTCGTGGAGACCGACGCGCCCTACCTCACCCCGATGCCGTACCGGGGGCGGCCCAACGCGTCGTACCTGATCCCGCTGACCGTCCGCTTCCTCGCCGAGACCACCGGCACCGACGTGGAGGCCCTCTGCGCCGCCCTCTCCACGAACGGTGAGCGCGCGTTCGGCCCGTGGCGTTAAGAAGGGGCCCCTCCATATCGCGAGGCGTTAAGAAGGGGCCCTTCCTTCCCCGCGGGCGGGGGCGCTTACGCTACGGGGCGTGACCGGTCTCCTCGGCCCGGCGGAGATCCGGGAACTCGCCGCGCGCCTCGGCGTCACGCCGACCAAGAAGCTCGGCCAGAACTTCGTGCACGACCCGAACACGGTGCGCCGGATCGTCACCACCGCCGGGCTGACCCCCGACGACGTGGCGCTGGAGGTCGGCCCCGGGCTCGGCTCGCTCACGCTCGCCCTGCTCCCGGTCGCCGCGCACGTGCACGCGGTCGAACTCGACCCGGCGCTGGCCGCCGCGCTGCCGGAGACCGCCGCGCGCTTCGCCGGTACGGCCGCCGAGCGCCTCACCGTCCACCCGGCCGACGCGCTGCGGGTCACCGCCGCCGACCTGGCCGGCCCGGCGCCGACAGCGCTGGTGGCGAACCTGCCCTACAACGTCGCCGTGCCGGTCGTGCTGCACCTGCTCGCCGAGCTGCCCACGCTGCGCCACGGCCTGGTGATGGTGCAGAAGGAGGTAGCCGACCGGCTCGTCGCCGGTCCCGGCTCCAAGGTGTACGGCATCCCGTCGGTCAAACTCGCCTGGTACGCCCGCTCCCGCGCCGCCGGCAAGGTCCCGCCGAACGTGTTCTGGCCGGTGCCGAACGTCGACTCCGGCCTGGTGGCGTTCACCAGGCGTGAACCGCCCCGGCCGGACGTACCCCGGCGGGCGGTCTTCGCCGTCGTCGACGCCGCGTTCGCGCAGCGCCGCAAGACGCTGCGGGCCGCCCTGGCCGGCTGGGCGGGCGGCGCCGACCGGGCCGCCGCCGCGCTCACCGCCGCCGGCGTGGACCCCGGTGCGCGGGGCGAATCGCTTACCGTCGAGCAGTTCGCCGCCATCGCCGCGTCGGCCCCGGACGCCCCCGGCGGCGAGCAGTAGGCTGGCGCCGTTGCCCGACCCCTCGCCGAGGAGCTGACAGTGCCGAAGCCGCTCGACATCCGCCCACGTCCGGTGGGGTCCGCCCGGTGACCGAGGCATGGCGACCGGAGGACGAGGACGGGCAGCGGCGCGGGTCCAGCGGCCCGGTCAAGGTGCGGGTGCCCGCCAAGGTCAACCTGCATCTCGGGGTCGGGCCGCTGCGGCGTGACGGCTACCACGAGCTGAACACCGTCTACCACGCGATCTCCATCTACGACGAGCTGACCGCCCGCCGCGGCGACACGCTCACCCTCACCATGGAGGGCGAGGGCGCCGGCGAGCTGGCCCTGGACGACACCAACCTGGCGCTGCGCGCCGCGCACGCGCTGGCCGGCTACGCGGGCGTCGCCCCGCACGCCCGGCTGCACCTGCGCAAGCAGATCCCGCTCGCGGGCGGGCTGGCCGGTGGCAGCGCCGACGCCGCCGCCGCGCTGGTCGCCTGCGACACGCTCTGGGGCACCGGGCTGTCCCGTGACGAACTCGCCGGCATCGCCGCCGACCTCGGCTCCGACGTCCCGTTCCTGATCCACGGCGGCACCGCGCTCGGCACCGGCCGGGGCGAGGCGGTCAGCCCGGTGCTGGCCCGCCCCACCTCCTGGCACTGGGTGGTGGCGATCGCCGACGGCGGCCTGTCCACCCCGGCCGCCTACCGGGAACTGGACCGGCTGCGCGACACCGGCGCCGCCGGCACGCCGCTGGGCAGCACCGACGCGCTGCTCGCCGCGCTGCGCCAGCGCGACCCGAGGGTGCTCGCCGCCACGCTCGGCAACGACCTCCAGGACGCCGCGCTGACCATGCGCCCGGCGCTGGCCGAGACACTCAAGGCCGGCGAGGCGGCGGGCGCGCTGGCCGGCATCGTCTCCGGCTCCGGCCCCACCTGCGTCTTCCTCGCCACCGGCGAGTCCGACGCGGTCCGGATCGCCGCCGAGATCACCGCCGCCGGGGTGTGCCGGGAGGCCCGTGTCGCGCACGGCCCGGTCGCCGGCGCCCGCGTGGTCTGACGCCCCGTACCCTTGACCCAGGCGTCCCGGGCCCCCGGGACGCCTGAGTCGTGAGGGGTGGGTCAGTGGCCAACATCGTCAACCTGGACCGGGTGTCCAAGGGGTACGGCGCCGCGGGGCCGCTGCTCACCGACGTCTCGCTCGGCCTCGACGACGCCGACCGGGTCGGTGTGGTCGGCCTCAACGGCGCCGGCAAGTCGACGCTGCTGCGGCTGCTCACCCGCACCGAGGAACCCGACGACGGCCGCGTCACCCACCGCCGTGACCTGCGCGTCGCCTGGCTGCCGCAGCGCCTGGACCTGGCCCCCGAACTCACCGTGCGGGACGTGGTGCTCGGCACCGCCTGGCTCGGCGAGAGCATGGGCGCCGAGCACGAGTGGGCCGGCGACGCGGGCGTCCGCGCCATCCTCGACGGCCTCGGCATGCCCCACCTCGGCCTGGACACGCCGGTCGGCCCGATGTCCGGCGGGGAACGCCGCCGCGTGGCGCTCGCCGCGCTGCTGGTCCGCGACGCCGACCTGCTCGTCCTCGACGAGCCCACCAACCACCTCGACGTGGGCGGCGTCGACTGGCTGGCCCGGCACCTGGTCACCCGCAAGGGCGCGCTCGTCGTGGTCACCCACGACCGCTGGTTCCTCGACGCCGTCTGCACCACCACCTGGGAGGTCGCCGACCAGACCGTCCGGGCGTACGAGGGCGGCTTCGCCGCGTGGACGCTCGCCCGCGTCGAGCGGCAACGCGTGGCCGCCGCCACCGAGGCCCGCCGGCAGAACCTGCTCCGCAAGGAGATCGCCTGGCTGCGCCGCGGCGCCCCGGCGCGCACCTCCAAGCCCAAGTTCCGCATCGACGCGGCGAACGCGCTCATCGCCGACGTGCCGGAACCCCGCGACACCATGTCGCTGCAACGGCTCGCCACCGCCCGGCTCGGCAAGCAGGTGTACGACCTCGAACACGTCCGGCTGCACGCCGGCCCGAAGGAGATCCTGCACGACACCACCTGGCAGGTCGGGCCCGGTGACCGGGTCGCCGTCCTCGGCCGCAACGGCGCCGGCAAGACCACACTGCTGCGGATGCTCGCCGGTGTGACGAACCCCGACGGCGGGCGCTTCGCCGCCGGGCAGACCGTCCGGCCCGCCTTCCTCTCCCAGGAACTCGCCGAACTCCCCGGCCACCTGCGCGTGCTGGAAGCCGTCGAGGAGGTGGCCCGGCGCGTGCAGTTCGGCGACCGGGAGATCAGCGCCGCCCAGCTCGCCGAGATCTTCGGCTTCGACGACAAGCGGCTCTGGACCCCGGTCAGCGACCTGTCCGGCGGTGAGCGCCGCCGCCTGCAGATGCTGCGGCTGCTCGCCGGGGAACCCAACGTGCTGCTGCTCGACGAGCCCACGAACGACCTGGACACCGACACGCTCGCCGCGCTGGAGGACCTGCTCGACTCGTGGCCCGGCACGATCGTGGTGGCCAGCCACGACCGCTACCTGATCGAGCGGGTCACCGACGTCGCGTACGGCATGTTCGGTGACGGCCGGCTGGTGCACCTGCCCGGCGGCGTCGACGAGTACCTGGCGCGCGCCGCCGCGGCCGGCGGCCCGGCGCCCGCCGACCTCACCCCGGCCACGGCGGCGCCGGCGCGCGAGGGCATGTCAGCGGCCGAGGTACGCGTCGCGAAGAAGGAACTGAACCGGCTGGAACGGCAGATCGCCAAGCTCGAACAGAAGGAGGCGGGCCTGCACGAGCAGCTCGCCGCGAACGCCACCGACTACGCCCGGGTCGCCGAGCTGGACGCCCAGCTCAAGGAGGTGCGGGCGGAGCGGGATCGCACCGAGGAGACCTGGCTGGCCCTGGCCGAGGAGCTGCCGGGCGGCTGACCTGCCGCCGGGGTGGGGGGTGTGCGGCGTCACTGACCGGCGTACGGGACAATCACCGGTGGAACCCTCGTCCGTTCGGTCTTTTGGAGACGCAGAGATGGCCCACACCCCCGTCAACCACCCCGCGCGGCCGATCTACCGGGCGATCGGCGGGCTCGTTGGTCTGTACTTCGTCGTCTTCGGCGGCCTCGGCATCATCGCCAGCGCCGGCAACGACTTCCTCGCCCAGGACGACACCAAGGTCCTCGGCCAGGGCACCAACATGGCGTTCTCGCTGCTGTCGGTGCTGGTGGGCGTCGTGATCCTGGCCGGCACCGCGATCGGCCGCAACCTCGACGTGGCGATCAACCAGTGGCTGGCCTACACGCTCATGGTGATCGGCCTGGCCGCGCTGGCGTTCCTGCAGACCGACGCCAACATCTTCAACTTCTCGATCATGACCGACGTCGTGGTCCTGACCCTGTCGCTGGTGCTCCTGATGGTGGGCATGTACGGCAAGGTCGGCTCCGACGAGGAGCACGAGGCCTGGCAGAAGGCCCGCCTGGTGCTCTGATCCCGTCTCGTACCCCCGAAGGCCCGGCGCACAGCGCGCCGGGCCTTCGGGGTTTTCCGGACGTGAGCGGACGACCCGGGCGACAATTGCCCCGAATCAGTCACAGGGCTGGAGGGCATCATGGCGCACTTCCCGGTGAACCACCCCGCGCGGCCGCTCTACCGGGTGCTGTCCGGGCTCATCGGCCTCTACATCCTGGTCTTCGGCGTCTTCGGCGTCTTCCAGACCTGGGGCGAGGGACTGTTCGGCCGGGACAGCGACTGGGCGCTCGGGCTGCGTACCAACCTGGCCTTCTCGCTGGTCTCGGTGGTATTCGGCGCGGTCCTGCTGGTCGGCGCCTCCCGCCGCGGCAACCTCGGCCACTACATGAACCTCACCGCCGGCGTGGTCTTCCTGGTCACCGGCGTCCTGATGATGTCGGTGCTGCAGACGCCGGCGAACTTCCTGAACTTCTCCATGTCGACTGTCATCGTGTCGCTGCTGTTCGGGCTGGTCCTGCTCGCCACCGGCCTCTACGACAAGGTCGGCACGCCGGAGCACGCCGAGGAGGAACGGCAGCGCCGCTACCACCCGGTCGCCGAGGGGCCTCGATGACTACCGCCGGCCGTGGAGCGCGCGAAGCGCGTCGAGTGCGACAGCTGTGAGAACGCCACGGCCGACACCGGCGCGGCCGAGCAACTCCATCCCCCGGGTGACGGCGACGAAGTAGACCGCCAGCGACTGCACATTCGCGTCCTCCGGGAGATCCCCGTTCTCCCGCGCGTGTTCCAGGCACTGCGCGTAGACCCCGGCGAGCTGTTCGATGCCCGCCTTGGTGACCGTCGAGAGCGCGTCGTCCTCGCCGGTCGACTCGACAAGCGCGCGTGTGGTGAGCGAGACGCGTCGATCACCACTGCTGAACTCGATCGCCATGCGGAGCATGTGACCCCGGATTCGTTCCAGCGGCGAGGCGCCCTCGTGCCCGAGTGCTTCCGAGACGGCGCGCGTCGCCTCCTCCCGGTCTTCGGAGAGCGCCCGGAGGAACAGCTCCCGCTTACCGCCGAACGCGTTGTACAGGCTCTGCTTGCCCAGGCCGGTCGCCCGCACCAGGTCGTCGAGGGTCGCGGCGGCGAGGCCGTGCACGGCGAACACCTCGCTGGCGCTGCTCACGACATCGCTCTCGAGGAACTTGCGGGGGCGAGGCACGTGAGCAAGCCTACGTTATTGACCATACGGTCAAAAACTTGCTAGCGTGGTGGAGCACGCATCGACGGGAACTGTTCCCCTCGGCGGCACGACGATCAAGGACGGGCAGAATGAAGAGCAACGAAGAGATCGTTAGCGAGGCGTACCGGCTGGCGGAGGGGGACGTCCTCGACGGGCCCGGTTTTCGCGCCCTGTTCACCGAGGACGGCACCTTCAACGACGTGCCCAACTCGATGACCTTCCGCGGGGACCAGATCCCGCAGGCGCTGACGGGCTTCGCCGGGGTCTTTCCCGACGTCCACCGCGAGCTGCTCGACGTGCACGCGCTCGGTGACGTGGTCGCCGTAGCACTGCGCATTCAGGGCACACACCTCGGCGCGTTTCCCACCCCGGTCGGTGAGATCCCGCCGACCGGCAACCGGATCGACGTGCCGACGGCCGACCTCTGGTATCTCCGTGACGGAAAAATCGAAAGGTTCGACTGCTACAACGCGGCGAACGTGCTGCTCGCCCAGATCGGGGCCGGCCCCGACTTCACCTCGGCGATCGAGGCTGCCAGGACGGCCGCCGCAGGGGCGTAGCTCAACTCCGGATCGGGCCCGGCTGCGAATCCAGGTGCGACAACCCGTTCCAGGCCAGGTTCACCAGGTGTGCCGCCACCGTCTCCTTGCGCGGCTTGCGCACCTCCAGCCACCAGCGGCCGGTCAGCGCCACCATGCCCACCAGCGCCTGCGAGTAGAGCTCCGCCAGCTTCGGGTCGTAGCCCCGGATGGAGAACTCGCCCGCCAGGATGTGCTCCACCTGGTGCGCCACGTCGTTCATCACGCTGCTGAAGTTGCCCGTCGCGGACATCAGCGGTGATTCGCGGACCAGCACCCGGAAGCCGCTGGTCTCCTCCTCGATGTAGGTCAGCAACGTCAACGCGGCCTGCTCCAGCAACTCCCTCGGATGACCCGCAGTCAGCGCCGTGGTGATCCGGTCCAGCAGCGAGCGGACCTCCCGGTCCACCACCACCGCGTAGAGCCCCTCCTTGCCGCCGAAGTGCTCGTAGACCACCGGCTTGGAGACCTTCGCGCGCGCCGCCACCTCCTCGATCGAGGTCGCGTCGAAGCCACGCTCGGCGAAGATCTGCCGGGCGATCACGATCAACTGCTCGCGCCGCTGCGTCGCGGACATGCGCACCCGGGAGGGCTTGGTCGCCGGCACGGGCCGCCGGCGGGCGCGGTCGTTGCCGGAAACGTCGGTCACCCGTCCATCCTGCCAGGCGCGGCGCTCGCGGTCAGACCGGCCGCTGTCGTACGCCCGTTCTAATCTGCGGCCGTGGTCGCTGAGGAGTCCAATCCCCGTTCACGCCCTTATCGGGGCTGGAAGCCGGAACTGCACGCGCAGGCGCTTGCTCTGCGGCGAGCCGGCTGCCCGGTGGGGGAGATCGCCAGGGCGCTCGACGTCTCGAAGTCCACGGCATATCTGTGGACTCGGCATCTGCCACTGGACCCGGAACTGGTGCGCCGGCGCCGGCGGATCGCCCAGCGGGCGCGGGCTGACGCTCAGTGGAGCGCACATCGGGCGGCGCGAGACGCAGTCCGGGCTGAGGTGGTGGCGGCGTCGGCGGAGTGGGTGCGGCAGATCGATCGGCGCGAGCTGATGCTGATCGGTGCGGCGATCTACTGGTGCGAAGGCGGCAAGGCGAAGCCGTGGCGTCCGAACGACTGCCGGATCAAGTTCGTCAACAGTGATCCACTGCTGGTGATGCTCTTTCTGCGCTTCCTGGACGTCGTCGAGGTGCCGGCAGAGGAACCGGAGGTTCCGGGTGAGCATCCACGAGACGGCGGACGACGCGGCCGCGGTGCGCTGGTGGGCGGCTCGGGTGGGCGTGCCGGCGGAGAGCTTTCAGCCCACCACGATCAAGAGGCATCGACCGCTGACCACGCGCAAGAACAGGGGCGTCGACTACCACGGCTGCCTGACCGTGCAGGTCGTCGGCGGGGTCCGGCTCTACTGGAGGATCGAAGGGATCATGAAAGGAATGAGCGATGAAGATCCACCTCGTGACCGGTAAGGTGTAGGCAGCCGGCGGGTGGATTGCTGTTTGCCCGTTTTCGACCATCCCGGGTCGTCTAATGGCAGGACGTCAGGTTTTGGTCCTGATTATAGGGGTTCGAATCCTCTCCCGGGAGCTTCTGCTGTTTGCCCTCCGTCGCGTGGTTAGCATGACCGCGAGACTGTCGCCGTCCCGACGGGAGCACGTCGTGTCCCAGCCCCACCTCCGCACCGTTGTCGTGCTCGCCGCCGGTGAGGGCAAGCGGATGAAGTCGTCCCTGCCCAAGGTGCTGCACCCGCTGCTCGGCCGTACCCTGCTCGGTCACGTCCTGGCCGCGGCCGGCCCGCTCGGCGCGGACCGCACCGTGGTCGTGGTCGGCCACGGCGCCGACCGGGTACGGGAGCACCTGACCGAGGTCGCCCCGGCCGCCACCCCGGTGCTCCAGGAGCAGCAGCTCGGCACCGGGCACGCGGTACGCATCGCGCTGGACGCGGTGCCGGACGCGACCGGCACGGTCGTGGTGATCAACGGGGACGTGCCGCTGCTGCGGCCGGAGACGGTCCAGGCGCTCGTCGAGGCGCACGAGGAGGCCGCCGCCGCGGCGACGGTGCTGGCCGCCGAGGTGCCGGACCCGACCGGCCTGGGCCGGATCGTGCGGGACGTGCAGGGGCGGCTGGAGCAGATCGTCGAGGAGCGCGACGCCACCCCCCAGCAGCGCGCCCTGCGGGAGATCAACGCGGGCATCTACGCGTTCGACGCGGCCCGGCTGCGGGAGGCGCTGGGCAAGCTCTCCACCGACAACGACCAGGGCGAGGAGTACCTGACCGACGTCTTCGCGCTGCTGCGTGACGCCGGTGAGCCGGTGGCCGTGCACTGCGCCGCCGACCACGTGGAGACGCTCGGCTGCAACGACCGGGTCGAGCTGGCCGCGCTGCGCCGGCTGCTGCGGGACCGGATCAACGAGGGCTGGATGCGTACCGGGGTCAGCATCCTCGACCCGCACACCACCTGGATCGACGTGACGGTGACCGTCGAGCGGGACGCGGTGATCGACCAGAACACGCAGCTCCAGGGTGCCACAGCGGTCGGCCAGGGCGCGCTCGTCGGCCCGGACACCACGCTCGTGGACACGGTGGTGGGCGCGGGGGCGAGCATCGTGCGCAGCCACGCGCTCGGCGCCGAGGTGGGCCCGCAGGCGAGCGTCGGCCCGTACGCGTACCTGCGGCCGGAGTCGCGGCTGGGCCGCAAGGCGAAGGTCGGCACGTTCGTGGAGACCAAGAAGGCGTCGATCGGTGACGGCTCGAAGGTGCCGCACCTGTCGTACGTGGGTGACGCGACGATCGGCGACCACAGCAACATCGGCGCGGCGACCGTCTTCGTCAACTACGACGGGGTGCGCAAGCACCACACCACCATCGGCAGCCACGCCCGTACCGGAGCGGACAACATGTTCGTGGCGCCGGTGCGGGTCGGCGACGGCGCGTACACCGCTGCCGGTTCGGTGATCACCGGGGACGTGCCGCCGGGCGCGATGGCGGTGGCGCGTGGCCAGCAGCGCAACGTGGAGGGCTGGGTGCTGCGCAAGCGGGCCGGCACGGACGCCGCCGAGGCGGCGCGGCGGGCCGGTGAGAGTGTGCCGGACACGGGCGGCGCCGCAAGCGAAGGTGACTGAACCCACGGGGATCGGCGGGCTGTGGGTGGATCGCTGAACCGGGGGCATACTGCAACCGAACAGTCCCCGGCCCCACCGCCGCCGGGCACCACCGACATACGGGAGCAGACGGGCCCATGGGCAGCATCGTCGCCGAAAACCGCAAGAGCCTGATGCTCTTCTCCGGGAGGGGTTTTCCGGAGCTGGCCAAGGAGATCGGTGAGGTGCTCGGCGTCGCGCCGACGCCGGCCGACGCGTACGACTTCGCCAACGGCGAGATCTTCGTACGGTACAAGGATTCGGTCCGTGGTTCGGACGCCTTCGTGGTGCAGTCCGTGACGCACGGCGTGAACACCTGGGTCATGGAGACCCTGATCATGGTCGACGCGCTGAAGCGCGGCTCGGCCAAGCGGATCACCGTGGTGCTGCCGTTCTACCCGTACGCGCGGCAGGACAAGAAGCACCGTGGCCGGGAGCCGATCTCGGCGCGGCTGATCGCGGATCTGCTGAAGACCGCCGGCGCGAACCGGATCCTGACCGTCGACCTGCACACCGCGCAGATCCAGGGCTTCTTCGACGGCCCGGTGGACCACCTGTTCGCGATGGACGTGCTGGCCGAGTACGTGGAGCACAAGTACGCGGGCCGGCCGATGACGGTGGTCGCGCCGGACTCGGGCCGGGTCCGCGTGGCGGAGCGCTGGACCGACCGGCTGGGCGGCTGCCCACTGGCGTTCATCCACAAGACCCGCGACCCGCTCAAGCCGAACCAGGTGGTGGCGAACCGGGTGGTCGGTGAGGTCGAGGGCCGGGTGTGCCTGATCGTGGACGACATGATCGACACCGGTGGCACGATCACCAAGGCGGCGGACATCCTCAAGGAGCAGGGCGCGGCGGAGATCGTGGTCGCCTCGACCCACGCGCTGCTGTCCGACCCGGCCACGGAGCGGCTGAAGAACAGCCCGATCAGCGAGGTCGTGGTGACGAACACGCTGCCGCTGCCGTCGGAGAAGCAGCTGGACAAGCTGACCGTGCTGTCGATCGCCCCGCTGCTGGCGCGGGCGATCCGGGAGGTCTTCGACGACGGTTCGGTGACCACCCTGTTCGGTGGCCTGAGCTGACCGTTCCGGTCCGGTCGCCGGTGCTCCGGCGGCCGGGCCGATGCCCTGCGGAACCGGCGGGGCGGTGATATGGGGGACTGCCGGAGAGCCGGGAATTCCCTCGGGTAGACTGGTGCGGTTGCCACGGCGAGGGTGCCCGGCGGGCTGCTGACAAGCACCGCACGGAGGCGCCGTCATCGACGCGGTGCTCCGGGCGGTCGTTCATGACCCTAGCCCCAGCGAGCCCCTCGCCCCAGCACCGCCAGACGACAAGCCGCCGCAGCGAAGCATCAGGAGTTTCCCCGTGTCCGAGGTAAAGATCAGCGCCGAGCCCCGTACCGAGTTCGGCAAGGGTGGTGCCCGTCGTACCCGCCGGGCCGGCAAGGTGCCCGCCGTGCTGTACGGCCACGGCGAGAAGCCCAAGCACATCGCGCTTCCGGCGCGCGAGTTCGCCGCCGCGATCCGCAAGGGCGGCGCGAACCAGCTCTTCGCGATCGAGGTCAGCGACGGCACGCAGGTGCTGGCGCTGCCGAAGGCGATCCAGCGTGACCCGATCAAGGACACCTTCGAGCACGTGGACCTGCTGCTGGTCCGCCGGGGCGAGAAGGTCACCGTCGAGGTCCCGGTCCAGCTGACCGGTGAGGCCGCGAAGGACACCCTGATCGTGCACGACCACGACACGCTGTCGGTGACCGCCGACGCGACCAAGGTGCCGGACCACCTGGAGGCGTCGATCGAGGGCGCCGAGCCGGGCACCACGATCACCGCCGCCGACGTCGAGCTGCCGTCCGGCGTCGAGCTGGCCACCGACGACAGCACCGCTGTCGCCTCGGTGACCGCCGCTCCGACCGCCGAGCAGCTCGAGGCCACCCTCCCCGAGGTCGAGGAGGCCACCGAGGAGGCCGAGGCCGAGGCCGGCGAGGAGACCGCCGAGGGTGCCGAGGGTGCTCCGGCCGCCGAGGGCGAGGAGGCCCCGGCCGAGGCGAAGACCGAGGCCTGACCGGTCCGCAAGGCTGTGCGACAGGCGTCCCCGTTCCCGGGGGCGCCTGTCGGCGTATCGGGACGGCTGGTCGGAAGCGAGCGGGAAGGGGCGTCGGGTGACGGACGAGGCGGGACCGTGGCTGGTGGTCGGCCTGGGCAACCCCGGCCGGGAGTACGCGAACAACCGGCACAACGTCGGGTTCATGGTGGCCGACCTGCTGGCGGCCCGGGTGGGCGCGAAGTTCGGGCGGCACAAGCGCGCGATGGCCGAGGCCGCCGAGGGGCGGCTGGGGTTCGGCGGCCCGAAGCTGGTGCTGCTCAAGCCGTTGACGTACATGAACCTCTCCGGCGGCCCGGTGGCCGGGCTGGCGCAGTTCCACAAGATCCCGCCGGCGCACGTGATCGCTGTGCACGACGAGCTGGACATCCCGTACGGGCAGGTGCGGGTGAAGTGCGGCGGCGGCGAGGGCGGGCACAACGGCCTGCGCTCGATGTCGAAGTCGCTCGGCACCAAGGACTACGTGCGGGTGCGGTTCGGCATCGGCCGGCCGCCGGGCCGGCAGGACCCGGCTGACTACGTACTCTCGGATTTCTCCCCGCCGGAGCGCAAGGAGCTGGAGTTCCTGGTGGACCGCGCGGCGGACGTGGTCGAGTCGGTGGTTCTCAAGGGCGTGGAGCCGACGCAGAACCTCTACCACGGGGGCTGACCGGCGGCCGGTAGTCTGCGCCTCGGTTGACGGGAGCGAAGGTCGGCGACGGGAGCATCATGGGCAGTCCTCCGATGATCGACGGCGGGTTCGCCCGGTGGCTGGCGTCCCGGGCCGGTCAGGCGCTGACGGAACTGCGCGCGGAGATGGGCTTCGCCGACGCGGGCGCGCTCCGGTCGGCCGGTGACAAGGTGTCGCACGACCTGATCCGGACCGAACTGGCGAAGTGGCGGCCGGCGGACGCGGTGCTGTCGGAGGAGGACGAGGGCTCGCGGCTGGCCCGGACGGCCGAGCTGACCGACGCGGCGCTGTCGCGCCTGAACGCGGACCGCGTCTGGATCGTCGACCCGCTGGACGGCACCCGGGAGTACGCGGAGGAGGGGCGCGCGGACTGGGCGGTGCACGTGGCGCTCTGGTCGCGTAACGCGTCGGCGTCGCACGGCCTGGTGGCGGGCGCGGTGGCGCTGCCGGCGCAGCACCGGGTGCTGGGCACGGACCACCCGCCGGCGTATCCGCCGATGACAGTGGAGGCGGCCACCGGGGGCGGCGCGCGGGTCATCCGGTTGGCGGCCAGCCGTAGCCGTCCGCCGGTTTTCCTGACCGACCTGGCAGAGGACGTCGGCGCTCATCTGGTTCCGATGGGCTCGGCGGGCGCGAAGATCGCCGCCGTGGTCACCGGCGAGGTCGACGCGTACATCCACGCGGGCGGTCAGTACGAGTGGGATTCGGCCGCTCCGGTCGCTGTGGCGACGGCCACCGGTCTGCATGCTTCCCGGATCGACGGTTCTGCGCTGAAATACAACGGGGCCGACCCGCGCCTACCGGATCTGCTGGTCTGCCGCAAGGATCTCGCGAGTCGGTTGCTTGCAGCGTTGCAGCGGCATTCCGGGTAACCTGAGCGTTCTTCCTCACGACTCCGACCTGAAAGGTCTGGAATCCGATGTACGGATCCGAGCGAATCGAGTTCGTGTCATGACGTCCCCCGCCGCGTACCAGGTGTCGCATCTCGACGCGCTCGAGGCGGAGAGCATCTTCGTGATGCGCGAGGTCGTCGCCGAGATGGAACGGCCGGTGCTGCTGTTCTCCGGCGGCAAGGACTCGATCGTGATGCTCCGGTTGGCCCAGAAGGCGTTCGCGCCCGCCAACATTCCCTTCCCGGTGATGCACGTGGACACCGGGCACAACTTCCCCGAGGTGCTCGACTACCGCGACCAGCGGGTGGCCGAGCTGGGCCTGCAGCTCATCGTGGCGAGCGTGCCGGAGGCGCTGAACAAGGGCCTGGTCCGCGAGTCCGCCGACGGCATGCGCAACCGGATCCAGACGCCGGTGCTGCTGGAAGCGGTGGAGAAGCACCGCTTCGACGCGCTGTTCGGCGGCGCCCGGCGCGACGAGGAGAAGGCGCGGGCCAAGGAGCGGGTGTTCAGCTTCCGCGACGAGTTCGGCCAGTGGGACCCGAAGAACCAGCGTCCGGAGCTGTGGGCGCTCTACAACGGCCGGCACCACCCGGGCGAGTCGATCCGGGTGTTCCCCCTGTCGAACTGGACCGAGCTGGACGTCTGGCACTACATCGCGCGGGAGCGGATCCCGCTGCCGTCGATCTACTACTCGCACGAGCGCGAGGTGATCGAGCGCGACGGCATGCTCTACGCGGTGAACGAGTTCTTCCGGGCCCGCGCCGGTGAGCAGCCGTTCAAGGCCCAGGTGCGGTACCGGACCGTGGGTGACGCCTCCTGCACCGCGGCGGTCCGCTCGGACGCCGACACGGTGGAGAAGGTGATCGAGGAGGTGGCCGCCACGCGGATCACCGAGCGCGGCGCGACCCGCGGTGACGACCGGGTCAGCGAGGCCGCCATGGAGGACCGCAAGCGAGAGGGCTACTTCTGATGAGCGTCGAGACCCTGGCCCCGGCCGAGAGCGAGACCGCGCGGCCGATGGACCTGCTGCGGTTCGCCACCGCGGGCAGCGTCGACGACGGCAAGTCGACGCTGATCGGCCGTCTGCTCTACGACACCAAGTCGCTGTTCAGTGACCAGCTCGCCGCCGTCGAGGCGGTCAGCGCGGCCCGGGGCGACGAGTACACGAACCTGGCGCTGCTCACCGACGGCCTGCGTGCCGAGCGGGAGCAGGGCATCACGATCGACGTGGCGTACCGCTACTTCGCCACGCCGCGCCGGAAGTTCATCATCGCCGACACCCCGGGGCACATCCAGTACACCCGGAACATGGTCACCGGCGCCTCCACCGCCGACCTGGCGCTGATCCTGGTGGACGCGCGCAAGGGCCTGGTGGAGCAGTCCCGCCGGCACGCGTTCCTCTGCTCGCTGCTGCGGGTGCCGCACCTGGTCCTGTGCGTCAACAAGATGGACCTGGTGGACTGGTCGCAGGAGGTCTACGAGCGGATCGCGGACGAGTTCACCGCGTTCGCCGCGAAGCTCGACGTGCCGGACCTGACTGTGGTGCCGGTCTCCGCGCTGCAGGGCGACAACATCGTCACCCGGTCGGAGAACATGCCGTGGTACGAGGGCCCGTCGCTGCTGCACCACCTGGAGCGGGTGCACATCGCCTCGGACCGCAACCTGGTCGACGTGCGGTTCCCGGTGCAGTACGTGATCCGGCCGCAGTCCACCACCGTCACCGACTACCGGGGGTACGCCGGTCAGGTGGCCTCGGGCGTGCTCAAGCCGGGCGACGAGGTGATGGTGCTGCCGTCGGGCTTCACCAGCCGGATCGCGGCGGTGGAGACCGCCGACGGCCCGGTGGACGAGGCGTTCCCGCCGATGTCGGTGACGGTCCGGCTGACCGACGAGCTGGACATCTCCCGCGGCGACATGATCTGCCGGCCGAACAACGCCCCGATGGCCGTGCAGGACATCGAGGCGATGATCTGCTGGATGGACGAGACGCGGCCGTTGCAGGTCGGCGGCAAGTACGCGATCAAGCACACGACCCGCTCGGCGCGGGCGATCGTGCGCGGGCTGCACTACCGGCTGGACATCAACTCGCTGCACCGCGACGAGACCGCCGGTGAGCTGAAGCTCAACGAGATCGGCCGGGTCCGGCTGCGGACCACTGTTCCGCTGCTGGCCGACGAGTACCGGCGTAACCGCACCACCGGCGGCTTCGTGATCATCGACGAGTCGACGAACCGTACGGTCGGCGCCGGCATGATCGTCGAGGCCGGCTGACCCTGGGTTGTAAGGAAGGGCCCCTTGTTAACAGTGCGCTGTTAACAAGGGGCCCTTCCTCTACCGCAGGCGTTAATAAGGGGCCCTTCCTTACACCTCACCCGAGGCGGGTGACGCCGCCGGCCGGGAGGACGGTCAGCGTGCCGGGGGCGGTGAAGCCGCGCTCGGCGTACGCCTCGGTGACGGCGGCGGCCACCGCTTCGGCGGCGCCGGCGTCGACCAGGGCGAGCACGCAACCGCCGAAGCCGCCGCCGGTCATCCGCGCGCCGTACGCCCCGGCGGACAGCGCCGCCTCGACCGCTGTGTCGACCTCCGGCACGGTGATCTCGAAGTCGTCGCGCATGGAGACGTGCGAGGCGGTCAGCAGCGGGCCGGTGTCGCGGACCCGGCCGGCGCGCAGCAGCGCGACCGTGTCGAGCACCCGCTGGTTCTCGGTCACCACGTGCCGGACCCGGCGGCGGGTCTCGTCGTCGTCGAGGCGGGCCAGGGCGGCGTCGAGGCCGGCCACGTCGACGTCGCGCAGCGCGGTCACCCCGAGCGTCTCGGCGGCCCGCTCGCAGCTGCGGCGCCGCGCGGCGTACTCGCCGTCGGCGTGCCGGTGCGGCGCCCGGCTGTCGATCACCAGCACGGCCAGCCCGGCGTCGTCCAGGTCGAACGGGATCTGCTCGATCTCCTCGGTGCGGCAGTCGAGGAACAGCGCGTGCCCGGCCCGGCCGCGGATCACGGCGGACTGGTCCATGATCCCGGTGGGCGCGCCGACGTAGTCGTTCTCGGCCCGCTGGGCGAGCCGGGGCCACCGCTCGGCCGGCAGGTCGAGGTCGCCGAGGTCGACAAGGGCGGCCAGCACCGCCGACTCGATCGCGGCCGAAGAGGAGAGCCCGGAGCCGACCGGCACGTCGGAGGCGACGGCGAGCCGCGCGCCCGGCACGTCGTGGCCGTCGGCGCGCAGCGCCCACACCACCCCGGCCACGTAGGCGGCCCACCCGTCGACCCGGCCGGGCTCGTCGGCCTCCGCCGCGTCGAACTCGACCGGCCGCTCGTCCAGCTCCGACCAGACGGTCCAGCGGCCGTCGGGGGCGGGCGCGGCGGCGACGACGGTACGCAGCGGCAGCGCGAAGGGCAGCACGAAGCCGTCGTTGTAGTCGGTGTGCTCGCCGATCAGGTTGACCCGCCCGGGAGCCGCCCAGCGGCCCGCCGGTTCGGCGCCGTACCGCTGCCGGAAGCCGGCCGTGGCGCGGTCGGCGACGTTCATGAGGGCTGCCCCGCGACGTGTGCCCGGTAGAACTCCCAGGCGTCGCCGACCATGTCGTGCAGGGTCGGCTTGGCCGGCGTCCAGCCCAGCTCGTCGCGGGCGAGCGACGAGGACGCGACCAGCTCGGCCGGGTCGCCCTCGCGGCGGGGAGCCACCTCGACCGGCACCGGGTGCCCGGTGACCTCGCGGACCACGTCGACCACCTGCCGGTTGGTGAAGCCGTTGCCGTTGCCCAGGTTGTAGATCCGGTGCCGGCCCGGGGTGGCCGCGTCCAGCGCGAGCAGGTGGGCGCGGGCCAGGTCCTCGACGTGGATGTAGTCGCGGACGCAGGTGCCGTCGACTGTGGGGTAGTCGTCGCCGAAGAGCTGGAGCTTCTCCCGCCGCCCGGCGGCCACGTCGAGCGCGATCGGGATGAGGTGCGTCTCCGGGTCGTGCCGTTCGCCGATGGCCAGCCCGTCGCGCAGGTACGCCCCGGCGACGTTGAAGTAGCGCAGTGAGACGGCGGCCAGGTCGTGCGCGATCGCCTCGGAGGTGAGCGCCATGTCGACGGCCAGCTTGGTCGCGCCGTAGGTGCTGGTGGGGGCCTTGACGGCGGTCTCCGGGATGGGCAGCTCGGTGGGGTTGCCGTAGACGGCGGCGGTGGAGGAGAAGACCATCCGGGGCACCCGGGCGGCGCGGACCGCGTCGATGAGCGCGATCGAGCCGACCGTGTTGTTGTGCCAGTACAGCTCGGGGCGAATCATCGACTCGCCGGCGGCGATCAGGGCGGCGAAGTGCAGCACGCCGTCGAACCCGGCGTCGGGGGTGAGCACCTGGGCGGCCTCGTGCACCGGCAGGTCGACGTGGGTGGCGTCGGGGGCGAGGGCCTCCCGGTGACCGGTGCGCAGGTCGTCCAGCACGGTCACCCGGTGTCCGTGGTCGAGCAGCATCCGGGTCACCACGCTGCCGATGTAGCCGGCGCCGCCGGTGACGAGCAGTTTCACGTCGGTCCTCCTGCCTGGGCCGCGTCCCGCGGCGGCCGTCCCGCGCTCACCCTACGGCCGGGGGCGGGGTCGCGGCTGTCATGTTGAGCGCGCCTCCATTCCATCATAATCCTTCACGATTGAACAGATTCGAACATTCGGCCACCCGTACGGTGGCCGCTGTCTACCATCCATCTCATGCGGGAGGGTGGTGGTCCCGGGCCCCGGCGGCGACCGTCGGGGCGGCCCCGACGCGAACCCGGCCCGCTGGCCCGTACCGTGGCGCGTCTCGTGGTGCGCGGCGCCGACGGCGCGACCCGCCTGGTGACCGCCCTGCTCGGGGCCAGCCCCACCGCCGGGCGGGAGCGGATCAGCGAGGCCGAACTGCGTGACCTGGTCGCGGCCAACACGCTGCTCGACCCGGACGAACGGCGGATCATCGACGAGGTGCTGGTGGCCGGCGCCCGCCTCGTCCGCGAGGTGATGGTGCCCCGCACCGAGGTGGTCTTCCTCAGCGCGGCGCTGCCGCTGGCGCAGGCGCAGCGGCTGGTCCGGACCGACCCGCACACCCGCTACCCGGTGGTCGACGGCACCCACGACGACGTGGTCGGCCTGGTGCGCCTGCACGACGTGCTGCTGCGGCCGGAACCGGACCGGTCGCTGCTCGTCGGCGACCTGATCCGGGAGGTCAAGCGCCTGCCGGACAGCAAACGCGTGCTCGCGGCGCTCACCGAGATGCGCCGGGAGGGCCACCACTTGGCCGTTGTCGTCGACGAGTACGGCGGCACCGCCGGCATCGTCACCTGCGAGGACCTCGTGGAGGAGTTGGTCGGGGAGATCCGGGACGACGAGCACGGCCCGCTCGAACCGGAGCCCGCCGGCCTGCCCGCGGTCGTCGACGGCCGGCTCAACCTGGCCGACTTCGTCGAGCGCACCGGGGTGCCGCTGCCCGCCGGGCCCTACGAGACGGTGGGCGGGTACGTGATGGCCGCCCTGGGCCGGCTGCCGGTAGCCGGCGACGAGGTGCCGGTGGCTGTCGACCCGGCCACCGGATCGGTGGTCGCCGATCCGGCGGGCTGGCTGCTGCGCGTGCTCACCCTCGACGGCCGGCGGGTGTCCCGCCTGGCGGTCTCCGCCGCGCGGCTGCCCGAGCCCCGCCGCGAGCTCAACGGCCCGCTTCCGTCCGTACCCGCCCGATCCACCGGCCCGTCATGACGGACGCCGGGGCTTGCTGACAGAATTGCCGCCATGTCCGACGTACCCGCCCGCCCGCGCGTCTTCTCCGGCATCCAGCCGACGGCCGACTCGTTCCACCTCGGCAACTACCTGGGCGCGCTGCGGCACTGGGTCGCGTTGCAGGACAGCCACGACGCCTACTACTGCGTGGTCGACCTGCACGCGATCACCGCCGGGCACGACCCGTTGGTGCTCAAGCGCCGCAGCCGGGTGGCCGCCGCGCAGTTGTTCGCGCTCGGCCTCGACCCGGAACGCAGCACGCTGTTCGTGCAGTCGCAGGTGCCCGAGCACTCGCAACTGGCCTGGGTGCTGGGCTGCATCACCGGGTTCGGCGAGGCCGGCCGGATGACCCAGTTCAAGGACAAGTCGCAGAAGCAGGGCAGCGAGCGGGCCAGCGTCGGCCTGTTCACGTACCCGATCCTCCAGGCCGCCGACATCCTGCTCTACCAGGCGAACGCGGTGCCGGTCGGCGAGGACCAGCGGCAGCACCTGGAACTCTCCCGCGACCTGGCGCAGCGGTTCAACTCGCTGTTCGGCAGCACCTTCACGGTGCCCGCCCCGCACATCGTGAAGGACACCGCAAAGATCACCGACCTGCAGGACCCGACGGCCAAGATGTCGAAGTCGTCGTCCTCCCCGGCCGGCATCATCGACCTGCTGGAGGATCCGGCCCGCTCGGCCAAGAAGATCCGCTCGGCGGTCACCGACACCGGCCGTGAGATCGTCTTCGACGCCGAGGGCAAGCCGGGGATCACCAACCTGCTCACCATCTACTCCGCGCTGTCCGGCCGCTCCATCGACGACCTGGTCGCCGCGTACGACGGCAAGGGCTACGGCGACCTGAAGAAGGACCTCGCCGAGGTGGTGCGGGAGTTCGTCACGCCGATCCAGGAACGCACGAACGCCTACCTGAACGACCCGGCCCAGCTCGACAAGCTGCTGGCGCGGGGCGCGGAGAAGGCCCGGTCGGTGGCCGCCGGGACGCTGCGGGACGCGTACGAGCGGGTCGGTTTCTTCCCGCCGGTGCGGTTCGAGTAACGGCCCGGAGGGGCGGAGACGGGTGACGCAGCCGGTGGCCGGAGGGATGGCGCGCGACGTGGCGGGCAGTGACACGGCGCCGGGCGGCGCGGACACGATCCAGATCGGGATCGCTGTCGACGTCCCCGAGCCCTGGGGCGGGATGCTCACCCGCCGCCGGGTCGAGGCCGGCGATCCACTCGCCGTACCCGCGCACGTCACCCTCCTCGGGCCCACCGAGATCCCGGTACGCGCGCTGCCCGCCGTCGAGGAGCACCTGGCCGGGGTCGCCGCCACGCACCTGCCGTTCACGCTGCACCTGCGCGGCACCGGCACGTTCCGCCCGGTCACCCAGGTGGTCTTCGTGGCGGTGGCGGCCGGGATCAGCGAGTGCGAACTGCTCGCCGCCGCCATCAACTCGGCCCCCGAACTGCGGCGCGAGCTGCGCTTCCCGTACCACCCGCACGTCACGGTGGCGCAGGACGTGCCGCCCGAGGTGCTCGACAAGGCGTACGAGGACCTGGCCGACTTCTCCGCGTTGTTCCAGGTGGAGGCGTTCACGCTGTTCTCGCACAGCGGCGCGACCCGGTGGCAGCCCCGCCGCGACTTCCGGCTCGGCGGCCGGAGCTGAACATCCGACCGGCCGGGGCCCCTCCACCACGGGCGGAGATCGGCGAGGATGACGGGGTGAACGTCTTCGGCCGGATCGAGGCGGCGGTGGGGCGCCGCATCGACGCGGCCCGGGGCCGGTCGTCGGCCTTCGACCACGTCTGGCGGGCCGGGACGCTCTACGCCGACCTGCTCGCCGGGCGGCTCGCCGCCGCCATCGCGTACTACGGCTTCTTCGCCGTGTTCGCGCTCGCGCTCGTCGCTTACTGGGTCTTCGGCGCGGTGCTGCGGGACAACGAGGAGGTCAGCCGCGGCGCGGCGCACTTCCTGGAGGAGAACCTGCCGTTTCTCGACCCGGCCCAGATCGCCGAGAGCAGCGGCACGGTGGGCGTGGTCGGCCTGGTCATCCTGGTCTTCACCGGCATCGGCTGGGTGGAGGCGATCCGCTCCTCGCAGCGGCTGATGTACGGCTTCAACCAGCAGCCCGGCAACCTGGTGGTGCGCCGCCTCGTCGACCTGGGCGTGCTGGTCGCGGTCTTCGTGCTGCTGTTCGTCTCGGTCGCCGCGGTGGACGCGCTGGAGTCGCTGCTGCGCTTCCTGCTGCGCAGCACCGGCTCGGTGGGCCTGACCACGATCAGCGCGGTGCTGAGCGTGCTCGTCAACGCCGTGCTCGCCGCCGCGCTGCTGCTCGCCGTGCCCCGGCTGCGGATGAGCCGCCGCCGGCTGCGCCCGGCGATCCTGACCATCGCCGTCGGGATCACCCTGCTGAACACAGTGGGGCGCTACTACGTGGTACGCACCGAACGGAACCCCGCGTACACCGTGGTCGCCACCGCAGTGGGCCTGCTGCTCTACCTCTACCTGCTCAACCAGCTGGTGCTCTTCGGCGCGGCGCTCGCCGCCACCAGCCCGTACGGCCGGGTGGTGGACCTGGCCGAGGGCGGTGCCCGGGAGGTGGACGTGGAGGCGGACGTGCTCGACGAGGAGACCGAACCGGGCACGCCGGGAGGGGCGGGATGAGCGCACGGATCCGGATCGACGCCGAGTCGGCGGTGCCGCCGTACGAGCAGGTGCGGGCGCAGTTCGCGGCGCGCATCGGCGACGGGCGGCTGCCGGTGGGCACCCGGCTCCCGGCGGTGCGGCAGCTCGCGGCGGACCTGGGGCTGGCGGTGAACACGGTGGCCCGGGCCTACCGGGAGCTGGAGGCCGCCGGGCTGGTCCAGACGCGCGGCCGGCACGGCACGGTGGTCGCGCCGGGGCGGGACGACGCCGTCGACCGGTTGCAGCAGGCCGCCGCCGGGTACGCCGCCGAGGCGCGCCGCCTGGGCGTCCCGCCGGAGCGGGCGGTCGCCCTGGTCCGTGCGGCGCTGGACGCCGGTACACGTGGCTGAGCGTGGTCCCCTGAGCGGGGAGTCTCCGCCGATGCGTTCCCCGGGGCGGATCCCGGCCGACGATGATGGGCCGGTGGGCGCACTCGTGACACTCGACCTGCCGGACGACTCGCCGATGCTCGGCCTGCCGTGGATCATCACGTTCGGTCCGCTCGGCGCCGACGACGAGTGGGAGCCGGTGGTCTGCGGCCCGTACGAGCGGGCGCACGCGCTGGCGCTGGCCGAGGCGGTGGTGGCCGAGGAGCAGCTGATGGCGGTGGTGGAGCCGCTGCTGCCCGCGCTCACGCCGGAGGAGATCCGGGGCGAGATCGCCGCCGCGCAGATCGCCGCCGAGGACGAGGCGGCCGAGATCGACCAGGCCGACCTGTACGGCGACTTCGAGGACGTCATCGACGAGGAACTGGAACGGGCCGCCGAGCGCGAGCCGGAGCCCGAGCCGGCGAAGGCACCCGACCGGGAGGAGATCCGGGCCGGGTTCGCCCGGATCGCCGCGCTGCTCACCGCCAAGGGCGGCTGAGGACGCTCAGCGCGGCGGCCCGTCGAGCACGCAGAACTCGTTGTCCTCCGGGTCGACGAGCACCACGAACCCCTCCGCGCCGGTCTGCCCGACGTCGGCGAGCCGGGCGCCGAGCCCGATCAGTCGCTTGACCTCCGCCGTCTGCCCCTCGTCGGCGACCAGGTCCAGGTGGAGCCGGTTCTTGCCGCGTTTCGGGGTGCCGCTGCCCTGCAACCAGACGGTCGGGCCGGGCCGGCCGGGCGGCGGGTAGAGCTTCGCGTTGCCGTCGTCGCCCTGGGAGACGGTGTAGCCGAGGGCGGCCGACCAGAACCGGGCCATCAGGTCCAGGTCGCTGACGTCGAGGGTGTACTGCGCGACGTGTGCGGTCATCCCCCGGTGGTACCCCGGGCCCTCGGGACGGACACCGGCCCCCCGGGAGCGGACTCCCGAGGGGCCGGGGCCACCTCACCCCCCCACCACAAGGGGTCGGCAGCCCAGCCGCCCGTCGGCGCGGGGCACAACGGACGGCCAGGTCGATGGCGGGTTACCCGGCTGGACGCCGTTCGAACCACGCGGCCGCGTCCACCGGCAGGACGTGCCCGTCGCCCCGCTCGGTGAGCTCGGCGCTCGCGACCAGCGGGCGGCCGTGGCCGCTCACCGTCACGTCGGCGCCGCTGATGTTGACCACACAGGTCACCTCGGCGTCCCCGGCGGCGCGGCGGAACGCCAGTACGCCGGGCTCGGTCTCCAGCCAGGTGATCCCGTCCAGGCCGGCCAGCGCCGGGTGCTCGTGCCGGGTGCGCAGCGCGGTCCGGTACAGCTCCAGCGTCGAGCCGGGCACCCCGGTCTGGGCGGCCACCGACAGCGACCGCCAGGTCGCCGGCGCCGGCAGCCAGCTCAGCTCGCTGCCGTCGGGCCCGAAGCCGTACGGGGGCAGGTCGCCGCCCCACGGGATGGGTACCCGGCAGCCGTCCCGGCTCTCCCCGGTACGCCGGAACGCCGGGTCCTGCCGCAGCTCGTCGGGGAGGTCCAGCACCTCCGGCAGGCCCAGCTCCTCGCCCTGGTAGACGTACGCGCAGCCGGGCAGCGCGAACATCAGCAGCGCGGCGGCGCGGGCACGGCGCAGGCCGACCTCGCCGTCGCCGTACCGGGTGACGTGCCGCTGCCGGTCGTGGTTGGAGAGCACCCAGGTGGTGGGCGCGCCGACGATCGTCGCCTCGGCCAGCGCGGTGTCGATCACCTTGCGGAACGAGTCGGCCGACCAGGTGGCGTCGAGGAAGTCGAAGCTGAACGCCTGGTGCAGCTCGTCCGGGCCGATGTAGCGGGCCAGCCGCTGCGGGGTCTCGGCCCACGCCTCGGCGACCGCCATCCGGCCGCCCGGGTAGCTGTCCAGGATCGGGCGCCAGTCGCGGTAGATGTCGTGCACCTCGTCCTGGTCGAAGTACGGCAGCCGGCCCTTGCCCAGCAGCTCGGACTGGCGCTGGCCGGTGGTCATCGAGTTGAAGCCGACGTCCGGCAGGCCCTCGGCCTTGATCATCCCGTGGGCCACGTCGATCCGGAAGCCGTCCACGCCCCGGTCCAGCCAGAAGCGGAGCACGTCCTCGAACTCGGCCCGCACCTCCGGGTGGCGCCAGTTCAGGTCCGGCTGCGCCGGGTCGAACAGGTGCAGGTACCACTGGCCGTCGACCACGCGCGTCCAGGCCGGGCCGCCGAAGATGCTCTCCCAGTCGTTCGGCGGCAGCTCGCCCTGCTCGCCCTTGCCGTCGGCGAACAGGTAGCGCTCGCGCTCCGGCGAACCCGGTCCGGCGGCGAGCGCGGCGGTGAACCACGGGTGCGCGCTCGAGGTGTGGTTCGGCACCATGTCGACGATGATCCGCAGACCGAGCGCGTGGGCGTCGGCGATCATCTCGTCGAAGTCGGTCAGGTTGCCGAACAGCGGGTCGACGTCGCGGTAGTCGGCCACGTCGTAGCCGGCGTCGACCTGCGGCGAGGTGTAGAACGGCGTCAGCCAGAGCGCGTCCACGCCGAGGTCGCGCAGGTACGGCAGGCGCTGCCGGATGCCCTGGAGATCACCCACACCGTCGGAGTTCGCGTCAGCGAAGCTGCGGACGTACACCTGGTAGACGACAGCGGACCGCCACCAGTCGTCGTCGGCGGTGCGTGGGGTGGTGCTGGGGGCGGAGGTCATCGCTGTCGATCCCGTTCTGTGGCGGCTTCTGGTGCGGCGCAGGGTGTCAGAGCAGAATGCCGCCACGGCCCTGCAAGAGTCAAGCATTCCTTGCGCAAGAAATGACGGCCATCACCCACGGGCTGGCGCCACCGCCCGCCGCCCCGTCTCCCGCATCCCGAGACGCCCCACCTCTCGCGCCCCGCTCTCGGCTCTCCCGCTCCGAGGGGGTGATCAAGGGGTTTGTGTCCGGGATGGAGATCGACTCGGCCGCGAACTCCTTGATCAACCGCAGGAGGGGGTGCGGCGGCGGGGAGGGGAGAGGAGAGGGGTGTCAGGCGGGGATGGGGAGGGAGGGGGAAGGGGTGGCGGGGCGCTGGCGGGCCGGCGGGCTGGCGGGCTTGGCCACCGCTGTCGAGCCGCGCACCACCAGCTCGGGGCGGAACAGGTATTCGGAGTTGGGGGAGGGGTGACCGTTGATCTCGTCGACCAGGGCGCGGACCGCGGCGACCGCCATGGCGGCGACCGGCTGGCGCACCGTGGTCAGCGGCGGGTCGGTGAAGGCCATGAGCGGGGAGTCGTCGTACCCGACCACGGAGATGTCGCCGGGCACCGACAGCCCGCGCTGGCGGGCGGCCCGGATCGCGCCGAGCGCCATCAGGTCCGAGCCGCAGACGAGTCCGGTCACGCCACGCTCGATGAGCCGGCCGGCGGCGGCCTCGCCACCCTCGACGCCGAACAGCGACAGCTCGGTCAGCTCGGACAGCTCGTCGGAGGTGATGTCGGTCAGGCGCCCCATCGCGGCCTTGTAGCCGGCGACCTTGCGCTGCACCGGCACGAACCGGTCCGGGCCGGTGATCAGGCCGATCCGGCGGTGCCCGAGCGCGACCAGGTGGGCGACCGCCAGTTCGGCGGACTCCCTGTCGTCGCAGGAGACGAACGGCGCGGGGATCCCCGGCGCGTACCCGTTGATCATGACGATCGGCAGCGGCCGGGCCAGCAGCGTGCGGTAGCGGTCGTGGTCCGCCGCGGTGTCGGCGTGCAGGCCGGAGACGAAGACGATGCCGGAGACCTGCCGGTCCAGCAGCATCTCCACGTACTCGTCCTCGCGGACGCCGCCCGGCGTCTGCGTGCAGAGCACCGGTGTGTAGCCGGTGGGGGCGAGCGCGGACTCGATGATCTGGGCGAACGCCGGGAAGATCGGGTTGTCCAGCTCCGGCACGACCAGGCCGACAAGTCCGGCGCTGCGCTTGCGCAGCCGGGCCGGTCGCTCGTAGCCGAGCACATCGAGGGCGGTCAGGACGGCCTGCCGGGTCTCGGGGGCCACACCGGGGCGGTCGTTGAGCACCCGCGACACCGTGGCCTCGCTGACTTCAGCCTGTTGGGCGATGTCGGATAGTCGAGCGCGCATGTGCGGCACTTTAGCCCAACGGCAAAGTCTTGCGTACACTTCTGCAAGCCCTTCCATTCTCTGCAACCTCTTGCTAACGTCCCCGCAACATGCGAGAGCAGCGGCGCAGCATCTCGGCGCCGGTCAGCAAGAAATTTCAGAGGTTTCCACTGGCGGGCCGCCCTTCCCCCGGCGGGCCGCCATGACGACAGGAGTACCGATGCGCATCCGTACCGCGGGTGTGGTCGCCGTCCTCGGCCTGGCGCTCGCCGCCTCCGGCTGTGGTGACAGCGGCAGCGACGACAAGCCGGCCGCCGGCGAGTCCGCCAAGGCGACCGGCGGCAAGCTGGTGATCTGGGCCGACGACAAGCGCACGGCCGCGCTCAAGCCGTTCGCCGAGGAGTTCGGCAAGGAGAACGGCGTGACCGTCGAGGTCCAGGCCGTCTCCAAGGACCTGCAGACCAACTTCGTCACCGCCTCGCAGCAGGGCAGCGGCCCGGACGTCGTGGTCGGCGCGCACGACTGGATCGGCAACCTGGTCCAGAACGGCGCCATCGACCCGGTGCAGCTCCCGGCCGAGCAGAAGTCCGGCTTCAACGAGACCGCGATCAAGGCGGTCACGTTCAACGGCCAGCTCTACGGCGTGCCCTACGCCACCGAGAACGTCGCGCTGATCCGTAACACCGAGCTGGCCCCCGAGGCGCCGAAGACGATCGAGGACCTGGTCGCCGCCGGCAAGAAGCTCAAGGCCGAGAAGAAGGCCAGCGAGATCCTGTGCCTGCAGTCCGGCCAGAACGGCGACGCGTACCACATCTACCCGCTCTACACCTCGGGCGGCGGCTACCTGTTCGGCACCGGGGCGAACGGCGACTACGACCCGAAGGACCTGGGCGTGGGCAAGCCGGAGTCGATCGCTGCCTTCCAGAAGATCGCCAAGCTGGGTGAGAAGGGCGAGGGTGCGCTGAAGCGCTCCATCACCGGCGAGAACTCCATCGCCACCTTCACCGGCAAGAAGTGCGCGTTCCTGGTCTCCGGCCCGTGGGCCGTGGCCGACGCCAAGAAGGCCAACATCTCCTACGACATCTCCCCGGTCCCCGGCTTCGCCGGTGGCAAGGAGGCCCAGCCGTTCGTGGGCGTCCAGGCGTTCTACGTGGCCGCCAAGGGCAAGAACAAGGCCCTGGCCCAGGAGTTCGTCACCAACTACGTGACCAAGCCCGAGCTGGCCGTCGCGCTGTACAAGGCCGAGCCGCGCCCGCCGGCGCTGACCGCCGCCTTCGACCAGGTCAAGGGCGAGGACCCGGACCTGGCCAAGTTCTCCGAGGCCGGCAAGAACGGCCAGGTGCTCCCGGCGATCCCGGCCATGGCCGCGATCTGGGACCCGTTCGGCAAGGCGGAGGCCGCCATCATCGGCGGCGCCGACCCGGCCAAGACGATCACGGCCGCCGGCAAGACCATCCAGGGTCAGATCAAGTAATGAGCGCGCCGCTGTCCGGCCCGGGGTCTGCACCGCAGGCCCCGGGCCGGGAGCCCGTACGCCGTGGGCTCCCGCGCACGTCCCGTACCGCGCGGCAACACGCGCCGATCACCGCGACCGGCCTCGTCGTCAAGGTGATCCTGCTCGGCCTGGTGGCCGGGATCGCGATCTGGGCGGCCTTCCCGCTCATCGAGGCCGAGCACTGGATCGCGCTGGGCGTCCTGGCGGTCACCACCGCCGGCCTGTTCTACCTCTACCTGAGCCGCCGGCACATCCCGGCCAAGTACCTGGTCCCCGGCACCCTCTTCCTGATCGCCTTCCAGGTCTTCCCGGTGCTCTACACCGCGAGCACCGCGTTCACGAACTTCGGCGACGGCCACCGGGGCAGCAAGGACGACGCGATCGTCGCCGTGCAGACCTCCTCGGTGAAGCAGGTGCCCGGCTCGACCGAGTACAACCTCACCGTCGCCACCACCGGCGACCCGGCGACCGGTGACCTGGTGTTCCTGCTCGGCGACCCGAAGACCAAGGAGGTCTTCGCCGGCGACGCGGGCGGGCTGCGCAAGCTCGACGCCGCCGACGTCGAGGTGAGCAGCCTCAGCGGCAAGATCACCGCCGCGGACGGCTACACCCTGCTGAACATCGGACAGGCCAGCGCCCGCAGCGAGGCGGTCACCGCGCTCGTCGTGCCCACCGACGAGGGCGCCATCCGCTCCAACGGCCTGACCCGGGCGTACGAGGGCAAGGCCATCCGGGCGTACGACGCCGGATGCGACTGCGTCAAGGACAGCGAGACCGGCAAGACGTGGACCGCGGACGAGAGGTCCGGCTCCTTCGTCGCCGCCGACGGTGAGCGCCTCGCCCAGGGCTGGAAGGTCGACGTCGGGCTGAAGAACTTCAGCGCCGTGCTCACCGACCCGAACATCTCCGGCCCGTTCTTCGGCACGCTGGCCTGGAACTTCGCGTTCGCGATCGGCTCCACCGGGCTGACCTTCCTGCTCGGCATGGCCATCGCGCTCGCGCTGCACTCACCCCGGATGCGCGGCACCAACCTCTACCGGATGGTGCTGATCCTGCCGTACGCCATGCCGTCGTTCGCCATGCTGTTGATCTGGCGGGACATGTTCAACACGGACTTCGGCCTGCTCAACAACCTGTTCGGGCTGAACGTCGACTGGTTCGGCGGCAACTGGTCCGCCCGGATCGCCGTGCTGCTGGTGCAGTTGTGGCTCGGCTACCCGTACATGTTCCTGGTGGCCACCGGCGCGTTGCAGGCCATCCCCCGGGAGCTGACCGAGGCGACCTCGGTCGACGGCGCGTCGCCCTGGCAGTCGTTCCGGGCGGTCACCCTGCCGCTGCTGCTGGTGGCGCTGTCGCCGCTGCTGATCGCGTCGTTCGCGTACAACTTCAACAACGTCAACGCGATCCTGTTCACCACCGAGGGCGGCCCGTTCGCGCCGGACAACCCGACGAACGGCGCCACCGACCTGCTGATCACCTACACGTACCGGCTCGCGTTCGGCGCGCAGGGCGCCGAGTTCGGCCTGGCCGCCACCGTCTCGATCTTCATCTTCGCGATCGTGGCGACGGTGTCGGCGATCAGCTTCCGGCGGACCCGCAAGCAGGAGGAGGTGTACTCGTGACCACCATCGCGGAGACGCCCACACCCACTGGCACCCGCACGCCGGCCCGCCGCTCGCGCAGCCGCTGGTTCGCCCAGGTGGGCTGGCGGCACCTGGTCGGAGTGGTGGCTGTGGCGTTCAGCCTCTTCCCGATCCTGTTCGTGATCTCGGCGGCGTTCAACCCGCTCGGCACGCTCTCCTCCACCGAGCTGCTGCCGACCGGGGCGTCGCTGGAGAACTTCACCAACCTGTTCGACAACACCGCGTTCGGCCACTGGTTCCTCAACTCGCTGCTGCTCGCGGGCGTGGCCAGCTTCGCGTCGATCTTCCTGTCGTCGCTCGCGGCGTACGCGTTCTCCCGGATGCGTTTCGCCGGGCGCCGGGTCGGCCTGCTGGCACTGCTGCTGATCCAGATGTTCCCGCAGTTCCTGGCGATCGTGGCGATCTTCTTGATCTTCACCACGCTCACCGACCTCTACCCAGCGATCGGGTTCAACACCCCGTGGGGCCTGTTCCTGCTCTACATGGGTGGCGCGCTGGGTGCGAACACCTGGCTGATGAAGGGCTTCTTCGACACGCTGCCGAAGGAGCTGGACGAGTCGGCCACCATGGACGGCGCGTCGCACGTGCAGGTCTTCTTCCGGATCATGCTGCCGCTGGTGGCGCCGATCCTGGCGGTGACCGGCCTGCTCGCGTTCATCGGGTCGATCAACGAGTTCATCATCGCCAACGTGTTCCTCACCGAACCCGAGTCGAAGACCCTCGCGGTCGGCATGTTCGGCCTGGTCGCGGGCGAGCGCAACAACAACTTCGGGATGTTCGCGGCGGGCACGCTGCTCACCGCGATCCCCACGGTGCTGGTGTTCCAGCTGCTCCAGCGCTACATCGTCTCCGGGCTCACCTCCGGAGCGGTAAAGGGCTGAGCCTCCTCGGCTCACGCTGCGGCAAGGGCGTCGTGTCGGCGTACACCGGAGCGGTTCTCGGGCGGACCGCCGCGGTCGGGTGAAACCGGCCGCGGCGGGTGCCCGCCCCTCTCCCTGTCGGTACGACGCGAAAGGCAGCACCATGTCCCTTCAGCCGCACCACGACGGTTCCGCCACCTACGTCCCGGAGCAGGAGCCCGCGCTCGGGCAGACGGTGCCGGTCCTCGTCCGGGTCCCGGCCGGCACCGGCGTCTCCCAGGTGCACGTGCGCACCACAGGCGACGGCGAACCGCGCTTCGCCGAGGCACGGATCGACCGCACCGACGGCGGCGACGTGTGGTGGCGGGCCGACGTCGAGGTCCGCAACCCGGTCAGCAACTACCGCTTCCTGCTCGACGGCGAACGCGGCACCCGCTGGCTGAACGCCGCCGGCCTGGCCGGGCACGACGTGCCCGACAACGGCGACTTCAAGCTGGTCAGCTACGCTCCGCCGCCGGCCTGGGCCCGCGACGCGGTGATCTACCAGATCTTCCCGGACCGGTTCGCCCGCTCGGCCGCCGCCGACGGCCGGACCGTGCCGGACTGGGCCATCGGATGCGACTGGGACACCCCTGTCATCGGACGCGGCCCGGAGACGCCCCGGCAGTTCTACGGCGGCGACCTCGACGGGATCACCGAGCGCCTGGACCACCTGGACCGGCTCGGCGTCAACACCGTCTACCTCACGCCGGTCTTCCCGGCCCGTTCCAACCACAGGTACGACGCGTCGAGCTTCGACACCGTCGACCCGCTGCTCGGCGGCGACGCGGCGCTGGCCCGGCTCGCCGACGCGGTGCGCGCCCGGGGGTGGCGGCTGCTCGGCGACATCACCAGCAACCACACCGGCGACGCCCACGACTGGTTCACCGCAGCCGTCTCCGACGTGCACGCGCCGGAACGCGACCTGTACTACTTCGACCTGGCCGGCGGCGACTACGAGTCGTGGAACGGGGTGAAGTCGCTTCCCAAGCTCAACTGGGGCAGCGCGGAGCTGCGCCGACGGTTCGCCACCGCCGAGGACTCGCTGCTGCGCCGCTGGCTGCGCCCGCCGTACGGGCTGGACGGCTGGCGTGTCGACGTGGCGAACATGACCGGCCGGCGCGGCGCGGACGCGTACACCCACGAGGTGGCGCGGCTGCTGCGCGAGGTGGTCGCCGAAACCCGGCCGGACGGCCTGCTGCTGGCCGAGCACGGCCACGACCACACCGGTGACCTGGACCGCGACGGCTGGCACGGGACGATGAACTACGTCGGCTTCACCGACCCGGTCTGGTCCTGGCTGCGTCACGGCGACGACCCGGTGCCGAACTTCCTCGGCACCCCGGGCGGGGTCCGGCGGCGCGACGCGGACGCGGTGCTCGCCACCATGAACACCTACCGGTCGCTGGTGTCGTGGCGGTCGTACACGCACTCGTGGCAGCTGCTCGGCTCGCACGACTCGGCCCGGATCCGCACCGTGGTCGGCGACGCGGCCCGGCAGGAGGTGGCGGCCGGACTGCTCGCCACGATGCCCGGCACGCCTGTGGTCTTCGCCGGGGACGAGCTGGGCCTGACCGGTACGAACGGGGAGGGCTCGCGTACCCCGATGCCGTGGCACCGGCCCCAGAGCTGGGACCGGCGCACGTTCGACGCGTACCGGTCGTTGCTGACGCTGCGCCGCGACGAGCCGGCGCTGCGGCACGGCGGCCTGCGGTGGGTGCACGCGGACGCGGACACGCTCGTCTTCCTGCGCGAGGCGCCCGGGTCGACGGTGCTGGTGCTGGCGAGACGCGCCCCCGGCACCCCGGTCCGCCTGGCCGGCCTGCCCGCCGCCGAGAACGTCTACGGCGACGCCCCCGCCCTCCACCCCGACGCCGAGGGCGCGGTGACCCTCCCCGCCGACGGCCCCACCTTCCAGGTCTGGCGCCTGCACCAGCCCTGACCTCTCGCGATCTTGCGGTTGCGGCCCTTGCGGCGCGGCTTTCGTCCCGTTGTGTCGGGGCGGTAACCGCAAGATCGCGGGGGAGGTGGTCACGGTATGACGGCAGCTCGGCCGGGTCATTACTACAAAGCGTCGTTGATGAGGGAGGATGGGGCGCGTGGAAGCTCTTCGACTGATTCTTCTCTACGTCCATCTGATCGGTTTCGCGCTGTTGCTCGGCGGTGGGATCGCCCAGTACGTCAGCGGCCGGCTGCGCATCAACGCGGCCATGCTCTGGGGCGCGATCATCCAGGTCCTCACCGGCATCGGGCTGTCCGCCCCGCTGCGCGACGGGGACGAGCCGGCCCCGGCGAAACTTGTTACCAAGTTGGTGCTCGCGCTGCTCATCTTCGTCATGGTCTTCTTCTCCCGGAAGCGGGAGACCGTCAACCGTGGCCACTTCCTCGCGATCGTCGGGTTGACGCTGGTCAACGCGGCCGTCGCGGTGTTCTGGCGTTAGTTCGCCGCGAGTCGGGGAAGCTCGGAAAACGGACGTTCGCGACACCACCGCGCACGCCCTACCGGCCGGAGAAGTGACGTGCCCCACCCAAGGGTTACACCGGGGTAACAGACGCTCAACAGTCGTGCACGATTGTCGGCCGGTGGGTGGGCGCGGGCGTACGCTCCCGTCCGTAACGTGGGACGCCGGCGGCACACCGCAGGCCGGCGCAAGGGCTGCACACCGCGCACGACGCGGGGTGCAAGGGGAAGGAGACGTCTTGCGCTCTGTGCGTGGGATGCGGATTGCCTCCGTCATTGCGGCGGGTGGACTCGTGCTGGGCGCTGCCGCGTGTGGTGAGGCTCCGGACGACGACAACAACGCCGGTGGCGACGGCGGCAAGAAGTTCAGCGCCTGCATGGTGACTGACGTCGGCGGCGTCGACGACAAGTCCTTCAACGCCTCGGCCTGGAAGGGCCTGCAGGAGGCGCAGAAGGAGAACGACAAGATCGACATCAAGTACGTCCAGTCGAAGGCCGAGGCGGACTACGAGGTCAACCTGACCGGGTTCGTCAACCAGAAGTGCGACTTCATCCTGGCCGTCGGTGGCCTGATGTCGGACGCCACCAAGGCGGCGGCGGAGAAGAACCCGAACCAGCAGTTCGCCATCGTCGACGCCAACCCGGGTGTGACGAACGTCTTCCCGATGCAGTTCGACACCGCGCAGGCCGCGTTCCAGGCCGGCTACCTGGCCGCCGGGATGAGCAAGACCGGCAAGGTCGGCACCTACGGTGGCCTGCCGATCCCGCCGGTCACCATCTTCATGGACGGCTTCGCCGACGGCGTGGCGTACTACAACAAGGCCAAGAGCAAGAACGTCCAGGTTCTCGGCTGGGACAAGGCCGCCCAGAAGGGCTCCTTCGCCAACTCGTTCGAGAAGCAGGACGAGGGCAAGAAGGTCTCCGACGCGCTCGTCGCGCAGGGTGCCGACATCGTCATGCCGGTCGCCGGCGGCGCCGGTCTGGGCACCACCTCCGCGGCCAAGGCCTCGGGCGGCAAGTACTCGACCGTCTGGGTGGACATCGACGGCTGCGAGAGCACCCCGGACTGCTCGGCGATCCTGACCACCGTCGTCAAGAACATCCCGGACGCCGTCAAGGAGGCCGCGCTGAAGGCCGCCGGCGGCGAGAAGCTCCAGGCCACCCCGGGCTTCGTCGGCACGCTCGCCAACAACGGCGTCTCGATCGCGCCGTACCACGACTTCGACAGCAAGGTCCCGGCGGACCTGAAGGCCGAGGTCGACAAGATCAAGACGGACATCGCGGCCGGCACCATCACCGTCACCTCGAAGGCCCAGCCGACCAAGTGACAGTTCCGCCGGCCCCCACGGTGCGATCATCGGCAGCGGGGGCCGGCGGACACCAGGTTTGACGATCCGGCCGTCCCGGCGCAACGGGGAAGGTACCCCCGGCGCCGGGGCGGCCGATCAGCTTGACTCCCCCCGACATCCCCACCCGGCGTGGTGGCGGCGCGGCAGGTCGCTACGCTGCACCATCGCTCGCACTCCAGGAGGTTGCGCTGAGACTCGAACTGCGCGGCATCACCAAACGGTTCGGTGATCTGGTCGCCAACGACCAGATCGACCTGACGGTGGAGCCTGGAGAGATCCACGCCCTGGTCGGCGAGAACGGCGCCGGCAAGTCGACCCTGATGAACGTGCTCTACGGCCTCTACCAGCCGGACGAGGGCGAGATCCTGGTCGACGGCAAGCCGCTGAAGCTGAAGGGCCCGTCGGACGCGATCGCCGCCGGGATCGGGATGGTGCACCAGCACTTCATGCTGGTGCCGGTCTTCACCGTGGCCGAGAACGTGATGCTCGGCGCCGAGCAGGTCAAGGGGCCCTTCGCCGGGATCCTCGACCGGCGGCGGGCCCGGCGCGAGGTCGCCGAGGTCTCCGAGCGGTACAACCTGCGGGTCGACCCGGACGCGGTGATCGAGGACCTGCCGGTCGGCATCCAGCAGCGGGTGGAGATCGTCAAGGCCCTCACCCGCGACGTCGACCTGCTGATCCTCGACGAGCCCACGGCCGTGCTCACGCCGCAGGAGACCGAGGAACTGCTCACCGTCATGCGGTCGCTCAAGGCCGCCGGCAAGTCGATCGTGTTCATCACCCACAAGCTGGGTGAGGTGAAGGCGATCGCGGACCGGATCACGGTGATCCGGCGCGGGCGGACCGTCGGCACCGCCGAGCCGAGCGCGAGCCGGGACGAGCTGGCCGCGCTGATGGTGGGACGCAGCGTCCGGCTGACCGTCGACAAGAAGCCGGCCACCCCCGGTAAGCCGATCCTTGAGGTCGCCGGCCTGGTCGTGGACGACGACCGGCAGGTCCGCGCGGTCGACGGCGTCGACCTGACAGTGCACGCCGGTGAGGTGCTCGGCGTCGCGGGCGTGCAGGGCAACGGCCAGACCGAGCTGATCGAGGCGATCATGGGCCTGCGCCCGGTGCTCGCCGGCACGATCAGCCTGGACGGCGAGCCGACGCACGGCTGGTCGACCAAGAAGGTGCTGCACGCCGGTGTCGGCTACGTGCCGGAGGACCGCAGCGTGGACGGCCTGGTCAAGGAGTTCTCGGTCGCGGAGAACCTGGTGCTGGACATCTACGACAGGCCGCCGTTCGGCAAGGGCCTGTCGCTGAAGCCCGAGGCCATCGCGAAGTCGGCCCGGGAGCGGATCGAGCAGTTCGACGTCCGTACCTCCTCGGCCGACGCGGCGGTCGGCACGCTCTCCGGCGGCAACCAGCAGAAGGTGATCGTGGCCCGGGAGCTGTCCCGGCCGTTGAAGCTCTTCATCGCCGCCCAGCCCACCCGGGGCGTGGACGTCGGCTCGATCGAGTTCATCCACAGCCGGGTCATCCGCGAGCGGGACATCGGCACCGCGGTCCTGGTGGTCTCCAGCGAACTGGACGAGGTGATCGGCCTGGCCGACCGGATCGCGGTCATGTACCGCGGCCGGATCATCGGCATCGTCGGCCCGGACACCCCGCGTGAGGAGATCGGCCTGCTGATGGCCGGCATCACCCCGGACGCCGCCACCGCTACCGACGACGGCCCTGGCAACGAGGACGAGGCATGACCAACCCGAACCCCGTCTCGGGCTCGCCGGACAAGGAACCGGCGACCGAGGCGCAGGAGTCGCTGAGCGAGGCCCGGGCGACGCCGACGCAGCCGGCCGGTGACACCGAGCAGACGGTCCCGGCCACCGCGACCGCCAAGAAGCCGGCCCCGCCGGGCGAATCCCGCCGCGACATGGGCCGGATGTTCCTGGACAACCTCTGGGCGGCCAACACGGTCACCGTGACAGTGCTCGCGGTGCTGCTGGCCATGGTGGTCGGCGCGGTGCTGATCATCGTGTCCGACCCGGAGGTGCTCGCCACCTACAGCTACATCACGGCCCGCCCCTCCGACGCGCTGAACGCCAGCTGGACGGTGGTCAGCGAGGCGTACGCGAACCTGTTCAAGGGCGCGATCTTCGACCCGGACGCGGTCGGCTTCACCGCCGCCATGAGCCCGATCTCGGAGACGCTCACCTACGCCGCGCCGCTCGTCTTCACCGGCCTGTCGGTGGCGCTCGCCTTCCGCGGCGGCCTGTTCAACATCGGCGCCCAGGGTCAGGCGACGATCGCCGTCATCCTGGCCGCCGTGGCCGGCTTCGCGCTGCCGCTGCCGCCCTTCGTGCACCTGCTGGTGGCGCTGATCGCGGGCGCGCTCGGCGGCGCGCTCTGGGGCTTCATCCCCGGCATTCTCAAGGCCCGGGCCGGCGCGCACGAGGTGATCAACACGATCATGCTCAACTACGTGGCGGTCTACTTCCTGTCCTGGATCATCGTCCAGAACGGGGTGCAGAACCCGAACCGGTCGGACGCGATCAGCAAGCCGGTCGACTCCTCCGCGCAGCTGCCCCGGCTGCTCGGCGAGGACCTGCGGGTGCACGCCGGCATCCTGCTCGCGGTGGCGGCCACCTGGTTCATCGCCTGGCTGCTCAACCGCTCCACGCTCGGCTTCGAGCTGCGGGCCGTGGGCGCGAACCCGGACGCGGCCCGGACCGCCGGCATCAGCGTCACGAAGACGTACGTGCTGGTGATGGTGCTCGCGGGCATGCTGGCCGGTCTCGGCGGTTCGACCATGGTGCTCGGCACCACCGCCACCGCGCTGACCCCGCTGGTGATCGCGCAGATCGGGTTCGACGGCATCCTGGTCGCGCTGCTCGGCCGCGTGAAGCCGTGGGGCGTGCTGCTGGCGGCGCTGCTGTTCGGCGCGCTCCAGGCCGGCGGCAACCGGATGCAGTCCTACTCCGGCATCTCGCTGGAACTGGTCACCGTGCTCCAGGCGCTCATCGTCATCTTCATCGCCGCGCCTGCCCTGGTGAAGACGATCTTCCAGCTCCGGGCGGCCCGCGCCGCCCGGTTGCAGACGAGCCTCGCGAAGGGCTGGTGAGCATGTCCACCACCGCTGTCCCCGAGGTCGCCGTTACCGCGGTCGACGAGGGTTTCTGGACCCGTAACCGGAAGATCGGCGCGGTCCTGCTGGCGCTGGGTGTGCTCGCGGCGGTGCTGTTCGGCGCGCTCGCGACCGACCAGCACGCGCGGTTCACGCTCAGCGAGACCGAGGGCGGGGCCGCCCTGGAGATCAACGGCACGGTCGGCGCGATCCTGTTCGGGCTGATCACCGCCGGGGCCGGAGGCGCGCTGCTGGCCGGCGTGCCGAAGCGCTGGTTCACGCTGCTGCTCGGCGCCGGGCTGGTCGCCTTCGTGCTGAGCTTCCTGTGCTGGCAGGTCTCCGCCGCGCCCGAGGGCCGCAACTTCATGCCGCTGGTGAACGTCGTACGCGGCACGTTCATCCTGGCCCTGCCGCTGATCTTCGGCGCGCTCGCCGGTGTGCTGTGCGAGCGCTCCGGCGTGGTCAACGTGGCCATCGAGGGTCAGCTCCTGATGGGCGCGTTCTCCGGCGCGCTGTTCGGCAGCATGTCCGGCAGCGTCTGGGTGGGCCTGGTGGCCGCCGCCGTCGGCGGCGCGTTCATCTCGTTCCTGCTGGCGGTGTTCTCCATCCGCTACCTGGTCGACCAGGTCGTCATGGGCATCGTGCTCAACCTGCTCGCGGTCGGCATCACCGGCTTCCTCTACGAGCGGCTGATGCAGACCGACGCGGCGAAGTACAACAGCGCGCCCCGGTTCGGCAACTGGGAGATCCCGCTGCTGTCCGACATCCCGCTGCTCGGCCCGGCGCTGTTCCGGGGCAACATCTTCCTCTACCTCGGCCTGCTGCTGGTGCTCGTCATCCACCTGGCGCTGTTCCGCACCCGGTGGGGCCTGCGGACCCGCTCGGTGGGCGAGCACCCCACCGCCGCCGACACGCTGGGCGTGAAGGTGCTGCGGCTGCGCTACCGCAACGTGATCCTTGCCGGTCTGGTGGCCGGTGTCGGCGGCGCCTCGTACACGCTGGCGCTCTACTCGTTCACCAAGAACATGATCGGCGGTAAGGGCTTCATCGCCCTGGCCGCGCTGATCTTCGGCCGGTGGAGCCCGACCGGCGCGCTGCTGGCGGCGCTCTTCTTCGGCTTCGCCGACCAGCTCGCCACCTACCTGGGCGCGATCGGCAGCAGCATCCCGAGCCAGTTCCTGGCGATGCTGCCGTACCTGGCGACGATCCTGGCCGTGGCCGGGCTGGTCGGCAAGGTCCGGGCACCGGCCGCCGACGGCAAGCCGTACATCAAGGGCTGACCGCCCGCCGCGACACCGATGCCCGGCGGGGCGACCCGCCGGGCATCGTCGTCTCCGGCCGCAACCGCGACCGATCGGCGTTGACTGGGCAGAATGGGGATTGTGATGGAGATCGACTGGGAGCGGCTGCGGGCCGCCGCCACCGAGGTGATGCGGCACGCCTACGTGCCGTACTCGAAGTTCCCGGTGGGCGCCGCCGCGCTCGTCGATGACGGCCGGGTCGTGGTCGGCTGCAACGTGGAGAACGCCGGCTACGGGGTCACCCTCTGCGCCGAGTGCGGCGTGGTCTCGCAGCTGCACGCCACCGGCGGCGGCCGGATCGTGGCGCTGTCCTGCGTCGACGCCACCGGTGAGCCGCTGATGCCGTGCGGCAGGTGCCGGCAGTTGCTCTGGGAGCAGGGCGGGCCGGAGTGCCTGGTCGAGGCGAAGGGCGGGCCGTTGCGGATGGCCGAGCTGCTGCCGCACGCCTTCGACGTGGCCGACATCGAGGCGGTGACCGGCGAGCACCCGGTGCCTGTGGTGCCGGACCGGCTGGCCGCCTGGCGGGGCCGGGGCACCGTGTTCGTGCATCCCGACCTGTCGGCCGGGCAGCAGGTGTGGACCGCGTACTGGGAGCGGTCGTCCGGTGAGACCGGCGCCGAGACCGGCGTGCTGGAGGAGGGCTCGACCTGGGACGACCCGGCCGGGGCGATCGAGTGGGGGCTGGCGCGGACGCCGCGCGTGGTGGTGGTGGACGCTTCGGGGACGATCTTCTGGGCTGGTGAGGGTGAGCCTCCTACGGAGATTCCGGTTCGTTGGGGTTGAGCCGGTTGAGTCGGGGTTGCGGTTGGGGCCGGGGCCGACCGCGCCCGGCTCCGGGCGGTCAGGCTTGATCCCTCCGCCGGGCACGGTCGGCCCCGGCCCGACGTGGGCACCGAACGCGGCGAGTGCGGCCGACGTTGTTGATCTATTGATGGGAACTCAAAGGTGAGTGCTTTTACGGCGGTTGATGTCATTCGGGCCAAGCGGGACGGGGGTGTGCTGAGCGACGGGCAGATCGACTGGGTGGTCGACGCGTACACCAGGGGTCTGGTCGCCGACGAGCAGATGTCGGCGCTGGCCATGGCGATCCTGCTGCGCGGCATGACCGCTCCGGAGATCGCCCGGTGGACCGCCGCCATGATCGCCAGCGGCGAGCGGCTCGACCTGTCGCCGGTGTCCCGGCCGACAGTGGACAAGCACTCCACCGGCGGCGTCGGTGACAAGATCACCCTGCCGCTGACCCCGCTGGTGGCGGCCTGCGGCGCGGCGGTGCCGCAGCTGTCCGGCCGGGGCCTGGGCCACACCGGCGGCACGCTGGACAAGCTGGAGTCGATCCCGGGCTGGCGGGCGGCGCTCACGAACGACGAGTTCATCGCCCAGCTCCGCGACGTGGGCGCGGTGATCTGCGCGGCCGGTGACGGGCTCGCCCCGGCCGACCGCAAGCTGTACGCGCTGCGCGACGTCACCGGCACCGTCGAGGCGATCCCGCTGATCGCCAGCTCGATCATGAGCAAGAAGATCGCCGAGGGGACCGGCGCGCTGGTGCTCGACGTGAAGGTCGGCTCCGGCGCGTTCATGAAGAACGTCGACGACGCCCGCGAGCTGGCCCGCACCATGGTCGAACTGGGCGGCGCGCACGGCGTACGGACCGTCGCCCTGCTCACCGACATGTCCACCCCGCTCGGCCTGGCCGTGGGCAACGCGGTCGAGGTGACCGAGTCGGTGGAGGTGCTCGCCGGTGGCGGCCCGGCCGACGTGGTGGAGCTGACGCTGGCGCTGGCCCGGGAGATGCTCGACGCGGTCGGCCTGCCGGACGCCGACCCGGAGGCGGCGCTGCGGGACGGCCGGGCGATGGACGCCTGGCGCACCATGATCCGGGCGCAGGGCGGCGACCCGGACGCGCCGATGCCCGCCGCGAACGAGGTCGAGCTGGTCACCGCCACCGAGGACGGCTGGGTCGCCGAGATCGACGCGTACGCGATCGGGGTCGCCGCCTGGCGGCTCGGCGCGGGCCGGGCCCGCAAGGAGGACCCGGTGAGCATCCCGGCGGGCGTGGTGCTGCACAAGCGCCGCGGTGACCGGGTGCGGGTCGGCGACCCGCTGTTCGAGCTGCGCGCCGAGCACGCCGAGCGGATGCCCGCCGCGCTGGCCGAGGCACGCGCCGCGGTGCGGGTGGCGCCGGACGCGCCGGAGGCGACGCCGCTCGTCGTCGAGCGGATCGGCTGAGGGCCATGGTGCCGCCCCGGTCGGAGTCGCTATCCTCCCAGGCCAGGGGGGACCGACCGGCGAGGACCCGAACAGACAGGGACTGACCGTGCGCGTACCCGCTCCCGACCCCCGGGCCGTCCGGGAGGCGAGCCTGGACGAGTTGTCCCGGCTGGGCCTTCCGCTGCCACCGCCGCAGTTCCCGCTGGTGTGGGAGCCGGACGACGAGATCGAGCTGCGTCCGACAGCGGAGATCGAGGCCCGGATAGCGGTCCTGCACGTGATCCTGGCCCGCTGCTTCGGCATGCCCGCGCAGGCGGCGATGAGCTGGCTGCTGGAGTCGCACCTGGTCGACTCGGTGACGCCGCCGGAGTGGCAGTTCGTGATGGGCGGCCGGGGTGACCACAGGTCGTTCGTGCTGCACCACGACGCCCTGTTCTCGCTGGCCTGGGTGCTCGGGCTGGCGAAGGAGCTGGACCCGACGGTGCCGGTGGACGAGCGGCTGGTCGAGCGGATGCCGAACCTGGTCGCGGGGGAGACGTTCGGCCAGTGGCAGGCCCGGATCCTGGCCGCGCCGCAGCATCCGGGCGACGCGGCGGCCCTGCTCGACCTGCACTACTGCCTGGACTGGGCGTACCTGGAGACGGAGAAGGCCGGCGGGCCGCTGCCCGGGCTGGTGGACGCCAACGCGATCGGGCAGCGCCGGTGGGCGCTGGAGTGGGCGGTGGTGCTGCGCGGGCCGTACCACGACGAGCCGCCGGGCTGGGAAGAGGTCGACCTGTCCACCTGAGCGCGGTCAGCGCGGGCGGTGCACGGTGAGCCGGACCGAGAGCGTGACCGGCACCGGTTCGGGCAGCGCGGCGATGCGCGCGGCGAGCCGTTGCGGGTCGGCGTGCCAGGCGCTCGGTCCCATCCCGACGAGCGTGGCGACCTCGGCGCGGGTCAGCGCGAGCCGGGCCCGGTGCCCGGTGGCGGACTCCTCGGTGAAGCGGGCGCCGAGGCTCCCGGCGACCCGCTCGGCCTTGTCCGGGTCCACCCGCAGCAGGTCCAGCGCGTCGACGAGTTCGGTCAGGTGGTCGGCGGCCGGGGTGACCACGAGCAGCGCGCCGCCGGGGTCGAGCACCCGGTGGAACTCCGGGCCGTTGCGCGGCGCGAACACGTTCAGCAGCACGGCGGTGGACCGGTCGGCCAGCGGTAGCCGCTGCCAGGTGTCGGCCAGCGCGGCGGCGGCCCGCGGGTGCGCCTTGGCCGCGCGGCGCAGCGCCGGCTTGGAGACGTCCAGGGCCAGGCCGGCGGCGTCCGGCAGCGCCGCCAGCACCGCCGCGAGGTAATGCCCGGTCCCGGCGCCGGCATCGACGACCAGGGGGTACGGCTCGACGCCCGCGACGCGTACCGCTGTGGTCGCGAGCGCGGCGGCGACGGTGTCGTAGTGGCCGGCGGCGAGGAAGCCGGCGCGGGCGGCGACCATCTCGGCGCTGTCCCCGGTGTGCGGGGTGCGGCCGGCGAGCAGGTTGACGTATCCCTGCCGGGCCATGTCGAAGCTGTGCCCGCGCGGGCAGCGCAGCGCGCGTGCGGTGCCGGCGGTGGTCTCGGTGAGCGGTTCGGCGCAGACCGGGCAGCGCAGCCGGTCGAGGATGCGATCGTCCACGGCTCAGTGCTCCGCAGCCGGGCGGCCGGTGAGGTGGCCGATCACGCGCTGGCTGAGCGTGCCGAGCGCGGACACCTCGGCCGGGGTGAGCCGGTCGATCAGGTGCCGGCGGACGGCTGCCACGTGCCCTGGCGCGGCGGCCTCGACAGCCCGGCGCCCGGCCGGGGTGAGCACGACGACCGAGCCGCGGCCGTCGGTGGCGCACTCCTCCCGGGTGACCAGGCCGCGTTGCTGCATGCGGGAGATGTGGTGGGACAGGCGGCTGCGGGACCAGAGCATCCGGTCGGCGAGTTCGCTGAGCCGTAGCCGCTGCTCCGGGGTCTCGGAGAGGTCGCTCAGGACGTCGTAGTCCGGCTCGGAGAGCCCGGCGTCCTGCATCAGCTCCCGGGCCAGTTCCAGGTCGAGCAGGCGGCGCATGCGGCGGTAGCCGCGCCACGCGCGGTCCTCCTGCTCGTCCAGCCAGCGCGGTTCGTCCACGAACCGATCCTACCGGTGTTGTTGACATGTCACCAAGTTGCGACCTAGGTTGATGACATGTCAACCAAACTGCCGTCCCGGCTGGTGCGGCTGTCGGCCGGCCTGGCCCTGTTCGGCGGCAGCGTCGCGCTGATGGTCCGCGCCGACCTCGGGCTCGCGTCCTGGGACGTGCTGCACCAGGGCCTCGCCGACCGCACCGGCCTGCCGATGGGCCTGCTGGTGAACGGCGTGGCGCTGCTGGTGCTGCTGCTGTGGATCCCGCTGCGGCAACGCCCGGGCGTCGGCACCGTCGCGAACGTCGCGCTCGTCGGCCTGGCCCTCGACGCGACGCTAGCCCTGCTGCCGCCGGTCGACCCGCTCGCCGGCCGGATCGGCCTGCTGGTCGCGGGCGTCCTGCTCAACGGCCTCGCCACCGCGCTCTACCTCGGCGCCCGCCTCGGCCCCGGTCCGCGGGACGGGCTGATGACCGGCCTGGCCGCCCGCGGCCTGCCGCTCGGCCCGGCACGCACCGGGATCGAGGTGACGGTGCTGACGGTCGGCTGGCTGCTCGGCGGTGCCGTCGGCCCCGGCACCCTGCTCTACGCGATCGGCATCGGGCCGATCGTCGCCTGGCTCGTTCCCCGGCTCACCGCGCCGGCCCCGGCCGCCGTCCCGACAGGAGTGACCTCACCATGCCCCGCCTGAACGTCGTCGTCGCCAGCACCCGCCCCGGCCGGGTCGGTCGTCGCATCGGTGACTGGTTCGCCGCCGCCGCCGTCCGCCACGCCGGCTTCGACGAGGTACGCCTGGTCGACCTGGCCGAGATCGGGTTGCCCTTCCACGACGAGCCGCAGCACCCGTCCGAACGGGACTACCTGCACGAGCACACCCGCGCCTGGAGTGCCGAGATCGACGCGGCGGACGCCTTCGTCCTGGTCATGCCGGAGTACAACTACGGCTTCAGCGCGCCGCTGAAGAACGCGATCGACTACCTCTACCACGAGTGGCAGCACAAGCCGGTCGGCTTCGTCAGCTACGGCATGACCTCCGGGGGCCTGCGTGCGGTGCAGATGATCAAGCAGGTGGTGACCACGTTGAACATGACGCCGGTCAACGACCAGGTGGTCGTCTTCCTGCGGCAGGCGCTGGACGAGTCGGGTGAGCTGCGACCCGACCCCGGCCGTGAGGAGGCCGCCGCGCTCATGCTCGACCGGCTCGCGCGGCTGGCCGTCGCGCTCGCGCCGCTGCGGTCCGAGGTGGCGCGGTGAGCGCGGTGAGCGCGGTGAGCGCCCGGCTATGGGAGCTGTTCGGTGAGCGCGGGCGCGGGGTGCTCGCCACGCTGCGCCGGGACGGCCGGCCCCAGCTGTCGAACCTCGACTATCTGGCCGAGCCGGGTCTGATCCGCTGCTCCACCACCGGCGACCGGGCGAAGGTGCGCAACCTGCGTCGCGACCCCCGGGCCAGCTTCCACGTCACCACCGCCGACGGCGCGGCGTACGCGGTGGCCGAGGGCACCGTGACGCTCACCCGGCCGGCCGCCGCCACCGACGACGCCACGGTCGAGGAACTGGTCGAGGTCTACCGGCGGATCCGGGGCGAGCACCCGGACTGGGCCGAGTACCGGGCCGCCATGGTGGCCGACGGGCGGGTGGTCCTGCGGCTCGCGGTGGAGCGGGTGTACGGCTGGCATCCCTGACCGGCCCGGTCGACCGCCCGGCGGGCACCGGGGGTGACTAGGGTCTGAGCATGGTCGCAATCTCGTACGAGGACATCGTCAAGGTCCCGAAGGCGCTGCTGCACGATCACCTCGACGGCGGCCTGCGGCCCGCGACGATCGTCGAGCTGGCCGCCGAGGTCGGTCACGAACTGCCCACCACCGACCCGGCTGCGCTCGGCCTCTGGTTCACCGAGGCGGCGAACTCCGGCTCGCTGGAGCGCTACCTGGAGACGTTCGCGCACACGGTGGCGGTCATGCAGACCCCTGCCGCGTTGCGCCGGGTCGCCCGGGAGTGCGCGCTGGACCTGGCCGCCGACGGTGTGGTCTACGCCGAGGTGCGGTTCGCGCCGGAGCAGCACCTGGAGCAGAACCTGACCCTGGACGAGGTGGTCGACGCCGTCGTCACCGGCTTCCGGGAGGGCAGCGCGCTGGCCGCCGAGGCGGGCACCCCGATCCGGGTCGGCACGCTGCTGACCGCGATGCGGCACGCGGCCCGCTCGCAGGAGATCGCCGAGCTGGCCGTGCGGCACCGCGACACCGGGGTGGTCGGCTTCGACATCGCCGGCGCCGAGGCGGGCTTCCCGCCCACCCGGCACCTGGACGCGTTCGAGTACCTCCAGCGGGAGAACTTCCACTTCACCATCCACGCCGGTGAGGCGTTCGGCCTGCCGTCCATCTGGCAGGCGATCCAGTGGTGCGGCGCCGACCGGCTCGGCCACGGCGTCCGCATCGTCGACGACATCACCCCGGGCAACCCGCCGGTGCTGGGCCGGCTGGCCGCGTACGTGCGGGACAAGCGCATCCCGCTGGAGCTGTGCCCGTCGTCGAACGTGCAGACCGGGGCGGCGGCCTCGATCGCCGACCACCCGATCGGGCTGCTGCGCGACCTGCGGTTCCGGGTGACGGTGAACACCGACAACCGGCTGATGAGCGGCACCTCGATGTCGCGGGAGATGGCGCTGCTGGTGGAGGCCTTCGGCTACGGCTGGAAGGAACTCCAGTGGTTCACCATCAACGCGATGAAGAGCGCGTTCATCCCGTTCGACGAGCGGCTGCGGATCATCGACGAGGTGATCAAGCCGGCGTACGCCGAGCTGATCGGCTGATCACGACTGGCGGGGGTGGCCGGAGAGCAGCGCGGCCACCCCGCGCAGCACCTGCCCGGCCCGGGCCGCCTCGGCGCCCAGCCCGGTCTGCCGGCGCAGCACGGCCGGTTCGGCGCGCAGCAGCGCGACGCCGCGCCGGAGCAGCACCCGGGGCGCCTTGCGCTGTTCGGTGAGATCCCGGGCGAGGCGGCGCAGGAACGTCGCGCCACGCGGGCGGCGCAACGCGTACGCCCCGGCGAGCAGCCCGCGCCGCCGGCACTCGGCCACGATCTCGGCCGCGAAGATCCCCTCGGCGACGAAGATTGGCGATCCGTCGACATCGAATGGCCGGGTGGCTACCCGGCGGTCCGCGCCGATCGCATAAACCGGCACTTCGGCCTTGCCCTCACGGGCCAGTCGGGCGATTGTTTGCACCGCTGTGTCCGCATCCCAGGACAGTGGGGACTCCCAATCCACCTGTCCGTTTCGACGTGGACACGTAGGGTCATCGCCGTCCTTGTAGAAGTCGTCCAGGCAGAGCACCGGAAGTCCGGTTCGCTGGGCTATGTATGACTTTCCCGAGCCGGAGGGGCCGGCGAGCAGGACGACGCGGTGCGGGTGATTCATTACCTTCAGTGACTCCGGCCAGACGGATTGCTATCAAATTGCATCAACATCTCATCACACCTCCGGCGAGGGACAACCTGGTCTTTCTCTTTGCGGAGCGGCGTGATGGAATCTCGGAGGTCCGACCCGCCGGGTCGGTCGCTCGGCGTTGCCCTCAGGGTGGCGCGGAGCGCGGTAATGCGAGGGCGGTGACGTGAGCAAACGGCCAACGACGGCGGGCTCCTTCCTGTCGCGGCTGCGCCGGCCGATGAGCCGGCTACGCGACATGCCGATCTGGTCCAAGCTCGGTCTGATCATGATCGTGCCGACCATCGCCACGGTCGTGGTGGGCACCAGTGGTCTGGTCGACCACCTGGAGACGCTCAACAATGCCAACCGGGCGGGGGATCTGGCCAACCTGATCGGCTACTCGGGTGACCTGGTCGACACCGTGCAGGACGAGCGGGTCGGCGCCGTGCTCTTCCTCGGCGCCAAGGAGTTCCAGACCCGGGCGCAGTACCAGGAGGGTTACAACCGGGCCAACCAGCGGGTGGACCAGGCGAAGTCGCCCTACCTGCGGCAGCGTGGCGAGATCGACGACCTGCCCCGCAACTTCGTCGGGCTGCTGGACACGATCGACACCCAGCTGAAGGACCTCCCGGCGACGCGCAGCCAGGTGCTGAACGGCAAGCTCAAGATCAACGATGCCGACCAGGCGTACCGCCAGCTCATCGAGGACCTGCTGACCATCCGCGACTCGGCCACCCAGCTCGCCGGCAACAACGACCTGAGTGACCGGATGCGCGCGTCGGCCGCCGTGGCCCGCCAGAAGGAATACCTGACCCAGCGCCGGGTCGTCGTCCACCAGGCGCTCACCCAGAACCAGTACACCGCCGCGCTGCGCGAGCAGTTCATCGCCAGCGGCACCGGCCAGTCGCAGTCGCTGGCCACCTTCCAGGCCGTCGCCACCGAGCCCGACAAGCTGTTCTACGAGCAGACCGTCTCCGGGCCCGACCTGCGCAAGGCCGACCGCTTCACCAGTTTCATCTCCGGCAACAACAACGGCTCGATGGAGAACGCCCCGTTCGGGTCGGACCAGTGGGACCAGACGATGGTCGCCAACGCCAAGCTGATCCGGACCGTGGAGGCCCGGCTCGACGGCAACGTGGTCCGGCAGGCCGACGCGCTGCGCTCGGACACCCAGCGCCAGGTGTTCCTGGAGACCGGCCTGCTGCTCACCATGCTGCTGCTGGCCATCCTCTTCGCCTACCTGGTGGCCCGGTCGATGGCCCGCTCGCTGCGCGACCTGCGCCAGGGCGCCCTGGCGGTGGCCCAGTACGGGCTGCCACAGGCGGTCGCCCGGCTGCGGGACCCGCAGGTGACCGGCCAGCTCTCCCCGGTCCAACTGGCCAACCAGATCGCCGAGCCGCTGCCGGTGCGCAGCAAGGACGAGTTCGGCCAGGTGACCGAGGCGTTCAACGCCGTCCACCTGGAGGCCGTCCGTACCGCCGCCGAGCAGGCCGCCCTGCGGGCCTCGGTCGCGACCATGTTCGTCAACCTGGCCCGCCGCTCGCAGATCCTGGTCGACCGGCTGATCGGCCACCTCGACCGGCTGGAGCGCGGCGAGGAGGACCCGGACCGGCTGGCCGAGCTGTTCCAGCTCGACCACCTGGCCACCCGGATGCGCCGCAACGACGAGAACCTGCTGGTCCTCGCCGGAGCGGACTCCACCCGCGTGCAGCGCGAGCCCGCCGCCCTGATCGACGTGCTCCGCGCCGCCCAGTCCGAGGTCGAGCACTACACCCGGATCGAGTTCGGCGTGATCGACCGGGACATCGAGGTCGCCGCGCACGCTGTCAACGACCTGGTGCACCTGGTCGCCGAGCTGTTCGACAACGCCACCGCCTTCTCCCCGCCGGACTCCCAGGTCATGGTGGAGGCCCGGCGGGTCGGCGACCGCGCCTCCCTCTACGTGGAGGACCGGGGCATCGGCATCAGCCCGGAGCAGATCCGTGACCTCAACGAGCGGCTGGCCACGCCGCCGCAGGTGGACGTCGCGGTCTCCCGGATGATGGGCCTGGTCGTGGTCGCGCGGCTGGCCGCCCGGCACGGCGTCCGGGTCGAGCTGCGGCCCGGCGCCGACCGGGGCACCGTCGCCGACGTGACGCTGCCGACCTCGGTCCTGGTGCCGCGCGCCCTGGCCGGCCGCGGACAGCCCGGACCGGCGCTGCCGGCCGCCGGCCCGCAGCAGAACGGCCCGGCGCCGGCCTTCGGCGCCCTGGCCGCCTTCGGCAACAACGCGCCGAGCCTGCCGCCCGCGGCGCACCCGGGCTCCTCGGGCAACCAGGTCACGCTCGGCGGACGCGCCTTCGACCCGGCGCCGCGCAACGGCGCGGGCACCCCGGCGAACGCCGCCGGCGGCGGCCGGGCCATGCCGGCCTGGTCCGACCTGACCGGCGCCAACCCGGCCGGCGGGGACGGCGGCTTCGGTCCCCGGCCCGCAAACGGCCAGTCGATGGACCCGCTGCCGCAGCGGCGCAACCCGGCCGACGGCGATCCGGGCAGCACCGGCCAGCAGCCGGCGATCCCGCGTCAGCTCCCGAGCAGCCCGGAGGCGCGGCCCTACAGCCCGCCGCCGGTCTCCGCGCCGCCCGTCCCGCCGGTGTCGGCGCCGCCGCTGCCGCCGGTCTCCGGCGTGCCGGTCTCCGGCAACCCGATGCCGTACCGCCCGGTCTCGGCCGCCCCGGTCTCCGGCGACCCGTTCTCGGGCCGTCCGGTGTCCGCGGCGCCGGTCTCCGGTGACCCGCTGCCGTACCGCCCGGTCTCGGCGGCTCCGGTCTCCGGGCACCCCGCGTCGGCCGCCCCGGTCTCCGGGCAGCCCACCTCGGGTCACCCGGCCTCCGCGCCGCCGGCGAACCAGTTGCCGACGCGCCCGATGCCCGCCCCGGGTGTCAGCGCCCCGCCGGTCTGGCCCCCGGTCGCGCCGACGCCGGCTCCGCCGGTGCCGGAACGGCCCGCCAGTGGCATGGACATGACCACCGAGCTGCCCCGGGTGCCGCGCACGGAGATGCCCGCCACCCCGCAGCCGGCGGCCGGCCAGCAGGCCGCCGCTCCGGCGGCGGGCCGCCCGGCCACCCCCGCGGCGCCGGTGTCGCGCCCGGCCGCGCCGCAGCAGCCGGGCAACCGCCAGCGGTACGCGGACGAGACGATGGAGCTGCCGATCTTCCGGGAGCTGGAGTCGGCGTGGTTCCGTACCCGCCGGCCCGGGCCCAACGAGGAGGCGGCGGCCCCGGCCCCGGCGACGAACGGTGGCGCCGCCGCCACCCAGCAGTTCGCCAAGGTGGACACAGCCGGCCGGCCCGTGCCGCAGACGACACCAGCAACGACAGGTAACACACCGATGGCACACACTCCGACGGCCGGCGGAGCACCGCGTGACAACGGCGCGGCGAACGGGAACACCCGTCCGGCGTACACCGGGGGGTTGCCCACTCGGCAGCCGGCCGCGTCACCGCAGTCCTCACCGTGGCAGACCGCCGCCGACGACGGCTGGCGGGCCGCCTCGGCGGCCACCGAGGTGCCGGTCGCGGAGACCACCCAGAAGGGTCTGCCGAAGCGGAAGCCGATGGCGCAGCTCGTGCCGGGCAGCATCGAGAAGCCCTCCGCGTCGGTGCAGCGGCGGACGCCGGAGGGAGTCCGGGGCCTGCTCTCGGCCTACCATCGAGGCGTGCAGCGCGGGCGTAACACCGACAGCAACACGACCGGCCCGGAGGGCACTCCGGGCGGGCAGCAGTCCTCGCAGTCTGACTCAGGCCCGGCGGCCGGGAGCGGGCAGAAGGAGCAACAAGGATGACTACTACGCAGGATCTCGGATGGCTGCTCGCCAACTTCGCCGACCGGGTGCCCGGTGTGGCGCACGCGGTCGCGGTGTCGGCCGACGGCCTGCTTCTCGCCTCGTCCCGTGACCTTCCGCGGGACCGCGCCGACCAGCTCGCCGCGATCGCGTCCGGTCTGGTCAGCCTGACCCAGGGCGCGGCCCGCTGCTTCGAGGGCGGGGCGGTGTTGCAGACAGTCGTCGAGATGGACAACGGTTTCCTGTTCCTGATGTCCATCTCGGACGGCTCGTCGTTCGCGGTGCTGGCGGCGCGGAGCTGCGACGTGGGTCAGGTCGGGTACGAGATGGCCCTGCTCGTGGACCGGGTGGGCGATGCCCTGACGCCGCAGCCGCGAACGGCTGTGGGGATGATGGGCTGAATGACGCGCTGGCCGGTGGGTCAGGTGCGGGAACGACAAATACAGCGACGGATGCCACCGGGGCGAGCCGGTGCCGGGTACGAGGGAGGTGAGCGGCGAAATGGCGGATCGTGACGAGCCGACCGGAGCGTTGGTCCGGCCGTACGCCGTTACCCGCGGTCGTACCCGTCCCCGGCTCGACATCGCCCTGGAGGCGCTCGTCGAGACGACGGTGCGCGGCCGAGCGGTTGCCACTGGCAATGGTGGCCACGGTCGTGAACACCAGTACATCGCCGCGTTGTGTGACGGACGTGTGCAGTCGCTCGCCGAGATCGCGGCGCGGATGCAGCTTCCGCTCGGCGTGGCCCGGGTGCTCATCGCCGACATGGCGACGGACGGCCTGGTCGCGGTCCACGAGCCGACCATTTTGGACGACTCCGACGACGCGGTGGGCACTGAACTGCTGGAGAGGGTGCTGAGTGGACTTCGCAGGCTCTGACATGTCGCACCGGCCGCCGGCCCAGAGCGGCCGCGTGACGTCGGCGAAGATCGTTATCGCCGGTGGGTTCGGCGTCGGCAAGACGACGCTGGTCGGCTCGGTCTCGGAGATCACGCCGCTGACCACCGAAGCGATCATGACCTCCGCCGGTGTCGGCGTCGACGACACCCGGCAGGTGCCGGGCAAGACGACGACCACGGTGGCGATGGACTTCGGTCGTATCTCGATCGACCGTGACCTGATCCTGTACCTCTTCGGTACGCCGGGTCAGACGCGGTTCTGGTTCATGTGGGACGAGTTGGTCCGTGGTGCGATCGGCGCTGTGGTGCTGGTCGACACCCGGCGGCTCGCCGACTGCTTCGCCGCCATCGACTTCTTCGAGCACCGGCGGCTGCCGTACCTGGTGGCCATCAACTGCTTCGACGGCATGCAGTACCACGATCCGCAGGACGTCCGGGACGCGCTGGCGATCTCCCGCGACGTGCCGGTGGTGCCGTGCGACGCCCGTAACCGGGAGTCCACGAAGCACGTGCTGATCTCGCTGGTCGAGTACGTGCTCACCATGCGGCGCTCGCGGGCCGTCGCGCCCGCCTGACCGGCGCGCGGAAGCGCCCGGCGGCCTGAGGCCACCGGGCGCTTCCTGGCGTCTGGGAACGGACACGGTACGCGATCACCCGGTGACCCTCCATACAGGACGGTCGCCGGGTGGCGTCTCCGGTCAGGCGTACCGGGTCCAGGTGCCCCGGAACACCTGGTACACGGCGAGCGAGTCGGGCTCCATGCCGCCGTGCCGGTCGGCGCTGAACGCGTACCCGCCGGCGATGCCCTCGACGGTCTGCGCCTGGAGGAGGGCCCGCAGCCGGCCCCGGTCCAGGCTCGTCGCCATCCGCGCCGACGTGGCGAGGAGCTGGAGCGCGTCCGAGGCGTACGGGGCGAAGTCCGGGCTGACGCCGTGGCGCTGCGTGTAGCGGTTGACGAAGTCCCGGCGGGCCAGCTGCGCCGTCGTGGTGGCGGTGGCCGCGGAGACGTCCAGGCAGGCCGGGTGCACCGCGTACGCGCCCTCCACGGCGGCGGCGTTGGCACCCTGCACGGTGTCGTCGGCGACCGCCCCGGCGTCGAAGAAGATCGGCCCGCGGTGGCCGGCGGCACGCAGCTCCCGCGCGGCGACTCCGGAGTCGGGCGCGGTACCCCAGACCACCACGCCGTCCCGCTGCCCCCCGGCGACGCGCTCGGCGGCGGCACGGAAGCGCCGACCGGTCGCCGGCAGGCGTACCGTGCGGACCAGGTCGGTGGTGCTGTCGGCGAGCGCCTCCCGCATCGCCCGCACACCCGAGTCGCCGTGCATCCCGTCGGCGGCGAGCACCGACACCCGCCGGATCTTCTTGGACTCGAACAGCTCCACCAGGCGCCCGGCCATGTCCACGGCGTCCGGGGTGAGCTTGTAGGTGAACGTGCGTTCGTCCAGCGGCTGCACGATGCGGTCACCGTAGCCGAGTGACAGGAAGGGCGTCTTGACCCGCTGGGCGGCCGCCGCGAGGGCCATCGAGGTCTCGCCGAGCACACCGCCGATCAGCGCCTGGGCGCCGACCCGGGTCAGATCGGCGGCATGGCGCGCGGCGACCTCGGGATTGCTGCCGTTGTCCAGGATCTGCAGCCGGACCGATCGGACCAGGTTCCCGACCGGTACGCCGGCGCGGTTCAGCGAGTCGGCGGTGAGTTGCAGGGCCTGCCGCTGGGCGGCACCGAGCAGCGCCCCCGCGCCGGTCAGCTCAAGACTCGCCCCGACGATCAGGTCCTGGTCGGCCGGCGCGCTGCTGGACGGGCCGTCGTCCGGCCGCTGGCCCTGCGGCGCGCAGCCCGCGAGCAGCAGGCTCCCGGCCGCGGCGGCGAGGACACCCCGCCGGGTGAGCACAGTGGAGTCGAACGCCGGTGTCGCCAATGGAATCGCCTTCCCACCCCGGCGAACAGGCGCCGCCGCTGGTCCGCCGGGTATGTTCCCGGCCGGTCCAGCCCAGCGTCAAATCGCCCCGGTGTGGGATGAAACACCCGGCGAGCCCGGGTCAGGAGCGGTAGCCCGCCGAACGGTACTCGTATTCCCGGTCGTCGTCGCGGTCACCGGTGTCGCGGGTGAAGTCCCAGCCCCCGGCCGCCTCACGGCCCGGACGGCCGCCCACGGCGAAGCCGCCGATCTCCTGACCGCGCCGCCACCCCCGGAAGTAGCCGGTGGTGTTCTCGGCGAGGCTCGCCGCGTTCCGGACGATGCGCAGTGGACGCTCCTCGCGCAGCGGGGAACCCGGCACCAGGTTGGCCTGCGGTACGCGCTTGGGCAGACCGGCCTTGGTCTCCGCGCCGACGGCCGGGCGGGCCGCCTGCTCGGCCGCCTGCCAGCCGGTGTCGGCGGTGGTCGACCAGTCCAGGTCGGCCTCGTCGCCGTGCCCGACGAACCAGGCGGACTTGGCCTGCGCGAAGATCAGCAGATCGCCGTCACCCTCGTCGGAGACCGGCGGCGGCCGGTGCTCCTTCGGCGCGGGACGCCGCTCGGGCGCGGCGGGCAGCGGGACCCGGCCCGGGTCGCCCTGGTCGACCAGACGCAGCGGGGGCGTCTCCAGACCGGGGCTCATCTCGTCGCGCAACGCGCGGTCGGCGAGCGGCGGCGGCTCCACCAGCCGCAGCATCGGCGGCTCCTGCGGCAGGTCGTCGGCGAGCCACGGCGGCGTGACGCGGCCCGGGTCGCTCGGCGCGTCCACGCCTCGCCCGTACGGGTAGGTGGTGCCCTCCCGCTCCCGCGCGGCGTCGTCCTCGTTGTTCACCAGCGGCCAGTTCGCCCGGGAACCCGGCGGAGCCGCCTCCGGCGCGGGCGGGCGCGGGGCCGGCACCGGGATGCTCAGGTCGGTGGCGCTGAACCCACCGGTCGGCGGTTCCTGGTGCTGGTTGGTCTTGGGCCGGGGCGGGATGACGGTGCGCTGCCGCTCGGCCCGGGCCTTGTTGATCGCCGCGGTGGTGAGCGTCGGGCGGAACGGCTCGCCAGCCTCGGCCGGCGGGACGGCGCCACGCGGGGAGGGCGCGATCGGCGTGATGCCCGGCGGCGGCGGGGGCGGCGCGGAGACCGGCCGGTTGGTGGGGCCGTCCACCCGCGACGGCAGTGGCGCGCCGGTCGGCTCGGGCCGTGCCGGGGGAGCAGACGCCGGCCGGCCCAGTGCGGCCGCCGGAGCGACGGGCGTGACCGGGGCCGGGGCGACGGGCGGCGGCGTCACCGGTGCGGGCGCGACAGGTGGCGGGCCGAGCGGCCGGGGTGTCGTCGTGGCGGCCGGACCGGACACCGGCTCCGGGCGGCTGCGCCGCCCACCGGGGACCGGCTCGGGACGGCCGCGACGGCCGGCCGGCTCGGGTGCCCCGGCCGGCTCGGGACGACCGTGGTGGGGCTCGGCGGCCGGGCCGGGCTGGAGGGAGCGCACCGGCCGAAGGTCGGCCGCCGACGTCGAGGCCAGCTCGTCGACCTGCTCTCCCCGTCGGGCGGCGGCCCGGCGGCCGGTCGCGGGAGTGGGCGCGGTGCGTTCGGCGAGCGCGCCGACGAGCGCGTCGCAGCCGGCGTCACAGGTCCGGACCGAGGCGACGGCCTGCCGTACGGTCTCGGCGACGGCCGCGGTGAGCGTCCGGTTCACGGTGGCCCGCCGGGGCGTCTCGGAGATGGCGACGCGCAGCGCGGTCACCGCGTCGGAGACGGCGTCGGCGTCGGCCACCCCTTCGCCGGCCAGATGGGCGACCACCGCGTCGGCGGTCAGCCCGCCGTCGCGGCCGCCACGGGCCGCGGGGCCGGTGAGCATGCCCGGTTCGGGCAGCGCGTCGAGCACCGCCAGGGCGACCCGGTCGGCGGGGTCCGGATAGGCCCGCAGCGCGGCCGGATAGAGCTCGCGGAGCACCTCGCGCAGCGTCACCGCAGCGGAGTGCCGGCCACTCGCCAGCGCCGCGTGCGCGGCCAGGACCTGCGTGTATCCGGCGAGTTCGCGCGGGGCCGGGAGGGTAACCGCGGAGAGCGCGCCGGCCTGGAGCGCGCGGGCCAGCCCGACCGCCCGGCGCTCGGCGGGCGGGGACTGCATCTCCTCCAGGGAGTCGTCGTCGGCGAAGCGCTCGGCGAAGTCGTCGACCGAGTCGTCGTCGGCGATCGCCAGCGGCCGGCCGGCGGCGCTCAGCAGCGAGGTGACGATGTGGTCGTCGCTGTCGGCGGCGATGGCCGCCCCGCTCGGACCGCCGGACCGCTCCACCAGCAGCGCGACCAGCCGGGCGTAACCGGCGGGATCGTCACCGATCTCGCAGACGTGCAGCAGACGGCCTGCGTCGTCGACCACAGCGGACGTCAGCGTCGTTCCGGCCGAAGCCGTTCGGTCGGCCGGATCTGCCGAGGCCAGACCGCAGTACACGCGCACGAGCGCCACGGCGTCGTCCTCCTCCCGGGACACAGGTCTTGCACTGCCAGAGACTGATGCTCCCCGCTCCGGGTCAGTCGCGCCAGTCCACAACCGCAGAGATCTTCCCGACAATGGTGCGCCAACCGAGACTTGCGGTTTGTGCCCCGATTTTCTTCAGTCGGCGACGACCCAGGAAACCACCGACGCCACCGTTCACGGAAGCGCGCAGCGCCTCGTCCAGGTCGTCCAGGCTGGAGCCGGCGGAGAGCATGTCCAGCACCGCCGGTAGCCGCAGGGCGTACGCCAGGTCACGGGCGATCTCACCGGCTTCGATCAGCAGCTCGTGGTCCCACGCGTCGTGGCCGCCGCGCAGGTTCTCCACCACCAGGTCGAGCTCGTAGGTGTCCTCGTCCAGCGGGGCGATGTCGGCCGGCTCCAGCCGTTCGGACAGTTCATTCCAGCTGTCCAGCTGGGACATGTCGTTCGGCGCACCGGAACGGATGAAAGTGACCAATGACTCGGGGGTCTTGAACAGCAGGAGCCGGCCCTTGTGGGTGAGGAAGACCGGCACCTCCTCGTCGCCCGCCTCGTCCGCGTCCGCGTCGTCTTCGGCCTCGTCGTCGGCCTCGGCCGCGGCCTCGTCGTCCGAGGCGTCGGCCTTGCCCTTGCGGCGGGACTTGGCGTCCTTCTCCTCGTCCTCGTCGTCCTCCTCGGCGGAGAGGGCGGCGAACTCCTCGTCGAGGATCACCACCTCCTCGTCGTCCTCGGTCTCGACGACCTGGCGGCGGGCCAGGAACGGGTCGTCCTGGTCGCGCTCGACGACGTCGGTCGGGGTCAGCTCGCGCGCCTGCCGGTACGCCCGCAGCGTGAAGCCGGTGCCGGCGGGCAGGGCGATCTCCACCGGGTCGATCCGCACCTCGTCCCAGAGCGCGCGGTCGGCCGGCGGACGGTCCTCCTCGGCCTCGTCGGCCGCGACGGCGGCGTCGGTGTCGTCGAGCTCGGGCTCGTCGGCGTCGGGCCGTTGGGGCGACTGGCGGGCCACGCTGACCTCCGTGTGCGTTCGGGTTGCCCACCCGGCGGCGTCGCGCCGCCGAGTGACTCTGGGCACATACCCTAGTGGGCGACCGTTCCGGCCGGGAGGTGCACCCCATGGCGTCGCGGCGGGCCGACAAGTAGCGTTGCTACACATGAAGGCGCAGGCGCTGCACGGACACCTGGACGCGCTGCTGCTCGCGGTGCTGGAACGGGGTGCGCTGCACGGCTACGCGATCATCGAGGCGTTGCGAGCCCGCAGCGGCGGCGCGCTGGACCTGCCCACCGGCACCATCTATCCGGCGCTGCGCCGGCTGGAGCGCGCCGGGCTGGTGGCGAGCACGTGGAGCACTGTGAACGGCCGGGAGCGCCGCACCTACGAGCTGACCGAGGCCGGTGGCCGGGCGCTGGCCGGGGAGCGGGCCGGCTGGCGCGAGTTCAGCGCCACGGTCGGGCGGTTCCTCGGCGCGGACGAGCCGCCCACGGCGCCGGCCTGACCGCGCCCGGCCGTGCCGGCAGTGTCCCGGCCGTGCCGGGAGCGGTCAGGCCAGCGCCGGCGGCTCAGCCGGCCAGCCGGCGGTCGGCGAGCACCCAGCAGCGGGCCGCCCGGGCCAGCGCGAACCAGGCCGCCGAGACCACCACCATCCCGATGATCATCGGCGGCCAGGTGAGCGCGGCGTCCCACAGCCCGAGCGACCAGCCGAACAGCGCGCCTCCGGCGGCCGCGCCGAGCAGCAGGCTGCCGGTCAGACCGAAACCGATCAGCCGGGCCGGGTGGGCGAGCCGTGCCGTTCCCCACCGGGCGACGAGCGGACCGGCCAGCAGAGCGGCGAGCGCGAGCGCGGCGACCACGCCCCAGATGACGTTCAGCGCGGCGGAGAGCAGCAGATAGGCGGCCGGCGGCGGGGGACCGCCGCTCCAGCTCGACCCCTGCCAGGTCAGGTCACCGGTGGCCAGGAGCACCACCGCCACCACGAGCGTGCGCAGCGCCAGCCCGCGCAGCGCACCGGCGGCCAGCTCGGCCTGGAAACCCGGCACGAGCTGGGCGTCGCTGCCGAACTCGGCGACCGCCCGCCGCTGCGCCTCCGTCGGCGGCAGGCCCCGGTCCCGGTACGCCTCGACGGCGTCCTCCAGCGCGTGCCGCGCCTCGGTCAGCAGGTCGGTCTTGAGCCGGCCCGGCCCGTGCAACCGCGTGGACAACTCGTGCAGCCGGCGGTCGACCACCGCCTCCTCATGCACCCGCATGCGGTAAGCCTGCCATCGACGGCCGACACCCGCGTCAGGGAAAACCCCGACCGGCCGGGTGTCAGGGCGTGACGGCCAGGTAGCCGCGCTCGGCCGCCTCCTGGCGCAGCCACTGCTCCCGGTACCAGCCGGGGCGGGCCACCAGCTCGTCGTGCCGGCCGCGCTGCACCACCCGGCCGCCTTCGAGCACCACGATCTCGTCCAGCCCGGCCAGGCCGCTGAGCCGGTGGCTGATCAGCAGCACCGAGTGCCCGGCCGGGGTGGCGGCGAGTGCGGAGTCCAGCACGGTGTCGGCCGCCGCCGGGTCGAGCCCTTCGGTCGGCTCGTCGAGCACCAGCACCGGCGGGGCGGCCAGCAACGCCCGGGCCAGCGCGAGGCGTTGCCGCTGCCCGCCGGAGAGCTGCCCGCCCTGCTCACCGACCACCGTGTCCCAGCCGTCGGGCTGTTCGCGTACCCAGTCGAGCAGGCCGGCCGCCCGGGTCGCGGCTGCCAGGTCCGCCTCGGTGGCGTCCGGACGGCCGAGGAGCAGGTTCTCCCGGACGGTGGCGTGGAAGACGTACGCCTCGGCGAGCAGGCCGCCGACGACCCGGGGCAGGTGCTCGGCCGGGATCTCGGACACCGGCACGCCGCCGGCCGTGACCCGGCCGGTGGCCGGGTGCACCGCGCTGGTGAGCACCGCGGCGAGCGTGCTCTTGCCGGCGCCGCTCGGCCCGACCACCGCCACGCGCCGGCCGGCCGGCAGGTCGAGGTCGAACCCGTCCAGCGCGGGGGCGGCACCGGCCCGGTAGCGGACCGTCACGTCGGCGAACCGCACGTCGTGGCCGTCGACAGTGGGCTCCGGCGCGTCCGGTGGCGTCGCCGGACCGGGCTCGGTGAGCAGGTCGGCGACCCGGGCCAGCCCGGCCCGCAGTTGGGTGCGCTGGCGGGCCGCCGCGACGAGCGCGAGTGCCACCTCCACGGCGGCGAGCGAGCCGACCGCGAGGACGCCGACCAGCACGCCGCCGACCCCGGCCCGCAGCGCCACGACCACCACCGCGGCGGAGGTGAGGCCGCCGACGAGGACGCCGAGCGCGTCCACCGCGAAGCCGGTCGCGGCGAGCCGGCGTTCCAGCTTCGCCAGCCGGGCGCCCCGGTTCCCGGCGGCGGCGAGCGCGGCGCCTGTCGCACCGAACGCGGCCAGGTCGGCGGCGCCGTGGGTGAGGTCGACCGCGTCGACGGCGAGCGCGCCCCGCAGTGGGGCCACCTCGTCGGCGGCTCGGCGGGTGATCCGGGTGGCGAGCGCTGGGAGCGCCACGCCGGCCACCAGCAGACCGATTGCGAGCACACCGGCGGCCGGCGGTGAGATCAGCGCGGCGACGCCCACGGCGAGCACGCTCACCAGTGCCGCCGCCGCTCCCGGCACGAGGACGCGCAGGAGCAGGTCCTGGGCCGCCTCCACGTCGGAGACCAGCCGGCTCAGCGCGTCCCCGGTACGCCGGCCGGTGTCGCGCCGGGCGGCGAGCGTGGCGAAGACGCGCGCCCGTACGTCGGTGATCATGCGCAGGACGGCGTCGTGCCCGGCGAGCCGTTCGGTGTACCGGAACACGCCCCGGCTCACGGCCAGCGCCCGGACCGCGACGATGGCCACCGTCAGCCTGTCCAGCGGCGGCCGGCCGGCGGCGCTCATCAGCAGCCAGGTGGCGGTGGCCATCAGCGCCAGACCGGCGAACTCGGTCGCCGCGGCGAGCAGTCCGGCGCCGAGCAGCCGGCGCAGGTACGGCCGGGCCAGGCGCAGCACCGCCCGCTCGGCACCCGGCCGGGCGGGCGCGGGCGGCTCCGGCGCGCCGGAGGGCGTCACCGGCACACCCGCCGGCCCGGCGGGCTCGCGGCCCACCGGCGTCACGCCGTCGGCGGCGGTCACCGGGCCACCGCCGGGCGGGCGGGGGAGACGGGGATCATCGGGGCACCGCCGGGCCGGTGGTGGTCGGGTGCAGTTCGGTGACCCGGCCGTCCTCGACGCGCAGGATCCGGTCGGCGTCGGCGAGCAGCGCGGGCCGGTGCGCGACGAGCAGCGCGGTACGCCCGGTGACCAGCCGCCGGGTCGCGTCCAGCACGATCGCCTCGCTGGCGCTGTCCAGCCGCGCGGTCGGCTCGTCGAGCAGCACGATCGGCGCGTCCCGGAGGAACGCGCGGGCCAGCGCGACCCGTTGCCGCTGGCCGCTGGACAGGCCGTGGCCGCGTTCGCCGAGGCGGGTGTCCAGCCCGTCGGGCAGCGCGTCGACCACCTCGTCCAGCGCGGCGCCGGTGACCGCGGCGGCGAGCGCGGCATCCGGGGTGTCCGGTGCGCCGAGGCGGATGTTGTCGGCGAGCGATCCGGCGAACAGGTGCGCCCGCTGCGGCACCCAGGCCAGCTCGCGCCGCCAGGCGTCGAGGTCGACCCCGGCCAGGTCCACGCCGTCGACGGTGACCCGGCCGGAGGTCGGTGCGACGAAGCCGAGCAGCAGGTTGAGCAGCGTGCTCTTGCCGGCGCCGCTGGGCCCGATGATCGCCACGCGGTCGCCGGGCCGGATGGTCAGCGTGACGTCGCGCAGCGCCGTGGTCCGTTCGTACGCGACGGTGACGTCCTCGAAGCGGATCTCGCCCCGGCCGCGCGGCGCGGGCCGGCGGGGCTCGTCGGCGGCGGGGGTGTCGGTGGCGGAGAGCGTGAGCGCCTCGTCCAGCGCGGTGAGCCCTTCCATGCTGGCGTGGAACCGGCTGCCGGCGGCTCGCAGCGGCAGGTACGCCTCCGGCGTGAGCAGCAGCACCAGCAGCGCGGTGGAGAGCGTGAGGCCGCCGCCGAGCAGCCGGATGCCGACCGGCACCGCGACCAGCGCCACGGAGAGCGTGGCGACCAGCTCCAGCACCAGCGCGGACAGGAACGCGATCCGGAGCGTCTTCATGGTGGCCTGGCGGTGGCCGTCGGCCATCCGGCGTACCACGTCGACCTGACCCCGGGACCGGCCGAACGCGCGCAGCGTGGGCAGCCCGGCCACCATGTCGAGGAAGTGCCCGCCGAGCAGCGACAACCGCCGCCACTGCCGTTCGGTGGCGGCCTGGGCCTGCCAGCCGAGCAGCGCGCCGAAGATCGGGATGAGCGGGATGGTGAGCGCGATGATCAACGCCGAACTCCAGTCGGCGAACACGATCCGGGCCAGCACCGCCACCGGCACCGTGACGCTCAGCACGAGCTGCGGCAGGTAGCCGGTGAAGTAGGGGTCCAGCGCGTCCAGGCCGCGCCCGGCCAGCGTGGCGAGCTGCCCGGCCCGCTGCCCGGCGACCCAGGTGGGGCCGTGCTGGCCGACCGCGCCCAGCAGATCGGCACGCAGCGCCGCCTTGACCGTGGCGGCGGCCCGCGCCGCCACAGTGCCCTGCGCCCAGCTCACCAGCGCCCGCCCGGCCACCGCGGCCACGAACCCGGCCAGCGCCGGCCGGTGCAGCCGCCCGTCGAACGCCGTCGCCAGCAGCGTCGCCAGCGCGGTGGCCTGAGCGATCACCAGCAGCGCGGTGAGCCCGCCCAGCACCGCGAGCACGGCGAGGTCGCGCCGGGCCGCGGGGACCCGACGCAGCAGACGCGGGTCGAACGGGCGGCGGTTCACCAGTACACCGGTGCCCTGCCGTCGATCCGTCCCCGGAACACCCACCAGCACATTGCCTGAAAGCCTAGTAGGGCCGGCAGGAGCGGTAGCGCGAGCCATCCCAACAGCGCCAGCGTGGGGCGGCTGGCGGCCGCCTCGGCCACCGTCAGCGACGCCGCCGGGTCGGCGGTGGAGACCAGGATCCGGGGCCAGAGCGCGGCCCCGACCAGCGGCGCCGGCAGCGCCAGCGCCGTCGCGGTCGCCGCGAAGGCCACCAGGGCCCGGCCCCGCCGCAGTGCCGCGCGGGCCGTCAGCAGCGCCGCCACGAGCGCCAACGGCAGGAGTACGGCCACCGCCGGCCGCGCCACCGCGGCGCGTACCCGATCGGAGAGCAGGCCCAGGACGGTGGCGGAGCCGACCGCGACGAGTGCGGCGGGCACCAGGCCGCTCGCCAGCCGGGCGAGCGCCGGGGCCTCGGCGGCGGGCAGCCGGAGCGTGAGGAACGTCGCACCGTGCACCGCCACCAGCGCGAGCAGCGCCAGCGCGGCGGCGGCGACGAACGGGGTGGCGAGATGACCGACACCGACCACATGGCCGTCCGCGCCCACCGGCAGGCCCTGGAGCAGCCCGGCGAGCAGCGCGCCCCAGCCCAGCGCGGCGAGTACGCAGCCGGCCACCACCACCCGGTCCCAGGCGGCGCGGGCGCTGGCGGAGACCGGGCGGCTGCGCAACTGCACCCCGGCGGTCACCAGCACCACACCGGCCAGCGCGGCGAGCACGGCCGGGTAGAAGCCGGAGAGCAGTTCGCCCTCCAGCCGGGGGAACGCGCCGAACAGGATGCCGACGGCCGCCACCAGCCAGACCTCGTTGCCGAGGAAGAACGGCCCGAGCGCGGCGAGCGTGGCCCGGCTCCCCGGTGCCGGGCCGCGCCGGGCCAGCAGCAGGCCGACGCCGTAGTCGTAGCCGCCGAGCACGAGGTAGGTGGCGAAGAAGAGGCCGAGCAGGGCGTACCAGGCGAGTTCCACGGCGGGCTCCCTCAGACGAACACGGACTGGTGGTGGGCGTCGGTGTCGGGCGCGGGCGGGCGGCCGAGCGCGGGATCGTGCGCGCCCCGGGCGGCGTGCCGGGCCAGCAGCGTCCAGTTGGTCACCGCGAGCGCGCCGAGCAGCAGACTGAACCCGATCAGTGAGGCGAGCATCAGCCCTGGTGAGACGGGCGAGACGGCCTGCGCGGTGGGCAGCAGCCCGTACGCGGCCCAGGGCTGGCGGCCCACCTCGCGGGCGATCCAGCCGAGCAGCATCGCCACGAAGGGCAGCGGCAGGCCGAGCAGGATCAGCCAGAGCGGGACCTTCAGCCGGATGATCCAGTCCCGCCATAGCAGCGGCAGCAGGAGCCAGAGGGCACTGAGCGTGAAGCCGATCAGGATCATGAAGCCGAGACCGACGTTCGACAACACCGGCGGTTCCCAGTCGCCGGGGCCGAACCGCGCGGTCCAGTCGGCGACGAGCGCGTCCCGGTCCGGCCCGCCGCCGAACTTGGTCGGCTGGAGCTGCGCGACCGGACCGAACTGGGCGAAGCCGAAGCCCTGGAGCATGCTGACCGCCAGCGCCGCGGTGACCAGGCCGAGCCGCAGCGAGGTGCGGAAGAGCGCGTAGTCGCTGGTGCGCCGCAGCAGGTGCCAGGCGCTCACCGCGGCCATCAGCATGCCGCCGGTGACCAGGCTCGCCGAGATGACGTGGCCGAACGCCATGCCGAACGTGGGGTTGGTGAGCAGCGCGCCGAAGTCGGTGAGGTGGGCGACGCCGTCGCGGACCTCGTACCCGACCGGGTTCTGGAGCCAGGCGTTCGCCACCATGATCCAGAAGGCCGAGGCGTACGCGGTGATCGCCACGCCCCAGAGCAGCGCCAGGTGCACGCCGCGCCGCAGCCGGTGCCACCCGAAGATCCACATGCCGAGGAACGTGGACTCCAGGAAGAACGCCACGAGCGTCTCGATGGCCAGCGGCGCGCCGAACACGTTGCCGACGTAGCGCGACAGCCCGCTCCAGTTCAGCCCGAACTGGAACTCCATCACGATGCCGGTGGCGATGCCCAGCACGTAGTTGATCACGTAGAGCTGGCCCCAGAACCGGGTCAGCCGCTCGTACACCGGCTTGCCGGTCAGGTAGCCGGCCGTCTGCAACCCGACCAGGAGCGTGACCAGGCCGAGCGTGACCGCCACGAACAGGAAGTGGATCGAGGTGGTGGTGGCGAACTGGAGGCGGGCGAGGAGCAGCGGGTCCACTGTCGTCCTCCCATGGGTTGGCTCTCTTGTCGTAGCCAAGCTACACGTAGCATCGCTACCTATAGGGGTGCGCGAACCCGGAGAAGTCCCGTAGGGGTCGGGGTCAGCTCAGGAACAGGGCGAACGGCAGGGAGACGAGCGTGCCCGCGACCGCCAGCGCCATCGCGCCGAGCACCCGCGGCGGGCGGTCCGCGTCGAGCAGCCGCTGCACGCGTACGTCCAGGTCGCGGTCGCCGAGTCCGAGCGTGCCGGCCGGCTGCACCCGGTGCTCGGCGGCGGCGAACCGGCGCAGCGCCCCGGCGAGCGGCGCGTCCGCGTGCAGTTCCCGGGCCTTGTCGTCGGCGCGCATCTCGACCAGCAGCGCCACCCGCGCGTGCGCGTCCCGCACCCACTGGAACCAGGGCAGCGCCCGGCACAGCGCGGTGAACGGCAGCAGCACCAGGTCGTGCCGCTCCTGGGCGTGTGCCCGCTCGTGGGTGAGCACCGCCGCCAGCTCGGCCGGATCGAGCAGATCGAGCGTTCCCGCGCTCACCACCACCCGGGGCCGCACCCCCGGCAGGCAGTACGCCGCCGCGCTCGGGTGGTCGAGCACCAGCGCGCCCGGCACCGTCGGGTCGTGCCGGGCCACCAGGTGCAGCAGCTCCCGGTGCCGGCGTTGGGCGCGTACCGCGCCGTGCAGGCTGCGTACCGTCGTGGTGAGCAGCACCACGCCGATGCCGAGACCGACGCCCACCAGGCTGAGGTGCACCGCGCCCACCCCGGCCGGCAGCGTGCCGTGGGCCAGGTCGTCGGCCAGCGCCAGCAGCGCCCACGCGGTCGCCCGGTCGTACGCGTCGAGCCCCAGCGCCATCGGCAGCCCCATGGCCGACAGGCCGAGCGCCAGCCCGACCGCCTGCCAGCAGACGATCGCCACCCGGGGCGCCCGCCAGGTCCAGCGCGCGACGGCGAGGACCTGCGCGGTCAGCCAGCAGGCCAGGATGATCGCGGCGAAGTGCAGGGCGTACGCCACGGCAGCCGCCCTACCGGTCCGTCGCCTCGTCGAGCGCCGGCCGGCCGGGCCGGGGATCCTCGACCCGGCCGACCGGTCCGTCCTCGACGGTCGCGGGGCCGGTCGCTCCGGCCTCGGCGCTGAGCGCGGCGCGGAGGACGTCCGCCTCCGTGCCGGTCACCGAGCGGGCGAAGCGCACCAGCGCGGCGTCCCGGCTGCCGCCGAGGTCGAGGGCTTCGAGCATGAGCTGGGCGATGTGTGCCTCGCGGGTGGCGGCGGGACGGTAGCGCCAGGCGCGACCCTCCCGCTCACGCTGCACCATGCCCTTGCCGGCGAGCCGGTCGAGCACTGTCATCACAGTCGTGTAGGCGAGTTCGCGGCCGTCCAGGGCGTCGGCGACCTCGCGCACCGTCACGCCGCCCGACGAGGCGGGTGCCGCGTCCCACAGCACGTCCATCACCGCACGCTCAAGGTCCCCCAGCCGAGTCACCCGGCAATCCTACCCCCGGTAGTAGATCCCTTCCGACCCCCGGCGTGCGGTCAGACGCCCTTCGGGTGCCAGACCGTCTTGGTCTCCAGCAGCGTGGTCATCCGGGTGACGCCGGGGTCGGCGTACCAGTCGTGGCCGGCCGGCGCCGGCCGCAGCACCCGCTTCAGGTTCTCCGCCGCCCTGACCTCCAGGTCGGCCGCCAGCTCGGCGTCGGCGACGCCGGTCAGGTCGATCGCGTTCACGTCCATGTGCGCGGCGAGCGTCGGCACGGTCTCGGTCAGCCGGCCGGTGAGGATGTTCACCACCCCGCCGGGCAGGTCGGAGGTGGCGAGCACCTCGGCCAGCGTCACCGCCGCCAGCGGCGCCGCCGGGGAGGCGGCCACCACCACCGTGTTGCCGGTGACGATCGCCGGGGCGATCACGCTCACCAGGCCGAGCAGCGCGGGCTCCTCGGGGGCCACCACCGCGACCACGCCCGTCGGCTCCGGCGCGGACAGGTTGAAGTACGGCCCGGCCACCGGGTTCGCGCCGCCGTACACCTGGGGCAGCTTGTCGGACCACCCGGCGTACCAGACCCAGCGGTCGATCGCCGCGTCCACCTCGTCGGCCGGGACGCCCAGGGCGACGAACTGCTCGCGCCGGCCCTCAAGCATCTCGGCGACCCGGTAGAGGATCTGACCCCTGTTGTACGCGGTCGCCCCGGCCCAGCCCTTCACCGCGGCGCGGGCGGCCACAACCGCGTCCCGCGCGTCCTTCCGGGAGGCAAGAGACACGTTCGCGGATTGCACGAGATACGACCGTCCCGACTCGCTGCGCGGGAACTTCCCGCCGATGAAGAGCTTGTACGTCTTGCGTACCGCGACCCGCTCAGACACTGAGGTACCCCTCCAGCCCGTGCCGGCCGCCCTCGCGACCGTAGCCCGACTCCTTGTAGCCGCCGAACGGCGACGTCGGGTCGAACTTGTTGAACGTGTTGGCCCACACCACGCCCGCGCGCAGCCGGTCGGCCACCCACAGGATCCGGGAACCCTTGTCGGTCCAGATCCCGGCCGACAGCCCGTACGGCGTGTTGTTCGCCTTCTCGACGGCCTCCGCCGGGGTGCGGAAGGTGAGCACGGACAGCACCGGGCCGAAGATCTCCTCGCGGGCGATCCGGTGCGCCTGGGTGACTCCCGTGAAGATGGTCGGCGCGAACCAGAAGCCGCGCTCGGGCAGCTCGCACGGCGGCGACCAGCGCTCCGCGCCCTCGGCGGACCCGGCGTCGGACAGCTCCCGGATGCGGGCGAGCTGCGCGGCCGAGTTGATCGCGCCCACGTCGGTGTTCTTGTCCAGCGGGTCGCCGACCCGCAGCTGGGCCATCCGGCGCTTGAGCGACTCCAGCACCCGGTCGGCCACCGACTCCTGGACCAGCAGCCGGGAACCGGCGCAGCAGACGTGCCCCTGGTTGAAGAAGATGCCGTTGACGATGCCCTCGACGGCCTGGTCGATCGGGGCGTCGTCGAAGACGATGTTGGCGGCCTTGCCGCCCAGCTCCAGCGTGAGCTTCTTGCGGGTGCCGGCCACCGCGCGGGCGATGGCGCGGCCGACCTCAGTGGAGCCGGTGAACGCCACCTTGTCCACGCCCTGGTGCTCGACCAGCGCCCGGCCGGTGTCACCGGCGCCGGTGACGATGTTCACGACGCCGGCGGGCAGGTCGGCCTGCTGGCAGATCTCGGCGAACAGCAGCGCGGTCAGCGGGGTGGTCTCGGCCGGCTTGAGTACCACGGTGTTGCCGGCGGCGAGCGCCGGGGCGATCTTCCACGCCAGCATGAGCAGCGGGAAGTTCCACGGGATGACCTGCGCGGCCACGCCGAGCGGCTTCGGTTCCGGCCCGAAGCCCGCGTGGGGGAGCTTGTCCGCCCAGCCCGCGTAGTAGAAGAAGTGCGCGGCGACAAGCGGCAGGTCGACGTCGCGGGACTCCTTGATCGGCTTGCCGTTGTCCAGCGACTCCAGCACGGCCAGCTCGCGCGAGCGCTCCTGGATGATCCGGGCGATCCGGAACAGGTACTTGGCCCGGTCCCGGCCCGGCATCGGACCCCAGACCTTCTCGTACGCGCTGCGCGCGGCGCGGACCGCGCGGTCCACGTCCTCGGCGCCGGCCTCGGCGATCTCGGCCAGCACCTCCTCGGAGGCCGGGTTCACCGACTTGAAACTGCCGCCGGAGGCCGGGTCGACGAACGCGCCGTCGACGAAGAGCCCGTACGAGGGCTTGATGTCCACCACCGAGCGGGACTCGGGGGCGGGTGCGTATTCGAACATCGCGTTCAGTCCAGGGTGAAGTAGTCGGGGCCGGCGTAGACGCCGGTCGTCAGCTTGGTGCGCTGCATGAGCAGGTCGTTGAGCAGGCTGGACGCGCCGAACCGGAACCAGTCCGGGCTCAGCCAGTCGGCGCCGGCCGTCTCGTTGACCATGACCAGGTACTTGATCGCGTCCTTGGTGGTCTTGATGCCACCGGCCGGCTTCACGCCGACCTGACGCCCGGTGGCGGCGCGGAAGTCGCGTACCGCCTCCAGCATCACCAGCGTCACCGGCGGCGTGGCGGCGACCGGCACCTTGCCGGTGGAGGTCTTGATGAAGTCTCCGCCCGCGAGCATGGCGAGCCAGGACGCGCGCCGCACGTTGTCGTACGTGGCCAGCTCACCGGTCTCCAGGATGACCTTGAGGTGGGCTGCCCCGCAGGCATCCTTGGTGGCCACGATCTCGTCGTAGACCTCCTGGTAGCGCCCGGCGAGGAACGCGCCCCGGTTGATCACCATGTCGATCTCGTCCGCGCCCGCCTCGACCGCCGCCCGCACGTCGGCGAGCTTGATCTCCAGCGGGGCCTGGCCGGACGGGAACGCGGTCGCCACGCTGGCCAGGTGCACGCCGCTGCCGCGCAGCACCTCGGCCACGTACGGGACCATCGACGGGTAGACGCAGACGGCGCCGACGTGCGGGCAGCTCGGGTCGGCCGGGTCGGGGCGCAGCGCCTTGGCGGCCAGCGCCCGCACCTTGCCCGGGGTGTCCGCCCCCTCCAGGGTGGTCAGGTCGACCATCCGGATCGCCAGGTCGATCGCCTCGGCCTTGGCGGTGGTCTTGATGGAGCGGGTGCCGAGTGCTGCCGCCCGCTGCTCCGCGCCGACCTGGTCCACGCCGGGCAGGCCGTGCAGGAAGGTCCGCAGAGCGGTCTCGGATCGTCCCAGCTCGGTGAGGTCCGACCGGGCCGACGTCGTTGTCGCCGTCATGCCCCGAATAGTACGCACCAGCGAGTCGGGTGATCTTGCTCACGATCCACGGGTCGTGAGCGTCATACGTGAGCGGTGTCGCTGGTCGTACCGCACCCGCCCTGCGCCGCGCCGCCAAACGGTAGGTTGAGCGATCGTGGACGTACACGTCATTGACCATCCGCTCGCCCAGACGCGGCTGACCGCCATGCGGGACGCCCGGACCGACTCGTCGTCGTTCCGGGCCGCGCTGCGCGAACTCACCACCATGCTGGTGTACGAGGCCGCGCGCTCCTTCCCGGTCGAGAAGTACTCGATCCAGACCCCGGTCACCGCCACCGAGGGCAGCCGGCTGGCGAACCCGCCGCTGCTGGTGCCCGTGCTGCGGGCCGGTCTCGGCATGGCCGACGCCGCGCTCGGCCTGCTGCCCGAGTCGTCGATGGGCTTCGTCGGCCTGGCCCGCGACGAGGAGACGTACGAGCCCCGCGCGTACATGGAGTCGCTGCCGCGCGACCTCAGCGGACTGCCGGTGCTGGTGCTCGACCCGATGCTCGCCACCGGCGGCTCGCTGGAGCACTGCTGCCGGCTGCTCGCCGACCGGGGCTGCACCGACATCACAGTGCTCTGCGTGCTGGCCGCGCCGGTCGGCATCGAGCGGCTGGAGCGCTCCGGCCTGCCGCTGCGCCTGGTCACCGCCTCCATCGACGAGGGTCTGAACGACTCGAAGTTCATCGTCCCCGGCCTCGGTGACGCCGGTGACCGCCAGTTCGGCGGCATGCCCCGCTTCTGAGACCGGTCCGGTGCGGGGGACGGCCCTCCGCACCGGGCGCCGGACCCACCCGGCGAGTCGATGCGCGGGGGTGCGGGGAGGCGCTAGCGTTCCGGGCCATGACTGGTGTTGCGCTCGCCGAGGAGTTGCTGCTCCTCGCGTATGACGACGAAACCGGCAAGGCCACCATGCCGCGGATCAGCCTGGACCTGGGCATGGCCGCCGCGGTGCTGGTCGAGCTGGCCCTGGCCGGACGGGTCGCGTACGCGGACGGGAACCTGGCGGTGGTCGACCCCGCGCCGACCGGCGAGCCGATCGCGGACGCCGTACTCGCCAAGATCGCCGCCGACACCCCGCACACGCCGTCGTCGTGGGTGCAGCGACTGCGGCACGGGCTGCGCGACCGGATCCTCTCCGACCTCTGCGAGCGGGGCGTGGTGCGGGACGTCGACGAGACCGAGCTGGGCTTCATCCACGTGCACCGCTACCCGGTGGCCGACGCCTCGGTCGAGGCGGACATCCGGGGGCGGCTCGCCGACGCGCTGACCAGCGGGCAGCTCCCGGACGAGCGGACCGCCGCGCTCGCCACGCTCGTCGCGGTGCTGCGGATGGAACCGGCGCTGGGGCTGACCGGCCCGGCCGCCGAGGACGCCGGCCGGCGGCTGGAGGAGATCGCCGCCGGGGCCGGGTTCTCCGGCACGGTGAGCCTTGACGACAGCGTGGTACGCCCGTCGATCAGCCTGGTCATCGCCGCGCTGGGCCAGGCCGTCGACGCCGCCCTCGGCAAGCGGTAAGGAAGGGCCCCCTCTTAACGCCTCCGGTAGAGGAAGGGCCCCTTGTTAACGCCAGGCGTTAACAAGGGGCCCTTCCTTACACCGGGGTCAGAGGCCTAGGGCGGCGGCGATCTCGTTGCGCAGCTCCGTGACCGCGGCACGCGCTCGCTGCCGGGCCGCCGGCACGTCGCCGCCGCTCACCGGCTCCACCACCTCCAGGTACGCCTTGAGCTTCGGCTCGGTGCCCGAGGGCCGGATCACCACCCGGGCCGCGCCGGTACGCAGGATCACCACGTCCGCGTCGGGGAGCAGGTCGGACGCCTCGGTCACCGGCTGCCCGAGCAGCGCGGTCGGGGTGGCCGCCCGGATCCGCGCCATCGAGTCCGCGATCACCCGCAGGTCCTCCACCCGCACCGAGAGCTGCTCGGTGTGGTGCACGCCGAACTCGGCTGCGAGCTCGTCCAGCCGGTCGAGCAGCGTACGGCCCTCGGCCTTGAGACCGGCGGCCAGCTCGGCGACAGTCAGCGCGGCGGTGATGCCGTCCTTGTCCCGCACGTGCTCGGGGGCGACGCAGTAGCCCAGCGCCTCCTCGTAGCCGTACACCAGCGGCTCCCGGCCGCCGCCGGCCCGCACGATCCACTTGAACCCGGTGAGCGTCTCGTCGTAGGGCAGGCCCCGGGCCGCCGCCATGGCCCGGAGCAGCGCCGACGACACGATCGTGGTGGCGTACAGGCCGGTCACGCCGCGCCGCATCAGGTGGTCGGCGAGCAGCGCGCCCACCTCGTCGCCGCGCAGCATCCGCCAGGACCCGGCGCCGCGTACGGCCACCGCGCAGCGGTCCGCGTCCGGGTCGTTGGCGATGGCGAGGTCCGCGCCGGTGCGGTCGGCGAGCGCGACGAGCAGGTCCACCGCGCCCGGCTCCTCCGGGTTCGGGAAGCTCACGGTCGGGAACGCCGGGTCCGGATCGGCCTGCTCGGGCACCACCCCGGGCACGCCGAACCCGGCGCGCGCGAACGCGGCGGTCAGCACCGCGGCGCCCACCCCGTGCAGCGGCGTGTACGCCACCCTCAGGTCCCGCGGTCCGGTCGGATCCACCACGGCGGCGGCCCGCTCGACGTACGCGGCCACGAGGTCGTCGCCGAGCACCTGACCGGCCGGGCCGAGCGGCACCGCCGCGAGCGGGCCGACGGACCGGATGGCCGCCTCGATCCCGGCGTCGGCGGGCGGCACGATCTGCGCGCCCGCGCCCAGCTCACCGCCGAGCCGTGCGCCCAGGTAGACCTTGTAGCCGTTGTCCTGCGGCGGGTTGTGGCTGGCCGTCACCATCACTCCGGCGACCGCGCCGAGCTGCCGGACCGCGAACGCCAGCACGGGCGTGGGCAGCGGCCGGGGCAGCAGCAGCGCCGGGCGGCCCGCACCTGTGGCCACCTGCGCGGTGCGCTCGGCGAAGGCACGCGAGCCGCGCCGGGCGTCGTACCCGATCACCAGCGGGCCCTCGCCGCCCTGGGCGGCGAGCCAGCCGACGAGCCCGGCGGCGGCCTGGGTGACCACGGCGAGGTTCATGCCGTTCGGCCCGGCGCGCAGCGGGCCGCGCAGCCCGGCGGTGCCGAAGGTCAGCGGACCGGCGAACCGGTCGGCCAGGTCGGCCGCCGTGCCGGGCAGCCCGTCGAGGACCGCGCGCAGCTCGTCGCGGTCGGCCGGGTCCGGGTCGTCGGCGAGCCAGCGCTCGGCCCGTACGCGAAGGTCGTCAAGGTCAGTGGTTTCCGCCGCCATTGCCTCATGAAAGCACGGCGGCGGATCACCACTGGCCGTCGGCCTCGACTCAGTTGGCCGCCGTGAGCTGGAACGAGCCGGCCATCGCGTCGAAGATCGGCTTGCTCTCGGCGAACCGCGCGTCGGTCGAGGAGAGGTAGAACGAGTAGACCTTGCCGTCCTTGACCAGGCCCCGCCAGATGCCGTGGCGCATGGACTCACCCTCGCCGCAGGTGTATTCGAGCTGGCCGCCGGTCTGCCCGGCCAGCGGCTGCTCGGAGACCGACACCTCGGTGTAGGGGGCGGGGCAGTTCTTGCTCTTGGCGCTGTTCTTCTTCAGGTTCCGCGACGCGAACTCGGCCCAGCTGATCGAGGTGCCGCCCCACGGCTCGGCGATGACCCGCACCTTGCGGCCCTCGTCCTCCGGGTCGACGTAGTCGACGTAGAGGCCGCCGGTCTGCCGCTGCCAGCCCTTCGGCACCTGGATGGTCACGCCCTTGACGGTCTGCTCCTGCATCTCCACCGGGGAGGCGGCGGCCGAGTTCGACGGCAGCGTGCCCACGATCGGCGGGGGCGCGTCGTCGCCGCCGCTGGTCAGCGCGATCACGCCCAGCAGCAGCACCACGGCGAGGCCACCGGCGGCGGCGAGCTGGACCTTGCGCGGCCACGCCTTCACCCGGCCGAGCAGCCCCTTCGCGCCGCCGCCACCGGCGGTGTCCGGGGCGGTGGACGGGGTGGTCCACGGCTGGCCGGTGCCGGGCACCGACCACTGGTTGCCGCCGTACACCGGCTGGGTGGCGTCGACGGTGCGGCCGTACGTGGCCGGCACGGCGGTGGGCACCGCCTGGGTCGCGTCCGCGGCGCCCTGGCCGAGCCGGACCGTGGCGTCCGGCGAGATGCGCTGGGTGGCCTCCGGCGTGCCCGGCCCGGACATCGCGCCGGTCGGCGTGTGCAGCGGACCGGCCAGCGCGTCGGCGCTCGTCTCGTCCAGCGCGGCCGCCGTCGCCGGCTTCTCGGCCGTGGGCCGCTCACCGCGGCGCAGCGCGGCGAGTCGGTCGGTGAGCGACTCTTCCGGGCCGATCATCGCCCGGCCGCCGATCTGCCCGCTCGGCTTCGGCTCCGCCGCGATCGCCGGCGGCGTGGTCGGGCGCGGCACCGGCACCACCGCGTACGGGTCGGTGACCGAGTTGACGGCGGTGGCGGTGCTGGTCAGCGGCCCGGCGAGCAGTTCGCGCAGGTTGGCGCGGGCCCGGTGCACGTCCATCCGGCGGGCCGGGTCCTTCTCCAGCAGCCCCATCAGCACGCCGGTGAGCGGGCCGCTGCGCTGCGGCGTGGCGGGCGGGTCCTCGACCACCGCGTGCATGGTCTCGATCGGGTCGCCCTTGTCGAACGGTGGCCGGCCCTCGACCGCCGTGTAGAGCGTCACGCCGAGCGAGAACAGGTCGCTGGGCGGCCCGAACTCCTGGCCCATGGCCCGCTCGGGGGAGATGAAGTGCGGCGAGCCGAGCACCATGCCGGGCGTGGTGAGCTGCACGTCGGTGGGCATCCGGGCGACGCCGAAGTCGGTGAGGACGCAGCGGCCGTCGGTGCAGATCAGCACGTTCGCCGGCTTGACGTCGCGGTGCAGCACGCCGATCGCGTGTGCCACCTCCAGGGCGCCGAGCAGCGCGATCCCGATCTTGGCGACGGCGCGCGGCGCGACCGGCCCGTCCTCGATCACCATGTCGGCCAGGCTGCGGGCGTCCAGCAGCTCCATCACGATCCAGGGGCGGCCACCCTCGGTGACCACGTCGTAGACCTGCACCACTGCCGGGTGCTGGATCGCGGCGGCGGCGCGGGCCTCCCGCAGTGTCCGTTCGTAGAGCGCGTCGCGGTCGCTCGGGGCGAGCCCCGGCGGGAGGACGACCTCCTTGACCGCCACATCACGGCGCAGCAACGTGTCTGTGGCCCGCCAGACCGTGCCCATGCCTCCGTTGCCCACCGGGGAGCGCAGCGAGTAGCGACCACCGATGGTGGTGCCGGGCGCCGCGCGTCCAGTGGGAGGACTGGCCGGTCCGCCGCTCCACGTCGGAATCTGAGTCACAGAAAAGCCACCGGGGGATATCGAGGGGGCTGGGACACAACCCCTCTATCTTGCTGGTTCCGACGCCCGATGCGAAACCCGACGCGGCGGGCGTTTACCTACTCGACGGTATGTGGTCGCTCGCTCACCTCCGGTGGGACGCCGCCGTGGGGTGTGCGGTATCCCTCACCCACCTGACGGTCTGCTCGTCCTACCATCCGGTAATGAGCGATGCGCGGTCAAGCGAGTCGGGTTTCCCGATCCAGGGCGTCTACACGGCGGCAGACCTTCCGGCGGACCTGGACGCCCGGCTGGGTGAGCCGGGCGAGTTCCCGTACACCCGCGGGGTCTACCCGACGATGTACACGTCCCGGCCCTGGACGATGCGACAGTACGCCGGGTTCGGCACCGCGACCGAGAGCAACGCGCGCTACCACCAGTTGCTGCGCGCCGGGACCATGGGCCTGTCCGTCGCGTTCGACCTGCCCACCCAGATGGGGTACGACTCGGACGACCCGATCGCGCACGGCGAGGTGGGCAAGGTCGGCGTCGCCATCGACTCCATCGAGGACATGCGCACGCTGTTCGGCGGCATCCCGCTGGACAAGGTCTCCACCTCGATGACCATCAACGCGCCCGGCTCGGTGCTGCTGCTGCTCTACCAGCTCGTGGCCGAGGAGAACGGCGTGCCGGGGGCGGCGCTCAACGGCACGATCCAGAACGACATCCTCAAGGAGTACATCGCCCGGGGGACGTACATCTTCCCGCCGAAGCCCTCGCTGCGGCTGGTCGCCGACACCTTCGCGTACTGCCGCGCCGAGGTGCCGAAGTGGAACACCATCTCCATCTCCGGCTACCACATGGCCGAGGCCGGCGCCACGCCCGCGCAGGAGGTCGCGTTCACCCTCGCCAACGGCGTGGAGTACGTCCGCGCGGCGCTCGCCGCCGGGCTGGCCGTGGACGACTTCGCGCCCCGCCTGTCGTTCTTCTTCGTGGCCCGCACCACGCTGCTGGAGGAGGTCGCCAAGTTCCGCGCGGCCCGGCGCATCTGGGCCCGGCTGATGCGCGACGAGTTCGGCGCGAAGAATCCGAAGTCGATGATGCTGCGGTTCCACACCCAGACCGCCGGTGTGCAGCTCACCGCCCAGCAGCCGGAGGTGAACCTGGTCCGGGTGGCGGTGCAGGGTCTCGGCGCGGTGCTCGGCGGCACCCAGTCGCTGCACACGAACAGCTTCGACGAGGCCATCGCGCTGCCCACCGAGAAGGCGGCCCGGCTGGCGCTGCGCACCCAGCAGGTGCTGGCGTACGAGACGGACCTGACCGCCACCGTCGACCCGTTCGCCGGGTCGTACGTGGTGGAGGCGATGACCGCCGAGGTGGAGGCGGCGGCCACCGAGCTGATGGACCGGGTCTTCGACCACGGTTCGGCGGTGGACGCGATCGAGGCCGGGTTCCAGAAGCGGGAGATCGAGCAGTCCGCGTACCGGATCGCCCAGGAGATCGACTCGGGCGAGCGTGTGGTGGTCGGCCTCAACCGGTTCCAGGTCGACGAGGAGGAGCCGTACGAGCCGCTGCGGGTGGACCCGGCGATCGAGGCGGCGCAGGGGGAGCGGCTGGCCCGGCTGCGCGCCGAGCGGGACTCGGGCGCGGTGGAGCGAGCCCTGGCCGAGCTGCGTGCCGCCGCCGAGGGGGACGCCAACGTGCTCTACCCGATGAAGGAGGCGCTGCGGGCCCGCGCCACCGTCGGCGAGGTCTGCGGCACGCTGCGCGAGGTGTGGGGGATCTACCGGCCCAGCGACCGCTTCTGAACCGTCCGGCGGCGGCCCCGCCGCGCACTGCGGTGCGTGGCGTGGGCCGCCGTCGCGCGTGTGCGATCCGGCGATCCGGGTAACCCGATCGGGTGAACGGGGACGGACAGCGTGTGCGGGCGGCTGTCGGGCGGTCGTGTCACCGTCGGGAGTCCTCCGGCAGCCGACAGTTGTCGGGCAATTGTCGGAGCGGCAGTTAATTGCCACGACTAATGCGACAATTCGGAACGGCTGACGGGTATTTGGGGGCCGCTGAAACGGTTACGCGTTGTAGGAGGTGGGGGGCGGATGACGGCGTTTGACCGCGATCTACCTGCTGTCCCGCAGATATTCGAGCCCTCCCACCAGGGCATTCGTGACGCTGCGCGGTCCGACCGCTACACGAAAGATGTTGCGCAGCGTCACCGTCGGAGGTCTAGGCTGTCTGCTGTCCGACCCGAAGATCCATCCACTTCTAGTGATCGAGAATTCGACGTGACGAGTGCGTTGACGCTGCCTTCCGGCGGCCCGCTGGCGTCGTCCCGGCCCGAGGCGCCGACCGGTTACCAGCCCCTGCCCTTCGAGCTCGACCATCTGCTCGCGCTGCGCGTACCCGGCCTCATCGAAACGCGCCGTCACCTCCACTCCCACCCGGAACTGTCCGGCGAGGAGTTCGAGACGGCCGCGCTGGTGCACCGTGAGCTGTCCCTCGCCGGTCTCAAGCCGCGCCTGCTGCCGAAGGGCAACGGCGTCATCTGCGACATCGACGGGCGCCCGGACGGGCCGGTGATCGCGCTCCGCGCCGACATCGACGCGCTGCCGCTGAGCGACCCGAAGGACGTGCCGTACCGGTCAACCGTGGAGGGCGTCTGCCACGCCTGCGGCCACGACGTGCACACGTCGGTGATGCTCGGCGTCGGCATGCTGCTGGCCCAGCTCGCCGACACCGGCCGGCTCGACGGCCGGGTCCGGCTGATCTTCCAGCCCGCCGAGGAGATCCTGCCCTGCGGCTCGCTGGAGGTCATCGAGGCCGGCGGCCTGGAGGACGTGGTGCAGATCTTCGCGCTGCACTGCGACCCGAACCTGCCGGTGGGCAAGGTCGGCCTGCGGGTCGGCCCGATCACCGCCGCCGCCGACAACGTCACTGTCAGGCTCACCGGGCCCGGCGGGCACACCGCCCGCCCGCACCTGACCGTCGACCTGGTGGACGCGCTCGGCCGGCTGGTGACCGAGGTGCCGACGCTGATCAGCCGCCGGGTGCCGGCCAACAGCGGGCTGCTGCTGGTGTTCGGCCACGCCTCGGCCGGCACCCGCTACAACGTCATCCCGTCCGAGGCGTGCGCGGCCGGCACCCTGCGGGTGATGGACCGCGACACCTGGGACCGGGCGCCCGAGATCGTCGCTCAGGTGGTGCGAGACGTGCTCGCGCCCACCGGCGCCACAGTCGACCTGGAATACCTGCGCGGCCGGCCCCCGGTGACGAACGACGCCGGCGCCATCGGCGTGCTCACCGCCGCCACCGCCGCGGCGCTCGGCCCCGACGGCATCGCCGAGACGCCGCAGAGCATGGGCGGCGAGGACTTCTCCTGGTACCTGGAGCACGTGCCGGGCGCGCTCGCCCGCCTCGGCGTCGGCCGGAGCGGGCCCAACGTGGACCTGCACCGGGCCTCGTTCGACGTGGACGAGCGCGCGATCGAAGCCGGCGTACGCCTCATGGTCCAGACCGCGCTGCGGGCACTGGCGGCGGCGCGCTGACCGGACCGTCGGCCGGCCCGGCCGGGCCCGGCGGCATCGGGCCCAGGCCGGGCGGCGGCATCGCGCCCGGGCCGGGCGGCGGCGTCCTCCGGGCCCGCACCCGGCGCCGCCACAGCAGCAGCAACCACAGCGGTACGCCGATCACCACCGCGAAGGGCAGCACCGCGCCGAGCACTGTGAGCAGGACCCGGGCCGAGGCCAGGAACGCCGACCAGCCGCCGCCCAGCCCGGCCAGGAAGCCCAGGTCGGCCTCCTCGTCGGCGGTGCTGGCGTCCTGACCGAGGAACGTCACGGTGATGGTGGACAGCGCGGTCAGGTCCGCCAGCCGGCGCTTGCGGGCCTCCAGCGACGCCAGGTCCGCCTGCCGGGTGCCCACCTCGTTCTCCAGCCGGACCAGCTCGTCGACCGACGTGGCGCGGGCGAGCAGCTTGCGGGCGCTCTCCACCCGCGCCCGCTGGGTGGCGATCCGGGCGTCCAGGTCGACCACCTGCTCGGTGACGTCCTCGGTGCGGATCTCCCGGCGCTCCTGCCGGCCGAGACCGGCGAGCCGGTCGATCACCGCGGTGAACCGGTCCGCCGGCACCCGCAGCGTCAGCGCGGCCCGCGCCTCGGCGGCCCGGCTCGACCGCCGGTCGGCGCCGACGAACCCGCCGGCCGCCGTCACCGCGGTGGTCGCCTCCCGCGCGGCGGCCTCCACATCGTCCACCCGCACCTGCATGGTCCCGGTGTAGATGATGGACCGCTGGTCGACCCGCAGGTCCGCGCCGCCGGTGCCGCCGGGAGCGGCCTGGTCGCTGTCCGCGCCGCCCTCGGCGAGTTGCTCGCTCCCCGCGCCTCTGTCGGCGGCTGGCGCGGCCGAGTCGCTGCCACCGTCTCCGCCCGCGCTGCACGCGCCCACGCCCAGCGCCGCTATCAGCCCCACCGCCACCAGGGCCACGCCCCGGAGTCGCCGTCCACCCATGCCCCGTACTCCGATCCTCGACGGCCCCGCCCGCCGGGACCGATACCTCGGACGTGACGCGTGGTCGCGCCGGTTCCGGCAGACTGCGCTGAGGACATCACGATTCGATAAGCGAGGGATCACGATGCAGGTGACCAAGTACGCCCACTCCTGCCTCCGGCTGGAGCACGACGGTGCGGTGCTTGTCGTCGACCCGGGTGTCTTCAGCGATCCGGCGGCGCTGGACGGTGCGGACGCGGTGCTGATCACCCACGAACACCCGGACCATGTGGACGTCGGCGCGCTGACCCGGGCGCTGGAGCGGCGGCCGGTGCCGGTGCACGGCCCGGCCTCGCTCGCCGGGGTGCTCGGCGACGCGGCCGAGGCGCTCGTCACGGTCGAGCCGGGACAGTCGTTCACCGTCGCCGGGGTGCCGGTGCGGGCGTACGGCGGGCAGCACGCGGTCATCCACCCGGACATCCCGGTGATCCAGAACCTCGGCTACCTCTTCGCCGACGTGGTGTACCACCCGGGCGACGCGTTGTTCGTCCCCGACGACGTGCGGGTGGACACGCTGTTCGCCCCGATCCACGCGCCCTGGTCGAAGTTCTCCGAGGTGGTCGACTTCATCCGCGCGGTCGCGCCGCGCCGGGCGTACGCGCTGCACGACGGGCTACTGAACGACAACGGCCTCGGCGTGCTGGACCGGCAGTACACGGCGCTGTCCAAGACCGACTACCGCCGTCTGGAGCCGGGCACCCGGATCGACGCCTGACCATGGCCGAGGTGCCCGCGGAGGTGATCCGGCGGCTCTACGCCACCCCGCCGGACCGGTTCGTCGCGGCCCGGGACGCCGCCGTCGCGCAGGCGCGGCAGTCCGGCGACCCGCTTACCGCCCGGGAGATCGGCAGACTGCGCCGGCCGACGGTGGCGGCCTGGCTGGTCAACCTGCTGGCCATCCGCCGTCCCGAGCTGGTCGCCGACCTCACCCAGCTGGCCGGGGCGCTGCGCGCCGCGCAACGCGACCTGCGCGGCGGCAAACTGCGGGAACTGTCAGCGCAGCGCCGCGCCGTCGTGGGCGCGCTGGTGGCCGAGGTACGCCGGCTCGCCGCCGCCGAACCCGCCGCGCCACCGGCCGGGAAACTGCCGTTGGGCGAGGTGGAGGCGACACTCAACGCCGCGCTGTCGGACACCGAGGTGGCCGAGCAGGTACGCGCCGGACGCCTGCTGCGGGCCAGCCACTACGCCGGGTTCGGCGAGGTGCCCCGACCCCAGCTGCGGCTCGTGACCGAGGGCGGGGAGACGCCTGTCGTACCGGATCGGGCGGCCGAGCGGGCCGACGCGCGCCGGGCCCGCGACGAGCGGGCGGCGCGGGCCGAACGGGCCGGGCGACGGCGGACCGCGACCCGGGAGCTGACCCGGGCCCGCGCGGACCTGGACCGGGCCGAGAAGGAGCTGGGAACCGCCGAGGCGGCCGAGCGGGACGGCGCTGCGGCGCTGGACCGGATCGAGACGGAACTGGCCGAGCTGGAGCGTCGCCGGGCCGTGGCCGAGCAGGAGCTGAGCCGGGCCCGGCTGGCCCGCCGGGGCGCGGAACGGGCGGTCACCGCGGCTCGGCGCCGGGCCGGCGAGGTGGAGGCCGTGTTGGAGGCGCTCGACGCCGAAGAGGGGGATGCCGACACCGGTGAGCACCCGGCAGACTGAGCGTGATGAATGGCTACGGTGGAGTGACGGTGACGGGCCGCCGATGACTCCGGAACAGCTCGCCGCCGCCTGCAAGCCGCTCGTGCTGGAACTCGGAGAGGCGTTCGCCCGCTGCCCGTCCACGCTGCGCCGGGCGCGGCTGCTCGGCATCTCCGGGTGGGCCTTCTACATCACCGGGCGGGCCGGAGCCCTCGGTGACGTCCGCGCCGAGACGGTGGCCGCGGCCCTCGGTTTCATCGCGCCCGAGGCGGTCACCGACGGCTGGGACGCCGCCGCGCGGACCGTCCCGCCGATCGAGGTGGCCGCCGCCAACCTGGCCGAGTGCTGCCGGTGGGGCACCGCCCGGCTCGGTGACGGCGCCGAGTCGGCGCGGCTCGCCGCGCTGCTGGGCCGGGCGGTCGACGCGGCGGACGCCAGCGGCATGCCGCTGTTCGCCGCCTGGCGGGCCATGCCGGTGCCCGAACCGTCACCCGGCGCGCGGGCGGCGGTCGGCATGCTGCTGCTGCGCGAGCACTTCGCCGGGGCGTACCTCCTGGCGGTGCGCGCGGCCGGACTGACGCCGCTGGAGGCGGTGCTGGCCGGGCCGGAGGGCGAGGCGGGCGCGGCCGCGTGCGGCTGGGCGCCCCCGTACCCGCCGGTCGGGCCGCTGGTGCGGCGCCGGCTGTGGGCCGAGGCGGTGACCGACCGGCTGGCCTCGGCGGCGTTCCGCGCGTTGAGCACCGCCGAGGGCGCCGAGCTGCTGGGTCTGCTCGGTGCCGCGCGGCAGCGCGCCCGCGGCGGATAAATGGGAGGCGACGCGCCCGGTCCGGCTGCCAGGATCTGGCCCGTGACGCTTCCCGCCGGCTGGTCGGCCCGCCGCCCGACCCTCGACGACGTGCCCGCGATCCTGGCGGTGGTGCACGCCGCCGACACGTTCGCCGTCGGCCACCCCGACTTCGACGACGAGGACGTGCGGTCCGCGCTGACCGCGCCGTTCGTCGACCCGGCCCGCGACTCCTGGCTGGTCACCGACCCGGACGGTACGGCGGTGGCCTGGTCGATCCTGGCCAACCCGAGCGGCGTGGGCCGGGAGTGGGTGGACGTGCTCGTCGACCCCGACCGCGGCGCCGACCTGCGTGCCCCGCTGCTGGCCCGGCTGCTGGAACGGGTCGCCGAGCGGGCCGCCGAGCGCGGCCTGCCCGCGCTGACCGCCCGCGCCGGGGTGTACGCGCCGGAGACCCGCTGGGCGGGCGAGCTGGCCGAGGCCGGGTTCACCCGGCTCAAGCGCTACATCCGGATGACCCGGTCGCTGGCCGGCCTGCCCGCCGAACCGGCGCCCCCGCCCGGGGTGACCGTCCGGCCGCTGCGCGCTGGCGACGAGAGCGACCTGCGGCTGTTCCACCGCATCTACGACACCGCGTTCCGGGACACCCCGGACCACGACCCGCTCGACTTCGAGCAGTGGCGGGATCTGCTGCCGTCGTACGGCAAGGTCTGGGACGAGTGGTTCCTGGCCGAGGTCGACGGCGCGCCGGCCGGCGCGCTCCAGTCCTCCGACCAGGCGCTCGACCAGGACCGGGGATGGGTGCGGACGCTGTCGGTGCTGCCCGCGTACCGGCGCCGGGGGGTGGGCGCGGCGCTGCTGCGCCGGGCCTTCGCGGTCTACGCGGCGAAAGGCCGCGCCGGGGCGGGGCTCGGCGTCGACCTGGCCAACCCGACCGCGCCGGTCACGCTCTACCGCTCCGTCGGGCTGGTGGAGGAACGCTGGGTCGACATGTACGAGCGGAGTGTGCCCGCCTCGCGGGTGTGACCCGGCACCCCCGTACCGGGGTCGCCGAGCGCGGCTGCGGCCGCGCGGCGCACACTGTCGGTGTGGGAGACGCGCTACGCCGACGCGGTGCCGGTGGGGCGGGACCGCAGCTCGGTGACGTAGTCGTCCGGCGCGCCCGCCTTCTCCGCGGCGTTCGCCAGCTCCGACAGGTACCACGCGGTGGGCAGTCCGCCCTCGTACCCGTCGAACACGTAGACCCACGCGGTCACGTCTCCGTCCAGCGTCGAGACGCGGACCGTCAGCTTGCGGTACGTCTCGGCGGTCACGCCCTCGATCTCGTCGAGCTGCGCGGCGTCGTACGGGTGGATGTCGTAGAGCGCCACGAACACCCGGTCACCCGGGGACTCGACCACGGTGCTGACCGAGCCCTCCCAGCCGATGACGTCCTCGCCGGCGAAGGTGAGCCGCCACCCCTCCAGCCAGCCGGTGCCCACCATCGGCGAGTGCGGGCAGTAGGCGCGCATGCGGGCGGGATCCAGGTTCGAGCCGTAAGCAGCGTAGAGACCCACGGCGACGACCATAGCCCGGCCGACGGGTGGGGGAGAATACGACAGTGCGTGTCGGACGGGACGGGGAGAAGAAAGTCACTGTGAGTTTCGACGAAGGGACGGCTCTGTGAGCCAGATCGTGATCATCGGCGGCGGGCCGGCCGGGTACGAGGCGGCTCTGGTCGCCGCGCAGCTGGACGCCGATGTCACAGTGGTCGAGGCGGAAGGCGCCGGCGGCGCCTGTGTGCTGTCCGACTGCGTGCCCTCCAAGACGTTCATTGCCAGCTCCGAGGTGGTCACCGGCTACCGGGACACCGAGGAGTTCGGGGTGCACTCCGACGGCCTGGAGGCGGTCACCGTCGACGCCTCGGCGGTGCACGAGCGGGTCAAGCGGCTCGCCCTGGCCCAGTCCGCCGACATCCACACCAAGCTGGTGAAGGCCGGCGTCGAGTTCGTGGCCGGCACCGCGCGGCTGGGTGAGGACACGCTCGGTCACACCCACCGGGTGATCGTCACCCCGGCCGGCGGCGGTGCGGACTACTCGATCGCCGCGTCGACGGTGCTCGTCGCGACCGGCGCGACCCCCCGCCAGTTGCCCACCGCCGTACCGGACGGTGAGCGCATCCTGACCTGGCGCCAGGTGTACGACCTGCCCGAGCTGCCCGAGCACCTGATCGTGGTCGGCTCCGGCGTGACCGGCGCCGAGTTCGCCAGCGCGTACCTGGCCATGGGCGTCAAGGTCACCCTCGTCTCCAGCCGGGACCGGGTGATGCCGCACGAGGACGCCGACGCCGCGATGGCGATCGAGCGGGTGTTCCGCGCCCGGGGCATGAGCATCCTGAACAACTCCCGCGCCGAGGCGGTCCGCCGGGCCGGCGACGGGGTGGAGGTGGTGCTCTCCGACGGCCGTCAGGTCACCGGTTCGCACGCGCTGATCGCTGTCGGCTCGATTCCGAACACCGCCGACCTGGGCCTGGCCGAGTACGGCGTGGAGCTGGCCCGGGGCGGTTACGTGACTGTGGACCGCGTCTCCCGTACCAATGTGCCGGGCATCTACGCGGCGGGTGACTGCACCGGGGTGCTGCCGCTCGCGAGCGTCGCTGCCATGCAGGGCCGGATCGCCATGTGGCACGCGCTGGGCGAGGCGGTCCGGCCGCTGCGGCTGCGTACCGTCGCCGCGAACGTCTTCACCGACCCGGAACTGGCCACCGTCGGCGTCTCGCAGGACGAGGTGGACGCCGGCAAGACCCCGGCCCGCCAGGTGATGCTGCCGCTGTCCGGCAACGCCCGGGCGAAGATGGACGACCTGGCCGACGGCTTCGTCAAGCTGTTCTGCCGGCCGGCGAGCGGTCAGGTGATCGGCGGCGTGGTGGTGGCGCCGAAGGCGAGCGAGCTGATCCTGCCGATCACGATGGCGGTGGAGAACAACCTCACCGTCAACGAGCTGGCCCACACCATCACCATCTACCCGAGCCTGTCCGGCTCCATCACCGAGGCCGCCCGTCAGCTCATGCTCCACGAGCTGGAGTAGCGGCCCTCGCTCGTCGATCATGCAGTTGTGGCCCCCGATCCAGCCGGTATGCCCGTTCTGTACGGGCCGCAACTGCATGATCGCCGGTCTCGGCCGGGGTGCGGCGGGTGGCGTGCACCGCCAGGGTGGTTATGACGGCCGTCTCGGTGAGGATGAGCAGGCGCTCGATCAGGCCGAGCAGCGCGCGGTCGCCGGGATAGGCGGACCAGATCATCGCGCCGGCCAGGAGCAGGCTGGCTACGGTCAGGCCGCGCAGCCAGGCGGCGGCGTCGCTGACCGGGTGACGGGCCAGCAGCCAGGCGGCCACCGGCAGGGCCAGGAACGACAGCACCGAGGCGTACCGGTGCACGTACGCGGCGGTGTCCATCTGCGTACCCGGCTCGTTCGTGGGCACCACGGCGGCGGCCAGCAGCCCGGCCGACCAGGCGGTCAGCAGCGCGAGCGGGACCCGGCCCGCGCCGGAGCGGCGCAGCGCGGGCAGCAGCACGAGAGTTGCCGCCGCGAGGACCGCCATCGCGGTGTCGATCACGCCGCCCCGGTCGGAGACGGCGAAGTCGCTGACGGTCAGCGACCAGGGATCCAGGTCGTCGCTCACCTCGAGGTGACCGTTCACCGCGAGTACCGCCGCCAGGACGATCCCGCCGAGGGCCAGCAGGCCGCTTCTCCGCGTTCCAGCCATACGGCCAGCCTGTCGCCGCAACCGCCCCAGACGGATCCGGGACCACCACCCACTTCGCTCCCCGGGTCGTCCCCTACCGGACCCCCGAGAACCGCGTCAGGCTACGTCGAGGCGGATGTTCCCGATCCGGGCGACCACATCAAGGTGTCCGCCCAGTCCGGTCACATAGGCGCGAAGGATCTCCAGGTTGACGCTCTCGCCATTCTCGATCTGGCTGATCCGCGCCTGAGACAAGCCCGCCGCTCCGCCAGTTGAGCCTGGGTCATACCCAGCTGCTTGCGGATCTCCGCCAGCTGCGCGCCGCTGACCGAAGCCAGCATCTTCTCTCGAAGCTGTCCCCGCCGGGCGACACGCTCGCTGTCGTCCCACGAGGGGTCGATACTTCGGGCCTTCGCCTTGACGTCGCGCCAGTTCGCCCCACCGCTCATGGCTGCTCTTCCTTCAAGTTGATCAGGTGCTCCTGGAACCGCTCGTCCGCCAACGGAAAAACCGGACTTATATGCGACGGGGGTCAACGCTCCGAACTGCGCGTCAGGTGCCGGTGGAGTCGGCGGTGGCCTCGGCGCGGGTCTGCCGGTTGTTGCTGATCCAGGTCATCGCCCACCCGGCCAGCGCGAATCCCGTCGCGGCCACCCCGCCGATCAGCAGCAGCCGCCACGCGGAGTGGGTCAGCGCCGTACCGCCCAGGTGACCGACGAGCGCGCCGTAACTGGACCAGGCGAGGGCCGCCGCCGCCGCGTACGGCACGAACAGGCGGTACGGGTAGCGGCTGCGCCCGGCCGAGAAGCAGGCCGCCATCCGTCCGCCGGGCACGAAGCGGCAGAGCAGGATCACCAGTGGCCCCGGCTCGCGCAGCCCACGGGTGACCCGGGTGACGGCCCGGCGTGCCCGCCCGGGTGTGGTGGCGCGTGCCGGGCGGCGGGTCGGCGTGCTGCGGCCGATCAGGTAGCAGGCCAGGTCCCCGATGAACACACCGGCCGCCCCGACCGCGATGGTCAGCGGCAGGCTGAGCCCGCCGTACACGGTCAGCGCCCCGCTGGTGATCATGACGAGCTGGGTCGGCACCACCGGGACGAAGGCGTCGACGATCAGCAGGATCAGCAGCAGCGCGTACGCCCACATGGGCGACGCGACATCAGAGATGAGTTCGGCCACGACCGCCACCTCGTCGGAGTTCTCCGTTCGACCGGACCGAGCCTGACGCCGTGTCCGGCGTCACCACCACCGGCCCTGCCGTGCGGTGACAGCCGACACCGGTGGGCCGTAGGTGTGGAACGAGGCAGCCCGCCGAGAGGTGACGGGTCACCGGCGCGTCTGGCTCGGGGCGGGGCGGCACATCATCGATACCCGGAGTACCGTTGGTGGGACGCGGCGCCGGAGTCGTCGGGTCCCCCGTTCTCGATGCCCGGGCCGCCGCGGGTCGCCGGCAGGTCCCGTGCCGGCGACCCGCCCCCACTCTCCATATTTCAGGTGCGCCATCGACGCCCGCGCGTCTAGCGTCAGGGCATGCGTAGCGCGGTAGTGACGACGACGCCGGGTGTTCCCGGCGTGCCGCACTGACGTTTCCGTCGACGAGGCCCCGGGGCGATCCGCTCCGGGGCCTCGCGGCGTTCCGGGCCCGCTCGCCTCCGGGTCGTACCCGATCAAGGAGAGCGACATGATCGACCACCGCAGGCTCGGCCGGGAGCTGGAGCTGTTCGTCTCCGACCCGCTCGCGGGCGCCGGGCTGCCGATCTGGCTGCCGGCCGGCGCCGCCGCCCGGCACGCCGTCGAGGAGTACGTGCGGGAGCTGGAGCGCCGGGCCGGCTACCGGCACGTCTACTCCCCGCCACTGGCCAAACGGGAGCTGTTCGAGCTCTCCGGGCACCTGGGCTACTTCGCCGACGACATGTTCCCGCCGATGCGGCTGAGCGCCGACGACGAGTTCGTGCTGCGCCCGGCGCTCTGCCCGCACCACGCGCTGGTGTTCCGGGCCCGTGGGCGTTCCTACCGGGAGCTGCCGCTGCGGGTCGCCGAGCTGGGCGGGATGTACCGGGCCGAGCGTTCCGGGGTGCTCGGCGGGCTGTCTCGCGTACGAGCCATCTCGCTCAACGACGCGCACAACTTCTGCGCGCTGGAGCAGGTCGGCGACGAGGTCCGCGAGATCCTGCGGCTGATCGGCGAGGCGTACGCCGCGCTCGGCGTCCGTCCCGCCGGGTTCCGGTTGTCGCTGCGCGGGCCGGGCCGGCGGTACGTGGGCGACGACGCCGGCTGGGGGCGGGCCGAGGAACTGCTCCGCGCCGCGCTCGACGGGGTGGACGTCGTCGAGGCGCCGGGCGAGGCCGCGTTCTACGGGCCGAAGATCGACATTCAGATCGTCGACGCGGCCGGCCGGGAGTCGACCATCTCCACCGTCCAGCTCGACTTCGACAAACCGGAACGGTTCGACCTGTCGTACACCGACTCGGACGGCCGCCGGAAACGGCCGGTGATGGTGCACCGCAGCCTCGTCGGCAGCATGGAACGGCTGTTCGCGTACCTGATCGAGGTGCACCAGGGCGCGTTCCCGGCCTGGTACGCCCCGGTGCAGGTGCTGCTGCTGCCGGTGGACGCGGCGCAGGCCGACGCGGCCGTCGCGCTGGCCCGCCGCGCCGAGGCGGCCGGGCTGCGGGCCGAGGTCGACCACGCCGGTTCGCTCGGCGCCCGGATCCGGGACGCGTCCCGCCGCCGAGTCCCGTACACCGGGGTCCTCGGCCCCCGGGAGGTGGCCGACGGTTCGGTCTCGCTGCGCCTGCGCGACGGCCGGGTGCTCGACCCGATGCCCGCCGCCGAGGCGCTGGGCCTGGTCGGCGTGGTGGTCGCGAGCCGGTCGGCGGGTCTTCTCCCGCCGGCCTGACTCCGGCCCGTCCGGGTGCCGGGAAGGCACCCGGACACCGACCGGTGCCGGACCTGTGGCCGGGTCCACGTCAGTTCCCGGCCGGCGTGCCGGCACCGGCACGCATTCCCGCCGGAGGGCCGGCCGGGGTGGGCGCCGGGATCTCGTCTTCGATCACCGCGCCGGTGAACTGCGCCCGGTAGAGCCGGGCGTACGCGCCACCGGCGGCGACGAGCTGGTCGTGGGTGCCCTGCTCGACGATCCGGCCCTGCTCCATCATCAGGATCAGGTCGGCGTCGCGGATGGTGGAGAGGCGGTGCGCGATGACGAAGCTCGTCCGGTCCGAGCGCAGCGCCGCCATGGCCCGCTGGAGCAGCACCTCGGTCCGGGTGTCCACCGAGCTGGTCGCCTCGTCCAGGATCAGCAGCGACGGCTCGGCCAGGAACGCGCGGGCGATGGTGATGAGCTGCTTCTCCCCGGCGCTGACGTTGCTGCCCTCCTCGTCGATCACCGTGTCGTAGCCGTCCGGCAGGCTGCGGACGAACCGGTCGACGAACGTCGCCCGGGCGGCGGCGAGGATCTCCTCCTCGGTGGCGTCGGGGCGTCCGTAGGCGATGTTGTCCCGGATGGTGCCGCCGAACAGCCAGGTGTCCTGGAGCACCATGCCGATCCGGCCGCGCAGTTCGTCGCGGCGCATCGTGGAGATGTCCACCCCGTCCAGCGTGATCCGCCCGGCGTCCAGCTCGTAGAACCGCATGACCAGGTTGACCAGCGTGGTCTTGCCGGCGCCGGTGGGACCGACGATGGCCACCGTGTGGCCCGGCTCGGCGACCAGCGACAGGTCGTCGATGAGCGGCTTCTCCGGGTCGTACCGGAAGGAGACGTGCTCGAACTCGACCCGCCCGTGCGGGTCGGCGATCCGGGCCGGCTCGGCCGGGTCGGGGCTCTGCTCGTCGGCGTCGAGCACAGCGAAGACCCGCTCGGCCGAGGCCACCCCGGACTGCAGCAGGTTGGCCATCGACGCGACCTGGGTGAGCGGCTGGGTGAACTGCCGCGAGTACTGGATGAACGCCTGCACGTCACCGAGGCTCATCGAGCCCGACGCCACCCGCAGGCCGCCGACCACGGCGATCGCGACGTAGCTGAGGTTCCCGATGAAGAACATCGCCGGCATGATCAGCCCGGAGACGAACTGCGCGCCGAAGCCGGCCCGGAACAGCTCCTCGTTCTTGGCGTGGAAGGCGGCCTCGACCTCCTTCTGCCGGCCGAAGACCTTCACCAGTTCGTGCCCGGTGTACGCCTCCTCGATCTGGCCGTTCAGCTCGCCCGTGTGCTTCCACTGGGCGATGAACTTGCCCTGCGAGCGCTTGGCGATCTGGCCGGTGACCACCACCGACAGCGGCACCGCGACGAGCGCGACGATTGCCAGCAGCGGCGAGATCCAGAACATCATCCCGAGTACGCCGACGACTGTGAGCAGCGACGTGAGCAGCTGGCTCAGCGTCTGCTGGAGCGTCTGCGACACGTTGTCGATGTCGTTCGTGACCCGGCTCAGCAGCTCACCGCGGGGCTGCTTGTCGAAGTAGGGCAGCGGCAGCCGGTTGAGCTTGTCCTCCACGTCGGCGCGCAGCGTCAGCACGGTGCGCTGCACCACCCCGTTGAGCACCCAGCCCTGCGCCCACTGGAGCATGCTCGCGCCGACGTAGAGCACGACGGCGAACGCCAGCACCCGGCCCAGCGCGTCGAAGTCGATGCCGGTGCCCGGGATCACGTCCATCCGGGCCAGCATGTCGGCGAAGTTGCCGTTGCCCTCGGCACGGGCCGCCTCCGCCGCCGCCTCGGTGGTGGTGCCGGGCGGAAGCTGCCGCCCGATCACCCCGCTGAAGATGATGTCGGTGGCGTGCCCGAGCACCTTCGGCCCGATGACGCTGAGCCCGACGCTGGCCAGGGCCAGCGCGAGCACGCCGGTGAGCTGGAGCCGGTACGGCCGCAGCCGCCCCAGCAGCCGGCGTGCCGACGGCCCGAAGTTCATCGCCTTCTCGGCCGGCATGCCCATGCTCATGTGCGGTGGGCCACCGCCGGGCCGCCGCCCGGCCGGCGGCAGCCGGTTCGGCTCGTTCTTCTGCTGCGGAACCGACGGCGTCCCGCCGTTCCCCCCGCTCACGCTGTGCCCCCGTTCGTTCGCGACTGCGGGGCTCGCAACCCCGGCTCACTCCTCGCGCTCACGCGGCCACCTCCGCCGTCTGCTGCGACGCGACGATCTCGGCGTACGTGGGGCAGCTCTCCAGCAGTTCCTCATGTCGTCCCATCCCGACGACACCCCCGTCCTCGAGCACGATGATCTGGTCGGCGTCGACGATCGTGGAGACCCGCTGGGCCACGATCACCACCGCCGCGTCCGCGGTGACCGGCTTGAGGGCGGCCCGCAGCCGGGCGTCCGTGCCGAGGTCGAGCGCGGAGAAGGAGTCGTCGAAGAGGTAGATCTCCGGTTTGCGGACGAGCGCGCGGGCGATGGCCAGGCGTTGCCGCTGGCCGCCGGAGACGTTGGTGCCGCCCTGCGCGATCGGCGCCTCCAGCCCGCCCGACATCTCGGCGACGAAGTCGTGCGCCTGGGCGATCTCCAGGGCGGCCCACAGTTCGGCGTCGGTGGCGTCCGGGTTGCCGTAGCGCAGGTTGCTGGCGACGGTGCCGGTGAACAGGTACGGCCGCTGGGGCACCAGCCCGATCCGCCGCCACAGCTCGTCCGGGGCGAGATCCCGTACGTCCACGCCGTCGACCAGGACCGCGCCGGCGGTCGGGTCGACCAGGCGGGGGATGAGCGTCAGCAGCGTGGTCTTGCCGGCGCCGGTGGATCCGATGATCGCCGTGGTCCGGCCCGGCTCGGCCCGGAACGAGATGTCGTGCAGCACCGGCGCGGTCGCGCCCGGGTACTGGAACCCGGCGCCGCGCAACTCCAGCTCGCCCCGGCCGGTGACCTCGGTGACCGGGTCGGCGGCCGGCACCACCGACGAGTCGGTGTCGAGCACCTCCTCGATGCGCTCGGCGCAGACCGCCGCCCGGGGCACCATCATCAGCATGAAGGTGGCCATCATGACTGCCATCAGGATCTGCATGAGGTATTGCAGGAACGCGGTGAGCGCGCCGACCTGGATCTGGCCGGAGTCGACACGTGCCGCGCCGAACCAGAGCACCGCGACGCTGGAGACGTTCAGCACCAGCATCACGATCGGGAAGATCAGCGCCTGGAGCCGCCCGATCCGCAGCGCGGTGGCGGTCAGGTCCGTGTTCGCGGCCCGGAACCGGTCGGTCTCGTACGGCTCCCGTACGAACGCCCGGACCACCCGGATGCCGGTGATCTGCTCGCGCAGCACCCGGTTGACGGTGTCGATCCGGGTCTGCATGAGCCGGAAGCCCGGGACCATCCGGCGGATGATCAGGCCCAGCGCGACGGCCAGCACCGGTACGCAGACCAGCATCAGCCAGGAGAGCCCGACGTCCTCGCGCAGGGCCATCACCACGCCGCCGACGCTCATGATCGGCGCGGCCACCAGCATGGTGCAGCTCAGCAACACCAGCATCTGCACCTGCTGGACGTCGTTGGTGTTGCGGGTGATCAGCGACGGCGCTCCGAACCGGGCGACCTCGCGGGCGGAGAAGCTGTTGACGCGCCGGAAGATCGAGCCGCGCACGTCGCGGCCGAACGCCATGGCGGTCTTCGCGCCGAAGTAGACGGCGGCGATCGAGCAGGCGATCTGGAGCAGGCTGACCAGCAGCATCCACCCGCCCGTACGCATGATCTGGTCGGTGTCGCCGACCGCGACGCCCCGGTCGATGATGTCGGCGTTCAGGCTCGGCAGGTAGAGCGAGGCGATCGTGCCGACGAACTGGAACGCCACCACGGCGGCCAGCCATCGTCGGTACGGGTGCAGATGTGTGCGGAGCAGGCGGATCAACACGGATGGCTCCCCGTCGGCGGCTCGGTGTCGGACTCGCTGTCCCGGTTCAACCGACGGAGGTCCCCGTCGGACATGCCGGTGATGATTTCGATCAGGAACTGGCGGATCACCGCCCGGTTGGCCGGGTCGGCGTCGACCGACGTCAACGGCCGGTCGCTGTGAATCATGTCGATGATGGCGCGGGCGTGCTCGCCGCCCTTGTCGGTCAGGGCGAGCCGGACCGTGCGGCGGTCCTCCGGGGCGCGACGGCGGCTGACGAAGTCGTCGCGTTCCAGCGTGTCGACGATGCCGGTGAGCGTGGCGGGCCGGACGAAGCACAGCTCGGCCATTTCCCGGTGGCTCACCTCGCCGGCCCGCAGGAGGATCATCAGGACCCGCATGCCGGCGGACGTGAGCCCGTGTTCGGCGAGGTAACGCCCCCAGTGCTGTTCGACGACGTGACCGGCGATCGAGATCAGCCGGCCGAGTGGCGCGTGGTGCAACGCGTCGGGGAAGCGGACGAGCGGGCCCATGTTCACGAGCGTCAGGTTAGCTCCCGAACCATCAGGGCCCAAACTAATTCTGAGAATCTCCTCAGCGGCGGTCGGAGCGGGCCCGCGACGGCTCGTCCGGGGCGGTGGCGACGTACTCCCGCATCACCTCGGTGACCTCGCGCAGGAAGGCCGTGGTGGCCTCGGCCTGCTCGGGGGTGAGCCGGGCGACCGCCCGGTCGACGCCGACGAGCATCGGGCGGAGCGCCTCCAGCACCTCGCCGACGGCGCTCTCGGTCACCTGGAGGCTCAGTCGACGCCGGTCGTGCGGGTGCGGGGTCCGGGTGACGTGGCCCGCCTGCACGAGCCGGTCGACGAGCGTGGTCGCCGAGGCGGAGCGGATGCCGAGGCGGTTGCCCAGCTCGACCGGGCCCAGCGGCTCCGGGCTGGAGACCAGGTGGTCGATCGCCGCCGCGTCGGTGACGTTGAGGCCCAGGCGGCGGGCCAGCGCGGCCCGGGTGTCACCGGCGATCCGCAGCACGTCGCGCAGCGCGCGGGAAGTCTCGCTGCTCGGCGGCGCGGCCGGCGTCGGCTCCCCGCTTGACGGCACCCCCTCCATGGGATAAAGCTAGCACCTCAGGTAGCTAGAGAATCTAGCTAAAGGGAGGGCGCAATGCGCGGCGACGGGCGCGGACGCTGGTTCGGGCTACTTGCCATCAGCCTCGGCGTGGCGATGATCATCGTGGACGCGACAATCGTGAACGTCGCGGTGCCGCAGATCATCCGGGACCTCGACATCACCTCCACCGACGCGCAGTGGGTGCAGGAGGCGTACACCCTGGTCTTCGCCGCGTTGCTGCTGGTCGCCGGCCGCTTCGCCGACCGGTCCGGGCGACGGCGGATGTTCCTCGTCGGCGTCACCGTGTTCGTGGTGGCCAGCGTGCTCGCGGCGCTCGCCGGCTCCGGCGAGACGCTCATCGCGTCCCGGGTGCTCCAGGGCATCGGCGGGGCGATGATGCTGCCCACCTCGCTCTCCCTGCTGAACGCCAACTTCACCGGCCGGGAGAAGGGCATCGCGTTCGCCGTCTGGGGCTCCACCATCGGCGGCGCGGCGGCGCTCGGGCCGCTGCTCGGCGGCTGGCTCACCACCACGTACTCCTGGCGGTGGGCCTTCGGCATCAACGTCCCGGTCAGCCTGGTCGTGATCGTGGCGACGCTCGTGTTGGTCGCCGAGTCCCGCGACGAGCAGGCCGAACGCGGCTTGGACCTGCTCGGCGCGCTGCTCTCGGTGATCGGCATGACCGGCGTGGTCTTCGCCCTGATCGAGGGCCGCACCTACGGCTGGTGGGAGCGGGAGCGGCCGTTCAGCCTGTTCGGGCTGGACTGGACCGCGTCGATCTCGCCGGTCCCGGTCTCCGCGCTGGTCGGCCTCGTCGCGCTCGGGATCTTCCTGGCGCAGCAGGTACGCCGCAACCGGTCCGGCCGCCCCGCACTGCTCGACCTGTCGCTGTTCGGCATCAGCTCGTTCCGCAACGGCATCCTGGCCGCCGCGATCGTCAGCCTGGGCGAGCTCGGACTGCTGTTCGCGCTTCCGCTGTGGTTCCAGAACGTGCTCGGCTACAGCGCCTTCCGCACCGGCCTGGCGCTGCTGCCGCTCGCCGTCGGCAGCTTCCTGGCCAGCGGCATGGGCGCGCCGCTGACGCAGCGCTGGGGTGCCGCCCGGGTGGTCCAGCTCGGCGTCGCCGCCGAGGTCGTCGGCGTGATCGGACTCGGGCTCGTGGTCGCGCCGGACACCAGCTGGTGGGCGCCGCTGGGCTTCCTGTTCGTCTACGGCCTCGGCGTCGGCCTGGCCACCGCCCAGCTCACCGGCGTCTCCCTGTCGCAGGTGCCGGTGCGCCGCAGCGGCCAGGGCTCGGGCCTGCAGAGCACCGCCCGTCAGGTCGGTTCCGCGCTCGGCATCGCGGTGCTCGGCACCGTCCTCTTCGCCGGCCTCGGCGGTATCCTCGGTGACCGCCTGGCCGACCAGCCCGGGCTCACCCCCGCCCAGCGGGACCAGGTGGTGAGCGCGGTCAAGGAGAGTGCCGGCGCGGCGATCGGCGGGCTGGAGGCGGACCCGCGCACCGCACCGATCGCCCAGGAGGCGAAGCAGGCGTTCTCCGACGCCACCCGGTACGCCGCCTTCGCGGGGGCCGGATTCCTGCTGATCGGCCTGGTCGCCTGCCTGCGCCTGCCGACGGTCCGGCACGGCGAGGCCGGGGACGCCTCGCCCGCCGAGGCGGAGCCGGCCCGCGCCTGAGCCGGGTCCCGTGCGGCCCGCCGGTCTCGTTCCGGCGGGCCGCCGGGGCGGGCCCGGCCCTCGCTGCGGTCACCCGCCGAGGGCCACCGCCAGCGCGGCGCCCACGAAGACGACCTGGAGCAGGGTACGGACGCCGATCGGCGTCACCGGGCGCCCGGCGAGCGTGAGCCCGCGCCGCGCGGCCGACACGTTCGCCGGGAACATGGCGAGCATCAGCAGCGCCAGCCCGGCCGCCGCCGGACGCGCGGTGGCCGGGACCAGCAGGGCGAGCGCGCCGGCGAGTTCCAGTACGCCGGTGACGGTGACCAGCAGGTCGGGCCGGGGCAGCGACGGCGGGACCATCGCGATCAGGTCGGCCCGGCGGGACGCGAAGTGGGCCACGCCGGTCAGCACCATCATCAGCGCCAGCCCGACCCGCAACGCGGGGTGCCACCCGTCCAGGGCGTCCACGCCGAGCAGGCCGGCGATCCGGGCCAGCGCGGTGCCGGCGAGGAGTGCGATCAGCGGTGCCATGGTCAGTCCCTCCGACGCGGAATCTTGTCGGTGACAAGATTCCGCGTCCGGTGCCATCTTGTCAATGACAAGTTAGGGTGGCGGCATGGCCTCGTACCACCACGGCGACCTCCGCCGCGTCCTGCTGAGCGCCGCCGCTGAGGCGATCGCCGAGTCCGGGCCGGCCGCGCTGAGCCTGCGTGAGCTGGCCCGCCGGGCCGGGGTCTCGCACGCCGCGCCCGCGCACCACTTCGGCGACAAGGCGGGGCTGCTCACCGCGTTCGCCACCCAGGGCTTCGACCTGCTCGCCGACGCGCTCCGGCAGGCCGGCGACGACCTGCTCGACACCGGTGTGGCGTACGTCGGGTTCGCGGTGCGGCACCGCGCGCACTTCGACGTCATGTTCCGGCCCGAGCTGTACCGGGCCGACGACCCGGAGCTGATCGCCGCCCGGGCCCGGTCCGGCGAGCTGCTGCGCGGCGGGGTGGCCCGGCACACCGGGCGGGAGCCGGACGCGGACGCGCTGGCCGCCTGGTCGATAGTGCACGGCTTCGCCACGCTCTGGCTCTCCGGCGCGCTGCCGCCACGGGTGGGCGACGACCCGGAGGCCGCCGCCCGTACCGTGATCAGGCGGCTGTTCAGCTGAGCCGCGTCACCAGCTCGTCGGCAGCGGCATTCCCTCGGTGTACCCGGCGGCGCTCTGCACGCCGACGAGCGCCCGCTCGTGGAACTCCTCCAGACTGCGCGCGCCCGCGTACGTGAACGCGCTGCGCACGCCGGAGATGATCTCGTCGATCAGGTCCTCGACCCCGGGCCGGTTCGGGTCCAGATACATCCGGGCCGAGGAGATGCCCTCCTCGAAGATCGCCTTCCGGGCCCTGTCGAACGCGCTGTCCTCGGCCGTACGGGCGCTCACCGCACGCGACGACGCCATGCCGAAGCTCTCCTTGTAGCGCCGCCCGTCGGCGTCGGTGTAAAGGTCACCGGGGGACTCGTAGGTGCCGGCGAACCAGGAGCCGATCATCACGTTCGAGGCGCCCGCCGCCAGCGCCAGCGCCACGTCGCGCGGGTGCCGTACGCCGCCGTCGGCCCAGACGTGCCGCCCCAGCGAACGGGCCGCGGCGGCGCAGTCGAGCACGGCGGAGAACTGCGGGCGGCCCACGCCGGTCATCATCCGGGTGGTGCACATCGCGCCTGGCCCGACGCCCACCTTCACGATGTCCGCGCCCGCGTCGACCAGGTCGCGTACCCCGTCGGCGGTCACCACGTTCCCGGCCGCCACCGGCACCGGCGGGTCCAGCCGGCGGACCGCCCGCAGCGCCTGGAGCATCCGCTCCTGGTGCCCGTGCGCGGTGTCCACGACCAGCGTGTCCACACCGGCCTCCAGCAGCGCGGCGGCCTTGCCCGTGACGTCACCGTTGATGCCCACGGCGGCCGCGATCCGCAGCCGCCCCCGGTCGTCCACGGCCGGGGTGTAGAGCGTGGCGCGCAGCGCCCCCTGCCGGGTCAGCACCCCGACCAGGCGGCCGTCGCCGTCCACCACCGGCGCGATCCGCCGCCGGCCCGCCGACAGCCGGTCGAACCCGGTACGCGGGTCCGCGTCCGCCGAAACGGTGTGCAGCTCGGTCGACATCACGTGCCGGAGCTGGGCGAAGCGGTCCACCCCGACGGTGTCCGCCTCGGTCACCACGCCCATCGGCCGCCCGTCCGCGTCGACCACCACCACCGCGCCGTGCGAACGCTTCGGCAGCAGGTGGATCGCGTCGCCGACGGTCTCGGTCGGGCCGAGCGTGATCGGCGTGTCGTAGACCAGGTGCCGCTGCTTGACCCAGCCGACCACGTCGGCGACGACCTCGATCGGGATGTCCTGCGGGATCACCGCCACCGCGCCGCGTCGCGCCACGGTCTCGGCCATCCGCCGGCCCGCGACGGCTGTCATGTTCGCCACCACGAGCGGGATCGTGGTGCCGGTCCCGTCGGTGGTGGCCAGGTCGACGTCGAGCCGGGAGCCCACCTCCGAACGGTTGGGCGCCATGAAGACGTCGTTGTAGGTCAGGTCGTGCGCGGGGACCGCGCCGTGAAGGAACCGCACCCGGCCATCATTCCCGCCCCGGGCCCCGCCCGCCTGCGGTGGTGGCTCAGACCACCCGGCCCTGCGCTGTTAAGAAGGGGCCCCTTCACTACCTCACGCGTTAAGAAGGGGCCCTTCCTTACACCTCAGGCGATGGTGCAGATCGCCGCGCCGGAGGTGATCACCGCGCCGACCTCGGCCGCGAGCCCGCTCACCGTGCCGGCCTTGTGCGCGTGCAGCGGCTGCTCCATCTTCATCGCCTCCAGCACCACGACCAGGTCGCCCTCGGCCACCTCGTCGCCGTCGGTCACCGCGATCTTCACGATCGTGCCCTGCATCGGGGAGGCGAGCGTGTCACCGCTGACCGCGGCGCCCGCCTTGCCCCCGCCGCCCCGGCGGGCCGGCTTCTTCGCGGCGGGCGCGGCTGCCGCCGTACCAGCGCCGAGCCCGGCGGGCAGGACGACCTCCAGCCGCTTGCCGCCCACCTCGACCACGACGGTCTCGCGCTCGGCCGGCTCGTCGCCGGCACCGGCGGCGGCGGTGAAGGCCGGGACGGTGTTGTCCCACTCGGTCTCGATCCACCGGGTGTGCACGGTGAACGGCTCGGTGGTGAACGCCTCGTCGCGGATCACCAGGCGGTGGAAGGGCAGCGCGGTGGCCATGCCGTCGACCACCATCTCGTCGAGCGCCCGGCGGGCCCGCTCCAGCGCCTCGGCGCGCGTCTCGCCGACGATGATCACCTTGGCCAGCAGCGAGTCGAAGTTGCCGCCGATCACGTCGCCGGCCGAGATGCCGGTGTCGACCCGCACGCCCGGCCCGGAGGGCAGGCGCAGCGCGGTGACGGTGCCCGGCGCGGGCAGGAAGTTGCGGCCCGGGTCCTCGCCGTTGATCCGGAACTCGATGGCGTGCCCGCGCGGCGCCGGGTCCTCGGTGAAGCGCAGCTTCTCCCCGTCGGCGATGCGGAACTGCTCGCGGACCAGGTCGATGCCGGCGGTCTCCTCGGTGACCGGGTGCTCGACCTGGAGCCGGGTGTTCACCTCCAGGAAGGAGATCGTGCCGTCCGCGCCGACCAGGTATTCGACGGTGCCGGCGCCGTGGTAGCCGGCCTCCCGGCAGATGGCCTTGGCGCTGTCGTGGATCTGGGCGCGCTGGGCCTCGGTGAGGAACGGCGCGGGCGCCTCCTCGACCAGCTTCTGGTGCCGGCGCTGGAGCGAGCAGTCCCGGGTGCCCACCACGATCACGTTGCCGTGCTGGTCGGCCAGCACCTGCGCCTCGACGTGGCGCGGCTTGTCCAGGTAACGCTCGACGAAGCACTCGCCCCGGCCGAACGCGGCGACCGCCTCGCGGGTGGCCGACTCGAACAGGTGCGGGATCTCCTCCATGGTGCGGGCGACCTTCAGGCCGCGCCCGCCACCGCCGAAGGCGGCCTTGATGGCGACCGGCAGGCCGTGGTCGACGGCGAACGCCATCACCTCGTCCGCGTTGCCGACCGGGTCGGGGGTGCCGGGCACCAGCGGGGCTCCGGCGCGCTGCGCGATGTGCCGGGCGGTCACCTTGTCGCCGAGGTCGCGGATCGCCTGCGGGGTGGGGCCGATCCAGGTCAGCCCGGCGTCGATGACGGCCTGGGCGAAGTCGGCGTTCTCGGAGAGGAAGCCGTAGCCGGGGTGCACGGCGTCCGCGCCGGAGCGGGCCGCCACGTCGATCAGCTTGTCGATGCGCAGGTAGCTGTCGGCGGCGGTGTCCCCGCCGAGGGCGTACGCCTCGTCGGCGAGCGTGGCGTGCAGGGCGTCCCGATCGGAATCCGCGTAGACGGCGACGCTGGCCAGTCCGGCGTCGCGGCAGGCGCGGATGACGCGGACGGCGATCTCGCCGCGGTTGGCGATGAGAACCTTGCGCACCTTGGGGCTCCTCCCGGGAGGTCGTTGCCGGGAGTTTAGCGGCCGAGCTGCGGAGCCTAACGATCGCTCAGTGTGGGATGCGGCACTGTAGTCAAACTTGCCTATTACGCTTGCGTCCGTGTCGGCGACGCGGATGATGATTCTCGGACTGGTCAGGTGGATGCAGCCGGTGCACGGCTACGACGTGCGCCGTGAGCTGCTCAGTTGGAGCGCGGACAAGTGGGCGAACGTGCAACCGGGCTCGATCTACCACGCGTTGCGCAAGCTCACCGACGAGGGCCTGCTGCGGACCGTCTCGGTCGAGCAGGTGGGCGCGCGTCCGGCGCGCACCACGTACGAGGTGACGCCGAAGGGGGAGGACGAGTTCGAGACGCTGCTGCGGGCGCAGTGGTGGCAGGTCCACGAGTCGCCGGACCCGTTCGTGGCGGCGTTCTCGTTCCTGCCGGCGATGCCCCGCGAGGAGGCCGCGGCGGCGCTGCGCAACCGGGCGAACCTGCTGCGCGCCGGGGTGGAGTCGATGCGCGCCTCGCTCGACTCGGACTGGGTGCGCACCCGCAAGCCGGTGCACGTCGGGTGGATGTTCGAGCTGTGGCTGGCTCGCGCCGAGGCGGAGACGGCCTGGTGCGAGCGGATCGCGGAGCGGATCGAGTCTGGAGTGTCGTACCTGCCCGATGGGATGGAACGGGCCGAGGGCTGGTCGGGTTGGACCGACGGGTCGGAGTGACACGACATAATCAACGTTGACCAAAGAAGCTATATCGCGTTAGCCTCGGCGTGAATCGCGGGGGATCCGTGCGTCCTCGCGGACGATCGGCGGCCACTCGGTCCGCCCGGACGACCAGGAGCAGAGATGATCGAGACCAGGGGGCTGCGGAAGACGTACCGCTCCCGCGAGGGTCGCCAGACGAAGACCGTGGACGCGGTCCGCGGCGTCGACCTCGACGTCGCCGCGGGGGAGATCTTCGGCTTCCTCGGGCCCAACGGCGCCGGCAAGACCACCACGCTGCGGATGCTCGCCACCCTCATCGAGCCGGACGGCGGCCAGGCCACGGTGGCCGGCGCCGACCTGCGCAAGGACCCGGCCGAGGTGCGCCGCCGGATCGGCTACGTGGCCCAGGGCGGCAGCACCTGGGACGAGTCGACCGCCCGCGAGGAGCTGGTGCTCCAGGCCCGCCTCTACGGCATCGGCAAGGCCGAGGCGCACCGCCGTGCCGAGCGCGCGCTGGAAGCCTTCCAGCTCACCGAGTACGCCGACCGCAAGTGCAAGACCTACTCGGGCGGCCAGCGCCGGCGCGTCGAGATCGCGCTCGGCATCATCCACGAGCCGAAGATCGTCTTCCTGGACGAGCCGACCACCGGCCTCGACCCGCAGAGCCGCGCGCACATGTGGGACGAGATCCGCCGGCTGCGTACCGAGGGCATGACCGTCTTCATCACCACGCACTACCTGGACGAGGCGGACGCGCTCTGCGACCGCATCGCGATCATGGATCACGGCGAGGTGGTCGCCGAGGGCACGCCGGCCGAGCTGAAGCGGGAGATCTCCGGCGAGGTGGTGATCGTCGGCCTGGACGCCCCGAGCACCCCGCGCGCCGCCGAACTGCTCGACACCGAGGCGTACGTGAGCAAGCTGGAGACCGTCGACGAGGGCGGCCTGCGTCTCTACGTCGACGAGGGCGCCACCGCCATCCCGCAGGTGCTGCGCCGCCTCGACCACGCCGGGCTGGACCTGCGCTCGATCGAGCTGCACCGCCCCAGCCTCGACGACGTCTTCCTCACCAAGACCGGCCGCTCGCTGCGCGAGTCCTGACCTCCGGAGAAGCTGTCATGAAACTCGCCCGCGACACCTGGCTGATCTTCCAGCGCCAGACGCTGCTGCTCCTGCGCAACCCGGTGTGGATCTTCGTCGGCGTCTTCCAGCCGGTGATGTACCTGCTCCTGTTCGCCCCGCTGCTCAAGCCGGCGCTGAACGCGCCCACCCAGGCCGCCGCGTACAAGATCTTCGTGCCCGGCCTGCTCGTGCTGCTGGCCATCTTCGGCGGCCTGTTCCAGGGCTTCGGCCTGATCGCCGAGCTGCGCGCCGGCGTCATCGAACGCTCCCGGGTCACCCCGGTCAGCCGGCTCGCGCTGCTGCTCGGCCGCTCGCTGCGCGACGTGGTCTCGCTGATCGTGCAGGCGGTCATCATCACGCTGCTGGCGCTCGCGTTCGACCTGCGCGTGTTCATCGGCAACCTGCTCCTGGCGTACCTGATGCTCGCCCTCATCGCGCTGATGACCTCGGCTGTCTCCTACGGCATCGCGCTCAAGGTCAAGAGCGAGGACGCGCTCGCCCCGCTGATGAACACCGTCGCGCAGCCGGTGCTGCTGCTCTCCGGCATCCTGCTGCCGCTCACCTTCGCGCCCGGCTGGCTCCAGGGCGTGGCCAAGTGGAACCCGTTCTCCTGGGCGGTCGAGGGCACCCGCGCGCTGTTCAACGGCGACCTGGGCAACGACCGGGTCTGGCAGGGCCTCGGCATCATCGCGGTACTCGCCGCCGCCGGCGTTTTCTGGGCCGCCCGCCAGTTCGCCCGCAGCGTCCGCTGAGCAGGGGAGACCTGCATCTCAGCAGGGGTGGGGCACCGGCCGGGCGCGCGTAGCCTCAGGCCGGTGCCTCGCCTCGCCCGTGACCGGATCACCTGGCTGACCTACGCCCAGCTCGGTCTCTGGGGCTTCTTCCTCTACGGGTTCGGCCCGGTCGTACCCCTGCTCCGCGACGAACAGGGCACCAGCGCCGCCGTCGCCGGCCTGCACAGCACCGGTATCGCCGTGGGCGCCCTCGCCGGCGGCGCGCTGTTCGCCCCGGTCGCCCGCCGCCTCGGGCGCGGCCCGGCCATCTGGCTCGGCCTCGCCGGTGTGGCCGCGGGTGCCACAGCGCTCGGCCTGCTCCGCCCGCTGCCGGCCACCATCCTCGCCGTAGCCGTCGTGGCCACCGCCGGCATGCTCGTCATCAGCGGCGTCAACGTGGTGCTCACCGCCCGGCACGGATCCGCCGCTCCGGCAGCGCTCACCGAGGCCAACGCCGCCTGCGCCGGCATGGGCATCCTGGCGCCGCTCGTCATCGGCGTCGGCGTCGGTGCCGGTCTCGGCTGGCGACCGCTGATGGCCGTCGAGGTCGGCCTGATCACGCTGGTCGCGCTCGCCGCCCTGGCTTTCCGGGTACGCGGGCCGCGACCCGCCTCCGCTGTCGCGGCTGCCGGCGCAGCCGTACCGGTGGCCGCCCCCACCCGGGTGCCCGCCTCCGGGGAGCGTTCGGCGTCGGGGCGGCTGCCGCGCGCGTACTGGATCGCCTGGATCTTGATGTCGGTCACCGGGTCGATCGAGGTCTGCCTGTCCCTGTGGACGGCCGACGTGCTGCGGACCCACGCCGGGCTGAGCGCGGGCGGGGCGTCGGCGGCGGTCGCCGCGATCGTCTGCGGCATGTTCGCCGGCCGGATCGCCGGTGGCCGGGCCGCGCTGCGCTGGGCGCCGGTGCCGCTGCTGCTCGGCGCGCTCACCGTCTCGCTGGCCGGGTTCGCGCTGTTCTGGGCCAGTACGGTCGGCTGGCTCGCGGTCACCGGGCTGGTGGTGCTCGGGCTCGGCAACGCGCTGCACTACCCGCTGGCGATCTCGATCGCGCTGGCCGTCGCCGGCCCGGCCGCCGACAAGGCGGCGGGCTGGTCGGCGTACTCGATGGGTGTGGGTTTCGGGATCGCGCCGGTGGCGCTCGGGTGGGTGGCCGACGGGGTCGGCCCGCACCCGGCGTTCCTGCTGCTGCCCGCGTTCATCGCGGTGGCGGTGCTGCTCACGGTGCGGCTGGGGCGTGCCCTGCGCCCGGCGGCCCTGCCGGCCTGAGAGCCGCAGGGCTTCAGCGCACCCGGGCGAGCGTGACCCCGTCGGCGATGGGAAGCATGACCGCCTCCACGCGGACATCAGCGACGACCGCGTCGTTGAAGGCGGCGATCGCCCGGTCGTCGGCGTCGCGCGGGGCCAGGACCCGGCCGTCGCGCAGCGTGTTGTCGACGGCGATCACCGCGCCGGGACGCATGCGGGGCACCAGCTCGTCCCAGTAGATCGGGTAGCCGACCTTGTCCGCGTCGATGAACGCGAAGTCCAGGTAACGCTCGCGGGGCAGCTCACGCAGCGTCTCCGCAGCCGGACCGATACGCAGCTCGATCCGGTCCCGCACACCCGCGCGCTCCCAGTAGCGCCGGGCCACGCCGGTGTACTCCTCGGAGACGTCGAAGCAGGTCAGCCGGCCACCATCGGCCAGCCCTCGGGCGATCGCCAGCGAGGAGAGGCCGGTGAACGTGCCCACCTCGACCGCCTGCCGTACGCCGAGCAGCCGGGTCAGGAACGTCAGGAACGCCGCCTGTTCCGGCGCGACCTGCATGACCGCCTCGGCCGGCAGGACCGCCCGGGTCTCCTCGGCCAGCTCCCGGACGATCTCGTCCGGCGCGGACCCGTGGGCCACCAGGTAGGCGTGCAGTTCCGGGGTGAGCGGCAGCGTCTTCGTGGTCATGACCGGACGTTAGCCGAGATGCTCGATCTCCTGGCCCCCGGGCGCGATCTTCGTCCACAGGTCGACGATGCTCAGCTCCACCTCGGCGAGCAGCCGGCGCAGCAGCGGCAGGGACAACCCCACCACGGTGCCCGGGTCACCCTCGATCCCGGTCAGGAACGCCCCGCCCAGCCCGTCGATGGTGAACGCGCCGGCCACCGCCAGCGGCTCACCCGTCGCCACGTACGCGGCGATCTCGTCGTCGCTGATGTCGGCGAAGTGCACGGTGGTGGAGGCGACCGCCTCGGCACGCGACTCGTGGGTCACGTCGATCAGGCAGTGCCCGGTGTGCAGTACGCCGCTGCGCCCGCGCATCCGCTGCCACCGCCGGGTGGCGTCCGCCGCGTCGTCCGGCTTGCCCAGGATCTCACCGTCGAAGGCCAGCACCGAGTCGCAGCCGAGCACCAGCGTGTGCTCGTCCGGCGAGGGCCGCAGCCGATCGTGTACCGCCTGCGCCTTCAACCGGGCCAGTTCCAGGCACAGATCCTCGGCCCGATCGCTCACCACCTGCGACTCGTCCACACCGCTGACCAGCACGTCGGGCTCGATCCCGGCGGCCTGGAGCAACTTGCGGCGGGCAGGGGACTGCGAGGCGAGCACGAGGCGCACCGGTACGGAGGTCGACACCCCGCCGACGCTACCGGCTGACCCTCGGCGGCGGGTCGTCGGCACGTCGGCGCCGACGCCAGAACAGGTACCCGCCGACCGCCGTCACCAGCACACCCAGGGTGGCGAGGCCGCGTACGGTTCCGCTGCCGTCGCCGCCCTTGTCCGGGACTGCCTCCACCGATGCGGGTGGGGTGACGTTCGAGGACTCGAAGCCGAGCGGGGGGACGTCGGCGGTGAGCGCGGCGACCAGGTCGATGACGCCGTAGCCGTACTGGTCGTCGCGGCCTGGTGGTCCCTTGTCGACAGCTGTGGCGGTCAGTCGGTGGGCGACTTCGGCAGCAGGGAGGTTGGGGTACTTGGAGCGGATGAGAGCAGCAGCCCCGGCAACGATGGCGGTTGCGCTGGAGGTCCCGGTGCCCTTTGAGTACTTGCCGCCGTAGCTCGTGCTGTAGATATCGACAGCAGGAGCAGCGACATCGATCTTAGATCCTGTGACTGCAATTGAGGCATGGTTCCCGGCCTGATCGGTCCCGCTTACGGCGATGACGCCTTCCTCTGCGGCTGGATAGCCGATCGTGGCGGCTTCAGGGCGATTGCCAACGCCTGCGATCACGACTATGTCGGCGGCCAGGGCATTCCTCACTGAGTGAATCAATCTATCGCTTGTTACACCAGCGCTCGAGATGCTTATAACGCCGACGTGCTGCGTGACTGCAAAGTCTATTGCCTCGGCGAGATTGTCGGCCTCGCCGTAGTTGTCTGATGTGGAAGATATGATTGGGAGGATCTTGGCTTCGGGTGCTATGCCGAGTGCGCCGGTTTCCCGGGTAGAGCCATGGGCTGCGATGAGCCCAGCCATGGCGGTTCCATGGCTGTTCGCATCATGTAAGCCATCTCCGGTGCCTTTAAGGACATTCTTGCCATTAAGGATATTACGGGAGAGGTCCGGATGAGGGTCAACGCCAGTATCAGGGACGGCCACGAGGACGCCCGCTCCCCGAGTGATTTTATGGGCTTCATCTACCTTGAGGAAGGTTAGGTGCCACTGGTCTTTTCGGACTTGCGTAGCGTCCGCTGGCATGACTGGCTGCACTGCCTGAATTGTGAAGCTGGCTGCGGCCAATACTGAGAGGGCTACGCGCATACTGAATCAGTCAACGGTCTCGACCGATGGCTGGTCCTGGATCGATCGGACCGTCGTCGGTCGGAGGCAGCACGACCGGACTAACCCCTTTATCGGTCTCCCAGGGGTGATCTAGATCCCATGTTCGAGAGGCTCCACCTGGCTCGTTCTGGCGACTGGAGCGGTTACTTGCGGGGGGATAACCGCCAAGAGGTGGCCCGCCTGTTTGGCCCATCGCTGGGCTTCTCCCGATTCCGGGGCGCGATCCAGCATTGCCAGTGGGCGCGGTGCCGGCGCCGCCACCGCCGATGACGCCTCCTACAGGATTCACCCTGCGGGGAGAGGAATTTGGAGACGGTGGCTGGACTGGACCCGGGCCGAACGGTTGACCGATCAATCCGTTCGGCTGCGCGCGGGGGAAGGCGTTTTTCGGCGCTTCGCCTGAACCTGATCTGCCCGTGAAAGGGTGAGGCCGACCCCGCAAGGACGGGTTAGCGCCTAGAGCGCCAGGAGTGGTCGGCGGCAGGGGAACCGAGTTGGGCAACGATGGGGAAGCCGACGGAGCGTTCGGTGTGGCGGTACTTGGAGAAGGGGCCAGGGTGGAACCGGCGCTGCCAAGGATCGGCCCGATGCCTACGGCGGGGGGAGTTTGTGGCCTTTGGCTGGAAGCGCCACCAAGCGGAGACGGTTTTGGCTTTGGGCTTGGACTCGAACTTGCGACGGTAACCGGAACGATTGGTGGGATAACAGGTGCTACCCCACTGGCCCCGTAGACATCTGGGTTATTCGTCTCGATGCCAGGTCGAGGAACAGTCGGCGGGCGCTGGAGCATGACCTGGGCCTGCTGGAGTTCGCCGCTCAACCCCGTCATCAACCCGCGCGCCCGTACGTTCAACTGCTCCAGGTCGTCGTCGGTCACCGGGGGCCGCTCCGGTAAACGGCTGCCCGCCACCGCCTTCGGGTCGGCGATCGTCGCCTCGTACGCCTGCTTCTGCCGCAGCTTCTTCTCGTACTCCTCGCGCAGTGGTTGCAGTTCGCTCCGCGCGCTGCCGATGGCGCGGGTGGCGGCCGCCAGCGCGTCGTAGTTCGCGGCTGCGGCGTCGTGGGTGCGCTGCACGCGGTCGATGAGCTGGTCGAGTTCGGCGATGTACGCCCGCGCGGCGGCGTTGGTCTGCGGCGGCCATGCCTCGGCCAGGCCGCGCCGGTATTCCCGTAGGCGGCTCAGGTGGGTCAGGGCGAGGTCGCAGACCTTGCGCCATCCGGCCACCTGCTTCCACTGGCCGGCGGTGTCCTGGTCCTGCACGCACGCCCACATGCTGAGGACGTCCATCAGCCGCCAGTCGGTCAGCCCGGAGGTGCGTCCGCTGCCTCGTTCGATCACGGCAGGATCACCCGGCTCTGTTCGGGGGCGGTGGGGTCGGCGATCGGTGGCATCGGGCGGGCGACGGTGCCGGACGGCCCCGCGAGTGCTCGTTCCACGTCCGCCACGCGGGCGGAGGAGAACGCGTCGGTGTCGTCGTAGCGGGCGGCGATCCGTCCGGCGGCGTCGGCGAGCCGGCCGGTCGCGGGTGCGAGATCCCACACGGCGCTGACCGCCGCCGTCTGGGTGTCGTGGTGGGCCTGGAGGAACTGCACCAGCTCGATGAAGGCGTCAGCCGGGTTGGGCACCGGGGCCTTCATGTCGTCGGCGATGTAGGACAGGTGCGGCGCGTAGTTGCGTGTCACCTCGTCCTGGAGGCGGTCGGCGAACTCCCGCATCTGCCGGATGTCAGCCTCGATGCCGCCGTAGCCACGCAGCCAGCCGGCTGGCTGGTTGTCCTCCGGGATCATCGAGCCTCCTGCCCGTCACCACACGGTTTCCCTGAGTGAGGTTAATGGCTCCACGGGGATCCCGGCAGCCCCACACGGGGGCCGCGGGCGGAACGGGACGTCAGCGGGGCAGGCCGGAGGCCCGCCACGCGCCGGGGCCGGCGATCGGGCCGGCCGGCGCGGGCCGCGCGCTGCGCGCCCAGTGCGACACGGGGGTCGGCGCGGCGGCCTGGGCCGGGCGGGTGCGCACCACGATCGCGCCGACCAGAGCGGCCAGCTCCTCGGCGGTGGGCACGCCACGGACGATCCGGAACAGCGGCTCCTCGGCAGACATGACCCAAGGGTACGCGTCGTGAATTCGACCTTCGGCGTACAGTGGCGTGCCGACGGTGTGGGCGTCGCAGCGGCCGGGTACGGTTCTCTGCGATGTCGAACGCGCTCCCCCAACTCGTCGCCGACCGGTACCGGCTTCTCACGCCGCTCGGTCAAGGCGGCATGGGCCGCGTCTGGAAGGCGCGGGACGAGGTGCTGCACCGGGACGTGGCCATCAAGGAACTGGTCCCACCCCCAGGTCTCACCCCGGACGAGCGCCGCGAGATGCGCGAACGTTCGCTGCGTGAGGCGCGGGCGATCGCCCGCCTCAACAACATCAACGTGGTCCGCATCTTCGACGTGCTGCGCACCGACGGCGATCCGTGGATCGTCATGGAGTACGTGGCGTCGAAGTCGTTGCAGGACACCATCGCCGAGGACGGCCCGGTCACCCCGGCCAAGGCGGTCGAGATCGGCCTCGGCGTGCTGAACGCGCTGAATGCCGCGCACAAGGCGGGCATCATGCACCGCGACGTCAAGCCGGGCAACGTGCTGCTCGGCGAGGACGGCCGCGTGGTGCTCACCGACTTCGGCCTGGCCACCATCCCGGGCGACCCGAACGTGACCCGCACCGGCATGGTGCTGGGCTCGCCCGCGTACATCTCCCCGGAGCGCGCCCGCGACGGCACGGCCGGGCCGGAGGCCGACCTCTGGTCGCTCGGCGCCACGCTCTACGCGGCGGTCGAGGGCAAGTCGCCGTACGCGCGCCCGTCCGCGATCGCCACGCTGGCCGCGCTCGCCACCGAGCCGATGCCGCCGCCGCGTAACGCCGGGCCGCTCAAGCCGGTGCTCCAGGGCCTGCTGCGCAAGGACCCGGACGAGCGGATCACCGCCGAGGTGGCCGAGCGCATGCTGCGCAAGGCCGCCGGGCGGCGGGCCAAGAGCATCTCGCTGCTGGACGGCGTACGCCGGCCGGGGCCGAACGGTCCGCGCGTGCCGCGCCCGCCGCTGGTGCCCGCGCCGCGCCCGGCCGACCAGGCGGAGCGTGCGGCCACCTCGGGGTCCGGGGTCGCCGCAACCGGGGGTACGGCGGCGGCAGCCGCCGACCCGACGGCGAAGGTGCCGGCGCCCACTCCGGACGCCGGGCCCACCGCGAAGGTGACCCCGCCGCCCGCCGACCCGACGGCGAAGCTCGACCCGGCGCCCTCGACCGACGAGACGCTTGTGGACGACGAGGCCCGGGTGGACGGCGTCGACCCGGCGCTCGACGAGACACGGCTCGACGGCGAGCCGGTGCCGGTCAGCCCGGCCGCTTCCGGTTCCGCGCCGGTCAGCCCGGCTCCGGACCCCGCCGATCCGGCGCCGTCGACCGGCCGGGCCACTGTGCTGCCGGTCGAGAAGGCCCCGCCCAACCGGCGCAACCTGCTGATCGGCGCTCTGGTCCTGCTGCTGCTCGTCGGCCTGGTCGTGGCCGTGCCGCTGCTGAACAACGGTGACGACGGCGACGGCGGTGAGCCGACGGCCGGCACCTCGGCGTCGGCGGCGCCACCGCCCGCGCCGAGCGAGAGCTCGTCGCCGAGCGCCCCGGCGACGAGTGCGTCGGCCAGCCCGTCTCCCTCGGCGAGCCCGTCGGCGTCCGGGGCGGCCGCGTTGCCGGCCGGCTGGCGTCTCTACACCGGCCCGAACGGCTTCAAGGTGCCGATCCCGGACAACTTCCAGGCGCGGGTGGGCAGCGACAACGTCGTGCTCTACGAGGTCGGCGGCAGCCGGCGGGTGCTGTTCATCCAGTGGACACCGAACCCGAAGCCGGACGCGTACGCCGACTGGCAGGGCCAGGAGAAGTACCGCGCTTCGCGCGTCCGGGACTACAAGCTTGTCGACATCACCAAGTGCGACCCCTACTTCCGCACCTGCGCCGACTGGGACTGGCTGGAGACGCGCAACGGCGACACCCGCTTCCACGTGCGTAACCGTGGTGTGGCGACCGCCAGCAACCGGGGCTTCGCGCTGCGCTGGGAGGTGCCCGCGAAGGACTGGGACGCCAACCTGGCCAACTGGGAGATCATCACCAAGGGCTTCGTGCCGGACCGCAAGAACTGATCGGGAATCCCGCCGGTCACGAAACTCGCTCGCATGGCTTTCCGTCGTCGGGGGTATGAATCCTCCGACGACGGAAGGAGGCGCGACATGGGTTACCGACGGAGGTACACCGGCCCGCGGCTGGCACTGTGGATGCTCGTTGCGCTCGGCGACGTCGTACTGCTCCTGATCAGCGCCGGCCTGTCCGCGCCGGTCGCGGTGCTCGGCGTGCTGACGCTCACGGTCGCCGGTGTGGCGGCGTGGCGCCTGACGCGCCGCACGCCGGTGCCCGTCCCGACCGCCGCGCGCCGCAGAGCCTGACCGGGTACGACGACAGCGGGACCGCCCCTGTGAGGAGGCGGTCCCACTTGTGTCGCGCGTACGTCAGGCGGTGTTGTTCGCCAGCGCGATCAGCCGGCTGCGGTCACCGTTCCAGTAGTTGCGGTCGACGTTGCCGCTGATCCCGGAGACTGCGCCGGTGCTGGTGTACTGCCAGAAGCTCCACACCGGGGCGCCGGCCGGCAGCGTGCCGGGGGCGCTGGCCCAGCGGGCGAGCCACAGCGGGTGGTTGGCCCACGGGCCGGTCCAGCTGCCGGTGCACTGGTTCCACCAGCTCGTGGTGGTGTAGATGACCGCGTACCGGCCGGTGCGGGAGCGGTAGGTGCTGAGGAAGTCCTGGATCCAGTTGCGCATGCCGGTGGTGCTCAGGCCGTAGCAGTAGCCGCCGCTGTACGGGTTGCCCTCGATGTCCAGCGCGGCGGGAAGCGTACGGCTGTCGGCCGACCAGGCGCCGCCGTTGCTGGCCAGGTAGTTGGCCTGGGTGGAACCGGCGGAGATGTTCGGCCGGGCGAAGTGGTACGCCCCGCGGATGACCCCGGCGTTGTACGCGTTGACGTAGTTCGCGTTGAAGTTCGGGTCCTTGTAGCTCGTGCCCTCGGTGGCCTTGATGAAGGCGAACTGGATGCCCGAGTTGCGGACGCTGGTCCAGTTGATGCTGCCCTGGTAGCGGGAGACGTCGATCCCGGGCGTGGTCGCGGCGGCGGCCGGTCCGGCGGTCGCCACGAGGGCCACGGCCGCGGTGGCGGCGGCGGCCAGGCCGGCGGCGAGAAGCCGGCGTACGGAGAGTCTGGTACGGGCCATGATTGCCTCCAGAGGGACATCCACTGATTGATGCCCATCTTTGGAGGTTAGTGCCCTCGATCGCAATAGGGGGAAAGGAAATTTTCATCGACGGATGTCGTTCGCCCAGGTGGCGCGATGCTTGCCGATCAGCGCAGGGCGCTCGGGTCCATCGCCCAGCGGAACGGCTCGGCGACACTGCGCGTCTCGCCCGCCTTGGCGACGGCATCCTCCACGTAGTGCGGCGCTGTAGACGAAGAACGTGGCCGCCGCCGACTCGACCGCGTTCGCCAGCCGTCGCGCCACCCGCTGATGCCGGAGGTCGGGGGCGGGACTGATGATCACTGCCCGCCCGCGACTGCGCGCCGGTCGAGCGACACGGCTCGGGCCGGTAGGCTCCCCGCCCATGCCCCTGATCGACGGTCTCACCACGCTCTGGGACACGCTGACGAGCGCCCAGCCGGACCCGCCGCCACTGCTCGTGGTGGTCACCGCCGTGGTCGCGCTCGCGGTGGTCGTGGCCCGGCTGCCCTGGCGGATCGCCCGTAACGCGGTGACCATCGCGCACGAGGGCGGCCACGCGCTCGTCGCGCTGCTCACCGGCCGCCGGCTGCACGGCATCCGGCTGCACTCGGACACCTCCGGGCTGACGCTGTCGGCCGGCCGCCCCACCGGGCCCGGCATGATCCTCACGCTGCTCGCCGGGTACGTCGCACCGTCGTTGCTCGGCCTCGGCGGCGCGTGGCTGCTGGCCGGGAACCGGATCACGCTGCTGCTCTGGCTCGCGGTGGCGCTGCTGCTGGCCATGCTGGTGATGATCCGCAACCTGTTCGGCGTGCTGTCGCTGCTGGTCACCGGCGGCGTGGTGCTCGCCGTGTCCTGGTACACCTCGCCCGAGGTGCAGGCCGCGTTCGCCTGGACGTCGGTCTGGTTCCTGCTGATCGGCGGCGTACGGCCGGTGTTCGAGCTGCACCGCCAGCGCGCCCGGGGGCGGATGCCGCAGTCCGACGCCGACCAGCTCGCCCGGATCACGCCGTTCCCGGCGCTGTTCTGGGTGGGCCTGTTCCTGCTGGTGACAGTGGGCGCGCTGGCCGCCGGCGCGCTGCTGCTGGCCGGCCCGATCCTGGCCGGGACGGGCCTCACCACCTGACCGTCGCGTCACACCGCGTCGCGGAGCGGGCCGCCATCCGGCAGGGCAGAATCGGACCGTGCGATACGTGATCATCGGAGCGGGCGCGGTCGGCGGCACCATCGGCGTACTCCTGGCCGAGGCCGGCCGTGACGTGACGCTCGTGGCGCGCGGCGCGCACCTGGACGCGCTGCGGGAGCGGGGTCTGACGCTGCGCACGCCGGACCGCGGCGTCACCGGTCGGCTCCCGGCGGTGGCCGGGCCGGACGGGCCGCCGCTGCCGGCGGACACCGTGCTGGTCCTCACCGTGAAGTCGCAGGACACCGTGGCGGCGCTCACCGCCTGGGCGGACGCCCCGGTCGAGGGCGGCGGCACGGCGGGCGAACGGCTGCCGGTCGTGCTGGCGCAGAACGGTGTCGCCAACGAGCCGGCCGCGCTGCGGCTCTTCGCCCGCGTGCACCCGGTGTGCGTGTGGCTTCCCGCCACCCACCTGGAGCCGGGCGTGGTGGTCGCCAGCGGGCATCCGCACCCCGGCATGCTGCACATCGGCCGGTATCCGAGCGGCGCCGACGACACCAGCCGGGCGGTCGCCGCCGACCTGACCGCCGCCGGGTTCGTCGCGCCGGTCCGCGACGACGTGATGCGCTGGAAGTACGGCAAGCTGCTCGCCAACCTCGGCAACGGCCTCCAGGCGCTGCTCGGCCGGGACGTGCCCGAGTCGCTGTCGAAGCGGGTACGCGCCGAGGGCGAGGCGGCGCTCGCGGCGGCCGGCATCGCCCACACCACAGTCGAGGAGGAGGCCGCCGAACGCGGTGACCTGGTGTCGCACCGGCCGGTCGGCGGCGAGGAGCGCTCCGGCGGTTCCACCTGGCAGAGCCTGGCCCGTGGCGCGGGCTCGGTCGAGACCGATCACCTCAACGGCGAGATCGTGCTGCTCGGGCGCCTGCACGGCGTGCCCACCCCGGCCAACGCGGCGGTGCAGGTCGCGGTACGCCGGGCGGTCCGTGACCGGATTCCCGCCGGCGGCTTCCCGTTGCGCGAGCTGGAGAAAATGATCGGCTGAGCGGGCAACCGCACCCGGTACGCCAGGCGTCTCCCCTGCGACCGTCACTCGGGAGGTAGCAGGTGCCGGACGTCGACGGGTTCGACGAGTTCTACCGGGGCAGCCGGCAACGGCTGCTCGGTTTCGTCTTCGTGCTCACCGGCAACCTCGCCGAGGCGCAGGACGCCGTGCAGGAGGCGTACATCCGGGCCTGGCAGCGATGGTCCACGGTGCGCCGGTACGACGACCCGGAGTCCTGGGTGCGGGTGGTGGCCAGCCGGATCGCGGTGAGCCGCTGGCGCAGCCTGCGCAGCCGGGCCCGCGCCTACCTGCGCCACGGCGCCGAGGAGAGCGTGCCGGCGCCGAGCACCGACACGGTCGAGGTGGTGGCGGCGTTGCGCCGGCTGCCCGAGGAGCAACGCGTCGCCCTCGCGTTGTACTACCTGCTCGGCATGCCGGTGGCCGAGGTCGCCCGGGAGACCGACGCGCCGGTCGGCACGGTCAAGGCGCGGCTGTCCCGGGGCCGTGCCGCCCTGGCCGAACTGCTCGCGGTAGTGGATCTGGAGGAGCCCGCCGATGCGTGACGACGACCTGGCATTCATCGACGCGATGCAGCGGGACCTGCGCGACGTCCGCTGGGCGGAACCAGCCGAGCTGCGGGCACGCGCCCGGCGTCGCAGCCGCCGCACGGTGGCCGCCGCGGCGGTGGCGGTGCTGGCGCTCACCTCCGGTGCCGCGTTCGTGGCGGCCGGCCGTGCCGCCGCACCGGCACCCGCACCGGCGCCGGTCGCCGCCAGCCAGTCGGCGATCCCGTGGAGCGCCGCGGAGGTGCCCGCCGAGGTGCTGCTGCAACCGGTCGACCTGCGGCCGGCCGGCATCACGCCGTGGAACGACACCGGACTCGACGAGGAGATCCGGCTGGACCAGATGCTGGAGGTCTGCCGGCAGGACCAGGGCCTGCGGACGGAGTGGGTGAGATCCCGCTACTCGCGGTCGGTGACCCTCCTGCGGCAGCGGCCGGGCACCAGCGACCCGTCGGAACGGCAGCCGGTGGCCCTTCAGGACGTCTACCGCCTCGCGGCGCAGGACGGCGAGCGGCTGTTCGACGGGCTGCCCGCGCTGCTGGCGCCCTGCCGCACATGGCGATCCGCGGGCCCGGTGGAGTGGAAGGGCAAGCGGATCCAGGCGGAGGTCGTCCACTCCTGGCAGACGGTCGACAGCGGCTTCGCCGGCGACGAGTCGGTGCTCGTGCGGCACACCGTCGGGAAGGGCCGGCGGCTGGACACCGGAGCGCCGCTCGGTGCCGGGAGCCCGCCGAGGGACCAGGCGGTGGTGCGGGTCGGTGACCTCGTCACGGTGCTGCGCGCCGGGGCGGGCGGTGACGACGTGGCACTGCGGGATCTGGCCCGGGTCGCCGCCGAGCGGATGTGCCGCGCCGCGAACCCGGCCTGCTGACGCCGGTGCCCCCGCCGCCGACCCGGCGGGGGCACCCGACGCACTACAGCGGGATGTTGCCGTGCTTCTTCGGCGGCAGCGTCTCGCGCTTGGTGCGCAGCACCCGCAGCGCCCGCACGATCTGGGTACGCGTCTCGTGCGGCGGGATCACCCCGTCGACGTAGCCGCGCTCGGCCGCGATGTACGGGTTGGCGAGCGTGTTCTCGTACTCGGCGATCTTCTCGGCGCGCACGGCGGCCGGGTCGTCGGCGTTCGCCAGATCCGAGCGGTAGAGGATGTTCACCGCGCCCTGTGCGCCCATCACCGCGATCTGCGCGGTCGGCCAGGCGAAGTTCAGGTCCGCGCCGAGGTGCTTGGAACCCATCACGTCGTACGCGCCGCCGTACGCCTTGCGGGTGATGACGGTGACCTTCGGGACGGTGGCCTCGGCGTACGCGTAGATGAGCTTCGCGCCGCGGCGGATGATGCCGTCCCACTCCTGGCCGGTGCCGGGCAGGAAGCCGGGCACGTCCACGAAGGTCAGCACCGGGATGTTGAACGCGTCGCAGGTGCGCACGAACCGGGCCGCCTTCTCCGACGCGGCGATGTCGAGCGTGCCGGCGAACTGCATCGGCTGGTTCGCCACCACGCCCACCGGGCGCCCCTCGACGCGACCGAAACCGACCACCATGTTCTGCGCGTACAGGGGCTGCACCTCGAGGAACTCACCGTCGTCGAGCACGTGCTCGATGACCCGGTGCATGTCGTACGGCTGGTTGGCCGAATCCGGGATCAGCGTGTCCAGCTCCCGGTCGGAGTCGGTGACGTCGAGGACCGCCGGGGCGTCGAAGACCGGCGGCTCGTCCAGGTTGTTCGACGGCAGGTACGACAGCAGCGCCTTGACGTACTCGATCGCGTCCTCCTCGTCGGTGCCGAGGTAGTGCGCGTTGCCGCTGCGGGTGTTGTGGGTGCGGGCGCCGCCCAGCTCCTCCATGCCCACGTCCTCGCCGGTGACCGTCTTGATCACGTCGGGGCCGGTGATGAACATGTGCGAGGTCTGGTCGACCATGACTGTGAAGTCGGTGACCGCCGGGGAGTAGACGGCGCCGCCCGCGCACGGGCCCATGATGAGCGAGATCTGCGGGATGACGCCGCTGGCCCGGACGTTGCGGAAGAAGATCTCGCCGTAGAGGCCGAGGGACGTGACGCCCTCCTGGATCCGCGCGCCGCCGGAGTCGTTGATGCCGACGACCGGGCAGCCGATCTTCATGGCGAGGTCCATCAGCTTGACGATCTTCTCGCCGAAGACCTCGCCGAGGGAGCCGCCGAAGACGGTGAAGTCCTGCGAGAAGACGCAGACCTGCCGGCCGTCCACGGTGCCGTAGCCGGTCACCACGCCGTCGCCGTACGGGCGGGTCTTCTCCAGCCCGAAGTTCGTCGAGCGGTGCCGGGCGAACTCGTCCAGCTCGACGAACGAGCCTTCGTCGAGCAGCATCTCGATCCGCTCGCGGGCGGTCTTCTTGCCCCGCGCGTGCTGCTTCTCGACCGCCCGCGCCGACCCGGCGTGCACCGCCTCGTCGAGCCGTCGCTCCAGGTCCGCCAGCTTGCCGGCGGTGGTGTGGATGTTGAACCCGGTGTCGGTAGTCACCCGTGGAATATAACGATGGTTCAGGTGAAAGAGGCTGTGCAGTGCGCCTCACCGCTTCCCGGCGACCGGCGAGCCCGGTGGCCGTAGGCTGGCGGGATGCCCGGCTCGCCGTACACCGATCTGGACCGACCGCCGCTGTCGGCGGCCCGGCTGCGGCGCGCGCTGATCGCGCCGAACGGGCCCTGGCACCGGCTGGAGCTGCGGGCCGAGACCGGCTCGACGAACGCGGACGCGGTGGCCGCGGCGCGGGCCGGTGAGCCGGAGGGCCTGGTGGTGGTCGCCGAGCGGCAGACCTCCGGCCGGGGGCGGCGGGGCCGCGTCTGGCAGTCGCCGCCGCGCGCCGGCCTCGCCACGAGCGTGCTGCTGCGGCCGGGAGAGGCGGTCCCCGAGCGAGGCTGGGCGCCGGTGCCCGTCACCGCGTACGGCTGGCTGCCGCTGCTCGCCGGTGTCGCGCTGGTCGAGGCGGTACGCCTGCTGGCCGAGCTGGACGCGCGGCTGAAGTGGCCCAACGACCTGCTGGTGGACGGCGCGAAGTGCGCCGGGGTGCTGGCCGAGGCGGTGCCCGGGGAGACCGACCGGCCGCCCGCGATCGTGGTCGGTGTCGGGCTGAACGTGACGCTGCGCGCCGACGAGCTGCCGGAGAACCCGACCGGCCTGCCGGCCACCTCGCTCCAGCTCGCCGGCGCCACCGCCACCGACCGCGATCCGCTGCTGCGGGCGCTGCTGCGCTCGCTCGCCGACTGGTACGAGCGCTGGCGGGACGCCGGAGGCGACGCGGAGGCCAGCGGGCTGCGCGCGGCGTACCTGGCCGGGTGCGCCACGGTCGGCCGCCGGGTGCGGGTGCTGCTGCCCGACGGCAGCGAGGCGCACGGCACCGCGACCGGGGTGGACGCCGACGGGCAGCTCCTGGTCGAGACGGACGCCGACACGCTGCGGCTCGCCGCGGGAGACGTGCTGCACCTGCGCTGAAAGGAAGGGCACCCTCTTAACGCCTCCGGTAGAGGAAGGGCCCCCTTTTAACAACCACTGGCAGCCGTCCGCGCGGCCGATGCCGGGCGGACGCGCCGACCGGTTACGGTCAGCGCGTCCGGTTCTGCGAGGAGGTTCCGCCGTGGCGTTCCCCGAAGACGTGCTCACCGAGGACGAGCACGTCGTGTTACACCTGCACCCGCACTGGAAGGCCCTGATCCGGCCGATCCTGGTGCTCGTGCTCGCCGTCGCGGCGGTCGTCGCGGGCTGGCTCCTGCTGCCCGACGGCAGCGGCGGCACGATCGCGCTCTACGTGATCGCGGCGGTCGGCCTGGCGCTCGTGCTGTGGCTGGGGCTGTGGCCGTTCCTGGTCTGGCGCACCACGCACTACCTGTTCACAAACGAGCGGGTGCTGCTCCAGCAGGGGGTGCTGTCCCGCAACCGGCGGGATCTGCCGCTGACCCGGATCAACGACCACGCCATGCACCAGCGTTTCGTGGAGCGGCTGCTCGGCTGCGGCACGCTGACCATCGAGTCGGCCGGTGAGCGCGGTCAGTCGGTGTTGCACGACGTGCCGGGTGTGGACCGGGTGCAGACGAAGCTCTACGAGCTGGTCGAGGCGCATCACGACAAGCACAGCCTGGGCGACGGCGAGATGCGCGAGATCCTGGCCGACATGGCCGAGGGCAAGTCCCTGCGCGACCAGCCCTGACCCGTTCGACGGAGAAGGCCGGCACCCCTCGTCAGGGGCGCCGGCCTTCTCCGTCGTTCAGCGGCGGGCGCGGCGGGGCTGGAGTTCCGCGGCGATTTCGGCGTCCAGCTCGGCGCCGAGCGCGCCGCCCAGTCCGGCGTCCGCGGGTGCGGGGCGGCCCCGGGGTGGCGCATAGTCGGCCGGCCGGCCCGGAGGCGGTTCCTCCTCCTCCAGCTCGCTGACCGACTCGGCCAGCTCGGCCACCGGGTCCATCTCGGCGACGTTGTCCCACTCGTCACGCGGGACCGAGTGCCAGGTCTCCTCGGCGTGCTTGGCGACGGGCTGGAAGACGAACGTCCGGTAGGACCAGAAGCGGAACAGAGTGGCCAGCAGTACGCCGATGGTCTTGGCGACGTTCAGGGCGAGCAGGCCGTGTACGCCGAGACCGTACTTGGCCAGGGCCAGGACGCCCAGTTCGATGACCAGGCCCGCGCCGTTGAAGAGGAAGAACAAGACGTATTCGCGCCGGAGTGCCGATTTCGGTCGATCACGGTACGTCCAGTGACGATTCATCAGATACGACGTGATCGTGGCGACAATGGTCGCGATCACGGTCGCCTTCAGCTGACCGTCGCGGAAAACCGTGAGTGCGAGAGCATTGAACACGGCGTAATTGATGACGGTGTTGATGCCGCCGACGATGCCGAATTTGAGCGCCTCGTGGATGAACTTCTGCCAGCGCTCGGGCAGCAGACGGACTCCAGGCATGCGGAACACCTTAGGCAGTTGGCTGGGCCGGCTGGGCCCGGCGGGTCGGGATGGGCGGGTTGTCACGCCCCGGACTCTCGGTCGTGGCTCGTTGCCGTAACGGGAGGTGTTCCCGCCTCGACGAAGACGAACCGTCGGTACGACCAGAACCGGAAGAGCGTGCCCAGGCCGGTGCCGACGATGAAGCTGGCGATGTTGTCGGCCAGGGGGGTCTTGAACACCGCGGGCCAGAGCGCGCCCAGCCCGTAGTGGCTGATCGCCAGGCAGGCCACCGCGATGCCGAGGCCGACCGCGTTGAAGAAGAAGAACAGCGCGTACTCGCGGGCCGGGTTCGACCGCTGCCGGTGCCGCCACGTCCAGAACCGGTTGCCGAGGAAGGCGACGGTCGCGGCGATCACCGTGGAGACGGTCTTCGCGGCCAGTGGCGGCATGTCCCGGCCGCTGGACAGATAGTTGAAGAGGACGAAGTCCACGACGAAGGCGAGCCCGCCGACGGTGGCGAACTTGCTCAGCTCGTGGATGAGGTGGCCGAAGCGGTCGCGCAGTGCTCCGATCGGACCCCGGCGGGTCTGCGGAGCCCCCGGTTGGTCTCCGGTCATCGTCGCGGCCACCCGCTGAGCGTACCGGTTGTCCGGTAACCGGGCGGACTCCAACGGCGAGTCGGCCACGACGGCTTCGCCGCGGCCGTCGCGACCGGCCCGCCCCGTTCGGGGAGGCGTCGCCCGTTCTCGATGTCCGTGAGCAGAGCGTAACGCGCTGTGCGAATCTGTGGAGCGCATCACGGAATCGTCTTTCGCGACATGTTCGTACGCGCCCGTGATCGGGCTTCACGGCCACTCCGGTGACGGACCGCGCCGTCGAAGGTTCACCGCAGGATTTGCGTGAAACTGCGCGCGAAAGCGGGTATCAGATCGTGAAGCCGCAGCGTGGCCGTACCTTGTGCAGTTCTTCACAACCAGTCCCACTGACTGACGGGGCAGTCCGGTTTACGCTGAGCCCAATCCCAGGTTTCCACGAGGCGGCGCACCAGCCCGCCGGAACTCGTGCACCCCATAGATCGGTCAGCGTCGACCACAAGGAGAAGTGACATGGTTGCTCCGGCTGCTGTTCGGGGTATCGATCAGGCCCCGACGTCCCACCCCAAGCTGCTCGCCTGGGTTCGTGAGGTCGCGGAACTGACCACCCCGGACCGCGTGGTCTGGGTGGACGGATCTGATGAGGAGTGGCGCCGCCTCACCGACGAACTCGTCGAAAACGGCACCCTGATCCGACTGAATCCCGAGAAGAAGCCCAACTCGTTCTACGCGCGTACCGATCCCACGGACGTCGCCCGGGTGGAGGAGCGCACCTTCATCTGCTCCGTCGACGAGGCGGACGCCGGCCCCACAAACAACTGGATGGCGCCGGCCGAGATGAAGCGGACGATGACGGAGCTGTACCGCGGCAGCATGCGCGGGCGCACCATGTACGTCATCCCGTTCTGCATGGGTCCGATCGAGGCCGAGAACCCGATGTTCGGTGTCGAGATCACCGACAGCCCGTACGTCGTCGCCTCGATGCGGATCATGACCCGGATGGGCTCGTCGATCCTTGCGGCGATGGGCGACGACGCGGACTTCGTGCACGCGCTGCACTCCATCGGCGCCCCGCTCGCGCCGGGTCAGCAGGACGTGGCGTGGCCGTGCAACGAGACCAAGTACATCTCGCACTTCCCGGAGACCCGGGAGATCTGGTCCTACGGCTCCGGCTACGGCGGCAACTCGCTGCTCGGCAAGAAGTGCTACTCGCTGCGTATCGCCAGCGTGATGGGGCGCGACGAGGGCTGGCTGGCCGAGCACATGCTGATCCTCAAGATCACCTCGCCGGAGGGCAAGGTCTTCCACATCGCCGGCGCCTTCCCGTCGGCCTGCGGCAAGACCAACCTCGCCATGCTGGAGCCGACCATCCCGGGCTGGAAGGTCGAGACCATCGGCGACGACATCGCCTGGATGCGGTTCGGTGAGGACGGCCGCCTCTACGCGATCAACCCGGAGTACGGCCTGTTCGGCGTCGCGCCCGGCACCGACTGGAAGACCAACGCCAACGCCATGCGGACGCTGGACCGGGGCAACTCCATCTTCACCAACGTGGCGCTCACCGACGACGGCGACATCTGGTGGGAGGGCATGGGTGAGCCGCCGGCGCACCTGATCGACTGGAAGGGCAACGACTGGACGCCGGAGAGCGAGGGCCTCTCCTCGCACGCGAACAGCCGCTTCTGCACCCCGATCACGCAGTGCCCGATCCTGGCCGACGACTACTACGACCCGAACGGCGTGCCGATCGACGCGATCCTGTTCGGCGGCCGTCGCCGGGACACCATCCCGCTGGTCACCGAGGCGCGCGACTGGGTGCACGGCGTCTACATGGGCGCGACGCTCTCCTCGGAGACCACCGCCGCCGCCTCCGGCGCGGTCGGCGTGGTCCGCCGCGACCCGATGGCCATGCTGCCGTTCATCGGCTACAACGGTGGCGACTACTTCCGGCACTGGATCGAGATGGGCAAGGGCGCGGACGGCGACGAGTCCAAGCTGCCCAAGATCTACTACGTCAACTGGTTCCGGAAGGACGCCGAGGGCAACTTCCTCTGGCCGGGCTTCGGCGAGAACTCCCGCGTGCTCAAGTGGATCATCGAGCGGCTGGAGGGCCGGGCCGAGGCCGTGGAGACGCCGATCGGCATGGTCCCGGCGCAGGACGCGCTCGACGTCGAAGGTCTGGACATGACCCCGGAGGACGTCCGGATCGCGCTGAAGGTCGACCCGGACGAGTGGCGCAACGAACTGCCGCTGGTCACCGAGTGGTTCGAGAAGTTCGGGGACAAGCTCCCCGGCGTGCTCTGGGCCGAGCTGGACGCGCTGCGCGCCCGGCTGGACGCGGAGCCGCAGAAGTAACAGGTGTGCCTGTTGCCCGCACCGGGCAACATCGGATGCCATGAGGACGGCCGCTGAACCTGTCGAGGTCCGGCGGCCGTCCGCCGTCCGGGCGCTCACCACGCTGCTCGCCGTGACCGCGGCGGCCACCGTCGTGGTCGAGCTGCTGAACTACTGGTACGCCCCGGAGCAGGAGTTCGGTCTGGCCGTACGCACCGGCTGGGCGATGCTCCGGTCGCTCGGTTTCCTGCTGCTGATCGGGCACGTGAACAACGGCCGGGTGGGTGCCCGGCCGTTCGGGCTGATCCTGGCGGTGACCACGATCTTCGCGGTCGGGCGGCTGATCGTGCCCCGGCAGGGGGTGCCCGCGCTGCCCGGCCTGGTCGGGTTCGCCGTGCTCACCGCGCTCTGCGTCGCCGTGGTGGTGCTGCTGTACCGCTCCGAGACGATCCGCGCCCACCTGGTCCGGCACCGCAAGGGCCTGGTCGTCGAGGGCGGGACGATCGCCTGGCGGGAGGTCGCCCCGAAGCGCCCGCAGGCGAACGGCTGGCTGCTCACCGCCCGGGTCGCGGCGTTCACCTACAGCCCGCTGATGCTGGTGCCGGCGCTCGTCGCCACCGGTGCCGTGCTGGACGGGCGGCTGTCCGCCGTACCGGCTCTGGTCCTCTGGTTCGGCGCGGGCATCGCGGTCAGTTACGCCGTGCTGTTCTGCACCGCGTTCCTGCTGCGCGACAAGGCATGGGCACGCCGGGCGCTCGTCGTGGTCACCCTCGGCGTCCTGGCGATCGACCTGCCGCTGTGCTGGTGGCTGCTCGGCACCGACGGCCTGATCAGAGACGGCGCCCCCCTCGTCACGGCAGCGGCCCTCTGTCTCTACTCCCTCCACCGCGCCACCGGACCCCGTTTGATGCCGTCAACCTCATGATCGTCGCCCGGGGCGGGGTGCGGCGGGGGAGGATGAGGGCGTGTGGGACGTCGTGGTGGTGGGGGCGGGGCCGGCCGGAGCCGCGGCGGCGCTCGGCGCGCGACGGGCCGGGGCGGCGCGGGTGCTGCTGCTCGACCGGTCCGACTTCCCCCGCGACAAGGCCTGCGGGGACGGCATCGCCGCGCACGCGCTGGACGTCCTCGCCGAGCTGGGCGTGACCGGGGCGGTCGACGGCTACTCGCCGCTGCCCGCGCTGCGCCTGGTCGGCCCCGGCGGCGGCACCGTCGCGCGGACGCTGCCCCGGCCCGCGTACACGGTGCCCCGCCAGGTGTTCGACGCACGCCTGGTGGCGGCGGCGGTGGCGGCCGGCGCGGAGCTGCGGCGGCACACGGTACGCCGGGTGGAGATCGCCGCCGACCGGGTGCTGCTCGACGGGGAGTTGTCCGCGCGGGCGGTGGTGGGCGCGGACGGCGCCGGATCGGTGGTACGCCGCGCGCTCGGGCACCCGGTCAACCCGGACCGGCACCTGGCGCTCGCGATCCGGGGCTACGCGCCCGCACCGGCCGGGCCGCCGGAACAGTTGATCGTCACCTCGGCGGCGCGCTGGCCCGCGTACGCCTGGGCCTTTCCGATCGGCGACGGGCGCGCGAACGTCGGGTACGGGGAGGTGCTGCGCGGCGAGCCGCTGACCCGCGCGCACCTGCTGGACCGGATGGCCGCGCTGCTCCCCGGCGTCGACCCGGCCACGGTGACCGGCCTGCGGGCGCACCACCTGCCGCTGTCCACCCACCGGCCGGCGCCCGGCCGGGGACGGGTGGTGCTGGCCGGGGACGCGCTGTCGCTGATCAACCCGTTCACCGGCGAGGGCATCTTCTACGCGCTGCGCTCCGGGGCCCTCGCGGGCGCTGCGGCGGCCGGCTCCCCGGCCGGGGCCGCCCGGGTGTACGCCGCCACGTTGCGCGCCCGGCTCGGCACCCACCTGCGGCACAGCTCCGTGGCGGCGTGGCTGGCCCGGCGGCGCCGGGTGGTCGACGCGGTGGTCGGCGCGGCCGGGCGGGACGAGCGGGTCTACCGCACGGTGGTGGAGCTGGGGCTCGGCGACGGCCGGCTGGACGCGCGCACGCTCATGGCGATCGGGGCGGACCTGCCGCGACCGCGCCGGAGCGGTTCGCCCTCAGGTGATATGCCACCGAGACACTGATCTCTCCCGCGGGTCGCTACCCTGCAAGGTGATGACTCTGCGGAAACTCCTCTACTCCGTGTACGAGCGCCGGCTGACGGCGAAGCTCGCGGGCAAGCCCGTACCCGCACACGTCGGCGTGATGTGCGACGGCAACCGCAGATGGGCCCGGGAGATGGGCTTCGTCGACCCGAACGACGGCCATCGGATGGGCGCCGAGCGGATCAAGGAACTGCTCCGCTGGTGCGACGCGGCAGGCGTCGGGCACGTCACACTCTGGCTGCTCTCCACCGACAACCTTTCCCGCCCGGCCGCCGAGCTGGACCCGCTGCTCCAGATCATCGAGGACCTGAGCACCGAGCTGGCCGAGGAGGGCAACCCCTGGCGGCTGCGGATGGTCGGCGCGCTCGACGTGCTGCCGGCGCAGCACGCCGCCGCGCTCAAGGCCGCCGAGGAACGCACCCGCGACCGCGACGGCGGGGCTCAGGTGAACATCGCTGTCGGGTACGGCGGGCGGCGTGAGATCGCCGACGCGGTCCGCTCGCTGCTGCTGGAGCACGCGGCGAGCGGCGGCACGCTGGAGGAGCTGGCCACCTCGATAGACGTCGACCACATCTCCGAGCACCTCTACACAAAGGGGCTGCCGGACCCGGATCTGATCATCCGGACCAGTGGCGAGCAGCGGCTCTCCGGTTTCATGCTCTGGCAGAGCGCGCACTCGGAGTTCTACTTCTGCGAGCTGAACTGGCCCGACTTCCGCAAGGTCGACTTCCTGCGGGCCCTGCGCTCCTACGCCACCCGCCAACGCCGCTTCGGCACCTGACCCCTCGCCGCAGCCCTCTCGCCCCGCCCCCGCCCCGCCCCGCCCCGCCCCGGCGGGCCGGGGTGTCAGCGGAGGTGGGGCAGGGCTGAGGTGAGGAAGTCGGCCAGGGCGGCGGGGGAGTCCAGGGTCATGTCGGCGGCGTCGGCCACCTCGTGACCGGTCTCCGGGTTGGCGACCGCGACACAGACACCGAGGAAGTCGGGGTCGTCGGCGGCGCGGGCGCGCAGCGCGGCGAACGCCTTGATGTCGGAGACGTCGTCACCGAAGTACCAGGCGCCACCGGCGTCCCGGACCGTCTCGCCGATCACCATGCCCTTGTCCCGGTCGACAGGGGGCTTCAGTTCCAGCACCATCCGGCCCGGCTGGGCGCGCAGCCCCAGCCGCTCGGCCTGGGCCCGGCCCCACTCCTGCACCAGCTCGCCGAGATGCGGGGCGGTACGCCAGTGCAGCGCCACGGAGAGCCGCTTGAACTCGACGAGCGCGCCGGGCGGCAACTCGGCGCGGGCCTGCTCGGCCAGCTCGGACATCGTCGGCACCCACGGCAGGGCGGCCGGCTCGGTGACCGTCTCACCGCCGGAGTGGCTGTGCTCCAGGCCGTAGAGCCCGTACAGGTCGATGCCGGCGAGGCCGCCGAGGTGGTCGCGGAGGAAGTCCACCGGGCGGGCGGAGACGATCGCGATCCGGCGGACGTGCGGGGCGAGCGCCTCCAGCGCGGTGAGCACGTTGGGCGCGGGCCGTACGGCTGTGGGATCGTCGTCGACCGGCGCCAGGGTGCCGTCGAAGTCGAAGAAGAGGACGACGTCACCCGCGCGGGCGGCGGTCGCACGCCAGGCGTGCTCCGCGTTCAACGGGGTCTTCGGCTGCTGGTTGCCCAGATTCAACGGCGGCACGCGCGTCAGCGTACCCCGCGCCGGGCGGCGTATTCGTGGCCGAGATGCGACGTCGGAACGACGTGGGGATCAGCGTTCGGCGGCTCCTCGTCCCCGGCGGCCGAACGGCACCACTGCCGCCTCCTGCCCGTGGCTGAGCAGGTAGCCCTCCACGAAGCCGGTGTTGCGGTCGCCGGTGTGCGCCTCGATCTCGTTGAGCCGCGCCACCAGGAACTCGGTGAGCGCGCTGACGCGGTCGTTGAGCCGATCGTGCAGCTCGGCGACGACGGCGAGGATCACCGCGGTGCCGGCCGTGGTGAGCGCGAAGAGGTTGACGACCAGTGGGAGCTGCCCGCCGTCCAGTACGCCGACCACCACGTTGCCGGTCACGCACGATGTCAGCGACACCACCGCGACCACGACTGCCAACCATTTCAGGGTCATGGACAGACCCCTCCTTCTGTCCCGCAGGGCTGGGTTCGGCTGTGTCCCGTCCCCCCGCCGATGACGAGCCCCTAGCAGTACAAACGTGGACGCTAGCGGGTCCGATCCGTCCCCGCGGCGAAACGATCGGGTCTGCTCATCCGTTCTTTCGCCATCTGAGGAACTAGCCCGCCTGTTTCCCCCTATTTCGGACACCGCCCGGCAGGGTCGGGCGGTATGCGAGGTAACGGATGGTTTCTCGGATGTGGAACTTCTCCGCGTCGGAGACGTTCGGGTCGACCAGCCGGCGCAGCAGCGCCTCCACGTCCGGGTCCATCGGGGGCGGTGCCGGCACGGTGCGCGGCCCGGCGGCCCGGTCCCAGCCGAGCGCGGTGAACGCGGCGGCCGGGTCGAGCCCGAGCCCTTCGCAGAAGGCGACCACCCGCTCCGCCTCCGGGTCGCTGGCCCAGTCGCCGCGTACCCATCGGTTGATGGTCTGGCGGGAGACGCCGGTGCGCCGGGAGACCTCGGTGCCGCTCCAGGCGCGCAGCGCGCGGGCGTCGTCGAGCGCGCGCCGGACGAAGGTGGCGAAGGCGATCTTCCGTGCGTTGGCCGTCTCGGTCACCCCGTGACGGTACGGCCAGTCGGTCCCGAGGGGGTGGCTCGGCACGCTGCTGTCACGCTGACGGGACGCCGGTCCGGGATTTCCGGTAAACGATCCAGTGCTGCTCAGGAGGGGTGTCACCCGGGCAGAATAGATGGACACGAGTGCAGCGGCAAAGGGCTGAAAAGCTGATACTGTCACGCTCATGAGACAGCTTACGGTGTGTCACGTGCCTGAGACGACGAGTGCTCACATGCGTCACTCCGCGGGTGCCGAGGGGGTCTCGTGACCGAGCTCGCGACCCGTGCCCAGGCCTTCGGGCTGATCGCGGACGGAGTGTCCGCCGGGCTGAGCGCCCCCTGGCGTCTCTACCTCGCCCGCGGGTGCCGGTACCTCTCGCTCAGCGTCGGCGACCGGGGGGAGTGGGACGCCTGGCGGACCCACCTCGGCTGCCCCGAGCTGAGCGTGCGGGTCTACGACTCCGGCGGGGAGATCCGCCGGGCGTCGGTGGCCGAGGTGGTCCTCGACGGATGCCGGATCAGCGTCGAGCTGGTCGAGGAGGTCAGCACCGACGACCTGGAGCGGCTGCTCGTGGTCGACCCACTGCCCGGGACGGACGAGCGATGACCCCCTTTCTCGCCGTGGTGCTCGTCCTCGTGCTCGGCTCCACCTGCTACGCGGCCGGCCGCCTGCACGGTCAGCTCAGCTACCGCATCGGCTACCGGTTCGGTTACCGTCAGGGCTACTTCGACGGCGACCGGGGTGCCTGGAACCGCCGTCGCCGCGACGCCCAGGCGGCGATCGCCTCGGCGCTGTCCGGTCCCGGCCCGACGGTGGTGACCTCGGCCGGGCGCTCGGCGGTGCCGTTCGCCGGCACCTCGGTACCCGCCGTGGTCGCCGCCCGGCCCGGCTCCGCCCCCGCGGTACGGGTCACCGCGACCGCCCAGCTCGGTGCCGTCGGCCGGGTGGGCACCACGTACACCGGCTCGTCGTTCGGCGCGGCCGGCGCCGGACCACGGGCCGGCACGTTGGTGCGCCGGCAGAGCTGAGGCCCGCGCCGCATCGCGGCGCTCGACGACCGGCCGGGGTGCGCGCAGGGGGCATGCATCCCGGCCGGTTGCGGTCCGCCCGTCACTCGCACAGGTGTACGTCCGGCGAAGACGACGCTTGATCCACGCGCGCCTCTAGCCGCGCGGCCCCGAGGCGATTAGCGTCTAGGCATGGCACGGGGTTTTCCCGGGCCAGCCGGACAGCCCGGACCTGCGTCCTCGCACACGGGGCCCGCATCCGACCCCGTGTCCTCCGGGCACCGGAAGAGGCGGAACTCGGGTGGCCGGGTGCCCATCCGCGGAGCAGGCCTGTGACCACTCGCCGTACCCCCGCCGGAGCCGAGCAGACCCCGGCCTCGACCGCCCCGACCCGCCGGACCACCCGCAGCCGCCGCGCCGCCGCCGCGGAGGCCGAGGAGCCCCGACCAGCCGGCCCGGCCTTCGTGCTGGACACCTCGGTCCTGCTGTCCGATCCGGCGGCGTTCCACCGCTTCGCCGAGCACGAGGTGGTGCTGCCGCTGGTGGTGATCTCCGAACTGGAGGGCAAGCGGCACCACCCGGAGCTGGGCTGGTTCGCCCGCCAGTCGCTGCGCATGCTGGACGAGTTGCGCGTACGGCACGGCCGGCTGGACCGCCCGGTGCCCGCCAACGACCAGGGCGGCACGCTGCGGGTGGAGCTGAACCACACCGACGACGGTGTGCTGCCGCCCGGCTTCCGCAACGAGTCGAACGACGCGCGCATCCTGTCCGTGGCGCTCAACCTGGCCGCCGAGGGGCGTCAGGTCACGCTGGTCAGCAAGGACATGCCGCTGCGGGTGAAGGCTGCCTCGGTGGGCCTGCGCGCCGACGAGTACCGGCACGGCCAGGCCAGCGATCCGACCTGGACCGGGATGGCCGAGCTGGATCTGGCCGAGGAGGAGATCGGCCGGCTGTACGCGGGCGAGGCGCTCGACGTCGACGTGGCGGCGGGACTGCCCTGCCACACCGGCCTGGTGCTGCACTCGGGCCGGGGCTCGGCGCTGGGCCGGGTGCTGCCGGACAAGACAATCCGGCTGGTCCGGGGCGACCGGGAGGCGTTCGGCGTGCACGGGCGCTCGGCGGAGCAGCGGATCGCGCTCGACCTGCTGCTGGACGAGTCGATCGGCATCGTGTCGCTCGGTGGGCGGGCCGGCACCGGCAAGTCCGCGCTGGCGCTCTGCGCCGGCCTGGAGGCGGTGATGGAGCGACGCCGGCACAAGAAGGTGATCGTGTTCCGTCCCCTGTACGCGGTCGGCGGTCAGGAACTGGGCTACCTGCCCGGGTCGGAGTCGGAGAAGATGTCGCCGTGGGCGCAGGCCGTCTTCGACACGCTCGGCTCGGTGGTGCACGAGAACGTGCTGGAGGAGGTCACCTCGCGCGGGCTGCTCGAGGTGCTGCCGCTGACCCACATCCGCGGCCGCAGCCTGCACGACGCGTTCGTCATCGTGGACGAGGCGCAGTCGCTGGAGCGGGGCGTCCTGCTCACCGTGCTGTCCCGGATCGGTCAGGGGTCGAGGGTGGTGCTCACCCACGACGTGGCCCAGCGGGACAATCTGCGGGTCGGCCGGCACGACGGGGTGACCGCGGTGATCGAGGCGCTGAAGGGGCATCCCCTCTTCGCGCACGTCACGCTCAGCCGATCGGAGCGTTCTCCGATCGCCGCCATGGTCACCGATCTGCTGGAGGACATCCCGGGCTGAGTGCCGCATTTGCACTATTTCATCCCGATATTAGGGGTGACGCAGATCACTTTTCGGCCTGGCCATTTCCCACCGGCCTCACCGTGCGCGATGGTGTCCATCGAGCGTCACCTACCACTCCAGCGCCGGACACGGCCCGGAGTCACACCGGTACCGGTGCGCTCACGGCACCCGGCGTGACCCGACCGTGGCCCACGTGTGCCGTGTCCCTGCCCCCGACGAAGGGAAACTTCGTGAGTCGGCTGTGGAGCCGGTTCGGCGCCCGTACGGCCGCTGTCGCACTGCTCTCCGTGGGCGTCGCAGGCGGCTTCTACCTGGGCGAGGATCGACAGACCCAGCAGCAGGGCCTGACCGCACAGGTCGGCCTGGAGGTCGACCAGGCGGAGCACGCGTACCAGCGTGAGCGGCTGTCCGACCACCGCGTGGACTCGTCGCGCAAGCGTGCCGCCGAGTACCAGGCGAAGCTGCGTGCCGCCGCGGCGGCGAAGGAGGCCGCCGAGCGGGCCAGGAAGGCCGAGGCGGCCGCCGCGTCCCGCAAGAAGGAGCGGGACGCCGCGGAGGCGGCCGAGAAGGAGGCGAAGGTCAAGCCGTACAGCGGCCCGATCCCGTCCTCGTGCGCGGAGTACAGCGGCAACCGGAAGGTCGGTTGCGCCATCATGCTCGACAAGGGCTTCGGCATCGACCAGTTCCCCTGCCTGGACAAGCTCTGGACCAAGGAGAGCGGCTGGAACCCGAAGGCCTCCAACAGCTCCTCGGGGGCGTACGGGATCCCGCAGGCCGTGCCGGGCAGCAAGATGGCCTCGGTGGCCGACGACTGGAAGACCAACCCGGCGACCCAGATCACCTGGGGTCTCGGCTACATCAAGGGCCGGTACGACACCCCCTGCGGCGCCTGGCAGAAGTCGCAGAGTTCGGGCTGGTACTGACATCACCACGACGGCGGGACACACCGGCAGACCCGGGTGTCCCGCCGTCGTCGTGCCGCCGCCCGACTGGCGGCCCGCCGCATTTGCTGATAGCTCTTGGTAGGTGACCTGGCACGGCGGCCCCAGCGGCGACCCCCATCGGTTCGGCACCGACGCGTTCTACGCGGCGCTCGGCCGGGCCTTCGTCGCCATGTGCGCGGTCGTGCCGGTGCTGTTCCTCATCGAGGCGCTCGACGTCGGCCTGCGACTCGGCCTCGACTACACCGCCGGCATCATCCCGCAGCGGCTCCAGGGCCTGGACGGCGTCTTCTTCTCGCCGTTCCTGCACGCCGGGTGGAACCACCTCTACAGCAACAGCATCCCGCTGATCCTGCTCGGCACGTTCGTGCTGGCCGCGGGCACCCGCCGGTTCCTCTGGTCCACCGGGGTGATCATCCTGGTCAGCGGTCTGGGCGTCTGGTTCACCGGCTCACCCAACTCGGTGGTGGTCGGCGCCAGCGGCGTGATCTTCGGATACCTCGGCATCCTGCTCACCCGGGGCGTGGTGGAGCGCAGCTGGTGGAACTTCGCCGTCGGCCTGCTGGTCGGGTTGCTCTACGGCTGGCAGCTGCTCGGCATCCTCCCCACCGACGAGCGCATCTCGTGGCAGGGGCACCTGTTCGGGCTGCTCGGTGGCGTGGTCGCGGCGATCCTGTTCCGGCGCCGCAACGACGCCGGCGAGTCCGACCGTCTCGGCTCACCGAGGATGACGCTGCCCTGACGGCGCGTTGATCGAAGCGCGGGACGTGCTTGCCCGCGGCCACCCGCCCGCCTACCGTTTCCGCATCAGCACGGGGTGATCCGAAGCGGAAAGTGACGGTACGCCATGCGCGAGGTCGATGTCGCCGTGATCGGGGCCGGTCCCGCCGGGCTCTTCGCCGCCTACTACGCCGGTTTCCGTGGACTCTCCGTGTCGGTGATCGACGCGCTGCCCGAGCCGGGCGGCCAGGTCACCGCGATGTACCCGGAGAAGCTGATCCTCGACGTCGCCGGCTTCCCCGCGATCAAGGGCCGTGAGCTGGTCACGAACCTGGTCGCCCAGGCCGCGCCGTTCCACCCCGACTACCGCCTCGGCGTACGCGCGGAGAAGCTGTCCTACCTCGACGGCCGGCCGGTGCTCGGCCTGGCCGGCGGTGAGCAGCTCACCTGCGGCGCGGTGCTGGTCACCGGCGGGCTCGGCAGCTTCACGCCCCGGCCGCTGCCGGTCGCGGAGAGCTTCACCGGCGGCGGGATCGTCTACTTCGTGCCGCAGCCGGCCGAGCTGACCGACAGGCACGTGCTCATCGTCGGCGGCGGCGACTCGGCTTTCGACTGGGCCGCCACGCTCGCCCCGCTGGCCCGGTCGGTGACGCTCGTGCACCGGCGGGACCGCTTCCGGGCACACGCCGCCACCATCGAGCGCGTCCGCGCCCTGCCGGTGCGGATCGTGGTGAACGCCGAGGTGAGCCGGCTGTACGGCGAGGAGACGGTCACCGGCGCCGAGCTGACCGTACGCGGCGGCGAGGTGGAGACGCTTCCGGTGGACACGGTGGTGGCGGCGCTCGGCTTCACCGCCGACCTCGGCCCGCTCGCCGAGTGGGGGCTGAACCTCGACCGGCGGCACATCGTGGTGGACAGCGCGATGGCCACCAACCTGCCCCGGGTGTTCGCGGCCGGGGACATCACCGAGTACCCGGGCAAGGTCCGCCTGATCGCGACCGGCTTCGGCGAGGCCGCCACCGCCGTGAACAACGCGGCCGTCGTCATCGACCCGGCCGCGCACCTGTTCCCCGGCCACTCCTCCGACGGCACCTGACGCCGACCGGCGTCAGGGCAGGCCGACCAGGTCCGCCATCAGTCCGATCTGGTGGTCGAAGTACTCGTCGCGGTGCGGCAGCGCCCGGTTGATCCGGCCGAACAGCTCGAAGCTGATCAGCCCGAACAACTGGGTCCAGCCGGCCATGCCACGGGCCAGCAGGGCGGGCGGCACGTCCATGCCGAGCAGGCCGACCAGTTCGGCCACGTCGCCGCGCAGCGGCTCGGGCAGATCCTCGTCGGGCGGGGCGAGCCGGCCGGACGCCAGCCCGTCGCGCAGGATGCCGACCAGGGTCACCGGTGGGCGCTGGGCCGGCGCGACGGTGTCGTCGGGGGCCGCGTACCCGGGCACCGGGCTGCCGTAGAGCAGCGCGTACTCGGCGGGGTGGGCGAGCGCCCACGCGCGGGCGGCCCGGCAGGCGGCGAGCCAGCGTCCGCGCAGGTCGGCCTGGTCGGCGGCGGCGTCGGCCGCCTCCACGGCGTCACCGAGCGCGTCGTACGCCTCCAGGATCAGCGCGGTGAGCAGGTCGTCGCGGCTGGGGAAGTAGCGGTAGATCGCCGAGGACACCATGCCGAGGTCCCGGGCGACCGCGCGCAGGGACAGGTTCGCGCCGTCGGTGTCCAGGTGGCGGCGGGCGACCGTCTTGATCTCTTCGATCATCCCGGCGCGGACCCGGGCGCGGAGCGAGGGAGCGACCATGTCTCCACTCTGCCATGGAGAGAGCGGCAATCAAAAGAGAGAGCACTGCTCTTGACGTGGGCCGCCGCGTAAGTCATGCTCTGTTGCGAGAGCGGTGCTCTCGATTCGGATTACTGCTTCAGCGAAGGTGGACCTGTCATGACACTGCACGTGATCGTCGGCGCCGGCCCCGTCGGCACCGCCACCGCCCGCCTCCTCGCCGAGCGCGGCGAGCGCGTGCGGATGGTCACCCGGCGCGGCACCGGCCCCGAGCACGCGGCGATCGAGCGGGTGGCCGCCGACGCCGCCGACGCGGACCGGCTCACCGCGCACACCGAGGGCGCGGACGCGCTCTACAACTGCGCCAACCCGGAATACCACAGGTGGCAGACGGACTGGCCGCCGCTGGCCGCCGCCCTGCTCACCGCCGCCGAACGCAGCGGCGCCGTGCTGGCGACAGTCGGCAACCTCTACGGGTACGGCCCGGTCGACGCCCCGATGACCGAGGCGACCCCGCTCGCCGCCACCGGCGTCAAGGGCCGGGTCCGCAACCGGATGTGGGCCGACGCCCTGGCCGCCCACCGCGCCGGCCGGGCCCGGATCACCGAGGTACGCGGCTCCGACTACATCGGCCTCGGCGGCAACTCGCTGCCCATGATGGTGCTGCCCAAGGTGCTCGCCGGGCAGCGGGTGTTCCTGCCGGTGGCCTGGGACGCGCCGCACACCTGGACGTACGTCGGGGACGTCGCCCGTACCCTCGTCGCGGTCGCCGCCGACCCGCGGGCCTGGGGACGGGCCTGGCACGTGCCCAGCGCGCCCCCGATGTCCATGCGGGCGCTCGCCCACCGGGCGGCGGAGCGGGCCGGGGCGCCGGCACCCCGGCTGACCCGGATGCCCTACCCGGTGCTCTGGCTCGGCGGCCTCGCCGACCCGTTCGCCAAGGAGATCCGGGAGACCGCGCACCAGTTCGCCGGGCCGTTCGTGATGGACTCCACCGCGGCCACCGAGACGTTCGGGATCGAGGGGACGCCGCTGGACCGGGTGGTCGACGAGATGGTCACCGGCCTGCGCGCCGCCGCGCCCGCCGCCGCCCGCTAGGTGCGGGGACGGGTCGGGCCGAAGGCGGCGACGAGCACGGCGACGAGGGTCAGCGCCGCGCCGAGCAGCGTGTCCAGCCCGGGGTGCGAGGCGGCGGTCGGCAGCGCCAGGTCCAGCAGCACCGCGCCGACGATCTGCCCGGCGATGGTCGCCAGGCCGAGCAGCAGCACCCCGGTGAACCGGACGAGGGCGGCGGCCAGCGCGATGAACACGATGCCGATCGGGCCGCCGAGATACAGCCACGGCTCGGCCGGGAAAGCGCCGGCCGGCCGGCCGCGTACCGCCAGGTCGACAGCGAACGTGAGCAGCAGCGCCGCGGTGCCCACTGTGAAGTTCACCAGCGTGGCCGTCATGGCGCTGCCCGCCGCCGCCCGGACCCTCCCGTTCACCGCCTGCTGCCAGGCGATGCCCACCCCGGCCGCCAGCGGCAGCACGGCCAGCACCAGCGCTTTCGGGTCGCCGAGCCGGTCGCCCACCGCCAGCAGGACCGCGAGCACGGTGAGCACCGCGCCGATCAGCCGGTTCGGGGTGACCGGCTGCCGGCCGGTCGGGCCGATGCCGGCCCGGTCGACGAGCAGGCTGCTGCCGGACTGCCCGGCCACCACCGCGACGGTGAAGACCGCCACGCCGAGCGTGCCGATGGTCAGCCCCTGCGTCGCGACCAGGAACGCGCCGCACACGCCGCCCAGGCACTGCCACGGCCGCAGCGTGCCGGCGCGCAGCGCGCCGCGCAGGGCGGCCAGTCCCCGCCGGCCACCGGGGGTGGCGGGGACCAGCACCAGCAGGATCAGCAGGCCCACGCCGAACGAGACCACCGCCGCGGCGATTCCGTCGGCCAGGCGTACGCCCAGCTCGCCGTTGATCCGGGACTGGACGGCGACCATCACGCCCGAGGCGGTGGCCAGCCCGACACCTGCGACACGTCGTCCGGTCGACAGCGTCGGCGGTGCCGGTGGTGCCGCCGTCCCGGCTCTGCTCACTCCTGCTCGGCCAGCGGTCGGCCGTCGAAGTCGACGGCCGAGTAGAGGGCGAGCTTCTCCAGCCGGTGGTACGAGTCGATCACCCGGATCGTGCCGCTCTTGGAACGCATCACGATCGACTGCGTGTACGCCCCACCGGAGCGGTACCGCACGCCGCGCAGCAGGTCACCCGAGGTGACGCCGGTGGCCACGAAGAAGCAGTTGTCGCCGGTGACCAGGTCGTCGGTGAACAGCACCCGGTCCAGGTCGTGCCCGGCGTCCAGCGCCTTGCGGCGCTCGTCGGAGTCCTTCGGCCAGAGCTTGGCCTGCATCATGCCGCCCATGCACTTGAGCGCGCACGCCGCCGTGATGCCCTCCGGGGTGCCGCCGATGCCCATCAGCACGTCCACGTCCGACTCGCCACGCGCCGCCGCGATGGCGCCGGCGATGTCGCCGTCGGAGATGAACCGGATCCCGGCGCCGGTACGCCGGATCTGCTTCACCAGGTCGTCGTGGCGCGAGCGGTCCAGCACGCACACGGTCACCTCGGCGGCGTCGGTGCCCTTGACCTTGGCGATCCGGTTGATGTTCTCGGCCACCCCGGCGTTGATGTCCACCACGTCGGCGTACATCGGGCCGACGGCCAGCTTCTCCATGTAGAAGACGGCGCTCGGGTCGAACATCGCGCCGCGCTCGGCCACCGCGAGCACCGCCAGCGCGTTCGGCATGCCCTTGCTCATCAGCGTGGTGCCGTCGATCGGGTCGACCGCCACGTCCACCTCGGGGCCGGTCCCGTCGCCGACCTCCTCGCCGTTGAACAGCATCGGGGCGTTGTCCTTCTCGCCCTCGCCGATCACCACGACGCCACGCATCGGGATCGAGTTGATCAGCTTTCGCATGGCGTCGACAGCTGCGCCGTCGCCGCCTTCCTTGTCGCCCCGGCCGACCCAGCGGCCGGCGGCCATCGCCGCGGCCTCGGTGACCCGGACCAGATCGAGGGCGAGGTTGCGGTCGAGATCCTGGGGCGTCCGCGTACTGGTGGTTGTCATGGCGGCCTCCTCGCGACGTTGCGGGGTGGGACCGGCGGTCACCACCGCCGGTTTGTCGCTGATCCTCACACGATCTCAGGTTCGCCGTCCCGGCGGGGCGGAGGAGGCCAGGATCACGTCCCCCGGTGGGCTGCCACAATGGCCGGGTGGAAGCCGCACAGCCTGCCGACCGCACACCGACCGACGCCACCCCGCCGGAGGGCCAGCCCGCGCTGGGCGAGCCCGCGGCTGTGGCACCCGCGCCCGGCGAGCCCGCGGCTGTGACACCGGCAGCGGGTGCGCCCGTGGCTGGTCCGGCGGGGGGCAAGGCCCGGTCCGAGCGGTCGCCGAAGGACATGGCGCTGTCGCTGCTGATCCTGCTGGTCCCGATCGCGCTGCTGCTCGCCTTCTACCGGGGCTTCCTCGGCGGCGACTCGCCGGTCACCGTCGACCCGGCGCCCGCGCTGGAGCAGGCCCGCTCCGCGAACGCCTTCCCGGTCAGCGAGCCGACCGGGCTGGGCGACGACTGGCGTACGGTGAACGCCCGGTTCCGGACCGAGGCGGACGGCTCCACGCTGCGCATCGGCTACGTGACCCCGGAGGGCCGGGGTGCCCAGCTCGTGGAGAGCAACGTCCCGGCGGAGAAGCTGCTGCCGGCCGAGCTGACCGAGGGACAGCCGCAGGGCGCGGCCGACCTGCCCGGCGGGCTGAGCTGGCAGCGCTACACCGCGCGCGGCAACGAGCAGGCGCTCGTCCTGCTGGAGCCGAACCGCACCGTGATCGTCGTCGGCGACGCGGGCGAGACGGAGCTGCGCAAGCTCGCCACGTCGCTGCGCTGAGTCCTCCCTCCGGGTGACGCGGGATTGCGGAAGGCCGCTTCCGGGAACAGAAGGGACATCGAGCCCGGACGACCCACCTGGAGAGGTTGACGTGAAGATACGACGCTTCAGCGCCACCGCGTTCGCCGCGGCGCTGCTCATTCCCGGCCTGGCGGCCTGCAACGGCAACGGGACGACGTCCGACGCCTCCGCGACCCCGAGCGCCTCCGGCAGCGTCGCACCGAGCGCCACGGCGTCCAGCAGCGCGGCCAAGCAGGCCCTGCTCGACTCCACCAACGCGATCCGCGAGGGGAACTTCAAGTTCACCATGACCGGCGCGGGCTCCACCGCCGAAGGGCAGGTGCACGAGCCGAGCCAGAGCGCCGACATGCGGATGACCATCGGCGACCCGTCGTCGGACCTGATGATGAAGCTGGACCTGATCCACGCCAAGCCGGACAGCTGGGTCAAGCTGGAACTCGGCGGCACCGCCGCCGCGCAGATCCCCGGCGTGAAGAACCTCAACACCGGCAAGTACCACCACCTCGACCAGAACCGGATCAAGGGCAACCGGGCGCTCGGCTTCGACTTCGAGAAGCTCGACCCGGCTGGCAGCGCCGTGCTCACCCAGGGCATCACCGAGGTGCGGCAGACCGGCGAGGGCGCGTACGAGGGCACCGTCGACGTGTCGAAGGCCGCCCAGGCGGGCTCGCTCGACCCGGCCGTGATCACCGCGCTCGGGGCGCAGGCCCAGTCGGTGCCGTTCACCGCCAAGGTCGACACGCAGGGCCGGCTCAGCGAGATGGTGCTCAAGATCCCGGCCGCCGGCCAGAGCGCCGCACAGGACCTGAAGATCACCTACACCGACTACGGCAACGCGGCCCCGGCCCAGAAGCCCTCGGCCGACCAGGTCGTCGAGGCGCCCGCCGAGCTGTACGGCCTGTTCAACTGACCCACCGCTCCCCGAGACCTGGGCAGTTCCCGCGCCGAGCGGGAACTGCCCAGGATTCGTTTTCGGGTCAGTCCTCGGCGCGCTGGCGGGCGGCGTCGATGCGGGCGCGAGCGCCGTCCAGCCAGCGCTGGCACACCCCGGCGAGCTGTTCGCCGCGCTCCCAGAGGGCCAGCGACTCCTCCAGCGAGGTGCCACCCGCCTCCAGCCGCTCCACCACCGAGGCCAACTCGGCGCGGGCCTGCTCGTAGCTGAGCTGTTCGTCCTGCTTCGTCCCGGTCATCGTTCCTCTTCCCTCAGCCGTCGACGGTGGCGGTCAGCTCGCCCTCGGCGAGGCGTACCCGCAGTGCATCGCCCTTCGCCACCTCGGTGGCCGCGCGGACGACATGGCCGTCGGCGCGCTGCACGATCGCGTAGCCGCGCTCCATCGTCGCCGCCGGGGACAGCGCGCGCAGCCGGGCCAGCGTGTGCCGCAGGTCGTCGGTGGCGCCCCGCAGCCGGTGCTCAAGGGTGCGGCCGGCGCGGTCGCGCAGCGCTGACACGTCCACCGCCCGCTGTTCGACCATCACCTGCGGGCGGGCCAGGACCGGACGGGAGCGCAGCAGGTCGATCCGGTGCTGTTCCCGGTCGACCAGGTGACGAACGGCCCGTTCCAGGCGGGACCGGGCCTGCCCGATCAGCCGGGTCTCCTCGGTCAGGTCCGGCACGATGCGCTTGGCCGCGTCGGTGGGGGTGGAGGCGCGCACGTCGGCCACGTAGTCGAGCAGCGGCGCGTCCGTCTCGTGACCGATCGCGCTGACCACAGGCGTGCGGCAGGCGAACACCGCCCGGCACAGCGCCTCGTCGGAGAAGGGCAGGAGATCCTCGATGCCGCCGCCGCCCCGGGCGATGACGATCACGTCGACGGCCGGGTCGGCGTCGAGCACCTTGAGCGCGCCGACGATGTCCGGCACCGCGCTCGCCCCCTGCACCGCCACGTTGATCGTGCGGAAGTCGACGGCGGGCCAGCGGCGGCGGGCGTTCGTCAGCACGTCCCGCTCGGCCGCCGAGGCGCGGCCGGTGATCAGGCCGACCCGGCCCGGCAGGAACGGCAGCCGCCGCTTGCGGGCCCTGTCGAACAGGCCCTCGGCGGCGAGCAGCTTCTTGAGCTTCTCCAGCCGGGCCAGCAGCTCACCGAGGCCGACCTGGCGGATCTCGTCGGCCCGCAGGCTCAGCGTGCCCCGGGCCGCGTAGAACTCGGGCTTGGCGTGCAGCACCACCCGGGCGCCCTCGCGCAGCTCCGGCGCGCCCGCGTCCAGCACGTCCCGGTTGGTGGTGACGGTGAGGCTGAGATCGGCCGACGGATCACGCAGCGTGAGGAAGACGGTGCTCGCGCCGGGGCGGCGGCTGATCTGCGCCACCTGGCCGTCGACCCACACCCAGCCCAGGCGGGCGATCCAGGCGCCGACCTTCTGGCTGACCACCCGGACCGGCCACGGCTCCTCGGCCGTGCTCCGTCCGTCCGGCGCCCCTCGGCCGTCTTCTCCCGCGCTCACCCGCCCACCCTACGACCCGGCACCGACAGCGCCCGCGTGCGCCTCGCGGCCGCTGCCGCGCGGGAGAGCGGCACGTACGATGGGCCTGTGACTGACGCTGAGACGACTCCCCGGACCGGCAAGCGCGTGCTCCTGGCCAACCCCCGCGGCTACTGCGCGGGGGTGGACCGGGCGGTGCAGACCGTCGAGGAGGCGCTGAAGCTCTACGGCGCCCCGATCTACGTGCGCAAGCAGATCGTGCACAACAAGCACGTGGTGCGCACGCTGGAGGCCCAGGGCGCGATCTTCGTGGAGGAGAACGAGGAGGTGCCGGAGGGCGCCACAGTCATCTTCTCCGCCCACGGCGTGGCCCCCGAGGTCTACGAGCAGGCCAAGCAGCGTTCGCTGCGGGCGATCGACGCCACCTGCCCGCTGGTCACGAAGGTGCACCACGAGGCCCGCCGCTTCGCCGCGCAGGACTACGACATCCTGCTCATCGGCCACGAGGGGCACGAGGAGGTCATCGGCACCGCCGGTGAGGCGCCCGCCCACATCCAGCTCGTCGACGGCCCGGACGGGGTCGACAAGGTCACCGTGCGCGACCCGGAGAAGGTGGTCTGGCTGTCCCAGACCACGCTGTCCGTGGACGAGACGCTGGAGACCGTGGCCCGGCTCAAGAAGCGCCTGCCGCTGCTCCAGTCGCCGCCCAGCGACGACATCTGCTACGCCACCTCCAACCGCCAGCACGTGGTCAAGGAGATCGCCCCGGAGTGCGACGTGGTGATCGTGGTCGGCTCGCGCAACTCCTCGAACTCGGTCCGGCTGGTCGAGGTGGCGCTGGACGCCGGCGCCCGCGCCGGCTACCTGGTCGACTTCGCGCACGAGATCGAGGACGCCTGGCTGGCCGGCGCCCGCACCGTGGGTGTGACCTCCGGCGCGAGCGTGCCCGACGAGCTGGTCCAGCAGGTGCTCGCGCACCTGGGCGAGCGCGGCTTCGGCGACGTCGAGGAGATCACCACGGCGGACGAGCGGCTGACGTTCTCGCTGCCGCAGGAACTCAAGCGCGACATGAAGGCCGCCGCCGCGGCGCGCGGCTGACCGGGAACGGATCGGCCGCCCGCCGCGTCCAACCGATCATGAAGACTCCTCGTACGGTGCTCGTCGCACTGCTCGCCGGCCTCGCGCTGACCGCCTGCGCCGCGCCCGGCGACGGGTCCGCCGATTCCAGCCCGAGCCCGAGCCCGAGTACGACGGGAGCCGCCCCGGTGACCAGCCAGCCCGACCCCGGCACCAGCCCGACGACCCGCCCGGACCCCTCCTGGAAGGGCGGCCCATCGACGCCGCCGGGTGTCGGCGGGACCGTCATCAGCGGCACCGTGCAGGCCGGCGTGGAGCCGAACTGCCTGCTGCTCGACGGTCACCTGCTGGTCGGCGGCCCGCGCGACGTGCTCAAGGCCGGCGCCCGGGTCGAGGTCACCGGCCGCCCCGAGCCGGGCATGATGACCACCTGCCAGCAGGGCACCCCGTTCGTGGTCGAGTCCGCCCGGCGCGCCTGACGACACGACGGAGCCCCGCCCCCTGCGAGAGGGGACGGGGCTCCGTCGTGTCAGCGGCTCAGTTGACCGCGAGGACCTCGACCGAACCGCGGCCGACGACCGCGCCCTCGGTGGTGGTCACGGCCATGTCGCCGTACAGCTCCCGGCCGGCGGCCGGGGTGGACAGGGCGGTCACCGCACCGGTCAGGGTGGCGGTGGCGCCGTACGCCAGGGACAGCGGCGTGGACGGCGCGGAGAGCGTGCCCAGCGCCGGGGACGCGAACGAGTCCCGGTAGTCGTACGCGGTGCTCGGGTCGCTCATCGAGTAACCGTCGATCACGACCCGGTAGGTGCCCGGCGTCGGGTTGGTCAGCGTGACCGCCTCCTCCGAGTCACCGTCGGCCGACTGGCCCACCTGGGTGGTGCCGCGGAAGACGGTCAGGTCCAGGTCGGCGCTCAGGTCGGACGGGTTGCCGATCCGGGCGGTGAACGAGGTGGCGCCCTCGGGCACCTCCACCACGTACTCCTGGGTGGCGCCCTCGGTGATGCTGGGCCGCTCGGCCCGGGCGCTCGCCAGCGGACCGCCGACGCCGGTCACCTGGACCGGGCCGAACGTGTTGGTCAGCTTCCAGCTCACCGAGGCCGGGGTGCCCGCGGTGACCGACGGGAGCTGGACCACTGCGGGCTCCACCTTGACGCCCTGCACGCGGGCCTGCAGCCGGAACGGGTTGTCCAACGCCGGCGAGGTGCGACGCGCCTCCACCTCGATCTCCCACACGCCCGGCAGCGGGTTCTGGTAGTCCCGCTCCTGCGGCTTGCAGACCGCGGCGTCGGAGAAGTTGGTGTAGCAGGCGGTGCTGGCGGTGCTCTCGACCGGCACGCCGTACGGGTTGATGGCGATGAAGCGGGTCTGCGAGCCGGTCGCGATGCCGGACAGGTTGACCTGGAGCGCACCCGCACCCGGCGGGACGGTCACGAAGTACGACCGGAAGCCGTTCCGCTCGACCGAGCCGTCGACCGAGAAGGAGTACGCCGGAGCGGACACCGGGTTCGAGGCGACCACGACGGTGGCGACCTCGAAGTCGACCACATTGGTGGCCGGGTCGTCGACGGTCATGATGGCGCCGTGGGCGCCGGCCGTCATCGGCTTGGCCTTCACCTTGACCGTGACGGTCTTGTTCAGCGGCAGCCAGACCACCTTGGGGGCGCTGTAGGTGCCGTCGTTGCCGCGGAACGCGACCTCGTGCTTGATGCCCTTGTTCGGGCCGCTGGTGCGGGTCAGCTTCACCTCGTAGTGGCGGCTCTCCTTGACCTTCTGGCCACCGCGGTCGGCGGCGCAGCGGTTGTAGAGGCCGGTGCCGACGTTCGGGTTCGGCACGAACGTGCCGGAGGCCCGGTCGTAGCGGGTCAGGTTCGGCGACAGTTCGGTGCAGACCGGCGCCTCGGAGGTGTAGGTGCGGGTCGGCACGCCCTTGGCGAGCAGGCTCCACGCGCCCGGCACGTCGAACATGCCGTAGCCCTGCGCGTACGTCGGGACATCCGCGATCGGCTGGGCCGAGGTGTAGACGGCCCGGCGCAGCGCGGCCGGGGTGACGCCCTTGCCGGTCGCCTTGGCGGCCGACAGCAGCAGCGCGGCGGCGCCGGTGGCCTGCGGGGCGGCCATCGAGGTGCCGTTGAGCATCTGGTAGCCCGGGGGCAGCGGGTAGCCCGCCTCCGGCACCGGGTTGCCCGGCTGCCAGGTCGGCGCGGTGGAGATGGCCGAGCCCGGAGCGGCGACGTTCGGCTTGAAGCCGCCGTCCTCACGCGGGCCGCGCGAGGAGAAGTTGAACAGCGCGTTGTCCTTGCGGACCACCGAGCCGTAGTTGGCCAGCCAGGTGTCCTTGCTGATGCTCGCCGCGACGCTGACCACGTCGGTGGCGACCGACGGGTCGCCGACGGTGTTCAGACCCGGGCCGGAGTTGCCGGCCGAGATGAACAGCTGCACGCCGTAGGTGTTGATCAGGTCGTTGTAGAGGACCGCGCGGGCGTTCGAGCCGTCGTTGAGCGCGGGCAGGCCTCCGATCGACATGTTCACCACGTCGACCTTGCGGTTGATCACCAGGTCGGCCATGCCGGTGGTGAGCGCCGCCGCGGTACAGCCGCCACCCCAGGAGCAGGCGCGGGCGGAGACCAGCTTGGCACCCGGGGCGGCGCCGTCGAAGGCGCTGTTGCCGAGCATGTCGTTTGCGGCGGTGATGCCGGCGACGTGGGTGCCGTGGGTGCTCTCGACGATGCCGATGTTGACGTAGTCGACCAGGCCGGGGCCGCCGACCGGGGCGGTGTTCACGTTGCGCCGGTACTCGACCACGAACGGGATCTGCTCCCGTACGGCGGTGGCCGGGTTGTCCGTGCCGAAGTGGCCGACCTGGAACTTCTCCTTGTACGGCCGCATCACCTCGTCGTCGGTGAAGTCGTTGTTCTGGTTCGCGTCGACGCGGACGTCACCGGTGGTGGGGCTGTAGAGCACGCCCCAGAAGTCGGTGGTGTCCCCGTCGCGGTTGAGGTCACCCCGCGCGTCGCTGTTCGCGGTGATGTTCTCGCGGAACACGTTGAACCGGTAGTTGCCGGCCGGCGCCGTCCAGGTGCCGAGCGAGGTGGTGAACGTCGGGCCGCTGACCTCGGTCAGCATCGGCCGCCAGGACGCGTCCTCCAGCGGGTCGGTGGCGGTCACCCAGTCGACGATCTTGCGCTCGCCGGTGGTGGTCTGCTGCAGCGCCGGGTGATCGAGGTCCACACCGGAGTCCATGATGCCGATGGTGACGCCGCGGCCGTCCCACTGCGGGTTCGCGGCCTTGAAGGACTCCGCGCCGGTCTCGTTCGTCGGCATGTACGGGTTCACCGCACCGGTGTCGCCGCCCGGCCCGGCCAGCGTCTGGGCCTGCGCGGCGGTCTTGGCGCCCTTCGGGGCCGCCTCCGGGGCCGGGTCGGGGAGCTTGATGGTCTCGTCCAGGTCGACGGCGGCGACACCGGGCAGCGTGGCGGCCTTGAGCGCCTTCGCGGTCGGTACCTGGGCCAGCACGTAGCCGATCTGGTCGTACCGCTGGCTGACGGTGGCGCCCAGGGCGGTCAGGCCGTCGACGACCTTCTTGGTCGAGCCCTTCTTGGCCGCGACGATCATCGTGACGGTCGGCGCGTTCTTCGCCTCGGCCTCGTCGAGCAGCTTGGCGTCGTGTGCGCCCAGTGCCTTCGCGGCGGTCGGCTGCGAGGGTTGGGGGGCCGGGGCGGCGCTCGCGGTACCGGCGCCACCTCCGACGGTCAGAGCGCCGGCCGCGAGGACCGAGGCCAGGAGCGCGGCGGACGGTCGCCGGCTGCGCGTGCGGGGTCTACTCAACGTTCTCTTCCTCCAGAGAACAGGGCCCTCGAGGGGCAGGGCACGTGTGACGGTGATCCTGCGTGTCACGACGGCAGGTGTCACTACTCGGCCTGGGTTTGTGATCAGTCCGTGATACGGATCGGCCTACGTCATCGCGCGTGCCGTGCTAGATGTCGACGCCTGCCGACCTCTCGGACGATGTGGACGGCGTCCCCAGCAGCTCTGGTGCCTGCGGCTGCCTCGGCGCCAGCTCGACCTGCGCCGGGGTGGCCAGCTCGTCGTCGGAGACACCCAGCTCGGCCAGCTTGCGGGCGCTGACCAGCACTCGCGCCTCCAGCGACCCCACCGCCCTGTTGTACGCCGTCACCGCCCCGCTCAGCGAACTGCCGAGCTTGCCGACGTGGTCACCCAGTGTGGACAGCCGTGCGTACAGCTCGCGGGCCAGCGAGTGGACGGTGGCCGCGTTGCGCGCCAGCGCCTCCTGCCGCCACGAGTAGGCGACCGTGCGCAGCAGCGCCACCAGAGTGGCCGGGGTGGCGAGCACCACGTTGCGGGCGAACGCGTGCTCCAACAGGGACGGGTCGCGTTGCAGCGCCACGTCGAGGAACGGGTCCGCCGGCACGAACAACACCACGAACTCGGGTGTCTGGTCGAACGCCGACCAGTAGGACTTGGCGGCCAGGGCGTCCACGTGCGCGCGCAGGTGCCGGGCGTGCGCGTCCAGGTGGGTGTCGCGCCCGCGCTCGTCGCGCGCCTCCATCGCGGTCAGGTACGCGTCGAACGGCGCCTTGGCGTCCACCACCACCGTCCGGCCGCCGTGCAGGCGTACCACCAGGTCGGGGCGTACCCCCTGGTGGTCGGTCGCGGCGGTGACCTGCTCGCTGAAGTCGCAGTGCTCCAGCATGCCGGCGGCCTCGACGATCCGGCGGAGCTGGTGCTCGCCCCAGCGGCCCCGCACCTGCGGCGCGCGCAGCGCGGCGACCAGTTGCTTGGTCTCGGTGCGCAGCTCGCCGGAGACCGTGCTCATGGCGCGCACCTGCTCGCGCAGCTCGGCGTACGCGTCGACGCGGTCCCGCTCCAGCTCGGCCACCCGCTGCTCGTAGCGGCGCAGCGTCTCGTGCAGCGGCGCGACCGCGCGGGCAACCGCCTCCTGGGACTGCGCCGTCGCCTCGTAGCTGAGCGCCCGCATGGACTGCTCCAGCCGCCCCTCGCCGGCCTTGGTGGCGGCGAGCGTCGCCTCCAGGCGGGCGATGTCCGCCGCCGCGCGCGCCCGCGCGGCCAGCCAGCCCACCGCGCCGCCCGCGGCGAGGCAGAGCAGCACCACGGCCAGCGTCGCAAAGCTCATGGCCAAGAGCTTGCCAAACGGGTACGACGAGCGCCCGGTGGGTACGTTTGAGTCATGGAGTTCGCGTTGTGGCTGGTCCTGATCCTGCTGCTCGGAGGTGCGTTCGTGTTCTGGCGAAGGGGGAGCAGGTCGCGGCGGTCGAACGAGCTGGCCGACGCCCGCGCCGAGGCGCAGCGCTGGTACGAGCGGCTCGGCGGCCAGCTCATGAACCTGCACGGCGACGCCCCGGCGGTCCGGCAGGCGCTCGCCGACGCCGGTGAGCGCTACAACGCGGCCGGTTCGCAGCTGGAGCAGGCGAGCACGCCGCGCCAGTTCGGGCTGGCCCGGGAGACCGCGCTGGAAGGGCTGGCGTACATCCGGGCGGCGCGGACCGCGATGGGCATCGACCCGGGCCCGGAGCTGCCGCCGCTCGCCTCCGCCCAGGGCGCCGGCGCGCTCACCAAGGAACGCCAGGTCGACGTGCAGGGGCAGACGTTCCGGGCCGGCCCGCAGCCGGGGAACGCGACGCCCTACTACTACCCCGGTGGGCGGTTCCAGGGGCGGCCGGTGCCGGCCGGCTGGTACTCCACGCCGTGGTGGAAGACCGCGCTCGGGGCGGGCGTCGGTGTGGTCGGCGGCATGCTGATCGCGGACGCGCTGTTCTCGCCCGCGTTCGCCGACCCCGGGTACGGCTACGACGCCGGCTACCAGGAGGGCTTCGGCGACGGCCAGGACTTCGGCGACCAGGGCGGCGACATGGGCGGCGGCGACGCCGGTGGCGACTTCGGTGGTGGTGGTGGCTTCGGCGGCGGCGACTTCGGTGGCTTCGGCGGCGGCGACTTCGGCGGGGACTTCGGCGGCGGCGACTTCTAGCCGGCGCCGCGCGTCCGAGACCGCGCGTCCGAGCGCGCCACTCGCGCCACTCGGGCGCGCTCGGCGCATGCGTTAAAAAGGGCCCCCTCTTATGCACGAGGCGTTAAGAGGGGGCCCTTCCTTACACCTCAGCCGGTGTTGCGCATGCCGGCGGCGATGCCGTTGACGGTGGTCAGCAGCGCCCGCTCCAGGGCCGTGCCGTCGTTCGGGGCGCGTCGCCCACCCGGCGCGGTCGCCACCGCCCGCCCGGCCGCGCCGGACTCGCGGTACTGCCGCAGCAACGCCACTTGGAGGTGGTGCAGCGGCTCCAGGTAGGTGTCCCGCACGGCGAGCGTGCGCTGGAGCACCGGGGAGTTGTCCAGCAGCGCCGGTGAGGCGGTGACCGCCAGCACCTCCTGCTTGGTCAGCTCGTACTCCTGCTCGATCTTGTCGAAGATCGGGTGCAGCTTCTTCGGCACCAGCGTCTCCACGTACCGCCGGGCGATGGTCAGGTCGGTCTTGGTCAGCATCATCTCGACGTTCGACAGGAACGTGCGGAAGAAGTGCCAGTTCCGGTTCATCTCGGCGAGCACGTCGGCCAGCCCGGCCGCCCGCGCGGCGGCCAGCCCGGAGCCCACGCCGAACCAGCCCGGCACGATCTGCCGGGTCTGCGTCCAGCCGAACACCCACGGGATGGCCCGCAGGCCGGACAGTCCGGCACCGGTGTTCGGGCGCTTCGCCGGCCGGGAGCCGATGTTCAGCGCGCCGAGCAGCTCGGTCGGGGTGGAGGCCCAGAAGTACGCGGGCAGGTCCGGGTCCTCGACCAGCGACCGGTACGACCGGAACGCCGACTCCGAGACGACGTCCATGGCCGCGTCCCAGCGCTCCAGCATCTCGGCCGGCTGCCGGGGCGCGGTGTGCAGCAGCGTGGCCTGGAGCACCGCCGCCACCGTCAGTTCCAGGTTCTCCCGGGCCAGCGCCGGCAGCGTGTACTTGTCGGAGATGACCTCGCCCTGCTCGGTCACCTTGATCGCGCCGTCGAGCGTGCCGTACGGCTGGGCCAGGATCGCGTCGTGCGTGGGGCCGCCACCCCGGCCGACGGTGCCGCCCCGGCCGTGGAACAACCGCAGGTGCACACCGTGCCGCGCGGCCACGTCCCGCAGCGCGCGCTGCGCCCGGTGGATGGACCACTGGCTGGTGGTGATGCCCGCCTCCTTGTTGGAGTCGGAGTAGCCGAGCATCACCTCCTGCACGTCGCCCCGCGCCGCGACCAGCGCCCGGTACGCGGGCAGCGACAGCAGCTCGTCCAGCAGTTCGCCACCGGCGTTCAGCTCGGCCGGGGTCTCCAGCAGCGGCACGATGCCGATGCGGGCCCGCCCGGAGTGCACGTCCACCAGGCCGGCCTCGCGGGCCAGCACCACCGCGGCGAGCACGTCGTCCACGCCGAGCGTCATCGAGATGATGTACGACTCGATGACCTCGGGGCCGAACCGGTCCTGCGCCTCGCGGATCGCCGCGAACACGTCGAACGTCTTGCGGGCCGACTCGGTGAGCGGGCTGTCCTGGGTGGAGAGCGGACGGCGGCCGGTCAGCTCGTCGGCGAGCAGCTTGGTGCGCTCCAGCCGGGACAGGGCCGGGTAGTCGGACACCTCGCCGACCGCCTCGTAGAGCTGGGCCAGCACCTCGTGGTGCTTCTCCGCGTGCTCCCGGATGTCCATGGTGGCCAGGTGCAGGCCGAACGCGGACACCGTACGGATGGTCGAGGCGAGCCGCCCCACGGCGGTGAGCTGACCGGAGTTGCGGGCCAGCGAGGCGCGCAGCAGCTCCAGGTCGGCGATCAGCTCGGCCGAGCCCCGGTAGTCGCGCCCCGGCACGTGCGGGGTGTCGGCGCGCAGCCGCTCCCGGGTGTTGGCGAGCTTCGCCTTCACGCACCGCGCCTTGAGCCGGTACGGCTCCTCCGCGTTCACCCGGCGGAACCGGGGTGCCACCTCCGGTAGCGCGTCGAGGTCCTTGGCCAGGCTGGCGGACAGGTCGAGCGACACCGCGCGCAGCCGCCGGGAGACGCTGACCTCGGTGATCAGCTCGTCCATCGCCTTCTCGGTGGCGGCGATGCCGTGCTCGTGCTGGATGCGCAGCACCTCGCGGGTGACCACCGGCGTGACGAACGGGTTGCCGTCGCGGTCGCCGCCGATCCAGGTGCCGAAGCTCAGCGGGCGGGACGTCGGTGACGTCTCCACGCCGAGCGTGCGCAGCGTGTCGGCGAGGTCGTCGAGGACCTGCGGCGCGGCCTCGGCGTACAGGTCCCGCAGGTAGTAGATGGCGTTGCGCGCCTCGTCGGTCGGGTCCGGCCGGTCCAGCCGCAGCTCGTCGGTCTGCCACATGAGATCGAGCAGTTCGGCCAGGCGGCGGTTCGCCGGGCCCTCGTCGCTGGCGCCGTAGAGGATCGCGTTCGCGGTCTCGGTGTCCAGCTCGTCGGCGACCGCGCGCAGCTTGGACAGGATGGACCGGCGGGCCGCCTCGGTCGGGTGGGCGGTGAAGACCGGGCGTACGGCAAGCCGCCGGGCCGCCGCGGCGATCTCCTCGGCCGGTACGCCCCGCTCGGCGATCATCTTGGCCGCCTGGTCCAGCCAGCCGCCGTGCGTGGCGCGGCGACGGCGCAGGTCCCGCGCGCGGTGCACCTGCTCGGTGATGTTCGCCAGGTGGAAGTAGGTGGAGAAGGCACGGGCCAGCTTCGTGCCGGTGGTGACGTCGAGCCCGGCGAGGCGCTGGGCGGCGGCCGGCACGTCGGAGCGGACCTGGGCGCGGATCTCCTCGACCAGGTCGAGCAGCGGACGGCCCTCCTGGCGGGCAAGGGTCTGCCCGAGCAGCGTGCCGAGGCGGCGGATGTCGGCCCGGAGAGCGGCGTCGGGGCCGTCGTGGTCGTGCTGGTCGGTCACGGTTGCGCTCCTTACGCGAGGACGAAGGACAGCGCTGTCCGACTCCTCTGGATGGTATCCGCGTGCCCCCGGTGGGCAGGAGGGGGACGGCGTGATGATCTGCACTCTGGGACGGCCCGCCGGTCAGCCCCGGTCGGCGGCGTGCCGACCCGGCGGCGGCCGCCGCCGGGCGCGGAACATGGTCGCGGTGAGCAGACCGGCCAGGCCGGCGAGCACCCAGAGCAGCAACCCGGTCAACGCCCACCCGCCGCCGCGCCAGTCGAAGTAGATGGCCGACTTGAACAGGTCGGTGGCGAGGCCTGGAACGTTCCAGCGGTGCATGCCGCGCAGGAACGGCGGCAGGAACTCGGGCGCGTAGATGCCGCCGGAGCCGGGGTTGCCGAGCACCACGAGCAGCAGGATCACGATGCCGGTGCCGAGCAGCCCGAGCCAGCCCTGCACGGCGGCGGCGACCATCCCGGCCGCGAACGCGGCGAGCGCGCCGACCACCGCCACCGTCGCCGCGTGTCCGGCGAACACACCCAGCACCGGCCCGACCAGGATCGCCCCGATGACGCCGAGCAGGATCGCGTGCACCGCGAGCGTGGCGATCCGCAGCCCGGCCCGGCGCAGGCTGCGCGGGCTGGTGCCGAGCGAGATGCCGAGGGCGGTGGACGCCAGGTAGCCGCCGAGCACCACGCCGACGGCCAGGTAGAACGGCACCAGGCCGCGCGGGTCGTCGGCGGAGACCGGCACGTCGTCGGTGACCTGAAGTGGCACCCCGGCCTGCCGGGCCGCCTCGGTGAACACCCCGGTGACGAGTTCGCTGGCGGCGGGCGCTCCGGCGCTGGCGGTGGCGAGGGTCAGGCCGCCGTCCGGGGCGGAGCTGAGCACCGCGTACACCGACCTGTCGTTGAGGCCGTCGGAGGCGGCGTCGAGGCTGTCGTACCCGACGGGTTTGATCGTGTCTGTGCGGGCGCGGACGCCGGACATCACGGCCTGGGCCTGCTGGTCGTTCGTGACCACGGCGACCGGCACGTCGCGCGGGTCCGGCTTGTGCAGCGCGCCGACGTAGGCGGCAATGAACGCGCTGGCCAGCGCCAGGGTGCCGAGGATCAGCGCCGCCGTGCGCGGCAGCCAGTCCCGGGTACGCAGCTCCGGCTCGTCGTCCACGGCCACAGCCTATTGCCGGCATATGTCCGGCTCGTGGGGTTTCGTCGAGCGAAAACCGCTGGCCCGGGCCGATAGCGTCGGGCCATGAACGTGCCTGTCTACCCCGCCAAACCGCAGCCGGGCGACCGGGTCGCGGTGGTGTCGCCCTCCGCCGGCCTGCCGGGTCTCTTCCCCCACGTGTACGAGCTGGGGCTGCGCCGGCTCCGCGACGAGCTGGGGCTGGAACCGGTGGAGTATCCGACGACCCGGGTCATGGGCGCCGACCCGCGCGACCGGGCACGTGACCTGACCGCCGCGTTCGCCGACCCGACGATCACCGCCGTCCTGGCGACGGTCGGCGGGGACGACCTGATCACCGTCACCCCGTACCTGGACGACGACGTGCTGCGGGCGAACCCGAAGCCGTACTTCGGCTACTCGGACAACACCAACGTGCTCAACCACCTCTACCGGCTGGGCGTCGTCGGCTACCACGGCGGCTCGGTGCTGGTGCACCTCGGGCGCTCCGGCAAGCCGCACCCGCTCACGCTCGACTCGCTGCGCGCCGCGCTGTTCACCTCCGGCTGGTACGAGCTGACCGCCGCGCCCGAGTGGGGCGACGAGCCGTGCGACTGGCGCGACCCGGCCGCGCTGGCCGGGGAGCCGCCGATGTACCCGTCCGAGGGCTGGCGCTGGCACGGCCCGGCCGAGGTGGTGCGGGGCCGCACCTGGGGCGGCAACCTGGAGATCCTGCACTGGCTGATGGCGGCCGACCGCGTTCCGCGCGCGGCCGACCTGGCCGGCTCGGTGCTGGTGCTGGAGACGTCGGAGGAGATGCCGCCCGCGCAGGAGGTCTTCCGGATCGTGCGCAACATGGGCGAGCGGGGTCTGCTCGCCGCCGTACCGGCGATCGTGGTGGGCCGCCCCAAGGCGTGGGACTTCGACCGGCCGCATACCGTGGCGCAGCGGCTGGCCTGGAGTGAGGACCAGCGGGAGGCGATCCTGTCGGCGCTCGCCCCGTACGCCGGCGACCCGGTGGTGGTCTTCGACGTCGACCTGGGCCACACCGACCCGCAGCTGATCATCCCGTACGGCGGCGAGATCCGGGTGGACGCGGTCGAGCGCCGGATCGCCGTGCGCTACTGACGACGCCGGCCATGGGTGTCTCCGCGCTGTTTCGACACCCATGGCGTTCCACCCGGCGCTGTCCGGCCGGCGCCGGCGTGGGTCAGGCGTCGACGACGGCGAAGGCGCGGACCGGGAACGTGCCCATGCCGGCCACCCGTGGCGGGGCGGCGGTGAACCGGAAACCGGTAGGCGGCAGCGCGTCCAGACCGGTCAGGTGTTCCACGATCGGGATGCCGGCGGCCAGCAGGCCGGTGTGCGCCGGGCGCTGACCGGCTGCCGCCGGAGTCATGTCGTCGATGTTGATCGAGTCGATGCCGACGAGCGCCGCGCCCGCCTCGGCCAGCCACTGCGCGCCGTCACCGGTCAGGTAGGGCGCCTCCGGAGCGGCGTACGCGTCGGTGCCGAAGTGCGCGTCCCAGCCGGTGTGCAGCAGCACCGCGCACCCGGCCACGTCGTACGGGGCGAGCAGCAGCCGGTCCACCGCGCGCGTACCGGCCGGCACGCGTACCACCAGGCCGGGCAGGTCGGCGAGGCGGTCCAGCGGCATCCCGGTCAGGTCCGGGCCGTCGGCGAAGCGGTGCGACGGCGTGTCCACGTACGTGCCGGTGTTGGCGATCATGTTGATCCGCGCGACGTGGAACTCGACACCCGGCGCGTACCGCTCCCGGGACTCCTCCCGGGTCAGCCAGTCGGTGATCGACGGTCCGGGCCAGCCGGGCAGCGTGACCATGCCCTCGGTGATCACGTGACTCAGCTCGACGAGCTTCCGCCCACCGGAGGCCGGGACGTCGAGGCCCCGCCCGCCCTTGTGCGGCTCCTCGACGACGGTCCGGTTGGTGATCCGTACCTCGCCGACCATGAGCAGCCCGAGGTGCCGGACCAGCAGCGCGGCCACCTCGTCGTCGGTGACGTCCGGGTGCGGCACGTCCAGCCGGAACCCGTCGGTGCGCAGCCCGCCACCGTTGGAGAAAACCACCTCGGCGTCGAAGACCGTCCGATACTCGATCATCCGCCCACCGCACCACGCCCGGCCGCGGCCGGTCAAGATCCAGATTCGGGCGGCCCCGGAACGTCGGTGCGGGGGGATAGGCTCGAACGGTGCACCCCCCGTCCGGCTGGACGCGGGGTCGTCGTCGTGTGTCGAAGCCGCTGGAAGTGATCACTGATGCTCACCGGACTCTTCTCCGCCGCCCTGGCCGACCCGGGGCTGGCCCGGGCGCGTGACCTGGCGCGCTCCGGTGCCGCGCAGGTCGACGGGCTCGACCTGACCGCCCCCGCCGCGCTGCGCCCGTTCGCTGTCGCAGCCGTCGCCGCCGACGAGCCGGCCGGCGGCGCGGGCCGCCCGGTCCTCGCGGTCACCGCCACCACCCGCGAGGCCGACGACCTGGCCTCCGCGCTGGGCAGCCTGCTGCCGCCGGAGCAGGTGGCGGTCTTCCCGTCCTGGGAGACGCTGCCGCACGAGCGGCTGTCGCCCCGCTCCGACACGGTCGGGCGCCGCCTGGCCGTGCTGCGCCGCCTCGCCCACCCGGACGCCGCTGACGCGCACGGCCGTACCGGGCCGCTGCGGGTGGTCGTCGCGCCGGTCCGCTCGCTGCTCCAGCCGCAGCTCAAGGGCCTCGGCGACCTGGAGCCCGTCCAGCTCGCCGCCGGTGACGAGGCCGACCTGGAAGAGGTGGCCCGCCGGCTCACCGACATGGCGTACGCCCGGGTCGACCTGGTCACCAAGCGCGGCGAGTTCGCCGTGCGCGGCGGCATCCTGGACGTCTTCCCGCCCACCGACGAGCACCCGTCCCGGGTCGAGTTCTGGGGCGACGAGGTGGAGGAGATCCGCACCTTCGCGGTCGCCGACCAGCGCACCATCGAGGGCGTCGCGCAGCTCTGGGCGCCGCCGTGCCGGGAACTGCTGCTGACCCCGGCGGTGCGGGAGCGGGCCGCCGCGCTCGCCGCCGAGCACCCCGAGCTGGCCGAGATCCTGGACAAGCTGGCCGAGGGCATCCCGGTCGAGGGCATGGAGTCGCTGGCCCCGGCGCTGATCGGAGCCGACGCGCTCGAACTCCTCGTGGACTGCATGCCGGCCGGCACCCACGTCCTCCTCTGCGACCCGGAGCGCATCCGCACCCGCGCGCACGACCTGGTCCGTACCTCGGAGGAGTTCCTCCAGGCCAGCTGGGCCGCGGCCGCCGTCGGCGGCCAGGCCCCTGTCGACCTCGGCGCCGCCGCCTTCAAGACCCTGGCCGAGGTACGCACGGCGGCCCGCGCCCTGCGCCAGCCCTGGTGGACGCTCGCGCCGTTCGGCCTGGTCGAGGCCGACGCCGCCCCGGCCCGGCAGCCCTGGGAGGACGAGCCGGCCGCTGTCGACGTCACCCCCGACGACGCCATCGCGGTGAGTCTGGCCGCCCAGCCGGCCCCGCTCTACCACGGCGAGACCGCACGGGTGGTCGACGACCTGAAGCGGTGGGCCGGCGAGGGCTGGTCGATCGCGCTGGTGTTCGAGGGGCACGGTCCCGCCCAGCGGGCCGTCGAGGTGCTGCGCGACGCCGGTCTCGGCGCCCGCCTCACCGAGGAGGTGCCCGCCGCGCCCGCGCCCGGCGAGCTGCTCGTGTCGTGCGGCTGCCTGACCGCCGGCTTCGTCGACGAGGCGTCGAAGTTCGTGCTCCTCACCGGCAACGACGTCACCGGCGGCCGGGGCACGTCCACCCGCGACATGCGCAAGATGCCCAGCCGGCGGCGCAACACCATCGACCCGCTGGAGCTGAAGGCCGGCGACTTCGTGGTGCACGAGCAGCACGGCATCGGCCGGTACGTCGAGCTGGTGCAGCGCACGGTGAACGGCGCGAGCCGCGAATACCTGGTCATCGAGTACGCGCCGAGCAAGCGCGGCCAGCCCGGTGACCGCCTCTTCGTCCCCACCGACCAGCTCGACCAGCTCTCCCGCTACGTCGGCGGCGAGCAGCCCACGCTGCACAAGATGGGCGGCTCGGACTGGCAGAAGTCCAAGGCCCGGGCCCGCAAGGCGGTCCGTGAGATCGCCGCGCAGCTCATCCAGCTCTACGCCGCGCGCAAGGCGTCCAAGGGGCACAACTTCGCCCCCGACACCCCGTGGCAGCGGGAGCTGGAGGACGCGTTCCCCTGGCAGGAGACACCCGACCAGCTGGCCGCCATCGAGGAGGTCAAGCGGGACATGGAACAGACCGTCCCGATGGACCGGCTGATCTGCGGCGACGTCGGCTACGGCAAGACCGAGATCGCGGTACGCGCGGCGTTCAAGGCGGTGCAGGACGGCAAGCAGGTGGCCGTGCTGGTGCCGACCACGCTGCTGGTGCAGCAGCACTACAACACGTTCGCCGAGCGGATGAGCCAGTTCCCGGTGTCGATCCGGCAGCTGTCCCGGTTCCAGACGCCGAAGGAGACCGAGCAGACGCTGGAGATGGCCGCTGCCGGCACCGTCGACATCGTCATCGGCACCCACCGGCTGCTCCAGGCGTCCACCCGGTTCAAGTCTCTGGGGCTGGTCATCATCGACGAGGAGCAGCGGTTCGGCGTCGAGCACAAGGAGCACCTGAAGACGCTGCGCGCCTCGGTCGACGTGCTCGCCATGTCGGCCACCCCGATCCCGCGCACGCTGGAGATGGCGATCACCGGCATTCGGGAGATGTCCACCATCGCCACCCCGCCGGAGGAGCGGCACCCGGTGCTCACGTTCGTCGGCGCGTACGACGACCGGCAGGTGGCCGCCTCCATCCACCGTGAGCTGCTGCGCGACGGTCAGGTCTTCTACCTGCACAACCGGGTCGAGTCGATCGAGAAGACGGCGCGCAAGCTCCGGGAACTGGTGCCGGAGGCGCGGGTCGCGGTGGCGCACGGCCAGATGGGCGAGGAGGCGCTGGAGAAGGTGATGGTCGGCTTCTGGGAGAAGGAGTTCGACGTCCTGGTCTGCACCACCATCGTCGAGTCCGGCATCGACATCCCCAACGCCAACACCCTCATCGTCGAGCGGGCCGACCTGCTCGGCCTGGCCCAGCTGCACCAGATCCGCGGCCGGGTCGGCCGCGGCCGCGAACGGGCGTACGCCTACTTCCTCTACCCGCCGGAGAAGCCGCTGACCGAGAACGCGCACGAGCGGCTCGCCACCATCGCCCAGCACACCGAACTCGGCGCCGGCATGTACGTGGCGATGAAGGACCTGGAGATCCGCGGCGCCGGAAACCTGCTCGGCGGCGAGCAGTCCGGCCACATCGAGGGCGTCGGCTTCGACCTCTACGTGCGGATGGTCGGCGAGGCCGTGTCCGCCTTCAAGGGCGAGAGCACCGAGGAGGAGACCGAGGTCAAGGTCGACCTGCCGATCGACGCGCACCTGCCGCACGACTACGTCGCCGTGGAGCGGCTGCGCCTGGAGATGTACCGCAAGCTCGCCGAGGCCCGCGATGAGGAGCGCCTGCGTGAGGTGGTCGCCGAGATGACCGACCGGTACGGCGAGCCGCCCGCGCCGGTGCAGAACCTGGTCGCGGTGGCCCGGTTCCGGCTGCTGGCCCGCCGCTACGGGCTGACCGACGTGTCGATGCAGGGCAAGCACATCCGGTTCGGCCCGCTGCCGCTGCCCGACTCCAAGCAGATGCGGCTCAAGCGCTACCACCCGGACTCGGTCTACAAGCAGGCGCTCGACCAGGTCAGCGTGCCCCGGCCCAGCACCCGGCGGATCGGCGGCGAGCCGCTGCGCGACCAGGCGCTGCTGGAGTGGTGCGGGCAGCTCCTGGCCGATGTGCTGGGCAAGCCCGAGGAGCTGGCCGGTTCTGCCAGCCCCGCAGTGGCGAGCGGAAGGTGACGGGGCAAGCCCGAGGAGCTGGCCGGTTCTGCCAGCCCCGCAGTGGCGAGCGGAAGGTGACGGGGCAAGCCCGAGGAGCTGGCCGGTTCTGCCGGTTCCGTGGCCGGTGCCCGATGAGGTGGGTGGAGTCACAGGCCGGTACGGGGCGTGAGAGAGTGACCCTCATGCGTGCTCGCCGTTCCCTCGTCGCCGTCAGCGTCGCGGCCCTCGCCGCGCTCTCTCTCGCCGCCTGTGGCCGCTCCGCCCCGGACGTCGCCGCATACGTCGGCGACACCCGGTACTCGGTCGACCGGGTCGACGCGATCTACGAGGACGCGCAACGGCAGTACGCGGACGCCGTCCGTAGCCAGGCGCCGCAGACGCCCTCGCCGGCGGAGCTGCGGTCCTCGGTGACCCGGCAGGACGTGCTGAACCTGCTGGTCGCGATCGACCTGGGCAAGCGCGTGGCGGCCGAGAAGGGTCTCCAGGTCGCCGACCAGATCTCCCCGGAGCAGCTCCAGCAGGAGCTGCGCATGCCGGCGACCACCGAGTACACGAAGCTGTGGGGCGAGTGGGTCGACCTCTCCGGCACGCTCCAGCAGAGCCTGCCCCCGGCCGACCTCAGCGACGAGTCCCTGATGGCCGTCTACCGGGCCATCGAGAAGACCGGGGCGATCCAGCCGGGCATGAGCGTCGACCAGGTCCGGCAGGCGTTCGGCGAGGCCGGGTTCGTGCGTACCGCCACCGCCCTCAGCAACGCGCTCCAGCAGCAGGCCGAGAAGACGGACGTCCGCGTCAACCCCCGGTTCGGCGTGACCGGCGTGCCGTCGCTCGTGAACACCGGCCAGTCGTTCGTCTTCTACTCCCTGCCGTACGTCAACGAGGAGGGCCCGGTCACCGACATCTCGACGCCCGAGGCGCCGGCCTCCGGTTCGCCGGCTCCCGGAGCCGCATGACCGCGCGCATCGTCCTGCTCGTCACCTCGCCCCGGCTGCCCGCCGGATTGCTGACCTCGGCCGCCTGGGACGCCGTACGCTCCGCTCCGGTCCTCGCCGGTGCGGAGAGCGAGCTGACCCGGGCGGTGCGGACGGCCGGCGCCGAGGTGAACGTGGTGACCGAGGGTGCGACCCCGGCGCTGCTCGACGCCGCGGCGGCGCACGGTGGGGCGGTGTGGCTGGCCGGCCCGACCGGCGACGAGGCGCTGGCCCGCGAACTCGGCCTGCGGCTGGCCCGCGAGCCCGCCCTGGCCGAACTGGAGCTGATGTACGGCTCGTGGGACCCGCCCGGCGCCCGGCTGCTCGACGCGGTCGAGGTGATGGACCGGCTGGCCTCGCCGGGCGGCGACCCGTGGAAGCGGGCACAGACCCACCGCACCCTGGCCCGGTTCCTGCTGGAGGAGTGCTACGAGGCGTACGACGCGATCAGCGCCGACGACACCGACGCGCTCCGCGAGGAACTGGGCGACGTCCTGCTCCAGGTGCTGCTGCACGCCCGGCTGGCGGAGAACCTGCCGGAGGGCAAGAGCTGGACCGTCGACGACGTGGCGGGGACCCTGGTCGACAAGATGGTGCGGCGTAACCCGCACGTCTTCTCCGGCGAGCCGGCCGGCTCGATCGAGGAGATCGAGGCGAACTGGGAGCGGATCAAGCGGGCCGAGAAGACCCGCGAATCGGTGCTCGACGGCATCGCGCTGAGCCAGCCCGCGCTCTCGCTGGCCGCGAAGATCCTGGACCGTGCCGGCCGGGTCGGCCTGGCCGTACCGCCCCCGCTTGCCGAGTCGCAGGTGGACCCGGAGGCCCGGCTGGGAGCGAGCCTGCTCGCAACTGTCGCCGCCGCACGGCAGGCCGGCATCGACCCGGAGGCCGCCCTGCGGCGGGCCACCCTGGCGTACGCCGAAGCCGTCCGAGCCGCCGAACGCCCCACCCCCACCAACCCCGCCTAGCCCCTCCGCGCCCCACCCTTCCCTGCCCTCCCTTGGCGATCTTGCACTTTCGGCCCGAGCGGTGCCGCAAATGCCCGATCTGCCCGGGCGCAAAGTGCAAGATCGCCGAGCCGACCCGGCCCCGCCCAGCCGCGCCTCCCGGAAGGCGAGACTCGCCGTTCGTATCGCGGGATCAGCGGAGATCTTGGTACGAAAGTGCCCCTATAGGGGCCGTTTCCGTCCAAGATCTACGTCGGCCTTGGGCGCGCTCGCGCCCACCAGCCAGCGCGTCGAGGGCCGGCGGCAGCGCCGGCACGGGCCGTCCAGCTGACTCGCCGTGGTGATCAAGGAGTTTGTGTCGTCGGGGGGCGCTGAGCGGGACGCAAACTCCTTGATCAACGCGGAGGGGCGGGGAGGGCGCGGGGAGGGCGCGGAGGGAGCGGAGGTCGGTAGGGTCGGGGGATGGAGTCGTTCGTGCCGCTGGCGGAGCGGATCGTGGAGGCGTTGCTGGAGAGCCGGCCCGGGCTGGCCACCTTCGCCGGGGACCACCGTTACGACGACCGCCTGCCCGACCTCTCCGCCGATGCCCTCGCGGCCGACCAGGCGATGCTCAAGGACGCCGCCGACGCGCTCGCGGAAATCGACCCGGACGCGCTCGACCCGGCGGAGAGCGTCGACCACGCGCTGCTCACCAGCCTCGTCGACAGGGGTCTGTTCGAGGTCGGCGAGATCCGCGGCCACGAGTGGGATCCGCTGCGCCACAACCCGGGACCGCTGCTGCACGCCCTGCTGGCCCGTCCCTTTGCCCCGGCCGAGGAGCGCCTGACCAGCCTGGTCGGGCGCCTGTCGGCCGTACCCGACGCGCTGTCGACAGCGCGCGCGACGCTGCGGGACATGCCGCGGGTCCACGCGGAGACGGCGGTCGGGCAGTTCACCGGTACGGCGGCGCTGATCCGCGACGAGGTGCCCGGGTTGCTGGCCGAGGCGCCGGCGCTGCGTGAGCGGGTCGGCGCGGCGGCCACCGACGCGATCGCCGCGCTGGAGGAGTTCGTGGCCTGGCTGCGGCAGGGCCTGGCCGCCGACGCCGGCCCGGGGCGTGACCCGCGGCTGGGCCGGCGGCGGTGGGAGGCGCGGCTGTGGCACACGCTCGACACCGAGCTGAGCGCCGCCGAGGTGCAGCGCCGCGCCTGGGCCAACCTCGACCGGGTCACCGAGGAGATCCGCGCGGCGTCGGTCGAGCTGGTCGGTGGTCCGGCCGACGACGAGACGGTACGCCGGGCGCTGGACCTGCTCGCCGCCGAGCATCCGGACGACGCCACGATCGTCGACCTGGCCTCGGTGACGCTGGACGAGGCGAGTGACTTCGTCCGCCACCACGACCTGGTCAGCATGGTCGGCGACCCGTGCGTCATCCAGGAGATGCCGGAGTTCGCGCGGGGCGTGGCGGTGGCCTACTGCGACTCGCCGGGCCCGCTGGAGACGGCCGACGTGCCGACCTTCTACTGCATCTCGCCCACCCCGGCGGACTGGCCGGCGCAGCGGATCGAGTCGTTCTACCGGGAGTACAACGACCACATGATCCGCAACCTGACGGTGCACGAGGCGATGCCCGGCCACTTCCTCCAGCTCGCGCACGCCCGCCGGTACGACGGCCCGACCCGGGTACGCGCGCTCACCGAGTCGGGTGTGTTCGTCGAGGGCTGGGCGGTCTACGCCGAGGAGTTGATGGCCGGGCTCGGCTTCGGCGGCCTGCCGGTGCGGTTGCAGCAGCTCAAGATGCAGCTCCGGATGACCATCAACGCGCTGCTCGACCAGCTCGTGCACTGCGACGACCTGCCCGAGTCCGAGGCGATGGCGTTGATGACCGGGCGTGGCTTCCAGGAGGAGGGCGAGGCGGCCGGCAAGTGGCGGCGGGCGCTGCTCACCTCGACGCAGCTGTCCACGTACTTCGTCGGCTACAGCGAGATGGCCGACATCGCCGCCGCGCGGCCGGACGGCGTGCCGCTGCGTGACTGGCACGACGCCATGCTGGCGCACGACTGCCCGCCGCCGCGCCACCTGCGGACGCTGCTGGGGGTGTGAGGGCTCACCGGCGGGCGGCGACCGCGTCGATCAGCCAGCGCGACAGCGAGTACGCGGGCGGCAGCTCGGCGGGCAGCGCGTCGACCGGGAACCAGCGCGCCTCGGTCAGCTCGGTGCCGTCGGGCGCCGGTTCGGCGGCCGGGTCGGTCACCTCGGCGGTGAACCCGGTGAGCAGCGTGCCCGGCCCGGACAGCGCCCACGGCTGGCTGTCCACGTAGGCCGGTCGCCGCAGGGTCAGGCCGACCTCCTCGGCGACCTCGCGGTGCACCGCCGCCTCCAGCGACTCGCCCGCCTCGACGAACCCGGCAACGAGCGCCCACAGCTGCGTCGGTCCGTGCGCGTGGCGGACCAGCAGCAGCTCGTCGGCGCCACCGGCCGGGCCGGGGCGGGTGATCGCGGTCAGCACCGCGACGGACAGGGGGAGGAACGAGGTGAGTTCGCACTCCGGGCAACGCCGCGCGGTCTCGCCCGGCACGTCGGCCAGTTCGGCCCGGCACGCGCCGCACCACCTGTGCGTACGCCGCCAGGTGACCACGGCGAGCGCCCGCCCGGCCAGGTCGGCGCGGGGTGCCGGTAGTTCGGCGGCGAGGCCGCGCCAGCTGCGCCACCGGCCGGGCAGCGACTCCGGATCGGTCACCTCGGCGGCCCACGCCGGTATGCCGTCGAGCGTGCCGACCGGCGTCCAGGCGAGGTCGCCGGGCAGCGCGCCGATCCGCAGCGGCTGCTCGTCCGGGCCGGTCAGCAGCTTCCGTCCGGACACCGGCAGCGCCAGGTCGTCGCGCTGCGGCGGCCGCCCGTGATCGGCAGCGGGCAGGAATCCGGCGCGCGCCGGGCGAGCGACGGTGGCCCGGGCCTCGGCCTCGGACGGGGGACCGTCGGGCGGGGTCACGACGTGGTGGGGCGGCGGTCCACCACACCGGCGCCGGCCGGCACGGCGAACGCGGCGGCCTCGACGCTCTCGGTGTAGCGACTCAGTGTCACCTCGGCGGGCTTGCCGTCGAGCGTGCCGGAGAAGCTCCCCAGCACGCCTTCGGTCGTCACGCAGGCGCTGAAGCGTTCCCCGCTGTGGGTGACGTCGACGCAGGTGGCGTGGCGGCCGGCGAGCGTGGTGTCGCTCTGCTCGATGACCGCTTCCGGATCGAGCGCCGCCGCGGTGAGCAGCCGGATCACCGCGGGCGGCGTGACCAGGCCCTCCTTGCGCGCCTCGTCGTAGACGACCACCGACGGCTTGCCGGCGGTGAGCACGGGCGGCGAGACGGTGCAGGAGGTGCGGGCGGCGGTGCTCGCGCACCGGGTCACCGACTCCTGCGTCACCGTGATCTTGCCGCCCGGCCAGGTGTACGTGGAGCGCAGCGGCTTCTTCGTCTGCGCGATCGAGGCGGTCCGGCCGCCGTCGATCTGGTAGTCGGCGGCCCAGGTCTGCTCCAGCGCCCGGTCCATCCGCGCGGCGAGGTCGTTGACCAGGTCGGAGCGGCCGAGCGCGACGTTCGCGTCGTCCAGGGCCTGGCAGCCGGTGACCGAGAGCGACGCGATGACCGAGGCGGCGAGCACGCGGAGAGTCGTCGTGGCGGCAGGCATGATGCCCAGCCTTGTCGATCGGCGCAACGTCTCGCAAACCGGTTGCCGGTTGACGACCGGTAATCCGGGAATGTCCGTCTCAGCAGGCGCGTCGAGGGCTGCCCCGAGCGGCGTGCGGCGGGGCGGGGACCGATACGCTGCGTTCAACACCTGCCTCAGCCGCACCGTCGCGGCCCATATGGACCGGAACCACACAAACGAGGAGCGACTCAGTGGCAACCATCGAGGGAATCGTCGCCCGGGAGATCCTGGACTCGCGGGGCAACCCGACGGTCGAGGTCGAGGTCGGGCTCGACGACGGCACGATCGCCCGTGCCGCGGTGCCGTCCGGCGCCTCCACCGGCGCCTTCGAGGCGGTCGAGCTGCGCGACGGTGACTCCGACCGCTACCTGGGCAAGGGTGTCGAGAAGGCGGTCGCCAACATCGAGGACCGGATCGTCGACCAGCTCATCGGCTACGAGGCCAGCGAGCAGCGGCTGATCGACCAGAAGATGATCGACATCGACGGCTCGGACAACAAGGGCGAGCTGGGCGCGAACGCCATCCTCGGCGTCTCCCTGGCCGTGGCCAAGGCCGCCGCCGGCAGCGCCGAGCTGAGCCTGTTCCGCTACCTGGGCGGCCCGAACGCGCACCTGCTCCCGGTGCCGATGATGAACATCCTCAACGGTGGCGCGCACGCCGACTCGAACGTCGACATCCAGGAGTTCATGATCGCGCCGATCGGCGCGCCGACGTTCCGGGACGCGCTGCGCTCGGGCGCCGAGGTCTACCACGCGCTGAAGTCGGTGCTGAAGAAGAAGGACCTGTCGACGGGCCTGGGTGACGAGGGCGGCTTCGCCCCGAACCTGCCCACGAACGCCGCCGCGCTGGACCTGATCGCCGAGGCGGTGGAGAAGGCCGGCTACCGGCTCGGCACCGACATCGTCTTCGCGCTCGACGTGGCCGCCACCGAGTTCTTCGACAACGGCACCTACACGTTCGAGGGCAGCGCCAAGAGCGCCGAGGAGATGAGCAACTACTACACCAAGCTGGCGGGCGACTACCCGATCGTCTCGATCGAGGACCCGCTGGCCGAGGACGACTGGAGCGGCTGGGCCACCCTCACTGCCGCGCTCGGCGACCGGATCCAGATCGTCGGCGACGACCTGTTCGTCACCAACCCGCAGCGCATCGCCCGGGGCATCGCCGAGCAGGCCGCAAACGCGGTGCTGGTCAAGGTGAACCAGATCGGCTCGCTCACCGAGACGCTCGACGCCGTCGACCTGGCCCACCGGGCCGGCTTCAAGTGCATGATGAGCCACCGTTCCGGCGAGACCGAGGACACCACGATCGCCGACCTGGCCGTCGCCACCGGCTGCGGGCAGATCAAGACGGGCGCACCGGCCCGCTCGGACCGCGTGGCCAAGTACAACCAGCTCCTGCGGATCGAGGAGGAGCTGGCCGACGCGGCGCGGTACGCCGGGGCGGGCGCCTTCCCGCGCTACCGTTCGGCCTGAGCGAGCGCTCCGGGGGAGGGGTGTGACGATGCAGCAGCGCCGCACACCGGGTGGGCAGCGGCCCGCCCGTCGGCCGGGTCAGCCCGGCCGGGCGGGCGGGGCCCGGGTCCGGTCCACGGCACGCGACAACGGCGTCCGCGCGGAGGCGCGCGCCGCCGGCCGGTCACCGGGCGCGTCCCGTGCCACCGACGGCGTACGCCCCGCGAGCCGTCCCGCCGCGGCCCGGCGTACCGCCGCCGGTGGTCCGGTCAAGCGGCTCACCGCACCCCAACCCCGGCGCTTCACCGGGCGCGCCACAGTGCTGTTCGCGGTGCTGATCGCGCTCGCGCTGGCGTACACCTATCCGGTCCGGGTCTACCTGGACCAGCAGGCCGACATCGAGCGGATGGAGGCCGCGCAGGCCGCCCAGCGCGACGAGATCGAGCGGCTCACCGCCGAGGCGGCCAAGTGGAAGGACCCGGAGTACGTCAAGACGCAGGCCCGGGAGCGCTTCTTCATGGGCAAGCCGGGCGAGACGCTGCTGGTGGTGCTCTCCGACCCGGAGGGCGCGGCCAAGGACGCCGGCAAGGACGCGAAGCCGGGGGCGCCGACCGCGCCGGAGCCCTGGTACGACACCCTGTGGTCGAGCGTGCGGGCGGCGAACGCCGAGCGCGGGGACAAGTGAGCACCACACGAAAGGCACCATCTTGAGCGTCGTACCACCGTCGGAGCCGGCGGCGGACTCCGTACCCCTGCCGGAACGCCAGCCGGCCACCGAGGCCGACCTGGCCGCGGTGGCCGCGCAGCTCGGACGCCCGCCGCGCGGCACCCGCGCGGTGGCCCACAGGTGTCCCTGCGGCCTGCCCGACGTGGTGGAGACGACGCCCCGGCTGGCCGACGGCACGCCGTTCCCGACGCTGTTCTACCTGACCTGCCCGCGTGCCACAGCGGCGTGCAGCCGGCTGGAGTCGGCCGGGCTGATGAAGGAGATGGCCGAGCGGCTGGCGGAGGATCCGGAGCTGGCCGCGCGGTACCGGGCGGCCCACGAGGACTACCTGACCCGCCGGGAGGCGATCGGCGAGGTGCCGGAGATCGCCGGCATCTCGGCCGGCGGCATGCCGGGGCGGGTGAAGTGCCTGCACGTGCACCTCGGGCACGCGCTCGCCGCCGGGCCGGGGGTCAACCCGTTCGGCGACGAGACGCTGGCGCTGGTGGAGAAGTGGTGGGCGGCCGGTCCCTGCGTGGACGTGCCGCGGGCGGAGTGAGATGAGCGCCGACGAGATCACCGTGCGCCGGGCCCGCACCACTGACGTGCGCGGCATCCGGCGGCTGGTGGACACCTACACCGACGATCGCCGGCTGCTCAGCAAGGCCACCGTGACGTTGTACGAGGACGTGCAGGAGTTCCGGGTCGCGGTGACGTCGAGCGGTGCCGTGGTCGGCTGCGGCGCGCTGCACGTCATGTGGGAGGACCTGGCCGAGATCCGGACGGTGGCAGTGGACCCGTCCTGCCGGGGCCACCGGATCGGGCACCGGATCGTGGGCGAGCTGATCGACTCGGCGCGTGAGCTGGGCATCGGCCGGATCTTCGTGCTCACGTTCGAGACCGGTTTCTTCGGCTCGTTCGGCTTCCGCGAGATCGACGGCGCCCCCGTCCCGCAGCCGGTGTACGAGCAGCTCCTGCGCTCCTACGACGAGGGTGTCGCGGAGTTCCTGGACCTGGAACGGGTCAAGCCCAACACCCTGGGCAACACCCGCATGCTGCTGCGCCTCTGACCGTGCGCGGGCTGCCGTAGGGTGGGCGCCGTGAGTGCGCGTGTGGCCGCCATCGACTGCGGGACCAACTCGATCCGACTGCTGATCGCCGACCTGCCCGAGGCGTCGGCCGGGGAGACGGCGCCGCTGCGCGACGTCAGCCGGCGGATGGAGATCGTCCGGCTGGGGCAGGGCGTCGACCAGACCGGCATGCTCGCCCCGGAGGCCGTCGAGCGGACCCGGGTGGCGCTCGCCGACTACGCGGCCGAGATCGAGAAGTCCGGCGCCGAGCGGGTACGCATGTGCGCCACCTCGGCCTCCCGCGACGCCTCGAACGCCGCCGACTTCCGTGCCATGGTCGAGCGCACACTCGGCGTACCGCCCGAGGTGGTGACCGGCGACGAGGAGGCACGGCTGTCGTTCACCGGCGCGGTGCGCGGCCTGCCCGCCGACGCCGAGCCGCCGTACCTGGTGGTCGACATCGGCGGCGGCTCGACCGAGTTCGTGGTCGGCACCCGCGCCGACGGGGTGCGCGGCGCGATCTCGGTCGACATCGGCTGCGTCCGGATGACCGAACGGCACCTGCACGGCGACCCGCCCGGCGCTGCCGAGATCGCCGCCGCCGAGGCCGACATCGCCGCCGCCGTCGACCGCGCGCTCGCCGTCGTGCCCGGCCGCGAGGCCGCCACGCTGGTCGGGCTCGCCGGTTCGGTCACCACAGTGGTCGCCTTGGCGCAGGGGCTCCAGGAGTACGACCCGAGCCGCATCCACCACGCCCGCATCTCGTACGAGCAGGTGGCCGAGGTGACCGCCGACCTGCTCGGCAAGAGCAGTGAGCAGCGGCTGGCGTACCCGGTGATGCACCCCGGGCGGGCCGACGTGATCGGCGCGGGCGCGCTGGTGCTGCGGATCATCATGGAGCGGGCCGGGATGCCGTCGGTGGTCGCCTCCGAGCACGACATCCTCGACGGCATCGCCTGGAGCCTCGCCTGACCCTCGCCTTCTTCGACGGTGATCAAGGAGTTTGTGTCAGATCCGGACGCCTCCGGGGACAGGAACTCCTTGGTCGACAAGGAGGGCCGGGGAGTTACGACGTCGCCAGGTCGGGGCGGTGCTCCCTGATCCACTTCTCGACGTCGGACTTCCGCCAGATCTGGCCCATCCTCAGCACCTGATAGGGCGCGGGGAAGTCACGTCGCGAAGCGACCACCGACGCGCGGGCACGCGAGACGCCACCGAGCATGTCTCGGATCTCGGCGATTCCCACGAACTCCACCACCCCTTGACGGTAGGTAGCTGCGATTGTCCGACGATCGATAACAGCGATAGGGGTTGACGATCGGCAACGACGCGAGCACGATCGGGGGATGACTGTGCGGAACTGTTCTCCCGTACCCGATCGCGGTCGCCGGGTCGTGCGGCCGCACGTACCGATGCGGCCGTTGTGGTTGTGCCGGGTGTGCGCGGCCCCCTGGCCGTGCCAGCCGGCCCGCCTGTTGTTGCTGCTGGACTACCGGCGCGACCGCGTCGCCCTGTCGATCCACATGGCCGGTTGCCTGTTCGACGCCACCGCCGACCTCCTGGCCGCCAACCCGAACCCGGCCGACCTGTTCGACCGTTTCATCGGGTGGACCGCCCGCCCCTCCTCCCGGTGATCAAGGAGTTTGGGTCATCCGGACCGCGCTCTCCGGACGCAAACTCCTTGATCACCGTGCGTCGGCGGGGGGAGGCGGAGGCGGGGGAGGCGGGGAGCGTGGTGCTGTGTGATTGACGGTAGTGTGGATTGCGTACTAGTGTGCGGGGTGTGGATACCACGCAGCTCCTCAAGGGCGTGCTCGACCTGGCGGTGCTCGCCGTGCTCAAGGACGAGGACGGATACGGCTACGACATCCTGCGCCGGCTGCGCGAGGCCGGCCTGACCGAGGTCGGCGACGCCTCCGTCTACGGCACGCTTCGCCGCCTGTTCGCCGCCGGCCTGCTCACCACATATGTGGTGCCCAGCGAGTCCGGGCCGCACCGCAAGTACTACTCGCTCAACACCGCCGGGCGTGACCAGCTCACCCGCTCCGGCAAGACCTGGCGCTCGTTCGCCACCACCATGGACGCACTGCTCGACGATCGGGGGATGGCGGCATGACCGTCACTGGGCAGGAGATCACGGACTACGTCGGCCGGGTGCGCGCGGCGCTCGCCGACCTGCCGCCGGCGGTCAGCGACGAGCTGACCGAGGACCTGCCGGAACACCTCGCCGAGGTGGCCGCCGAGGGCGAGGGCGCGCTGGTGGACCGGCTGGGCACCCCCGAGGCGTACGCGGCCGAACTGCGTGCCGCCGCCGGCGCCGGGGAGGGGCGGCGACCGGCGCGTTTCCACCATCTCGCCGAGGTGTGGGAACGGGCGGCCACTCAGGTGCGCCTGCTGGACCGTCAGCTCGGCCCGGTGCTCGGGCACGAGACGGTGAGCGACTTCCTGCGTCCGCTGCGCCCGGCCTGGTGGCTGGTACGCGGCTGGCTGGCCGCGCTGCTGATCAGCGTGATGGTGGACGGTGGCCGGCCCGGTCTGCTGCCCCGGCCGAACGACAACGCGTCGGCCGGCCTGCTACTGCTCATCGGCGCGGTGGTCGCGTCACTGTGGCTCGGCCGCCGTTCCGTGGCCTTCACCGGTTGGCCGCGCCGCCTGCACCGGCTGGGTACGGCCGGGCTGCTGCTCTTCGGCTTCGCGGTGCTCGTCGATGTGGACCGGAACGCCAGTTCCGACGTCTACAGCGGCTACGAGCAGACGTCGGTGGACCACCGGTACGACCGGATCGAGGACGTCTTCGTCTATGACCAGCAGGGGCGGCTGATCCGCGACGCACGGCTCTTCGACCAGAACGGCGTGCCGATCACGCTCGGCTGGCCGAGCTGCATGGCCGACACGGGCGCGGTGCTGGAGATGCGTAACACCTACCCGTACTGCCCAGAGCTGGCACCGTTCGGCCCGCCGGTCTCGCCGTCGATCGCCCCGCCCGCACCCGCGCCCACGGACAGCATCACCCCATCCGCGGCCCCGCCGCCCGCCCCGTCCACCCCCAGTGCTTCCCCGGAACCCACGTCAACCCCCTGAGTGCGCTCGACCGCGCGAGATCTTGGAAGGAAACGGCCCTCATGAGGGCCGCAATCTTCCAAGATCTCGCGCGGAGCCGCTGTCAGGCGATGGCGGCGATGTCACCGTCGTCGAAGTAGATCGCCTGGTGGAGCCGGCCGCCCAGCGCTGCGGCGAACCGCGCCACCACCTCCTGGCCGGAGATCTTCCCCTGCTCGATCTGGGAGACCCGTCCCTTGGTGACGCCCATCCGGTCGGCGACCTGCTGCTGGGTCAGGCCGCGCGCCCGCCGTACCTCCGCGAGGCGGTGACCGATGACCTCCGCGAGAAGTTCCTGCTTACCCGCATCGACCGCCTCTTCCCCGCCGGCCCGGGCGACGTGGTCGGCGCGGATGTCCTGCCACCGGGAGTAGTCGCTCATGCCTTCCCCTCCTCTCGTGCCCGGTCCTTGAGGTAGAGCTCGTAGCGGTGCTCGGCGACGGGAATGGCCTCCTGATACCACGTCTTCCATCGGCCGGACTTGTCGCCGGCGACCAGGAGGATGCTCGAGCGCCACGGGTCGAACGCGAAAAGGATACGCACGGTGCCCGGCCGGAGCTCCTTCAAGTTCGCCATCGACGAACCGTGGATGGTGTCGACAAGGGGCCGTCCGAGTCCTGGTCCGTGCTCGGCCAGGAGGTCGATCACCTGCACCACCCGCGCATGGGTGGACGCGTCGAGAGTGTCGAGCCACTGCCGCACCTCGTCGACCAGTTAGACGTCCCAGTCTCCAGCCACCACGGGAGCTAGTTTAGCAATCGCTATACCCGGCGTGTGTACCTGTCCGGCGGTTCGACAGGAGGTGAATGCCACTGTTGTTCCGTCTTCCCCGGGCCGCTCACCGCGTGGCACGCTACCGGCACGTAACAGCCAACTGTGCGACCAGCCAACGTTGACTGACCGCAAGGAGGACGGGCCCATGGGCGAGATGGTGAGCTTCACCGGCAACGGGGGGACGAGCGAGGGGTATCTCGCGATACCCTCCGGCGGTGCGGCCAGCCCGGCGGTCATCGTCATCCAGGACTGGTGGGGCCTCGTGCCCCACGTCCGGGCCGTGGTCGACCGCTTCGCCGAGGCCGGTTTCGTCGCCCTCGCGCCCGACTTCCGGCACGGCGGGCCGGCCGTGAAGCCGACCGAGCCGCGGCTGATGCTCAACAGCTCTCAGATGGACGAGGCGGCGACCGACATCGCCGCCGCCGCCGAATACCTGGCGAGCCGGCCGGAGGTCGCCGGCAAGGTGGGCTGCGCCGGGTTCTGCGCGGGTGCCAGCCTGGCCCTGTGGTCCGCCACGCTCTCCGAGCGCATCGTGGCCACCGCCGGGTTCTATCCTCGCCTGCCCTGGGAGGGCATGGCCGTCGGGGCGGCCGACGAGGGCGGCTGGGCCGGCTACGCCGGCAAGGCGGCGCTCATCCACTGCTCCGAGGCGGACGGCCTGTCCGCGGCCGACGGGGTGCAGAGCGTACGCCGGTCCATCGAGTCGGCCGGTGGCACCTGCCAGACGTTCGACTACCCGGGCACCGCGCACGCGTTCTTCAACGAGGACCGGCCGGAGCACTACGACCAGCGGGCCGCGGCCACCGCCTGGGCCCGCACGCTGGAACTGTTCCGGGCCAAGCTTGGCTGAGTCGCGTACCCCGCAGGACGTGGTCGCCCGCGCCGCGCGGGCGACCGACCTCGCCGACCTCGACGGCGCGGTCAGCGACTGCTTCGCCTGCCCGCGCCTGGTGGCGTGGCGCGAGGAGGTGGCCCGGGTCAAGCGGGCGGCGTTCCGCGACCAGGACTACTGGGGACGGCCGGTGCCCGGCCTCGGCCCGCCGGACGCGCGGATCGCCATCCTCGGCCTGGCGCCCGCCGCGCACGGCGGCAACCGCACCGGCCGGATCTTCACCGGGGACCGGTCCGGCGACGTGTTGTTCGCCGCGCTGCACCGCGCCGGGCTGGCCAACCAGCCGACGAGCGTGTCCGCCGACGACGGCCTGACGCTGCGCGACACCCGCGTCTTCGCCGCCGTGCGGTGCGCGCCGCCGGACAACAAACCCACCCCGGCCGAGCGGGACACCTGCGCGCCGTGGCTGCACCGCGAGGTCGAACTGGTCCGTCCCACGCTGCGCGTCGTGGTCGCGCTCGGCGCGTTCGCGTGGGCCGCGTGGTGGCCCGTGCTACGCCAGGTGTACGGGCAGCGACCGCCCACACCGCGACCGGCGTTCGGTCATGGGGCACACTGGTCCGGCGAGTCGGTGCCGGCGTTGCTGGGCTGCTATCACGTCAGCCAGCAGAACACATTCACCGGACGGCTCACACCGGCGATGCTGGACGACGTGTTCACCCGGGCGAAGCACCTGGCCGGGGTGGACTGAGGAACACCTGAGGCGGTGGGATGGATTTCGGCGTACTGCGCAGGTGGTGGCCGGTCGCCGCGGTGACGGTGCTGCTCGCGTTCGCCGCGTTCGCCGCCGGTCACTCCGCCATCGGGGCCAGCCGGATCCCGCCCGCCGCCGACACCATCCCGTACGTGCCGGACTACCCGTCGCCGGAGGCCGTGCCGTCGATCCCCGTGGAGCCGCGCGACGTCGGCGAGCCCACCTCGGGCGGCGTGCCCGACTGGCTGGCCACCGCCGCCGTGGCGTTGCTGTTCGCGGCGGTGCTGGCCGCCATCGGGTACGTGTTGTGGAACGTGCTCCGGGGCGCGCTGCGGCGGACCACCCGCGCGGTGCCGGTGCGGCGCACCCGGCGTACCGCCGAGGGGACCGCCCGCGAGGTGGTGGCCGCGCTCGACGCCGGACTCGTCGAACTGGACGACCGCTCCACCGACCCGCGAACCGCTGTCATCGCCTGCTGGGTACGCCTGGAGGAGGCCGCCGAGGACGCGGGCGTGCCCCGGCACACCGGCGACACCCCGACCGACCTGGTGGCGCGGCTGCTGCGCGGCGACCCGGCGGCCGGCATCCCGGCGATCGCCAGCGCCGACGTGCTCGACGGTTTCGCGAACGTCTACCGGGAGGCCCGGTACGCCACGCACCCGGTCGACGAGCACACCCGGGACCAGGCCCGTGCCGCGCTGCGCCGGTTGCGCGGCGAGCTGACCAGCCTGGCGGCGGGGGAGGCGTCGTGAGCAGCAGCATCGACGACCTGCTCTCGTTCGGCGAGGAGCCCGCCGGGGAGGAGACCCGGCCCTCCGGCGGCGGCCGGGCCCGGCTGCTGCTGCGGACCGCCGCTGTCACCGCCGCGATCGTGGTCGTGGTGGTGGTCGGGCTGCGCGCTGTCGGCCTGAAGATGCCGGTCTGGATCATCGCGGCCGGGGTGCTCGCGGTGCTCGCCGTACGCCGGGTCACCACCACGCTCTCACCTCCGCCGCCGCCCCGCGCGGGGGCCCGCGCGCCCGCCGGCGAGGAGCCCGGCACCTGGAACTGGTCGGCGCGGGACGCGCTGCGTGCCGCGATCAACGGCTGGGAACGCCCGCTGGACTGGTGTGCCGACAACCGGGACCGGTTCAACGAGCGCATCCTGCCCCGCCTCGGCGAGCTGGCCGACGAACGGCTGCGCCAGCGCCACGGCGTCACCCGGGAGTCCGACCCGGACCGCGCCCGGTCGGTGCTGGGCGAACCACTGTGGACGTTCCTCGCCACCCCCGTCCGCCGCCCTCCGTCGCCGCGCGACCTCGCGGCGATCGTCGCCGAACTGGAGAAGATCTGATGAACGACGTGGACCGGAGCATGGCCCCCGCCGAGGTGGGCCGGCTCGCCCGGGCCGTCCTGGAGGCGGTCGGCACCGTCGTGGTCGGCAAGCGCGACGCGCTGGAGCTGGTGCTGGCCGGCATCCTCGCCGGTGGTCACGTGCTGCTGGAGGATCTGCCCGGCCTGGGCAAGACGCTCACCGCGCGGTGCTTCGCGCAGGCGCTCGGGCTGGACTTCCGGCGACTCCAGTTCACCCCGGACCTGCTGCCCGCCGACGTGACCGGCTCGTTCCTCTACGACCAGAGCAGCGGCGACTTCGCGTTCCGGGCCGGGCCGGTCTTCACCAACCTGCTGCTCGCCGACGAGATCAACCGGACGCCGCCGAAGACGCAGTCGGCGCTGCTGGAGGCGATGCAGGAGAAGCAGGTCTCGGTCGAGGGCGTGACCTACCGGCTGGACGAGCCGTTCCACGTGCTCGCCACCGCCAACCCGATCGAGTACGAGGGCACGTACCCGCTGCCGGAGGCGCAGCTCGACCGGTTCCTGCTGCGCGTGTCGTTCGGCTACCCCAGCCACGACGAGGAATGGGACGTGCTGCGCCGCCGGCTCGCCCGCCGCCGCGAGGAGGCCGAGATCAAGCCGGTGGTGGACGCCGCCACGCTGCGCGCCATGCAGGCCGCCCTGGAGGACGTGGTGGTCGAGGACTCGATCGGCCGCTACATCGTGGCGCTGACCGCCGCCACCCGGGAGCACCCGTCGGTGCTCGTCGGCGCGTCCCCGCGCGGCTCGCTGGCGCTGCTCCTGCTGTCCCGGGTACGGGCGGTGCTCGCCAACCGGGACTACGTGGTGCCGGAGGACGTCAAGGCGGTGGCGGCGCCCGCGCTGGCGCACCGGATCACGCTGCGGCCGGAGATGTGGCTGCGCCGGGTCGACCCGTCCTTCGTGGTCGGCGAGGTGCTGGAGTCCACGCCCGCCCCGGCCAGCGGCGCGCTGCCCAGCTACGCCGCCGGACGCTGATGGACCGGGCCGACGCGGCGAACGGCTGGGCGCCCACCTGGGCGCTCGGCCGGGCCGTGCTGCTCACCGGCGTGCTGCTCGTCGTCGCCGTCCTGCTCGGCCGCATCGACCTGGTGGTGCTCGCCACGCCGTTCGCGCTCGGGACCGCGTACGCCCTGCGCCGCCGTCCCGCCGGGCTGCCCGAGCTGGAACTGGGCGTCGCGGACACCCACCTGGTCGAGGGCGCGCCGATGGCCGCCACCGTCGCGGTGGCCAACCCCGACCTGATCGGGTACGACCTGGCGGTGGTCCGCACCCGGATGTCGCGCTGGCTGCGGGTGAAGCAGGTGGGCTTCGGCGGCACCGGGCTGGACGTGAGCCGCTCCGGCGGCGCGGACCGGCCGTTCGTCACCTCCGTACCCCGGGGCAGCGCCGTCGACCTGGAACTGACCGGCACCGCGCTGCGGTGGGGCCGGCACCCGATCGGCCCGGCCGGGGTGCGGGTCGCCGCCGCCGACGGGCTGCTGGTCTCCCGCGCGGTGATCACCGAGCCGATCCGGGCCCGGGTCTATCCGCGTACCGAGCCGTTCGACGCGGTCGAGGCGATGCCCCGGGCCGCCGGGCTGGTCGGCGCGCACCGCTCGCGGCGGCCGGGCGAGGGCGGCGAACTGGCCGGGGTGCGCGTGTTCGCGCCCGGCGACCGGCTGCGCCGGATCGACTGGCGGGTGTCGCTGCGGGCCCGGCAGCTGCACGTCGCGTCGACGCTCTCGGACCGGGACGCCGAGGTGGTGGTGCTGCTGGACGTGCTGGCCGAGGCGGGCCGTTCCGGCGGCGTCAACGGGACCGCGTCGGTGCTGGACACCACGGTCCGGGCCGCCGCCGCGATCGCCGAGCACTACCTGCACCGCGGCGACCGGGTGTCGATGCTGGAGTACGGCCCGTCCGCCCGCCGGCTGCGCCCGGCCACCGGGCGGCGGCAGTACCTGACAGTGCTGGAGTGGCTGCTCGACGTGCAGGCCGACTCGTCCCCGCACGAGCCGTACGACCAGGTCTTCGGCCCGCAGGTGCTCTCCTCGGACGCCCTGGTGGTAGTGCTCACCCCGCTGCTCGACGAGCGGTCCGCGCAGATGCTGGCCCGGCTGGCCCGGGGCGGGCGGTTCGTGGTGGCGGTGGACACGCTGCCGGCCGAGCTTCCGGTGCCGAAGGAGCGGGGCTGGGCCGAGGTGGCGTACCGGCTGTGGCGGCTGGACCGGGACACGATGATCGGCCAGCTCCGGGAGCACGGGGTGCCGGTGGTGCGCTGGGCGGGCTCCGGCAGCCTGGACGAGGTGCTGCGCGACGTGGCCCGGCTGGCGACCGCCCCGAAGGCGGGGTTGCGGTGAACGAGAGGCGGGCCCGGTGAACGCGGTCGTCGAGCGGGTGCGGGCCCTGCGGTACGCCGCCGCCCGGGTCAGCCCGCTGCCGCTGCTGGTACGCGGCGGCATCTTCCTCACCGTGCTGGCCGGCTTCCTGCTCGCGTACCCGGTGCAGGCCTTCACCTCCCGCTCGCTGCTGGCCCTGACGGTGGCCGCGGTGCTGCCGGCGGCCGGGCCGCGCCGGATCTGGCCGACGTTCACCGCGCTGGTCACGGTCGGCGGCTGGCTCCTGGCCACGCTCGGCTTCGACCGGCCGCCGGCGCTGTGGCGGCTGCTCGCCGTGGCGACGCTGCTCTACCTGGCGCACTCGCTCTGCGCGCTCGCCGCGCTGCTGCCCTACGACGGCCTGATCGACCCGGACGTGGTGCTGCGGTGGCTGGGCCGGGCGGGCGGCGTGGTGCTCGCCAGCGCCGTGCTGGGCGTGGTGCTCGCGTGGCTCGGGGGAGTGGGCGGGACGGACGGCTCGCAGGCGGTGACAGCGGTGGGGCTGCTGGTGGCGGTGGGTCTGAGCGCGCTGCTGGGGTGGCTGCTGCGACGCCGGTGACGCTGCGTTCCGGTGACGTTGCGCAGGTCACACGGGTTGTGCTCCGTCACAGAAGGGGGTCTCGCGCGGGATTACCCGGGGACCCCGGGGAAAGATAGATGACGTGAACCCGAAGCGGATCCTTGTCGTGGGTGCCGGTCACGTGGGCCTGTACGCCGCTCTGCGCCTGTCCAAGAAGCTGAACAGGCGTGAGGCCGAGGTCATCGTCGTCGACCCGCAGCCGCACATGACGTACCAGCCGTTCCTCCCGGAGGCATCGGCGGGCAACATCTCCCCTCGGCACGCTGTGGTGCCGCTGCGGCGGGAGTTGCGCAAGTGCACCGTGGTGGCGGGCACCGTCACCCGGATCGACCACGACCGCAAGACCGCCGTGGTGCAGCCGATCAGCGGCCCGGCCCGGGAGATCCAGTACGACCACGTGGTCGTCGCCCCCGGCTCGGTCTCCCGCACCCTGCCGATCCCCGGCCTGCACGAGAACGGCATCGGGTTCAAGACCATCGGCGAGGCCATCTTCCTGCGCAACCACGTGCTGGACCGGCTCGACGTGGCGGCCTCCACCACCGACCCGGCAGTACGCAGCCGCGCGCTGACGTTCGTCTTCGTGGGCGGCGGCTACGCCGGCATCGAGGCGCTGGCCGAGATGGAGGACATGGCCCGGGACGCGCTGCGCTACTACCCGGAGCTGAAGCCCGAGGACATGCGCTGGGTGCTCGTCGAGGCAACCCAGCGGGTGCTGCCCGAGGTCGACCGGGACATGGGCGCCTACACGGTGCAGCAGCTGATGAAGCGCGACATGGACATCCGCCTGGACACCCGGCTGGAGTCCTGCGTCGACGGTGTGGTGAAGCTCTCCGACGGCGACAGCTTCCCGTCCGACACCATCGTCTGGACCGCCGGTGTGAAGCCGTCGCCGATGCTCGACGCGACCGACTTCCCGCGCGACGAGCGCCGCCGGGTCACCTGCCGGCCGACGCTGCAGATCGTGAACGGCGACCGGGTGGTCGAGGGCGCGTGGAGCGCCGGTGACTGCGCCGCCGTACCGGACCTGACCAAGGAGCCTGGCAACTTCTGCTCCCCGAGCGCCCAGCACGCGGTGCGGCAGGCCGCGCGGATGGCCGACAACATCGCCAACGTCATCCGCGGGCGCGAGCCGGTCGACTACAAGCACAAGCATGCCGGCAGCGTGGCCAGCCTCGGCCTGCACAAGGGCGTGGCTCAGGTCTACGGCATCAAGATGACCGGCTGGCCGGCCTGGTTCATGCACCGGACGTACCACATGTCGCGGATCCCCTCGTTCAACCGCAAGGTGCGTGTGGTGGTCGACTGGACGCTCGCGTTCTTCCTCAAGCGTGAGGTGGTCGCGCTCGGCCAGCTGCACGACCCGCGCGAGGAGTTCGCCGAGGCGTCCGCGCCGCAGGTCCCGGCGCGCGTCTGACGCGTCTCGCGTAAGGGCCCTTCCCTTATGGGAGGGGCCCTTCGCCGTCACCGGGGGTCAGAACCGCCAGGTCCAGGCGTCGGCGAGCCGGACGCCGGGGCCGTAGAGCTGCTCCAGGGTGCGGCGCAGCATCTCCGCGTGCGGGGCGTCGTCGGTCACCGCCACGCACGAGGCCTGCCAGAACTCCACGTCCCGGGCGGCCTGGCGGCGTTGCCGGTCACCGACAGCGGGCGCCACGCCCCGGCGGGCCACCTCGGCGAGCAGGGCCGAGGTGGGCCGCTGCCAGGTGCCCATGGTGGCCGAGCCGTCCCGGCCGTACGGGCCGATGAAGAAGCCTTCCGGCATGGCGAACGCGACGCCGGTGGCGGTGGCCCAGCGCATCGGCCAGGGGTCCTGCGGGGTGGCGGTGGGCACCGGCACCAGCACGCCGCCGGGGCGTACGCACTGCCGCCAGTGGCCGCCGGTGACGAACTCGGGCAGCGGCGGCCGGTCCATGGTGGGCAGCGGCGCGGGGAGGACGGTGAGCAGCGCCGCGCCGACCGCGACCGGGACGACCCGGCGGGCCCGCCCGGACTCGCCGAGCGCCCGGTGCACGGCGAGGGTGAGCACTGTGCCGGTGAGCGGCAGCACCGCGAGCGCGAACCGGGTGGGCAGCGCGCCGTCCACCAGCGGCAGCCCGGCCAGGAGTGCGTACGGGCCGGGGATCCCGGTCCGCTCCCCGCCGGCCACCACCTCGGGGCCGAGCGCGAGCGCGGCCATCGTCAGCGCGCCGGCCACGAGCGCCACCACCGGTGCGCGCCGGCCCAGCCAGACCGCGCAGCCGACGGCGACCAGCAGCAGCGGCCAGCCCAGGAACGAGGTGAACTCGGCCGGGCCGGTGGTGAGCCGTACCGCCTCCGGGCTGCCGAACACCGACAGCGCGGAGAGGCGGGTCCAGGCGATCAGGTCGGCGGAGAAGTAGGCGGGTGGGAACATGCCGTCCGCGACGCCCTGGGGGCCGGCGAACTGCACCCACAGCGGGTACGCCAGCACCGGCAGCGCCAGCCCGGCGGCGGCGAGCAGCCCACCGGCGAAGCCGCGACCGGCCCGGCGCACCAGGTCCCGGTCGGCCAGCCCGTACGCGACGGTGACCACCGCCAGGGTGAGCGCGGCGAGGAACAGCACCTCCTCGCCGACGAAGACCTGCACGATGACGACGGCGGCGAGCCCGGCCGTCGAGGACGTCATGCGGCGGCGGTCCGGACCGTCCGGACGACCGGCCGGGTCGGCGGCGCGCAGCAGCCGGACCACGAGCCAGACCAGCACCGGGACCAGCCACTGCGCGGTCATGTGCAGATGGCCGTTGCTCTGCGAGACCATGCCCGGCCCGAAGCCGCACAGCGCCGCACCGGGTGCGGCCGCGAGCCGGCGGGCCCACAGGACACGCGTGAACAGCAGGTACCAGGCGAGCGCCGTACCCGCCATGTTCACGGCCACGAGCAGCGCGAACGTCACAGGTGCCCCGAACGCCAGGGTGACCGGGGCGAAGAGCACGCCCAGCGCCACGACCGAGGTGTTCGCCATCAGGTTGACGCCGTCCGGCGCGTTCAGCCGGTCGGTGACCAGGCTCAGCTCGCCGCGCAGGGCGCGCGCGTCCAGCGCCAGGAACCACTCGTACAGCGTCTGGTCGGCCGGGTTGAGCGCGAGCACACGCGTGCCCGGCGCCGGCCAGAGGCCGTGGGTGAGCCAGCCCACGAGCGCGACGAACGCCAACCCCGCGAGCAGGTCCGCGCGATGCCGCCGGAGGGCCGCCGTCACCCGCCGCGTGCCCGCCGCCGGGCGGGCCGCCCGGCGGCGGCCGGGCCGGAGTGCCGGGCGGGCGGGGCTGGTCACGGCCTCGACCATAACGGCCGCACCCGTCGGGGTACGCCGCGTCGCGGCCGAGCCGCTACGGTGAGATCTGTACCGCCGCGTGTCGACGCGCCGGTGTCACCCGCCCGGGTGGTGGAACGGCAGACACGGCCGCCTTAAAAGCGGCTGCCGCAAGGCGTGCGGGTTCGACCCCCGCCCCGGGCACCCGAACTCTCAGGTTTCCCACAGCTAGGCGTAGCACGCGCGATTGCGGCCACGTTTACCCTGGAGTAGCGCGTCTTTCGTGCGATCGACCCCCTGAGGGAGGCCTGAGAAGTGAAGTCCTCGAACCCGGTGCTCGCCCGGCTCGGCCAGGCGGCAGAGCGTGAGCGGGCGGCCGGGTACGCCCAGCCCGGGCCGTACGGTCAGCCCGGATACCCCCAGCAGCAGTACCCGCAGCAGCAGTACGCCCCGCAGCAGTACCCCCAGCAGCCCTACGCCCAGCCCTACCCGGGCGGCTACGGCCAGCCGGTGGCCCCGCCCACCGTGACCCCGATGACCCTCGACGACGTGGTCGTCAAGACGGTCCTCATGCTCGCCATCCTCGGCGCCTCGGCCGCTGCGGCCTGGGTGCTCGTGCCGGACTCGCTCGTCGGCGTGGCCTGGATCGGCGCCGCGGTGGTCGGCCTGGTGCTCGGCCTGATCATCTCGTTCTCCCGGATGGCCAACCCGGCGCTCGTCGTGGCGTACTCGGTCATCGAGGGCGTCTTCGTCGGCATGGTCAGCAAGGCGTTCGAGTCGCTCTACGACGGCATCGTGCTCCAGGCGGTCGTGGCCACGTTCGGCGTGTTCTTCCTGATGGCGATGATCTACAAGGCGCGGATCATCCGGGCCACCCCGAAGTTCACCCGGATCATGGTGGCGATCATGGCCGGCCTGTTCGGCGTGATGCTCGTCAACCTGGTGCTGGCGCTGTTCGGCGTGAACACCGGTTTGCGTGACGGCAGCCCGCTCGCGATCGGCTTCAGCCTGGTCTGCATCGTGGTGGCGTCGCTGAGCTTCGTGCTCAACTTCGCCGACATCGAGGAGGGGGTCCGGATGGGCCTCCCGCAGCGCTACTCGTGGACCGCCGCCTTCGGCATCGTGGTGGGCCTGGTCTGGCTCTACATCGAGATCCTGCGGCTGCTCAGCTACTTCCAGGGCGACGACTGACATCACGCCCTCCCCGACGACGCCCGCCTGCCGCATCCGCGGCGGCGGGCGTCGCCGTTTCCCCGTCCCCGCCGGGCCGCCCGGGGCAGAGTGGGATCCGGGTACGTGGGCGGGAGGTGGTCACGGTGCGCAGCGCCAACCCGGTGCTGGACCGGCTGGACGACGTCGGCCGCGCCGAGCGGCAGGTGCTCGGGGTCGGGACCGCCGGCACGATGACGGTGGCCGACGTGGTCAGCCGGACCGTGGGCCTGCTGCTGGTCACCGGCGTCACGGCGGCGGTGTCCTGGGTGGTGGTGCCGCAGGCCGCGTGGATCTCCGCCGCGCTCGCCGGGAGCGCGCTGGCCAGCCTCGCCCTGGTGCTCGTCATCTCGCTGAAGCAGATCACCAGCCCTCCGGTCATCGTCGGGTACGCCGTTCTGCAAGGGCTACTGCTCGGGGTGGCCAGCCGCGCCTTCGAGCTGGTCTATCCGGGAATCGTGGCGCAGGCGGTGGTCGGCACGTTCGGCGTCTTCCTCGGCATGGCGGTGCTCTACCGGGCCCGGCTGATCCGCGCCACCCCGCGCCTGGCCCGGCTGGTCATCGGCACGCTCGTCGGGATCGTGGCGATCGGCCTGGTCAACCTGGTCGCGTACCTGTTCACCGGGCGGCAGGGGGCGGTCGTCTACAGCCTCAGCGACCGGGTGGGCTGGTTGCCGTACCTGTTCTCGGTGGTGGCGATCATCGCCGGCGCGCTCAGCTTCATCCTCGACTTCGACCTGGTCGAGCGGTCCGCCGCGAACCGGTTGCCCCGCCGCTACGCCTGGTACTGCGCCTTCGGGCTGCTGGTCGGGCTGATCTTCCTGTACTGGCAGATCCTCCGCCTGCTCAGCTACGTACGCCGCTGACCGTAGACTCGGCGGCGATGAGCGCAGCGGAACTGGACCGGGCGGTGGCCCTGCTGGTCCGACAGGTCGGGCACTGGCAGCAGCCGCGCTGGTCGGCCAAGGCGGAAGGCGGCAACGTGTCCCGGGCCGACCTGGTGCACAAGCTGGTCCAGGAGATCGCCGACCTGGCCGCCGACGCGGCCGGTGAGCCGCGCCGCGACGTGCCCCGCCTCCCCGCCGATCTGGCGCTGCCCGACCAGCTCCGAGTGGTCACCGCCGACCTCACGCGCGCCGCGCCCCCGGAGCCCGTCCTGGTCACCGCCACCGACGCGGTGACCCGAACCCGCACCGCCCTCTAGCCCCGCTTCAGCCAGCGGCGTACCTTGCGGTGCCGGGCCCGATCGCGTGCCCGCAGGACCGCGGGGCGGTCGTGGCCGGCGGCCTCGGCCTGCCGCGCGTGCAGCAGGCCGTAGGTGAACGTGTTCTCGCCGTCGGCGTACGCCTGGAGCGCCTGCCGCCGGAGCGCCTCGCGGGTCACCACCGAATCCTGGTGGGTGCCGAGCAGATTCTGGAGCGCCTTGAACCGCTTCACCAGACGGGCGGCAGGCTTGCCGGCGGCCGGCTCGCGCACCTCCACCGCGTACCGGGCGGCCTTGATCTTCTTGCGTGCCTCGTGCGACGCGGCGTCACCGGCCGGCCCGGTGGTGGCGAGCGCCCGGTCCAGCCGCCGGTCGGCGCGGCGTACCGCGCGGCGGACCCTGCGCTCCACCCAGCGCCGGCCCACGTCGGCGGGCGGCCCGTCGGCCAGCCGGTCCAGACGGGTCAGCAGGGCGGGGTAGCTGTCGGCGTCCAGCGCCGACCGCAGCGCCGCGGTCGCCTCGGCCAGGTCGGCGGCGAACCGCTCGCGGATCCGCGCGGCCACCGGGCCGAGCACCAGCTCGTCCGGCAACTCGTGCACCGCGTCGGTGAGCCGGACGGCCATCACCTGGGTGTCACGGACCCGGCCCAGCTCGCCGCCGAGCCCGCGCAGTTCGGCCCGGAGCGTCTCGCTCTCCCGGCGGTCCCACAGGCCCCGGAAGGTACGCAGCGTCGCCCGCAACCGGCGGGTCGCGACGCGCATGTCGTGGACCGCGTCCTCGTCCCCCTGGTACGCGGCCGCGTGGTTGCCGACGATCGCGTCCCGCTGCGCCCGGACGTACGCGAGGACCTGCCCTGCCGGACCGTCCGGCTCCTGGTCGTCGAAGCGCTCGATCCGGGCGGCGACGGCCCGGTGCGACTTGCTGACCGCCACGTCCCGGGCGCCGGCCGCGTGCAGCCGCTCGCCGACGACGTCGAGCAGACCCTCGTCGCCCTCGACCAGCTCGATCTCGATCTCGTGCCAGGCCCGCTCGGTGCCGTCCACGAGGTCTTCGGACCGGACGTCGTCCTCGGCCACCTCGGCCAGCACCCGGCCGTCCGCGTCCAGCAGCCCGCGTTCCCGGCGGCGGTTGACGACCCGGGCCGCCGGGGCCACCGGGCGACCGCGCGACGCGGCCCGGATCAGCGCGACCAGCTCGGGCGGCGGGCCGTCGTCGGACGCCCCGGCGGGGAACCGGTGCTCGACCCGGGCACCGCCGACCGCGCCCACCTTGAGATGCCAGCCCGCGTCGTGCCCGCCGGTACGCCGGCGCAGCGCGTGCCCGCTGCGCAGCAGGAGCAGATCGTCGGTGTCCCAGTAGACGGCGTCCAGATCCGAGACGGTGGCGTCGGACATGGTCACGACGCCACCGCACCCGGTCAGGTCGGGCAGCCGGAAACCCTCGTCGCCGGAGTACTTGCGCTCACGTTCCACGACGGTCGCCATGCGGCCTCCCGTACCCGGCCCGTGCCCCGGCGAACCGGTCTCAGTTCAGTCGTTCGAGCACCATCGCCATGCCCTGGCCGCCGCCGACGCACATGGTCTCCAGACCGATGGTCTTGTCGTGCCACTCCAGCGCGTTGAGCAGCGTGCCGGTGATCCGCGCGCCGGTCATGCCGAACGGGTGGCCGACGGCGATCGCGCCACCGGCGACGTTCAGCTTCTCCTCCGGGATGCCGAGCTGCCGGTACGAGGGGATCACCTGGGCGGCGAACGCCTCGTTGATCTCGACCAGGTCGACGTCGTCGATGGTCATGCCGGCCCGCTTGAGGGCCTGCTTCGACGCCTCGACCGGGCCCAGACCCATGATCTCGGGGGAGAGCCCCGTGACACCGGTGGAGACGATCCGGGCCAGCGGGGTGAGCCCCAGCTCGGACGCGCGCTGCGCGCTCATGATCACCACGGCGGCGGCGCCGTCGTTGAGCGGGCAGCAGTTGCCGGCGGTGATCCGGCCGTCCGGGCGGAACACCGGCTTCAGGCCGGCCACCGCCTCCAGTGTCACCCCGGCACGCGGACCGTCGTCGGTGCTGACCACAGTGCCGTCCGGCGTGGTGACCGGGGTGATCTCGCGGGCCCAGAAGCCGTCCGCGATCGCCTTCTCGGCGAGGTTCTGGCTGCGGACGCCGAACGCGTCCATGTCCTCGCGGGTCACGTCGTAGACCTGGGCCAGGTTCTCGGCGGTCTGACCCATGGCGAGGTAGATGTCGGGGAGCTGACCGGCCTCGCGCGGATCGGTCCACACCTCGGCTCCGCCCTTCGCGCGGGCCGCGGAACGCTCCCGCGCCTCGGCGAAGCGGGGGTTCTCCCAGCCGCCCCCGACCAGCGCCTGCGCCTCCGGCGGGAGCGTGTCCGAGTTGCCCCGGGCGTACCGGGAGACCATCTCCACACCGGCGGAGACGAACACGTCGCCCTCACCGGCCCGGATCGCGTGCATCGCCATCCGGGTCGTCTGGAGCGAGGACGCGCAGTAGCGGGTCAGCGTGGCGCCGGGCAGGCCGTCCAGCCCCATCAGGGTGGCGACCACCCGGGCCATGTTGAAGCCCTGCTCGCCACCGGGCAGACCGCACCCGAGGTAGAGGTCGTCGATGGTGGTGGGATCGAGGGCCGGGACCTTGTCGAGGGCGGCCTGGACGATCGTGGCGGCGAGGTCGTCCGGGCGGACCTCGCGGAGGGAACCCTTGAACGCGCGGCCGATGGGGGACCGGGCGGTGGCGACGATGACGGCGTCGCGGGGCGACTCAATCGGCATGAGCCAACGTTAACGCGCTAGTAACATGCGCGGGAAGCCGCGAGGCGGGCGGGAAATGTCACCCCGTGGGCGGTCGCCTGTGGTGCCGGAACGCGACAGCGGTGGCGGCCTCGACGGCCGGCAGCAGGGCGTGCGCCCAGACCCGGTAGCCGTCGGCGGACGGGTGGAAGCCGTCGTGGCACAGCGTGCCCGCGTCCGCGCGGAACACCGGACCGGTCTCGGTGCCCAGGTCGACGACGGTGCCGCCGGCGTCCAGCACGGCCGCCGTCTGGGCCCGCGCCATCCGCCGTCCCGACCAGCCGAGCACCTGGCGCAGCGGGGCGGCGACCGCGCGGACCGCGCCGAGATCCGGGCACGTGCCCACGACCACCTCGACGTGGGCCTCCCGCAGCCGGCGTACCGCCGAGCCGAGATAGGCCGCCGCGTCACCGGGCCGGGCCATGGCGGTCGCGTCGTTCGCCCCGATCAGCACCACCGCCACGTCGGGCCGCTCGCCGAGCAGTGCCCGCGCCACCTGGGTGGCCAGGTCGGTCGCGCGCGAGCCGGAGACACCGACGCTCGACAACTGCACCCGCCGGCCGGCCGGCCCCTCCGCGAGCAGGTTGGCGAGCTGGCCGCCGATGGTGTCCTCGAACCGGTCGACGCCCACGCCGAGCGCCGACGAGTCGCCCAGCAGCACCAGCCGCAGCGGCGGGGCGTCGGCGCGTCCGACCGTCGCGCGCAGCATCAGGCCCAGCTCGGGCTGGGCGTACTCCCGGCTGCGGGCGGCGATGGCCTGGCCGGCGAGGACCGCCGCGCCGCCCACCGTGCCGGCCAGCAGCGACAGGGCCGCCGCCCGGCCCCACCGGGCCACCTCACCGCGCTGGCTCATGCCGTCACTCCGCTTCGCTCCGTGCCGCCATGAGGCACCTTCGCGCTGAGCCGGCCGATTCGCTCGCTGCGCTCGCTCATGCCGTCACTCCGCTTCGCTCCGTGCCGCCATGAGGCACCTTCGCGCTGAGCCGGCCGATTCGCTCGCTGCGCTCGCTCATGCCGTCACTCCGCTTCGCTCCGTGCCGCCATGAGGCATTTTCGCGCTGAGCCGGCCGATTCGCTCGCTCATGCCGTTCCCTCCAGCGTTGCCGAGTCGGCGGCGCTGCCGGTCGGTGGCACCGCGCCGACGCCGAAGAAGGCCCGCCGGCGAAGCTGCGCCCACCGCCCGCCCGGCCCGCGGTCGCGACCCCGCAGCTGGGTGCCGCTGACCTCCGTGCCGGCGTGCCGGGCCGCCTGGTGAGCGGCCTCCGGGAGCGACCGTACGCCTTCCACGCCGGGCAGGACAGGTCTGCGTTCCGGGACCGCGCCCAGCGCGGACAGCACGGTGGGCAGCAACGCCGCCGCGGCTATCGCATACCCCTCGGCGGAGGGGTGGAATCGGTCCCAGGCGAACATCCGCCCGGGGTCGGCGGCGAACCGCGGCCCGAGCATGTCACCGAGCGAGACGGCACGGCCGCCGGCCTCGACCACACCCACCGTCTGCGCGGCGGCGAGCTGGCGGCTCCAGCGCCGGGCCAGCCAGCGCAGCGGCGGCTGGATCGGCCGGATGGTGCCCAGGTCGGGACAGGTGCCGACGACCACCTCGCAGCCGGCTGCCCGCAGCGTGCGGACCGCGTCGACCAGGTAGCGCACGGCCACCGGGAACGGTGTGCGGTTGGTGACGTCGTTGCCGCCGACCAGGATCACCGCCACGTCCGGCTCGACCTCCAGGGCGGACTCGACCTGCGGCTTCAGACCGGACGACAGCGCGCCGACCACGGCGAACCGGTGCAGCCGGACCGGCCGGTGCAGCCGGCGGGACAGCCCGGTGGCGAGCAGCGAACCCGGCGTCTCCCGGCGCCTGTGCACGCCGTAGCCGGCCGCGGAGGAGTCGCCCAGGACGACCATGGTGATCGGCGGGCCGGGCAGCCTCGCCCCGTAGACGCCGTCGCAGCGAGGCGGCGGGGCCTGGGCCATCGGGATGGTGCGGCGGGCCTGCCGGGCCTGGCCGAGCAGCACCCCGCCGGTGGCGAGCGTGGCCGCGACCGTGGCGCCCGTGCCGACCGCCGCGAGGCGGACGATCTGCCGGGCGCGCTGCCGGCGGACCGGCGCGACGGAACCAGCGTCCCCCATGAGCCGACAGTATCGCGCCGGTACGACCACTGCTGTCCGTGATCGGATGGCTGGGCGACGCCCGGAATGGGTACCGGTGGGGTAGCGGGCGCGGACTTGCCACCGGGCCGCACCATGGTCGAGCGGAGAGGGGCGACATCATGGGGAAGACGTTGAAGCGCAGCGCCGCGTTCGCCGCGCTGGCCCGGGCGCTGGCGGCGGGCACGCGGGGCGGGCCGTCGCTCGGGGCCCGGCTGGCGGCGCTGCCGCGGATGATCCGCGCGACCACCCGGGGCGAGTACGACGGTGGCCTGCGCCTGGCGCTGATGGCCGGGGCGACGGCGTACATCGTCTCGCCGATCGATCTGCTGCCGGAGATCCCACTGGCCATCTTCGGGCTGGCCGACGACGCGGTCATGGTCACCTGGCTGGCCGGCAGCGTGCTCGCCGAGACCGAGCGGTTCCTGGAGTGGGAGACGCGTCGCAGCTCCGTCATCCCGGGGCATGTGGTGCCCTGAGGGCACGTACGCTGGTCGGCGAACTGACGGCTGACCGACCGCCCCACGACGGCGGCGCGACGAAGGGCACAACGAGGTGCAGTACTACGACAACGTCGTCGAGCTGATCGGCAACACCCCGCTGGTCCGCCTGCGCAACGTCACCGAGGGCATCCAGGCCACCGTGCTGGCGAAGGTGGAGTACGTCAACCCGGGCGGCTCGGTCAAGGACCGGATCGCCCTGCGCATGGTGGAGGACGCCGAGAAGGCGGGCATCCTCGGGCCGGGCGGCACGATCGTGGAGCCGACCAGCGGCAACACGGGCGTCGGGCTGGCCCTGGTGGCCCAGCTGCGGGGCTACCGCTGCGTCTTCGTCTGCCCCGACAAGGTCAGCCAGGACAAGCAGGACGTGCTGCGCGCGTACGGCGCCGAGGTGGTGGTCTGCCCGACCGCCGTGGCGCCGGAGGACCCGCGCTCCTACTACAACGTCTCCGACCGGCTGGCCCGGGAGATCCCCGGCGCGTGGAAGCCCAACCAGTACAGCAACCCGGCCAACCCGCGTTCGCACTACGAGACCACCGGCCCGGAGCTGTGGCGGCAGACCGAGGGGAAGATCACCCACTTCGTCGCGGGCGTCGGCACCGGCGGCACCATCTCCGGCATCGGCCGCTACCTCAAGGAGGCGTCCGAGGGCCGGGTCAGGGTGATCGGCGCGGACCCGGAGGGCTCGGTCTACTCGGGTGGCACCGGCCGTCCGTACCTGGTCGAGGGCGTCGGCGAGGACTTCTGGCCGGAGACGTACGACCGGCAGATCGCCGACGAGATCGTCGAGGTGTCGGACAAGGAGTCCTTCGAGATGACCCGCCGGCTGGCCCGCGAGGAGGGCCTGCTGGTGGGCGGCTCCTGCGGCATGGCGGTGGTGGGTGCGCTGGAGGTGGCCCGCAAGGCCGGCCCGGACGACGTGATCGTGGTGCTGCTGCCGGACGGCGGCCGTGGCTACCTGTCGAAGATCTTCAACGACAAGTGGATGGCCCGGTACGGCTTCCTCGACGAATCGGGCACCGAGCCGACCGTCGCCGACGCGCTCGCCGACAAGCCCGGTGGCCTGCCCGAGCTGGTGCACGTGCACCCGACCGAGACGGTCCGCGACGCGATCGACTACATGCGCGAGTACGGCGTCTCCCAGCTGCCGGTGCTGAAGGCCGAGCCGCCGGTGGTGACCGGTGAGGTGGCCGGCTCGATCGCCGAGAAGGACCTGCTCGACGCCCTGTTCACCGGCCAGGCGCACCTGCACGACACGATCGAGCGGCACATGGGCGAGCCGCTGCCGATGATCGGCGGCGGCCAGCCGGTGAGCGAGGCGGTCGGGCTGCTGGAGAAGGCGGACGCGGCGCTGGTGCTTGTCGACGGCAAGCCCAAGGGCGTGCTGACCCGCCAGGACCTGCTGGCCCACCTGGGCGCCCGCTGACCCTCCGCGTTGTAAGGAAGGGCCCCCTATTAACACCCGGTGTTAACAAGGGGCCCTTCCTCTACCGGAGGCGTTAATAGGGGGCCCTTCCTTACACCAGGCGGGCGTAGCGGAGCTGGGGGACGAGCGCCGCGCCGATGTGCTCGTCCCGCTGCTCACCGGTGGCGGCCCAGCCGCCACGCTCGTAGAAGCGGCGCGCGGCGGCGTTGTCCCGCAGCACCCACAGCGCCGCCCGGGTCCACCCCCGTGCCCGCATCGCGTCGAGCGCGTCCACCATCAGCGCCCGGCCGGTGCCCCGGCCCCGCTCGGACGGCTCCAGGTGGATCGCGTTGAGCAGCCCGGTCGCCGGATCGCCCTCGTCGTCCGGCCCGAGGTAGCTGAACCCCACCAGCCGCCCGTCCCGCTCGGCCACCGTCATCCGGTGGTCAGCGCCTTCCCAGGTCAGCCGCTCCACCCAGTAGCGGCCCATCGCCGCGGGCGTCGGGTCGGTCAGCGCCTCGGGCGGCAGGAACGACGAGTACGCCGCCACCCGGGAGCGCTGGTGCAGGGCGCCGACCGCCATCAGGTCGGCCTCGGTCGCGGAACGTAGGGAGATCGTCACCCGGGCGACGGTACCCGTCGGGGCGGCACCTGTACCGTCTGAAGATCCTCGGCGATCACCAGATCACCGGAGAAGTGCTCGCGGGCCTCGTCGTGGAAGCGGCGCGGGTCGGCGTACCGCTGGGAGAAGTGGGTGAGCACGAGCGTCCGTACCCCCGACTCGGCCGCCACCCGCGCGGCCTGGCCGGCGGTGAGGTGGCCGACCTCGGCGGCGAGTGCCGCCTCCGACTCCAGGAACGTCGACTCGATCACCAGCAGGTCGGCGTGCTCGGCCAGCGCGTACACGCCGTCGCAGAGCCCGGTGTCCATCACGAACGCGAACCGCTGCCCCGGGCGGGTCACGCTCACCTCGTCCCGGGTCACGCGGCGCCCGTCGCGGTCCAGGTGGCCGTCGCGCAGCAGCTGCCCCACGTCCGGACCGGCGATGCCGTACGCGGCCAGCCGCTCCGGCAGCATCCGGCAGCCGTCCGGCTCGACCAGCCGGTACCCGTACGTCTCGATCGGGTGCCGCAGCCGGCGGGCCTCCAGCGTGCCGACGCCCAGCGTGATCCGCTGCCCGTCGGTGTCGATCGGCTCGACTGCCAGTTCGGCGGTCTCGTAGAAGCTGGACGCGTGGCGCAGCCGGGCGAAGTACTCGGCGCCGCCGGCCGGGAAGTGCACCGCCACCGGACGCGGTACGCGGTCCAGCGAGAGCCGCTGGATCATGCCGGGCAGGCCGAGGCAGTGGTCGCCGTGGAAGTGGGTGACGCAGATCCGGGTCAGGTCGGTGGCGGTGATCCCGGTGTGCAGCATCTGGCGCTGGCTGCCCTCGCCCGGGTCGAAGAGGATCACCTCGTCGTCCCAGCGCAGCAGGTAGCCGTTGTGGTTGCGTTGCCGGGTCGGGGCCTGGCTGGCCGTACCGAGCACCACCAGCTCACGCATGGACACGGCATCCTCCGAAAGGCAAAAAGCGACCCCCGGGGCTTCCGCGCTCGCGCGCGGGCCGGCTGGACTGGGCCGGCACCCCGGGGGTCGGGTGGCTGTCGTGGTTTCGCCGCACCGCTGCCACACGGTCTCGACGATCCTGCAGGTGCCCGCCTCGCGGCGGGCGAGTTTTCACTGTCGAGGACAGCGGCTAGCGGACAGCCACCTCACGAGTCCGATTGCTATACAAGTCTGGACCACCTCCTTTCCCGTGTACCGCCACGCTATCCACTTCGCGGCGGCCGCGGCAACGGATTTCGATCACAGGCCCGGTCAGTCCAGGCCGATCGGGCCCTCGCGCGGGCCGTCCTCGTTCGCCGGCTGCACGGCCAGCGACGGGAAGTCGGCCAGGTCGCCCTCCGGCTCGGCGTCCCACTCCGGGAAGACCAGCGGGCTCTGGAGGTAGAGGCAGAGCAGCTGGGTGAGCTGGTGCAGGCCGTCGAGGTGGGTGCGCTCGTGGCCGTGGGTGGCGTCCACGCCGAACCCGAGCAGCGCCACCCGGGCGTGCGCCCCGGCCTCGACCGCGGCGGCCACGTCCGAGCGGTAGTAGTCGAACACGTCCCGGACCAGGTCGACGCCGTGCTCCTTGGCGATCGAGGCGAGGTTGCGGGTCAGGTGGTAGTCGAACGGGCCGACGCCGTCGCCCATCGCCAGCGTGGCGGCGGTCTCCCGGGACTGCTGGCCCGGCGCGACCACCGCCGCGTCCACCGAGACGATCTCCGCGACGTCCGGGTCCAGGCCGTGGCTGGCGCCGTGGCCGATCTCCTCGGTGACGGTGACCAGCAGGTGCGCGGTGACCGCCGGGGTGATCCCGGCGTCGACCATCGCCTTGAACGCGGTCAGCACCGCCGCCACGCCCGCCTTGTCGTCCAGGTGCCGGGACTTGACGTACCCGTTCGGAGTGATCGTGGGGTTGGGCAGGAACGCCACGAAGTCCCCGGCGTCGATGCCGAGCGCCCGCAGCCCGGCCTCGTCGTGCACGGGCTCGTCCACCCGCACCTCGACCAGCTCCCAGCCGACGCCCTGGAGGTCGACCGCCTCGTTGTAGCGGTGGCCGCTCGCCTTCAGCGGCAGCACCTGGCCGGTGACGACCCGCTCCAGGTCGTCGGTGAAGATCCGCACGTGGGCGCCCTCGGCGAAGCGGGCGCTGTGCGTACCGATCGGGTTGACCTCCAGCCGGCCGTTCTCCTTGAGCCGCTTCACCATGCCGCCGATGGTGTCGGTGTGCACCACCACGGCCCGGTCTGCGCCGGTCGACCGGGGGCCGGGCAGACAGGCGCTCAGCGCCCCGCGACGGGTCAGCGTGGAGCTGATCCCGATCGCGGAGAGCCGCTCGCCCACGTACTGCTGGATGTGGTCGGTGCGCCCCGACGGGCTGGGGATCTCCAGCAGCTCCACCAGCACCTGGCGGAGGTAGTCGAGGTCGAGCTTGAGCGGTTGGGGCTTGCGTGCGGTCATGCCCCAGAGCTTGCCGCACCGGCCGGCGACCAGAGTCGCTGCGGTGCCCGGGTACCCGGGAAGAGCAGGTCGACGAAGCGCTCGGCGGTCGGCTGCGGCTCGTGGTTGGCCAGTCCGGGGCGCTCGTTCGCCTCGATGAACACGTGTTCCGGCTGGTCCGGGGCGGGGACCAGCAGGTCCAGCCCGGTGACCGGGATGTCCAGCGCCCGGCTCGCCGTGACGCACGCCTCGGCGATCGACGGGTGCAGCTCGGCGGTCACGTCGTGGATCGTGCCGCCGGTGTGCAGGTTGGCCGTCCGCCGGACCGCCAGCACCTCGCCCTCCGGCAGCACGTCGTGCATCCGGTACCCGGCCTCCGCCACCACCTCGCGGGTCATGTCGTCGACCGGGATGCGGGACTCGCCGCCGGTGGCGGCGGCCCGGCGGCGGCTCTGCCGCTCGATCAGCTCGGTGATGTCGTGCACGCCGTCGCCGGTGATCTGCGCCGGCCGGCGCACCGCCGCGGCGACCACCTCGTGGTCGATCACCACGACCCGCAGGTCCTCGCCCGCGCGCAGCTCCTCGATCAGCACGTCCGGGCAGAACCGGCGGGCCAGCTCGACGGCCGCGGTCAGGGCCTCCGGCGTACGCACGCCGACGGTGATGCCGTTGCCCTGCTCGCCCCGCGCCGGCTTGACCACCACCGGGCCCACGTCGTTCAGGAACGCCACGTCGTCGGGCTCGCCGGTGGCGGTACGCCCGCGCGGCACCGACAGCCCCGCCTCGGTGAGGATGCGCCGGGTCACCCGCTTGTCGTCGCAGCGGCTCATCGCCACCGCCGAGGTCAGCTCCGACAGCGACTCGCGGGTGTGGATGGTGCGGCCGCCGGTGGTCAGCTTCAGCTCACCCCAGTGCGGGTCGGTCACCTCCACCCGGATGCCGCGGCGCATCGCCTCGTCCGCGACGATCTTCGCGTACGGGTTCAGCTCGTCGTACCCCTCCGGCATGGCGGGCAGGAACAGGCGCTCGTTGATCGGGTTCTTCCGCTTGACGCAGAGCGTGCCGGTGCGGTGGAAGCCGAGGCGCTCGTACAGCCGGATCGCACCCGAGTTCTCGGCCAGCACGGACAGGTCCACGAACGCCCGGCCGCGCTCGTCGAGCCGGTCCGCGAGCGCGGTCAGCAGCGCCTGCCCGGTGCCGGGCGGGGCGGTGTTGAAGTCGACGGTCAGGCACCACAGGCTGGCGCCGTTCTCCGGGTCCCCGAAGACCGCGACGTGGTCCACGCCGGTGATGGTGCCGACCACCTCGCCCGTGGCGTCCTCGGCGACGAGGTGCAGGAACCGGTCCGTGCCCGCGTTGTCCACCAGCACCTCGACCGGTGCGGTGACCATGCCGTTGCGCGCGTAGATCCGGTTCACCGCCTCGGCGTCGGCGGCGTCACGCAACCGCCGGACGGTCAGCCCGGGCACCTCGCCGCCCTCGGTGGCGGCGGGCCGCTTCTCACCCAGCGGCAGCCGGTACGTCAGCGACGGGTCGATGAACAGCTCGTCCGGCAGCCGGGACACCAGCACGTGCGGATCGCGCAGGTAGATGCAGATGTCCCGGGCGCCGACCGCCTCGGAGCGCAGCACGTCGGCCACGTGCACCTGGTCGTCGAACGTCTGCCCGAACACCAGCCGGCCCCAGCCGCAGTCCAGCACCACGCCCGAGGCGTCGGTGGACGCGGTCTCCGGCTGCCGCGGCTCCGGCGTACCCGGTGCGACCGGGTCACCGCCGGGGCCGATGCGTTCCCGGCGGCGCCCCAGCACCCGTTCCCGGTCGGTACGCGCCGTTCCGGTGGCGAGGGTGTCCGTCACGGTCAGTCGATTCCGTGGCTCTGGAGCCACATTTCCAGGAGTCCCAGTTGCCACAGCTTGTTTCCGTTCAACGGGGTCAGTTCGGCATTCGGGTCGGCGAGCAGCGCGTCGACGTAGTCGGCGCGGAACAGGTCACGACGGCGCGCCTCCGGTGCGGTGAGGGCGTCGCGTACCCGGTCGAGGAGCTTGCCCTCCAGGTGGGTGAGGCCGGGCACCGGGAAGTAGCCCTTGGGCCGGTCGATGACCTCGTGTGGCAGGACCCGCCGGCCGATCTCCTTGAGCACGCCCTTGCCGCCCTGGGCCAGCTTCAGCTCCGGCGGGCAGCTCGCGGCGAGCTCGACGAACTCGTGGTCGAGGAACGGCACGCGGGCCTCCAGCCCGTGTGCCATGGTCATGTTGTCGACCCGCTTCACCGGGTCGTCGGTCAGCATGACCTGGGTGTCGATCCGCAGGCCGGCGTCCACGGCGGTCTGCGCGCCCGGGCGGCCCAGGTGCGCGGCCACGAACTCCCGCGCCGGGTCGCCGTCGGCCAGCCACGCCGGGTTGAGCACCCGGGCCAGTCCGGCCGCGTCGCGGTCGAAGAACGCCTTCGCGTACGTCTCGAGCGCCTGCTCCCGGTCCACCCCCGCCAGCGGCGGGTACCAGTGGTAGCCGCCAAGGATCTCGTCCGCGCCCTGGCCCGACTGCACCACCTTGACGTGCCGCGCGACCTCCTGGCTGAGCAGCCAGAACGCGACGCAGTCGTGGCTGACCATGGGCTCGCTCATGGCCGAGACGGCGGCCTCCAGCGGCGGCAGCAGGTCGCCGGTGGGCACCCGGATCTGGTGGTGGTCGGTGCCGAACGTCTTCGCCACCAGGTCGGAGTAGACGAACTCGTCGCCCTCCCGGCCGCCGACGGCGTCGAAGCCGATGGAGAACGTGGCCAGGCCGGAGCGGGCCTGCCCCTCGCCGGCGAGCAGCGCGACGACCAGGCTGGAGTCGAGGCCGCCGGAGAGCAGCACGCCCACCGGCACGTCGGCCACCATGCGGCGGCGTACGGCGGTGGTCAGCGAGTCGAGCAGCGCGTCCTGCCAGTCCCGCTCGGACCAGCCGGCCCGCTCGGCGGCACGGCCGAACGTCGGGTCCCAGTAGACCCGCTCGTGGGTGGAGCCGTCCGCCTCGTACACCCGGACCGTGGCCGGCGGCAGCTTGGTGACGCCGGCCAGGATGGTGCGCGGCGGCGGCACGATGCTGTGGAAGCTCAGGTAGTGGGCGAGCGCCACCCGGTCGATGGTGGTGTCGATGCCGCCACCGGCGAGCAGCGCCGGCAGGGTCGAGGCGAACCGGACCACGCCGGGGCTCTCGGCCAGGTAGAGCGGCTTGATGCCGAGGCGGTCCCGGGCCAGCACCAGGCGGCCGGTGTCGCGTTCGCTGATCGCCACCGCGAACATGCCGATCAGGTGGTCGACGAAGTCGAGCCCCCACTCGGCGTACGCCTTGATCACGACCTCGCTGTCACCGGACGAGAAGAACCGGTGGCCCTTGGCCTGAAGCTCGGCACGCAGCTCCCGGTAGTTGTAGATGCAGCCGTTGAAGACACCGGTGAGTCCGGCGGCGGCGTCAACGATGGGTTGGCCGCTCGCCGCGGACAGGTCGATGATCTTCAGGCGCCGGTGTCCCAGCGCGGTCGGGCCCTGCGACCAGACGCCGCTGTCGTCGGGCCCTCGGTCACTCATCGTGGCCGCCATCCGCTCCACGGCCGAGACGTCGGCGCGTGAACCGTCACGACGGAACTCTCCCGCAAGTCCGCACATACGAGCCAATGCTGCCAGAGCTTGTTGCGGTTCGCCTGTTGAGACGATGACGAACGTGTGACAGCTTGCTACCATGCGCCCCCACGAAGGGGGGTCGCCTCCTGTGGTGTTCTTCCGTGCCTGTCGGCGGCTGATGTCCGACCTCGTCCCACCGGGAGACGTGAGGTAAATCCCAACCGCTCATCGAAGCGACCCCGCATCCGGCCCGGCTGTGCCGGGTCGTACCTGCTGTTGCACGACCACTTCAGGTGCTGCGGCAGGTCCACGGCCCCTCGGTGGGCGCGCGAAGAATCTCCGGGCGATCGGGGCACGATGACCGGCTTGGCATACCCGGTCGGGCATGCGCCGTCCATCGTGCCCTCCTCGTCGTCGGATCCAGACTGACGACCCAGGCCTAGCCCGCGGTACGGGCCACGCCGACCGGGCAGGACATCCCGTTCGGCCCGTGGTTGCAGTAGCCGTTCGGGTTCTTCGTTCCTGGCGAAGGATGTACTACTGTGAGACCATGACCACCGCCCGCCCCGCCGCCTACGTCCGGCAGTCGACCGCCCGCGCGAACAAGTCCGAGGCATCCCCGGCAACCCAACGCACCGCGACCACTGAGCGCGCCAACCACGACCACCCTGGCGCAACCGTCCGCATGTTCGAGGACATCGACCGATCCGGCTTCCAAGCCGGCGTCGTTCGTGAGGCGTACGACCAGATGGTGGCGGCGATCAAGGCTGGCGAGATTACGCACCTGTATGTCTTCTACGTCTCCCGACTAACCCGCCAGGACCCGCGCATTGCCCTAGCCGAATGGCTGCCGCTGCTCGCCGGTGGCCTGACCATCGTCAGCATCACCGAGGGGACATTCGGCCCGGACAACACGATGGACCTGATCCACCTTCTGTTGCGCATGGACGCCGCGCACACAGAATCAAAGAACAAGTCGGCAGCCGTGAAAGCCGCAAAGGCACTCGCGCACGCGGCCGGGGGCCACGTCGGGAACCCGCCCTTCGGATTCCGCACCGTCGAGCGGATGGCCCGGACCCCGGCCGGCGAGCCGGTCGCCATCCGCGTCCTGGTCATCGAGCCGACCGAGGCCCGCGCGCTTCGGGTGGCCGTGCGTGCCGTCCTGCTCGGTCACGCCGTGCACGCCGTGGCCCGTTACTTCGACCGCCGAGGCATCCGCACGCGCGGCGCGACGGTGGGCCGATCCCGCGCGTCGGGTGCCTGGTCGGACCGGAACCTAAACCAACGCCTGCGAGACCCCCGCATTGCTGGCCTGCCGGCCGTCGCCGTGCTCGATGACCGGGGCAACACGGTCGGCTACCGCACCGCGTACGACATGGAAGACGCCCGCGTGCTGCCACCGCCGGCCGAGCCGATCATTACCACCGATGAGTTCTGGCGTCTGCAAGCCATCCTCACCGGCCGCACCCGGCCGCCGTGCCAGTCGGCCGACGGGCCGGCCCTGCTCTCAGGTCTGGGCATCCTGTGGTGTGAGTGCGGGTACCGGATGAAGGCGCGTCGGTTCGTCGCAAACGCCACCCTGGCAAATCGCGACGCCTACATGTGCACCGCCCCGGCGGGCCGGCACTCCAACACAATCAGCCTGACCGCCCTCGATGGCTGGGTCCGCATGCGGATCGACCGCCTGCTCAGCTCGATCGATCCGGCCGACGAGGACCAGACCACCGCCTCGATCCTGGCCGAGGCGACCCGCCGCTACGGCGCAGCGACGGCGACCCCGGAGACCGCCGTGCAGCGGGCCGCCGTGTCCGCCGAGCTGGCCGACGCATCCGCCGCCCTCGACCAGCAATCCGAGGCTCTGGGGACCGCCACGGGTGCCGCCGCCGCTGCGCTTACCCGCGCCGTAACGGCGACCGGTGCCCGCGTCGATGCTCTGTCCGCCCGCCTGGCCGAGCTGGACGAGCAGGCCACCGCCAAGCTGCCGCTGGACCTCTGGACGTCCAGCGCCTACGGCGACGAGCGGACATGGTGGGACGATGCCACGGTGGGGGAGCGGCGCGACTTCGTGACCCTGTTCGTTGACCGGATCACGGTTCGCCGTGCGGCATCGAAGGGTGGCCGCCCGACGAAGGCCGATCCGTGGGGCACCGTGAACGCCCGCGTAACGCTGGATTGGGCCGGCACTACATAGGTCGCACGCCCCCGTCCCGCCAAGCGTCAACAAGCGGCCCGGTACGTGCTCCGTAGCGGGCCGCTGTGCGTCCGGCGGTCAGCTCGCCCAGGTGCTCCACGATGCCCAGGGCCCGACACCCGTGGCACCTGGACAGTCCGCACGGCCGGCAGCGTGGCGTACAGCCCGTTTCCGATGCCATCCCGCCGTAACGAAAACCGCCGGCTGCACGCCCGCGTACGCGAGGCCATAAGCCGCCGGGGGCGCGCATGAGCCACCGGCCGACCCCGCCCACGAGATCGACCGACCCGAGCCGATTCGACCGGTCAAATGACCGCCCCGACGCTGGCCGCCCGGCGCTGCCCCGGCTGGGATCGGAAGCTGCCGCCGGCCGCGTTCGGCCGCGACGGACGCAGGACCGAACTAGTTTTTGGTGATCAGGAGAGGGTCGGTGCCTCAAGCCGGTAATCCGTTGATCGGCAACCATCAAGACCGGAGGGGCCTGGCCCTCGGGCAGCATCGGGATCTGCCGCCAACGTCTGATTGAGTGCGAGCAGCTGCGTGAGGGTGTCTTCGTTGGGGTCTAGCTGATAAGCCTTTATGACTGCGGCATCCAGTGCAACGTGAGCCTCTCTAAGGACATTCTTTCCAGGGCGGCGCAAGGAATCATACTGTGAACTCAGGCTAACCCCGCGTTCCAAGAATTTCGAGCGCACAGCGATGATGTCTTCGACCGCCTTGACGATCGAATCAACATCCTGCCGTGTCGGCGACTGCGGCCACGGAAAAGAGTCCCAGACCGTGGTTGGGGTATAACGTGGATCACCTTTGAAGGTGGAACACCGCGCGTCCAACCACGTCCTGTGAATCGAACTGGAAAGAATGCCAAAAGAATAATCGTCGTCGAGCGCGAACACAGAGAGCGCGTCCCCAGGATGAACGTCCGCCGATACGAACACGAATACGGTCATCCTGTTTTGAGTGGCGTGGCGGCTGGTTGCGATGTAGCGATCGGACTGCTGTATTGCGGTCAACATATCTGAGCGTCGGCGCCAGAGGTGCCACCATCGACTCATAAACCGTTGATGCTGGAGTTCGGGCTTGAATGCGGCATCCTTCGCGACTCCGCTCTCATTGGCTGCCTTTTCTCGTTCAACCAGAGCTTGCCTCTTGGGGAGTACATTCTCTTCTAGGTAAGACATGGCGCCAGCAGCAGACGTCCTGGCATCCAACACGTCATCTGTGGAGACGTCAATAACCCAGCGGTCTATCACTGGCTTATCGAGCATCTCGTTTCCCCCAAGGAACGGAAAGATGACGTCCTCGCTGCCAGGGTCCTTCCTCACAAGCGACACCGCCGTGGGAGTGTCGAGGATGTAACCTATTCCTTTAGTTATTCCGGGCGTTTGCCCCTGGAAACATAGTTGCGGCCGCTGATTCTTCGGGAGAGCTTTTGCGTGCCGAACGTCAACCCGGGAAGAAAGCGAACTAGAAATATAGTCAGTCTCAAGGTACAACTCGCCGTTACTGATCCAAAGCTTCTTCTTTCCCGGATCGATTCCTTTGGTCCAGTTCACGATGGAGATGTGGACAGCGGCATCTCCGCTCCATGGCTTGCTTGATACCGCTTCCACAATCACGCCATCGTTGTCTACGATATAATCGAGAGACGCTTTCCGGGAGTCGTTCTCACGGATCGCTGCTGTGGCCACCAGGCCGGCACGGCGCTGATCTGGCAGGTGGTCATGCGATTTTTGAAACCAATAGGTTACAAAGTTCGACACGCCGCCGATTTGCGGGTATGCGCGAGCAAGCCGCTGTGTGTAATCACTTCCGAGTTCGCCGGCCATATCTCGCCGCGCTACGAATGGCGGATTCCCGATGATCGCATCAACCTGGGGCCACGGGGAAAAAAGCGCGTCGGCGTGGACGATCGTGTTGTCCAAGTTGTCCAGCGGCAGCACTTGCTGGGCATCCCCGAACTCGTCTGCTGCTAGTTTCTTGGCGAGCATCATCGTTACCTTGGCAATTTCAACGGCGAACGCGTTGTTGTCGATGCCATGGAAGTTGTCAGGAGCCACATAGGCTAGGCGGCTCTGTGCGGCAATCTCGCTAGAACGGCGCCGCTCATTGATCATGTCAAGGGCTTCTCGTTCCAAGCGCCGCATCTCACGGTAGGCAACGTAGAGAAAATTCCCCGATCCGCAAGCGGGATCAAGCACACGGTAGGAAAACATCTCTGCCAGAAGCTTCTCGATTTCCGCGATCGAGCTTACCTTATTCAGCCGGTCGCGCCACGGAGTGACGATGGTGGGTATTACTACACTGGCGATATCGGTCTGGCTAGTGAAATGAGCGCCTTGCGCATGCCGTTCTCCCGCGTCCATCGACCCTTCGAACAAGGTGCCGAAGATTTCCGGGCGAACCGCAGACCAGTCCGTTGCTGCGGCATCTCGGAGCATTGATAGCTCTGCATTAGTAAGCTCAATAGGAGAAATATTAGCGAAGAGACCGCCATTGAAGTACGGTGTGCCGATGTACCGGCCTCCCTTCGTTGATCCAGGCGTATTCATCTCTCGAAACAAGCCAAAAAGGAGGTCATACGCTGATGCCCCGTTGCTGGCATCTTCCAGCGCTCGCGTGAAATATTTGCCTGGCAGCAGTCCGATGTCCTCGGCGAACATACCCATGACTGACTGCAAGACGAAGCGTTGAGCGACGGTTCTCTCGACGCCACGGTCATGCAGTCCCCGGAACAATGCGGCAACCATCCGCGCTGCGCCTCGGGTCACTGCGACTAGGTCATTATGGAAGATCGGCTTCGATTCGATCGGAAGCAAAAAGGATAGAGCATCGTGCCGTTTGGGTAGAGCTTCCAGCGAAATTCGGTCGACAGGAGCGTCTAGTTGGCTGTCGAAGTCGTAAACCCATAGCTCATCGAAGTTGCAGAGGATCACATACCGCGGTCGGTCGGGAACCGCCATAATCCAATAGTCGAAAGCCTGGCGGTAATGCTTGCTGAGATCCGTACCGGACTTCTTCATTTCTATGAGACAGCGCGGCTTCCACATGAGATCAGCGAATGCGGTGCCCCTTGAGTTGTTCTTTTTGAGCCGCATCTCAAGAGTCGCGCCAGCTTCCTTGACGCCTTCATGGCCGAATGCTTGAAAAAGGCGATCGCAGAAGACCTGTGCTTCACCCTTCTCGTCCCCACTGAGATACTCGCGCCTATAACGAACGAAGTTGTCCAGGGCCTGACGAAGGACGTTGGGGCTCGGGTTACTCACGTGGCTAGCGTAGTTATCGCCGGGCATCTGCGCTGCTGGCTGTTCAGCGATGTCGTGGGCACCGAGCGGACAATACCACCCATAGGTGCGGTCAAGCGCTGATGGCTCGTCCCGCTTGGCCCCGCTAGCGACCGGCACGGCCGGAACGCGAGGGTGGCGGTCGTAGACCGCGGCAGGCGACCGGCGTACCCATGTGCGCAGTTGACGGGTATTGAGTGAGCCCCGTCGCCTTCGCACATGGGCCACGAGCAGCTCCGATGACCTGCGGACCAGGAAAGAACGAGATCATGAGCACCGCCGTCACGGGGTCCGGCCGCCGCGACAACGCCGAGCCGGGCAGGACGCCGCCGCCCTCACGCTGTACCTCTTCCTGTCTGCTTGACCGCAGATACACGAAACCCCGGCACCTACATGGGTGCCGGGGTTTCGTCGTTCAGGCCCGCCGGCACCTCGATGCGTGCAGCTCGATCGCCTCGGCCAGTTCGGAGAGCGCCGTACATCGCTCGACCGCGACCACCTCGCCGCACTCGCCGCACTCCACCCGCCCGACCCACAACGGCCACCGCCACCCGCTGATGTCGACCGGCACCCGCAGCGGTTTCTCTTCGGACAGCATCGGCACCACCTCCAGAAACGGAACGGGACGCCCCGCCGCTTGCCAGGCGACGGGACGCCCCTCGTTATGTGCAGCGACCCCCGCCGCCTCGATGGCTACCGCCGGTCGCGCCTCTGCCCGCCAATCTAGTGCCAGCAGTGCGAGCAGGGCAATTAGTGCCAGGGGTGTAAGCAGGGCAGGCGTGGGAACGCGCGACCCTGTGCGCGTGCCGATCCCGCACACCGCCCGAGAGATCGAGGCCGACCTAACCCGCCGCATCGCTGCGGGGGAGTTCCGGCCGGGCGCGCGGTTGCCCACGTATGACGCCCTGGCCGAGGAGTACGGCAGCGCCCGCCGGACCGTCGCCCGCGCCGTGGACGCGCTCAAGGCTCGCGGCTTGGTCGTCGGGGTGCCCGGCAGCGGCACCTACGTGGCCGAGTAGCCCCGGCCGCCTGCTCCCCGCAGCGGCGACCGGGGGTGTTTTCGCTGCTCAGCCGCCCATCCGGGCGACCCCCACGGGGCATGTCATGCCGTTCGGGCCAATACCACACCATCCGTCAGGGTTCTTCGTCGGCGCCAGGTATTGCTGGTGGTAGTCCTCGGCGAAGTAGTAGTCGCCGAGCGGGGCGATCTCGGTGGTGATCTCACCCTTGCCGGCCCGGGCCACGATCGGCGCGAACGCGTCCCGCGACGCCTTGGCGGCGGCCAGCTGCTCGTCGGTGGTGGTGTAGATTGCCGAGCGGTACTGGGTGCCCACGTCGTTGCCCTGGCGCATGCCCTGGGTCGGGTCGTGGTTCTCCCAGAAGACCTTCAGCAGGTCCTCGTAGGCGATCTTCGACGGGTCGTAGACCACCTGGACCACCTCGGCGTGCCCGGTCATGCCCGAGCAGACCTCCTCGTACGTCGGGTTGGTGGTGTACCCGCCCGCGTAACCGGCGGACGTGGTGACGACGCCGGGGAGGGTCCAGAACAGCCGCTCGGCGCCCCAGAAGCAGCCCATGCCGAAGACGGCGACCTGCGCGCCCTCGGGGAACGGGCCCTTGAGCGAGGCGGGCAGCACCTCGTGCCGGTCGGCGATCGGCATCGCGATCGGGCGGCCCGGCAGGGCCTGGTCAGGAGAGATCATCTCGGCCTTCATGCGGCGGAGGAACACGGTGGGACTCCTCTCTTGGCTTTCCCAGCGTGTGCAACAGCGCCGGCCCCCGGTTCCTTACCCGCCCACGCCGCCGTCAGGCCAGCGCCGCCGAGATCCGGCCGGCGAACGTCGTCGCCTCGGCGTCGTCGGCGTACCGGGTACGCGGCCAGAAGAAGCCGCGCAGACCGTCGCCCCTGGTTCGGGGCACCACGTGGGTGTGCAGGTGCGGTACGGACTGCGACACCCGGTTGTTCATCGCCACGAACGTCCCACCGGCGCCCAGACCGGCCTCCACCGCCACGGCGATCCGCTGCACCAGCCGGAAGTAGCCGGGCAGCGCGTCGACCGGCAGATCCGACAGGGTGACCAGGTGGGGCCGGGGCACCACGAGCACGTGGCCCTTGAACACCGGCCGGGTGTCGAGGAACGCGACGCCGTCCGGCCCGTCGGTCACCCGGAAGGCGGGCACCTCGCCCGCCACGATTCCGCAGAACACGCACCCGCTCATCCGGGCAGGGTATGCCGTCCGGCCCCGCGCGCGCCGTCCGCGGCCCTGCCGCGCTGACGGGTCGCCCCCACGGCGGCGAGCGATTGTGGTAACTATTCATGAGTCTGGATCAGCACGTTCGGGGGCGATGGTGCTGACGCGCGACGGGACCGGTCCGGTCCCCGTCCGGGTGTGCTCGCCGACCGCCTCCGAGGACGGTCCGGCAGCCATCCGGCCGTGGCCACCGCCGCGGCCGACCTCGTGAAGGGAACACCCTTGCGCCTCGACAGACGCCTCGCGCCGGCCCTGGCCGCGCTCACCGGCATGCTGCTCGCCGCCGTACCCGGCGTGTCCGCCTCCGCCGCGGCCGCGCCCCGGGCCGTACCCCTGCCGATCGCCGACGCCGCCGACGTGGTCGCGGCCGGCGACCGGATCTTCGTCAGCGGCGGCCGGAACTCCACCGACGTGGTGGTGACCGCCGCGAACGGCGACCTGGTCAGCACCCTGTCCGGCCTGCCCGGCCCGACCGACCTCCAGCTCAGCGCGGACCGGCAGACGCTCTACGTGGCGTTGCCGTCGGCGAACGCGATCGCGGCGGTGAACACCGGCACCCTCACCGAGTTCGCCCGGTTCGACACCGGCGCGGCCGCCTGTCCCTCCTCGCTCGCGCTGACCGGCCGCTTCCTGTGGTTCGGTTACGGCTGCGGCGGGTGGGACGGCAACATCGGGCGGCTCGACCTGGGCCGCCAGCCGGCCGTCCTGACCACCGGCCTGGCCCGGGAGACCTACTACGGCGCGCCGCTGATGACCGCCCCCCAGCAGAACCGCACCGTGCTGCTTGTCGGCCAGCCGGGGGTCAGCCCGGCGTCGGTAGACGCCTACGCCATCGGCACCGGCGGCGCGCTCAGCTTCCTGCGGACGAACGACTTCATGGCAGTCGGCAGCAACCTGCGGGACATCGCCCTGAACCCGGCCGGCGACACGATCTACACCGCCTCCGGCGCCCCGTACGAGGTGCAGGCGTTCCCGCTCGCCGCCATCACCACCCCGACGGCGACGTTCCGGACCGGCGCCTACCCCAACGCGGTCGAGCTGACCCGGGACGGCACCCGGGTGGCCGGCGGCGCCGACGCCTCCTACGACCCGGACGTGTTCGTGTTCGGGCTGGACGGCACCGAGCAGGCCCGGTTCGAGCTGGGCGCGGACCTCGTACCCGGAGGGCTGGCCTGGTCTCCCAACGGCGCCCGGCTCTACGCGATCACCTCGGACTGGACCGGCGCCCGGCCGGCCACCCTGCACGTGTTGCCGGTACCTGCGGCTTGATCGTCCCGCGCCGCTCCCGCCATCGGGTGGGAGCGGCGCGGCACCCGCGACGGGGACATCGCGTACCGGGGGCGGACGCAGGGACTAGCCTTCCGGGCATGAGCCACGGCTTCGAGACACTCGCCATCCACGCCGGTCAGGACCCGGAGGCCCGCACCGGCGCGGTGATCCCGCCGATCTACCAGACCAGCACGTACGCCCAGGACGCCGTCGGCGCGCCCCGCGAGGGCTACGAATACAGCCGCTCCGGCAACCCCACCCGGGACGCGCTCCAGGAGTGCCTGGCCGCGCTGGAGGGTGGCCCGGTGGCGCTCGCCTTCGCCAGCGGCCTCGCCGCCGAGGACACGCTGCTGCGGACCGTCTGCAAGCCGGGCGACCACGTGGTGATCCCGGACGACGCGTACGGCGGCACCTACCGGCTGTTCGCCAAGGTGGCCGAGCGCTGGGGCCTGGCGTACACCCCGGCGAAGGTCTCCGACCCGGACGCCGTGCGGGCCGCGATCCGCCCGGGCGCCACCCGGATCGTGTGGGTGGAGACGCCGACGAACCCGCTGCTCGGCATCGCCGACCTCGCCGCGCTCGCCGCGGTGGCGCACGACGCGGGCGCGCTGCTGGTGGTCGACAACACGTTCGCCTCGCCGTACCTGCAGCAGCCGATCGCGTTCGGCGCGGACGTGGTGGTGCACTCCACCACCAAGTACGTCGGCGGGCACTCCGACGTGGTCGGCGGCGCGCTCGTCGCGGCGGACCGCGCGCTCGGCGAGGAGCTGCGCTACCACCAGAACGCGATGGGCGCGGTGAACGGCCCGTTCGACGCCTGGCTCACGCTGCGCGGCATCAAGACCCTCGGGGTACGGATGGACCGGCACTGCGACAACGCCGAGCGGATCGCGGCCTACCTGGACGGGCACGCCAAGGTCGCCCAGGTCATCTACCCGGGCCTGCCGTCGCACCCGGGCCACGAGGTGGCCGCCAAGCAGATGCGCCGCTTCGGCGGCATGATCTCGTTCCGCGCGGCGGGCGGCGAGGAGCACGCCGTCGAGATCTGCAACCGGGCCCGGCTGTTCGTGCTCGCCGAGTCGCTCGGCGGCGTCGAGTCCCTGATCGAGCACCCGGGCCGGATGACACACGCGAGTGCTGCGGGCTCGCCGCTTGAAGTTCCCGGCGATCTCGTGCGACTGTCTGTCGGCATCGAGACGGTCGACGACCTGCTCACCGATCTGGAGCAGGCCCTGGGCTGACCGCTGGCTGGGGAGGGTGGCAGTGCCGGAGATCTTGCCGACGACCTGGGTCGGGACGACCGCGAAACAGATCGCCCGGGCGGTCCGCCGTGGCGACGTCTCCGCCACCCAGGTCGTCGCCGACCACCTGGACCACGTCGACCGCGTCGACGGTGAGCTGGGCGCGTTCCGCACGGTACGCGGCGGCGAGGCGATCACCGAGGCGGAGAAGGTCGACGAGCAGGAGGAACTGGCGAACCTGCCGCTGGCCGGGGTGCCGGTGGCGGTCAAGGAGAACACGCCGGTGGCCGGCCTGCCCACCTGGAACGGGTCGGCCGCGATGCGTACCGAGGTGGCGGAGGCCGACCACGAGGTGGTCCGGCGGCTGCGCGGCGCGGGCGCGGTGATCCTCGGCGTGACCCGGATGCCGGAGCTGGGCCTGTGGGCTCTCACCGACGACGACACCGGAGTGACCCGCAACCCGTGGGACAAGGCGCGCACCCCCGGCGGCTCGTCCGGTGGCGCGGCAGCCGCGGTGGCCGCCGGGCTGGTGCCGATGGCCCACGGCAACGACGGCCTCGGTTCGATCCGCATCCCGGCGGCCTGCTGCGGCCTGGTCGGGCTCAAGCCCGGCCGGGGCGTGGTGCCCTGCCAGCTCGGCGCGGACGACTGGTTCGGCCTGACCGAGCACGGCATGCTCACCAGCACGGTCGCCGACGCGGTGGTCGGCTTCTCGGTGCTGGCCGGGCGCCGGCCGGACAAGCTGGTCCCGCCGGCCCGGCTGCGGGTGGGCGTCTCGCTGCGCTCCCCGGTACGCGGCATCTCGCCGGACGCGCCGAACCGGGACGCGGTCGCCGCCGCCGGCCGGCTGCTGGCCGCCGCCGGTCACGACACGGTGCCCGCCGACCCGGTCTACCCGACCCGGCTCGGTCTCCAGGGCATCGCCACCTGGTTCGCGGCCGCCGCCGCCGACGTGCGCGCCGCCGGGGTGGCGCCGCGCCAGCTCCAGCGGCGCAGCCGCCGGCACGTCACGCTCGGCGAGTGGGCGCAACGCCGGGGGTACGTGCGGGAGGCCGACCGGGCCGCCTGGCGCGAACGGTCGGTGAACTTCTTCGCGGACAACTCGATCGACCTGCTGCTCACCCCGGCGCTGGCCGGGCCGCCGCCGGAGGCCGCCGGGTGGTCCGGCCGCTCCTGGCTGGCGAACATGTCGACGAACATCAGGTACGCCCCGTACGCGGCGCCGTGGAACATCGCCGGGCTGCCCGCGATCGTGGTGCCGGTCGGCCGCCGCCCGGACGGCCTGCCGGTGGGCGTGCAGTTCGTCGGCCCGCCCGGCTCCGAACTGCTGCTGCTCGGCGTGGCCGGTCAGTTCGAGATGCAGGCGCCGTGGGCCCGGCACGCGCCCGGCTATCCCCGCGCCGGAACGGGGTCGCCGGCCACCGCGTGATCGTCTAACGTGTGCGCACCTCTGTCGCACACTCCACCTCGGACGGTCCCCGATGCACTGCCAGACCTGCGGGGACGCCACGTCCCCGGCCTATGAGGAGTGCCGGCGCTGCGGCACCCGCGTCGGTCAGCCCGCCGTCACCCCCGGCACGCCCACGTACGGCGTACGCGGTCTGGCCGTGGCCAGCGCGTTCGCGGTCGGCGCGGCCGCCCTGTTCTACCTGCTGGCGGCCCTGTCCCCGCTGGTGGGTGTGCGGATGGCCCGTTCGGCCGCCGAGCAGCTCGACCGGGACATGCTGCTCGGCGCGGTGCTGGCCGACGTGCTGTTCACCCTGCCCTACCTGCTCGCACTCCTGACCGCCGGCACGCTCGTGGTGATCTGGACCTGGCGGGCGCGCAAGAACCTGGACGCCTTCCCGGGCACCGCGCCGAATCTCAGCCCGGCGTGGGCGATCGCCGGCTGGCTGGTCCCGTTGGCAAACCTCGTCGTGCCGGCCCGGGTGCTCGCCGACCTGCTCCGCAACAGCGTCTGGCGGGGCCGCCAGTCGTGGCTGGTCGGGGTGTGGTGGGCGAGCTGGCTGGTGTTCCTGATCGGTGACCGGTTCGTCGCCCGGGCCCAGCAGCAGCGCTACGACCGGCTGACCGAGCTGCCCCGCAACGACGCGGAGTTCGGCATGTACGTGCGCTTCTACGAGGAGGCGCTCGTGCCCCGGCTGGTGCCGGCGGCGGCGTGCCTGGTCGCCGGCATCGCGTTCGTCGTGCTGATCCGCCGGATCTCGTCCGCCCAGCAGGACCGCCTCGCCCGGGCCGTGCCCGCGTGGCCGGGTCAGCCGGCGTGGCCCGGTCAGCCGGGCGGGCCGGGGCACCCCGACCGGGCCTCTTCCGTCGCGCCGGTGCCGCCCGCGCCGTCGGCCACGTCGGCGCAAATCCCACCGGGGCCGGGTGGCACGATCGGGGCATGACGGAACTGGTCGGCCTCGCCGACGTGCAGGCCGCGCGGGAACTGCTCGCCGGTGTCACCCGTACCACCCCGCTGGAGCCGTCCCGGCCGCTCAGCGCCGCGCTGGGCGGGCCGGTCTGGCTCAAGTGCGAGAACCTCCAGCGCGCCGGGTCGTACAAGGTACGCGGCGCGTACGTGCGGATCTCCCGGCTCTCCGACCGGGAGCGGGCCCGCGGCGTGGTCGCGGCGAGCGCCGGCAACCACGCCCAGGGGGTGGCGCTCGCCGCCGGGCTGGTCGGCGCGCACGCCACCGTCTTCATGCCGGTCAACGCGCCGCTGCCGAAGGTGGCCGCCACGAAGGGGTACGGCGCGCAGGTCGAGCTGGTCGGCAACACGGTGGACGAGTCGCTGGTGGCGGCGCAGACGTTCGCCGAGCGGACCGGCGCGGTGTTCATCCACCCGTTCGACCACGCCGACGTGATCGCCGGGCAGGGCACCGTCGCGCTGGAGATCCTCGAACAGTGCCCGGACGTACGCACCATCGTGACCGGGGTGGGCGGCGGCGGGCTGGTCTCGGGCATGGCGGTGGCGGCGAAGGCGCTGCGTCCCGACGTACGCGTGATCGGGGTCCAGGCGGCGAGCGCCGCCGCCTTCCCGCCCTCGCTGCGGGCCGGTGAGCCGCTGCGGCTGCCCTCGTTCGCGACGATCGCCGACGGGATCGCCGTCGGCCGTCCGGGCGAGCTGACCTTCACCCACGTCCGCAAGCTCGTCGACGACGTGGTGACGGTCTCCGAGGAGGACATCTCCCGGGCGCTGCTGATGCTGCTGGAACGCGGCAAGCAGGTGGTGGAGCCGGCCGGCGCGGTGGGCGTGGCGGCGCTGCTGGCGGGCGCGGTGGAGGTGAGCGCCCCGGTCGTCGCTGTGCTCTCCGGCGGCAACATCGACCCGTTGCTCATGCTCCGGGTGATCGAGCACGGCCTGGCCGCGGCCGGCCGGTTCCTGCGGATCACCGTGCGTTGCACGGACCGGCCCGGCCAGCTCGCCTCCCTGCTCGGCGAGATCGCCGAGCACCGGGCCAACGTGGTGGACGTGGTGCACCAGCGCGCCAACCCGCACCTGCGCCTCGGTGAGGTGGAGGTGGCCCTGTCCGTGGAGACCCGCGGGGTGGAGCACTCTGACACGCTGATCAGCGCGCTGCGGGCCAGCGGCTACCAGGTGGTCTTCACCGGCGAGGGCTGAGCCACTCGGCGGAACGCGAACGCCCCGGCCGGATGATCCGGTCGGGGCGTTCGGGTGTGCGGCTCGGGTCCGAGGAGGGCCTGTCAGCCTCGGTCGGGTTCGGGACCCGAGCCATCCGGCGCGGGTCCGGAAGGTCAGCCGCTGTACGGCTCGAAGGAGACGATGGTCACCTTGATATCGGCGCCGCTGGGCGCGGTGTAGGTGCAGGTCTGCCCCGCCTTGCCGCCGAGGATGGCCTTGCCGAGCGCGGACTCGGGGCTGTAGACCGTGAGGTCGGTGGTGGAGGCGATCTCCCTGGAGCCGAGCAGGAAGGTCTCGCTGTCGTCGGCGTCGTCGTCGAAGTAGATCTTCACGACCATGCCCGGGGACACCGCGTCGGTGTCCGGAGCCTCACCGACCTTTGCGGTGCGCAGCAGCTCCTTGAGGTAGAGGATGCGGCCCTCGGCCTTGCCCTGCTCCTCGCGGGCGGCGTGGTAGCCACCGTTCTCCCGCAGGTCGCCCTCCTCGCGCCGGGCGTTGATCTCGGCGGCGATGACCGGCCGGTTGGCGATCAGCTCGTCGAGCTCGGCCTGCAGACGGTCGTAGGCGTCCTGGGACAGCCAGGTGGCGGGCGCCTTGTTTCCATTTGTGGACACAGGCGATCTCCTCGATTGGTGCGGACTGGCTGACAGGTGAACTTGCAAGGCTACCAGTGCGGTACGCGTCGAGGTGTGATCAATCACCCCGGGTGGCGGTGACGGGCCGGGGTGTGGCTGCCGGCGACTCGCCGGCGGTCCGGGTCAGCCGGCCGGCCGGCAGCGCAGGACCTCGCCGATGAACGGCCGGGCGCTCGTGGGCACCTCCTGCCGGGTCCGGATGTGGCGCTGGCCGGGGTCGGCGGTCACGGTGACCTCCGCGCTGCCCACCTGGGCCCCGTCGTGGGAGCGGGCCCGCAGCAGGCAGGTGGCCGAACCGCCCGGCGGTACGGTGACCCGGAAGTCGACAGCCACCCGGGAGTCGGTGATGTCGGAGTAGCTGATCATCTCGCCCTGGTACTCCGGGTCGCCGTACTGGTAGTAGAGCTTCGCCGCGCCCAGCCCGAGGACTGCCAGCAGGACCGTGACGGTCAGGGCGAGCAGGAGCGGACGGCGGCGTCCCGGCTCCCGGCGGCGGCCGTAGCGGCCCGGCGGGAAGGCCGGGGCCTCCGCGGCGACTGTGGCGTGCGTCTCGCTCACCGGCGGCTGTCTCCTGGCGTTGTTGTCGGCGGCATCGGCAAGAATGGCTAGGTCCATCTTCCCAGCCCGGCGCTGAGTCAAGGATGGCAGGTCGGCCTGGACCGGCGGGCGTGGCCCTGGCCACTCCGGTGGCGGCCCCCGACCGGCCGTCACGGGGGCTTTCGCGGGCGCGGGGGGAGATTCCGGCAGGTCAGCCGCCCGGCCCCGGGTCGGTCGGCGGGCACAGACGAGGAGCGCCGAAGGTGGCAGAGAAGCTGCGTCTAATGGCGGTGCACGCCCATCCCGACGACGAGTCGAGCAAGGGTGCGGCCACCATGGCGAAATACGTCGCCGAGGGGGTGGACGTCCTGGTCGTCACCGCCACCGGTGGCGAGCGGGGCAGTGTGCTCAACCCCAAGATGGACCGCCCCGACGTGTGGGCGAACATCGGCGACATCCGGCGGGCCGAGATGGACGCGGCGCGGGCCATCCTCGGCGTCGAGCAGGCGTGGCTCGGCTTCGTCGACTCCGGGCTGCCCGAGGGCGACCCGCTGCCGCCGCTGCCGGAGGGCTGCTTCGCGCTCCAGGACGTGGACGTCGCCGCCGCGCCGCTGGTGCGACTGATGCGGCAGTTCCGCCCGCACGTCGTCACCACGTACGACGAGGAGGGCGGTTACCCCCACCCGGACCACATCATGACCCACAAGGTCACCGTGGCGGCGTTCGACGCGGCCGGTGACCCGGACCGCCACCCCGAGCTGGGCGAGCCGTGGCAGCCGCTGAAGCTCTACTACGACGTGGGCTTCTCCCGCGCCAAGATCATGAGCCTGCACGAGGCGGTGCTCGCCGCCGGCCTCGAATCGCCGTACGGCGACTGGATGAAGCGCTGGGACGAGCGCCCCGACAAGGGCGCCCGGATCACCACCCGGGTCGAGTGCGCCGACTACTTCCCGGTCCGGGACGACGCGCTGCGCGCGCACGCCACCCAGATCGACCCGGACGGCTTCTGGTTCCAGGTGCCGATGGAGCTGCAGAAGCGCGCCTGGCCGACGGAGGACTTCCAACTCGCCAGGTCACTGGTCGACAGCCCGCTGCCCGAGTCCGACCTGTTCGCGGGCGTACGGGAGGCGTGCCGTGCCCACTGACCTGGCCGGGGTCTACCCTGGTGCTCAGCCGCACATCGGAGGAACACCATGCTGACCACCGTCGAGGTGCTCGCGCAGAACAACTTCGGTGACACCCGCACGGGTGGTCTGGCCGGTCCGATGGGCCTCTTCCTCATCGTCGCGCTGGCCACCGTCACCGTCCTGCTGATCCGCAACATGAACGCCCGGCTGCGCCGGCTGCCCGACCGCTTCCCGCAGCAGGGCGGCCCGGGCCGGGCCGATTCCGCAGTCGCCGATCCGACAGACGGGCTCGTCGAGCAGGATTCACCGACGAACGCGTCAAACGGCTCTCAGCAGCGCCGCAACAGCTGAACACCGCATGAATCACGTCGAAGCCGGTCGTCGCCCCCTGTTGCGACCACCGGCTTTGGCTTAGCCTTCCGCCGGGGGGACCGTCAGGCCACCGGACCCTGCGCGGAAGGGGCACGCCGATGTCGATGGCAACACCGGCCCCCGGCCATGCCCCGGCCCGACCCGTCGACGGGGCGGCCCCGTGACCACCGAGCCGGCCGACCGTTCCCCCGACCGGATCGGCCTGCGCGGGACACCGACGGGCGTGGTCCTGCTCACCGTCGCGGTCGCGCTGACCGGTCTGCTCGCCGCAGTGCTCGGCCTCACCGTCCCGGCGTACCTGCCGGCCGGCCACCCACTGCCGGGTCCGGCGCGGTTCGGCATCGCCGTCGCCGCGTTCGCGGTGGCCCAGCTCGCCCGGCTGCGCTTCCGTACCGCTTCGGGCATGGTGAGCATCACCTGGGGTGAGGCCGCACTGGTGGTCTGCCTCTGGCTGGTGCCGGCCGGCTGGCTCCCGGCCGCGGCCCTGCTCGGCGTGGGTGCCGCCTGGACCGTGATGTCGGTGCTCTCCGACCGCCGTCCCGCCCTGGAACTGGTGGGGATCGCCGGTTCGCTGACCGCCGCCACCGCGCTCGCCGCGGCGGTGGCCACCGCGCTCGGGGCGCCGCTGCTCGCCGCGCCCACCCCGGAGCTGGCGCTCACGCTCAGCGCCGCCGCGGTGACCTACCTGCTGACCACCGCCTTCCTGGGCGCCGTCGCGCTCGCCCTGCGGCACGGCATCGCGATCGGCCCGCCGCTGCTCGCCGCGCTGCGCGGCAAGCTGCTCATGTTCGTCGGCAACGTGGCGGTCGGCCTGGTGGTCGTCGCGCTGCTCGAACTCGACGCGCGCTGGCTGCTGCTCCTGCCGCCGCCGCTCTGGCTGCTCCAGCAGACCTACCGCCACCGGCTCCGGGCCGACCAGGAGCGGCGGACCTGGCGGGCGTTCGCCGAGGCCACCGCCGCACTCAACCAGCTCGACGAGCGTGGCGTGGCGACCGCCGCGGTGACCGGCGCGCTCACCCTGTTCGGCGCGGAACTGGTCGAGGTGGACGTGGCCCGGGGCGAGGGACGCTGGCGCCGCTACCGGGCCGACCGCGGCGGCCAGGTACGCGACCGGGAGGTGGAACCGTCGGCCGGCCTCGGCGTGGGGGAGCACGAACTGGTGCGGCGCCTCGCGGTGGGTTCGGCCGAGGTCGGCCGCCTGCGGGTGCGGTTCGCCCGGTCCGCCCCGCCGAGTGCCCGGGAACGCGACGGCGTGGCGGCATTCGGGGACGCCCTGGCCGCCGCGCTGCACGACGCCGCCACGCACCGCGAGCTGCGGCTGGTCACCGCCCGCTCGTCGTACGACGCGGTGCACGACCAGCTCACCGGCCTGCTCAACCGGTCGGCGTTGCTCGCGAAGGGCGACCAGGCGCTGCGGCAGCGCGCACACGACCACCCGGTGGCCCTGCTGCTGCTCGACGTGAACCAGTTCAAGGAGGTCAACGACACGCTGGGGCACTCGGCGGGCGACCAGTTGCTGCGGCTGACCTCCAACCGGCTCGCCGCGCTGACCCGGCCGGGTGACCTGCTCGGCCGCCTCGGCGGCGACGAGTTCGCCCTCCTGCTGACCTCGGTTCCGCTGGTCGAGGACCGGACGGCCCCGCTGGCGTACGCGCTGCGTCAGGCCCGGGAGGTCGCCGAGCGCCTCGCCGCACCGACCGAGGTGGCCGGGGTACGGATGTCCGTCGAGGTGGCGGTGGGTGTGGTGGTGGCCGACGCGGGCACCGCCGACCTGACCGAGCTGCTGCGGCGTGCCGACATCGCCATGTACCAGGCGAAGGAGGGCGGCGGCAGCGTCGCCGCGTACGACAGCTCGCGCGACGCGGCGAGCACCGACCACCTGGCCTTGCTGGCGGAGATGCGGGAGGCGCTGGCCGCCGACGACCAGCTGGTGCTGGCGTTGCAGCCGGCGGTGGACCTGGCGACCGGCGCGCCGACCGGGGTGGAGGCGCTGATCCGGTGGCGGCATCCGCGCCGGGGCTGGCTCGGCCCGGCCGACTTCATCCGGCCGGTGGAGAACAGCGAGCAGCTCGGCAGCTTCACCCGGTACGTGCTGGACAAGGCGCTGGCGGTCGCCTCCGGGTGGGCGCGGGACGGGCTGGACGTGCCGATCTCGGTGAACCTGTCCGCGCGCAGCCTGCTCGACCCGCGGCTGCCCGTCGAGATCGAGGAGGCGCTGCTCCGTCACCAGGTGCCGCCGCACCGGCTGGTCCTGGAGATCACCGAGACGGTGGTGATGAGTGAGCTGGAGGTCATCGACGAGGTGCTGGCGACGCTGCGCGCCATGGGCGTGCAGCTCGCCGTGGACGACTTCGGCACCGGCTTCTCGTCGCTGACGTTCCTCACCCGGATCGCCGTGGACGAGTTGAAGGTGGACCGCTCGTTCGTGCTCCGGATGGCCGACTCACCGGAGGCGGCGGCGATCGTCCGGACCACCGTGGGCCTGGCCCACGAGCTGGGGCTGCGGGTGGTGGCCGAGGGCGTGGAGACCGCCGAGCAGCGCACCGCGCTGGCCGAGCTGGGCTGCACCGCCGCCCAGGGCTACCACTTCTTCAAGCCGATGCCGGCCGACAAGATCGGCGCGGTGCTCGGGTCGCTGCGGGACTCCGCCCGGGGCAACGTCTTCCCGCTGCGCGCCGACGGCGCCTCCTGACCCTGAGAGGGGTTAACAGCATGCGTACGCGAATACGCTTGCTGAATCGGACTTGGAGGCGGTAAGTTCTTACCTGTCCGGGGGCCGGTCGCTGGCAGCTTCCCCAGAAAGAGCCGTGCCCCGGGCGGCATGCAGAGCAGAGGCGGACCCGGGGCTTACCGGCCCAAGATATCACACCGCCCTGCCCACACACCTCTCGGATGGAGCCGCAGTGATGCCTGCCGACCTGCCGGACTGGATCAGGCGCTCGTTCTCGGTAGCTCGGATGCGGCCGTATGTGGAGGCCGTGGCGGGAGACCACGATCAGGCAGTGGCTCTCTACTGGTGGAACATCGAGATTTCGGCGGCCTTCTACGGCCCCTTGCATTGCCTCGAGATCGCGCTGCGCAACGCGCTGCACCGACGCCTCGCCAGTCACTACGACAGGCCGGACTGGTGGGCCGTTGCGCCGCTGACCGAACACGGGTCGCGTCTTGTGCGTGAAGCGGCGGACAAGTGCCGGCGCCGATTCGGCCGTCGCGGCGTGCTGGCGCCGGGGGCAGACGACGTGGTCGCGGAGTTGAGCTTCGGATTCTGGGTGTCGCTACTCAGTAATCGGCCGGGGTCCCGGTACGACCGATTGCTCTGGGTGCCTGCCCTGAACCAAGCATTTCCCGGCTATTCCGGTTCCCGTGGACGCCTCCACGAATCTTTCGAGACCATGCGTCTACTGCGGAACCGCATAATGCACCACGAGCCGATCCACCATCGGGATCTCGCAGCTGACCATCGAAGGCTGTACCAGTTGTTGGCGGCAGTCGATGGATCCGTCGTCGAAGTGGTGCGGGCCATGGACCGGGTCCCGTCAGTCCTGTTGAGGCGCGATGACGTCCGGTCGTGCCGGACGCAGCCACGGTTCTGAGGACGCGCATGGGTCCGGCGCAGGCGCACTTGGTATCGCGATCCGAGATCGCGCGGCTCGCCGGTGTGGAGCGGCCTGCCGTGACGAACTGGCAGCGACGTCACCAGGACTTCCCGAAACCTCTCCCCACCGCGGACGGGGAGATGTTCCGCAGGGACGAGGTGGCCGCCTGGCTAGCGTCAAGGCAGATTCCTACCAAGGGACTTCGAGCGGGCGAAACACCCGGAACGACATACGGTGACCGGTTGGTGGCGACGGCGGCGGGAAACGATTCCCGGCGAGCCTCGCCTGCTGCCGTCGGGTCAGACGGCCGGCGAGCGCTGAACGACGTCGTCTGGCGGCTCCACGACTTGTCCAGAACGACGGCTAGGGACGGCGACTATTGGCAGGTTCTGTTGGCGCTGATTTTCGTCCAGCGTTTTCGACCGGATGTTTGGCAGGTGTTCGCGGCTGAGTCCGATGTCGCGGACACGCCGGCGCGTCTCTCGTCGTCCTTCGAGTTGTCCGGGCTGCCCGATGCCGCCCGAGCGGTGCGACACCTCACCACCGTGACGCCGACGGCCCAGCAGACCCTGGCAGGAGTGATTGGCATCCTCACAGAGTTCGCCGGTTCAGCGGCACCCTCCCGGGCCCTGCAGGACGACCATGTCGCGACGCTTTTCGACTACGCCTTCGACCGGTTGGCGGAGGAGGTCCGCTATGCCTTCGTCACGCCCAGGTCACTTGCTCGTCTGATCGGTGACCTAGTTGGTCCGGTCGCGGGCGGAGAACGATGCGTCGATCCGTTTTGTCGCGGCGGGGAGCTCTTGGTGGAACTGGCCCGGTCGGCGGGGAAGCTGCCTGTGGCACCGATCAAGATCGCCGGTACGCATCCCGATCCGCGGATGGTGGAACTCGCGCGGATGAACGTCGCCATGCACGGATTCGACGGGTCACCTTTGGAGCTGATCGAGCAGGGAGAGCCACGCGTGCGCGGCAGTGCCGACGTGGTGGTGACAAACCCTCCCTTCGGGGCTCTACCCAACGAAGCCGCCGCCAACGGCCCTTTCGGCTCGGCCCGGCGGAAGGAGACGGCCCTGCTCCAATCGGCCATCTCGTCGCTCACCGAGGACGGCCGAGGAGCCGTCGTCATGCCTCAACTGGCCGCCTTCGGCAAGGGGACAGCCGATCGAGAGATGCGACGGGCCTTGGTGGAAGCGGGGGCGGTGGCCGCAGTGGTGGCGCTACCGGCCGGCCTGTTCGCCGAGACCACCATCGGAGTGACGCTCTGGCTCATCCGGAGGCCGAGGGGAAGCGCCACCGATGTGCTGTTCATAGATGCTCGTACGGCCGGTGAGGCGGCATCCCGCGGCCGCAGGACACTTCGGCCCGAAGACATCAAGTCGATTGTCGATGAGTACCGGCGCTGGCGGTCTACCTCCCCGACGGGTGTTCCGTTCGAGCCTTCAGCCGGTATGAGCGCCGTGGTTTCCCCGGCATTGATCTCCACCCGGGACTACTCGCTACTGCCGTCGACCTACGTCGCGGCCGAGTCCTCTCAGACAGTCGGAGTCTCGTGGCACGACCTGACTGTCGTACGCGCGGAGTTGGCCCAGCTGGTCGATCGGGCGAAAGCCGTGGACTCCGAGGCGCACGAGATGCTGGAGGGGCTCGGTGGCGGATGAGTGAACACAGAGCCGTGCCGACGGGATGGCCTGAGGTGCGATTGGGTGACGTGGTCGATATCCGATCCGGGCCGTCGGGTGCGACGGTGGGGTCGGGAGACCGTCAAACCGAGGGGCACCCGATGATCATGCCCAAGGACCTCGTCGACGGCCGCGTACGCTCGGAAGGCTTAGCTCGCGTTCGGCACGACGTGGCGGCTCGCCTAACTCGTTACAGCGTTTTGCGCGGCGATGTCCTGGTCACGCGCACCGGTACCGTAGGTCGGATCGCCTGGGTGCCTGAGGAGTCCGAGGGCTGGTTGTTCTCGACGGGGCTCCTCCGGCTACGCCCACACCGGATCAACTCCCGATACCTCGTCTACTACCTGACTCTGCCCGAGATTCAGGACTGGTTCGAGCACAACCGCGCGGGTACCGCAATTCCTGCCCTCAATGCGTCCACCCTGGGCAGCATGCCCGTTCTCGTGCCGTCCACGGAACGTCAGGAGACAATCGTGCGCCACCTCGATCTGCTGAACGAGCAGGCGGAGGTGCACGCCCGAATCAGCCGAACCGCCGAGCGGGCGCGCGACGTCCTCGCGCAGCTTTTGATTCGGGGAGTCGAACCTCCTCCTGAGTAGGCGTGCGCGGTGGTGGCTGGCACATTGCCGGGGTGGCGTCGCACCGACGGTGGACTCGCTTGACGGTTAGGGTCGGGTGGTGAACCGACTCGCCCAGGCCACCTCGCCCTATCTGCTCCAGCACGCCGACAACCCGGTCGACTGGTGGCCGTGGTGCGACGAGGCGTTCGCCGAGGCGAAGCGGCGCGACGTGCCGGTGCTCATCTCGGTCGGCTACGCGGCCTGCCACTGGTGTCACGTCATGGCTCACGAGTCGTTCGAGAACGAGGCAGTGGCCCGGCTGATGAACGAGGACTTCGTCTGCGTCAAGGTCGACCGCGAGGAGCGTCCCGACGTCGACGCGGTCTACATGACCGCCACGCAGGCGATGACCGGGCAGGGCGGCTGGCCGATGACGGTCTTCGCCACGCCGGACGGCACGCCGTTCTTCTGCGGCACCTACTTCCCCCGGGCCAACTTCATCCGCCTGCTCGGCTCGGTCGCCACCGCCTGGCGCGACCAGCGGGAGGCGGTGCTGCGGCAGGGCGCCGCCGTGGTCGAGGCGATCGGCGGCGCGCAGGCCGTCGGCGGCGTGACCGCCCCGCTCACCGCCGACCTGCTCGACGCCGCCGCGAGCCAGCTCGCCCGGGAGTACGACGAGACGAACGGCGGTTTCGGCGGGGCGCCGAAGTTCCCGCCGCACATGAACCTGCTCTTCCTGCTCCGGCATTACCAGCGCACCGGCTCGGCGCGCAGCCTGGAGATCGTCCGGCACACCTGTGAGGCGATGGCTCGCGGCGGCCTCAACGACCAGCTCGCCGGCGGCTTCGCCCGCTACTCGGTGGACGGCCACTGGACGGTGCCGCACTTCGAGAAGATGCTCTACGACAACGCGCTGCTGCTGCGCGTCTACACCCAGCTCTGGCGGCTCACCGGCGACCGGCTGGCCCGCCGGGTGGCCCGCGACACCGCCCGGTTCCTCGCCGACGAGCTGCATCGCGCGGGTGAGGGCTTCGCCTCCGCGCTGGACGCGGACACCGAGGGCGTCGAGGGGCTCACCTACGTCTGGACGCCCGACCAGCTCGCCGAGGTGCTGGGGGAGGCGGACGGCCGGTTCGCCGCCGACCTGTTCGAGGTCACTGCCGACGGCACGTTCGAGCACGGCACCAGCGTGCTGCGGCTGGCCCGGGACGTCGACGACGCCGACCCGGCGGTGCGGGCCCGCTGGCAGGACGTGGTGGGCCGGCTGCTGGCCGCCCGCGACACCCGCCCCCAGCCGGCCCGCGACGACAAGGTGGTGGCCGCCTGGAACGGGCTCGCGATCACCGCGATCGCGGAGTTCCAGCAGGTCGCCGCGCTTCTCGTGTCGCCCGACGACGAGGACGCGAACCTGATGGACGGCGTGCTGATCGTCTCCGACGGCGCGATGCGGGACGCCGCCGAGCACCTGGCCGCCGTGCACCTGGTGGACGGCCGGCTGCGCCGGGTCTCCCGGGACAGGGCCGTGGGTCAGCCCGCCGGGGTGCTGGAGGACTACGGCTGCGTCGCCGAGGCGTTCTGCGCGATGCACCAGCTGACCGGCGAGGGGCGGTGGCTGACGCTGGCCGGTGAGCTGCTCGACGTGGCGCTGGCCCGGTTCGCCGGCCCGGAGGGCGCCTTCTACGACACCGCAGACGACGCCGAGCGCCTGGTCACCCGGCCCGCCGACCCGACCGACAACGCGACCCCGTCGGGCCGCTCGGCGATCGTCGCGGCGCTCGTGGCGTACGCGGCGCTGGCCGGGGAGCCCCGCTACCGGGAGGCGGCCGAGAAGACGCTGACGACTGTCGCGCCGATCGTCGACCGGCACGCCCGGTTCACCGGGTACGCGGCCACCGTCGGCGAGGCGCTGCTGTCCGGGCCGTACGAGATCGCGGTGGCGACCGGCGACCCGGAGGGCGACCCGCTGGTGGCCGCAGCCCGGCGCCACGCCCCGCCCGGCGCGGTGGTGGTGGCCGGTGCCCCGGACCAGCCCGGGGTGCCGCTGCTGGCCGGGCGGCCGTTCGTCGGCGGGCAGCCCGCCGCGTACGTCTGCCGGGGTTTCGTCTGCCAGCGTCCGGTGACCAGCGTCGACGAGCTGATCGCGCAGCTCGGCTGAGCCGAGTGGGCCGGGCCGCCCTCGCGGTCCGGCCGGGCACCGGCCCTTATAGGCTGGCGGCGCTATGGACTCCCGTACCGGTCTCCCCGTCGTGGGCATGGTGGGTGGCGGCCAGCTCGCCCGGATGACCCACCAGGCCGCCATCGCTCTCGGCCAGTCGCTTCGCGTGCTGGCGCTCGCCCCGGACGACGGCGCCGCGCTGGTCGCCGCCGACGTCCAGTACGGCGACCACACCGACCTGGCCGCGCTGCGTACCTTCGCCAAGGGCTGCGACGTGGTCACCTTCGACCACGAGCACGTCCCCAACGAGTACATCCGCGCGCTGACCGACGAGGGTGTGAAGCTGTTCCCGCCGGCCGAGGCGCTGGTGCACGCGCAGGACAAGCGGGTGATGCGGGAGCGGCTCGGCGAGCTGGGCGCGCCGAATCCCTCCTGGCGCCCGGTGGAGTCCCCGGCCGACCTGGTCGCCTTCGGCGAGGAGGCCGGCTGGCCGGTGGTGCTCAAGGCCGCCCGGGGCGGCTACGACGGCCGCGGCGTCTGGATGGTCGACGACGCCGACCGGGCCGGCGAGCTGGCCGCCACGCTGCTCGCCGGAGGTACGCCGCTGCTGGTGGAGGAGCGGGTGGCGCTGCGCCGGGAGCTGGCCGTGCAGGTCGCGCGGTCGCCGTTCGGGCAGGTCGCCGCGTACCCGGTGGTGGAGACGGTGCAGCGTGACGGCATCTGCGTCGAGGTGCTGGCACCCGCGCCCGACCTGCCGGAGGAGCAGGCCGTTGCCGCGCAGCAGCTCGCCATCGACCTCGCGACCGCGCTCGGCGTGGTCGGCCTGCTCGCGGTGGAGCTGTTCGACACGCCGTCCGGGCTTGTCGTCAACGAGCTGGCGATGCGGCCGCACAACTCCGGGCACTGGACCATCGAGGGGGCCCGGACCTCGCAGTTCGAGCAGCACCTGCGGGCGGTGCTCGACTACCCGATGGGGGACACCTCGCTGACCGCGCCGGTCGTGGTGATGGCGAACGTGCTCGGCGGCGAGCCGGGCGGCATCTCCATCGACGAGCGGCTGCACCACCTGTTCGCCGCCGAGCCCGGGGCCAAGGTCCACCTCTACGGCAAGCAGGTCCGCCCGGGCCGCAAGATCGGGCACGTCACTGTGCTCGGCAACGACCTGGCCGAGGTACGGGCCCGGGCCGCGCGTGCCGCCCGCTGGCTCCAGGAGGGGCACTGATGAGCACCGTCGGGCTGATCATGGGCAGCGACTCGGACTGGCCGGTCATGCGGGCCGCCGCCGAGGCGCTCGACGAGTTCGGCGTGCCGTACGAGGTGGGTGTGGTCTCGGCGCACCGCACGCCGGTCAAGATGATCGAGTACGGCCGGTCCGCCGCCGATCGTGGGGTCCAGGTGATCATCGCGGGCGCGGGCGGAGCGGCCCACCTGCCCGGCATGGTCGCCTCGGTCACCCCGTTGCCGGTGATCGGCGTCCCGGTGCCGCTGAAGTACCTGGACGGCATGGACTCGCTGCTGTCCATCGTGCAGATGCCGGCCGGCGTGCCGGTCGCCACCGTGTCGATCGGCAACGCCCGCAACGCCGGCCTGCTCGCGGTACGCATCCTGGGTGCCTCCGATCCGGTGCTGCGCGAGAAGATGGCCGCCTACCAGGCGGGCCTGGAGGACCTGGTCGCCGAGAAGGAAGCCGCGCTGCGCGCCTCCCTGGCCTGACCGCTCGTCACTCAGCGTACTCAATCCGGATGGTCGCTCAGCGTGACCGGCCCAGCGGGCCGGAGTGGATGCCCTCCGCCTACTTTGCTCTGCAGCCATCGGCGCAGCGTGGCTCTGACCTGCGGCGCGGCGTTTCGCTGCAAATCGCTCGGCGGCCGCTCATGTCACTGCGAGTGGCCGCTGCTTCCGTGGGTGCAGAGCAAAGTCGGCGCAGGGTGCCATGCCGGCCGCAGCTAGCCGACACGGACTGTGATGGGCAGGCGCGTGGGTCGGGCGTGCTGCCGCGTGCCTGAGGGCCCGGCCGTCACGGCTGGGCTCAGCCGGTCATGGCTAGCCCGCGACCGGCTGAGTCCGGCCGGCTCACCGCATGCCGCGTAGTGCGGTCTGGAGACGCTCCTGAGCGCGGCGTCGGCGCTCGTTGCTCGCGCCGAGCACCAGCAGCACGATGCCGACCGGGATCAGCACCAGCCACGGGCCGAGGCTGAACAGCGCGTGCACGGCCGCGATCGCGGTCACCGCCGCGCCCACGATCACCGGGGCCTGCTGCCGGCTGGTCGAGCCGAAGATCAGCACTGCGACGGCACCGAGCAGCAGCAGCACCTGACGCAGCATGCCGGAGTCGGTGGCGATCACGATCGCCAGCGTGGGCAGGAACGCGGTGACCAGCGCCGGGCCGTACGCCACCCAGCTCGACAGGTCGGGCCGGTGCCGCAGTTGCAGCACGCCGACCAGGAGGGCGAGCGCGGCGAACGGCAGCGTGTAGGCCTCCGGCAGCGCCACGTCGGCCACCCGCATCAGAATCCACCAGGCGCTGATCTCACAGGCCACGACCGCCCAGAACAGCAGGTTGCGTTCCATCGGCCGCCGCCCCGGACGGCTGGCCGCCACCCCGAGGACCGCGCCCCAGGCGGCCAGCAGTGCGGCGATGTGCCGGGGCGAGTCGTACGCCAGCGCCAGCGCGATGAGCGCCGCCCCGTAGCCGCTCCACTCGACTGTGGCCGCCTCCTGGTACGCCTCGGGACGGCGCAGCCGTGGCAGCGTGGCGGCGAACACCTGCAACGCCGCGCCGACCGCGAGCACCCCGAACGCGGACCAGACCGCCGCCAGCCCGGACTTCAGGCCGACCGTGAGCACGAACAGCTGCGCCATCACCGAGCCGAACAGCCAGCCCAGGATGCGGGCCCGCTGGGTGGTGCCGAACAGCGCGGCGACAGTGCCCACACCGACCGCCCCGCCCAGCGTGAACACCGTCAGGTCGCTCGTGGCCAGGCTGCCCGCGAGCCCGGCGCCACCGGCGGCGAGGCCGAGCGCGAAGACCAGCACCCGGGCCACCCGGATCGACCGGCCCGGCTCGGCCAGCGCCGGCGGCGGGGTCAGCGCCAGCCCGAGCATCGAGATGGTGAACACCGCCAGCGCGGCCAGCGCGGTCACCGGCCAGCCACGGCCGAGCGCCACCGGCGTGATCAGCAGCGTGATCGCCGCCCCGGGCAGGATCACCGGCACCGCCCGGGACCGCCGGCCGCCACTGAACCCGGTGGCGGCGAGCGCCGCGGTCACGGTCAACAGCAGCGCGGTGAGCACGTGCGTGGGGTTCACCGCGTTCGGCGGCGGCGTCAGCAACTCCGGCGGCGGCCCCTGCCACACCCGCTTCAGCACCGTGAACGGCGAGAACAACGCCACCACGAGCGACGGGGCCAGGGTGGCCAGCGCCAGGGCGACGGGTAGCGCCGCGGCGGCCAGCGCTCCGGCGGCCGGGCTGACCCGCCAGCGCAGCTCCGGATCGTCCGGGGCACGCCGTAGCGCCCCGTTGAGCAGCACGGTCCAGCGGCGTACCGGCCGGCCCGAACCGGCGGGCGGGACGGTGGCGGCCCGTACCAGTTCGGCGAGCACACCGAGCAGCGCGGCGGCGGCGGCGAACACGCCGGCCGGCAGCCCGACCGCGAGCGCGGCGGCGGCGGTGACGGTGGCCGCGCCGACCACCGCGACGCTGGCGTACGGAAGGTATTGCGGCACCTGCCGGCGTACCGCCGCGATCGCGGCCAGACCGATGCTGGCGGCGGCGAGCGCGGCGGTGAGCACCACCTGGGGTGGGCGGCCGTACTCGACTGCCAGCGCGGCCACCGCGCCGGGCGCGGCGAGCAGCGCGGCTCCGGCACCCGCGCCGCCGACCTGCACCAGGTGTGGCGGCATGCCCTCGGTGCGTACGTCGTCGACGAGCGACGGCGCGAGCGTCCGCGCCACGGCGGCCACCGTCGCGCCGATCAGGGCGATGCTGCCCAGCGCCAGCGCGGTGGTCCACGGGCGTACCAGCCCGGCCCCGGCGGCGTGCAGCGCCACCACCCCGGCCACTGTGGCCCGGGACAGCGCGGCCCGGGGGTCGACAGAGGCCGCGGCCGCCATGCCGTAGACGGTGGCCACCATGCAGCCGACCAGCACCGGGGACCACCAGGGCAGGTCGAACGCGGCCGGGGCGCCCACAGTGGCGAGCACGGCGGCCAGGCCGGAGACGTCGTACTTCCAGGGTGGCGGCAGCAGGATGGCCGCGGTGACCGCCAGCAGCGCCAGCGCGACCGGGGCCTGCCAGGTCGAACCGCCGGTCGGCGCGGCCGGCCAGCCGGTCAGGTCACCGGCCCAGATCGGGCCGGGGGTGGCGAGCACGCCGAGCCCGCCGCGCAGGGCGCTCCAGGCGGCGATCAGGCCGATCAGGGTGCCACCGGCGGCGATGCCGAGGATCGGGCCGCGCCGCCACTCCTCGGGCAGCGCACGCGCGGCCACCGCCACCAGCAGCACCAGCGCGGAGGCCACCACGAGCTGACCACCGGGGGCGAGCACCGCGGCGATCCGGGCCAGTGTGGCGACCAGCGCCACAGTGGTGGCGGCAAGGGCCAGGTCGGACCCGTCGAGGGACATGTCGGCGCGACGCCCGGCGTCGATGCGCGGGGAGAGCGCCAGCAACGCGGCGGCGACCAGGAGCAGCCCGCCCACCCAGGCGTCGGCCGAGGTCGTGCCCGGCGCGCCGAACGCGGCGGCGGCGACTGCCACCGTGCCCAGCACCGTGCCGAGCGCGTGCGGCATGCTCAGGTGCCGCTGCGCCACCTGCACCAGGGCGGCGTAGCCGAGCGTGACGCAGACGGCGAGGAAGCTCGCCGCGAGGATCGGCACGGTGATCTCGCGCAGGTTCGCCGGTGTGGCGACCGGCGGCGTCGGCACCGTGGCGGCGACGAACGCGGCGACGGCGCCGGGCAGGGCGAACGCCGCGCCGCCCGCCGCCCAGGCGCACACGGTCTCGGTCGCGGCGGCGGCGAGCCGGACCCGGGGGGCGAGGGACACCAGCGCCCCGGCCAGGAACAGCACCGTCAGCGCGGCGGCGGTGAGGGCCGGGCGGCCGAGCGCCGCACCCGCGCCGACCAGGCCGAGCCCGGCCGCTGTCACCGCGTGCGCCACAGCGGCCCGTTCCGTGCGGGCGGTCAGCCCGAGCACGCCGATCGCGACCGCGGTCAGCAGCATCGGCCAGCAGGCCGCCGCCCAGCCCAGACCGAGCGAGGCGGGTACGGCGAGCGCGGTGAGCGCCGCCCCGACCACAGCGAACTCGCGCCGGATCTCGGCCGGCAGGGCGATCACGGCGGCGACGGTGAGCAGCAACGCGCTGGCCGCCAGCTGCCAGCCGGTCGGCCCGACCGCCCGGGCCAGCTCGGCGTGCCATCCGCTCAGGTCCGCCGACCAGGCGGGCAACGCGGCCCGGGCCGGGGCCAGCCCGGCGCGCAGCGCGCCACCGGCGACCACCAAACCGCTGACCGTGAGCGCCACCGCCGACGCGATCTGCGGACCACGCCGGGCCGACTCCGGTACGGCCCGGACGGCGAGCCCGGTCAACGCGATGACGGCGGAGATGAGCAGCAGGGACCGGCCGGGCAGGGCCACCGAGGCGACCCGCCCGAGCGCGCCGATGACCGCCAGTGTGAGGACGGCGGCGCCGACGTCCGGCAGCGGCGGCCGGCGCAGCACGAGCGTCCCGGCCAGCGCGACCAGGGCGGCGAGCAGCAGCACCGTGCCCGCTGCGGCGGCCGGCGGCACCGTGGTGGCGCGCAGCAGGCCGGTGACCGCGTACGCCAGCGCGACCGCGACCGCCACGCCGTGCAGCAGCCAGGTCAGCTCGGGCAGCCAGGGCACCGGCCGGGCGGTGACGGCCGGACCCGGCGGCGTCTCACCGCCCAGCACCTCGGCGGACTCCTCCGGGGCCGACTCGGGCCGGTCGTCCTCGGCGCGCTGCCGGGGCGGGCCGGGCGGTACCGGCCCGGTGGCGGGCAGGTCACGCCGGACGGGCCGCTCGCGTACCACCGCCGAGCGCGCCAGCGCCAGGTCGAGCACCGCCACCACGGTCAGCACCAGCGCCCAGCCGACCGGCCCGGTGATCCGCCCGTACGCCAGCAGGGGCAGCACCGGCTGGGCGGCCAGCACCGTGGCGAAGCGTGGTGCGCGCAGACCGGTGCCGTACGCGTATCCGAGTGCGACGAGCGTGGTGACCAGGAAGATCGTGCCGGCGAAGGCGGCGCCCGTCCCGTCGCCGCCGATCCGGTCGACGGCCCAGAGCGCGTACCCGGCCAGCGGCACCAGCAGCAACCCGACCGCGGCGATGGTCTCGGCGGTGGAGGTCAGCCCGCGCCGGGCCAGCACCGGCGGGGCGAGCAGCATCAGTGCCGTCGCCACCAGCAGCACGCCGAGCCGGGCCAGCGCGTCCATCGAGCTGGTGGCGACCGCGGCGAAGACCACCGCGGCGACGCCGAGCAGGAGCGCGCCCAGCCCGAGCGGGATGTTCTGCACCTCCCGCGAGGACGCCTCGGGCGGGTGCTCCGGATCGTCCGCGTCGAGCCAGCGCGGGCGACCGCGCGGCGGCGACGGGGGCAGGTCCTCCGGGCCGGGCGGCGGGGTGCCCTGGCGGGGCACCCGGGGCGGCGCGCCGGTGGCGGCGGTGGGCGGGCGGCGGCCGGCCCGCCGGCGCAGCACCCGGCGCGGCCGGGTGGCCTGCCGGATCCGTTCCTCACCGGCGTGCGCGAGGATGTCCCGCTGGAAGAGGGCAGCCTGCATCTTGGCGGCGATCTGCCGCTGTTCCCGGGCGATCTCGGCGTCGCGGGCCTTCATCTCGGCGATCGAGCGCTCGATGTCGGCCAGGTGCTCGGACCACTGCTGCTGGGGCGCGCCGCAGTGCGGGCAGACGACGGCGGGCTTGATGTCCTGCCCGCACGAAGCGCACCTGAAGCTCTCCACGACAGTCTCCCGTCCGCCCGTGCCTCCGCACTGTGGACCTCCCAGAGGCAGCATGCCTTGAGTGGGCCGGGATTTCGACAGTTGCCGCCGCGTTCCGGACAACAAAAAGGACCGGCCCGGTCGGGGAGGTGTCCCCGGCGGGCCGGTCCAGCTGGTCAGCGGGTCAGGGGCGGCCCATGCCGCGGTACTCCCAGCCGGCCTGTGTCCACAGTGTGGAGTCGAGGCAGTTGCGCCCGTCGACCACCTTGCGGCCGTTCGCCAGCTCGCCCAGGGCCACCGGGTCGGCGTTGCGGAACTCGGCCCACTCGGTGAGCACGCAGACCAGGTCGGCGCCACGGACCGCGTCGTTCATGCTCTCCTCGTACGCCAGCTCGGGCACCGCCCGGCGCGCGTTCTCGATCCCCTGCGGGTCGAACACGTGCACGTCGGCGCCGGCCTTGCCGAGCAGCGAGGCGACCGCGAGCGCCGGCGCGTCGCGTACGTCATCGGTGTTGGGTTTGAACGTGGCGCCGAGCACCGCGACCCGGGTGCCGGACAGGTCCGGGCCGGCCGGGCCGGAACGGCGGCCGAGCAGTTCGGCGGCGAGCTGCACCACGCGGCTGCGGCGGCGCTGGTTGATCAGGTCGACCTCGTGCAGGAAGCGCAACGCCTCACCGGCGCCCAGTTCCTGGGCGCGGGCCTGGAAGGCGCGGATGTCCTTGGGCAGGCAGGCGCCGCCGAAGCCGAGCCCGGCCTGGAGGAAGCGGTTGCCGATGCGCGGGTCGTAGCCGATCGAGCGGGCGAGCTGGGTCACGTCGCCGCCGGCCGCCTCGCAGACCTCGGCCATCGCGTTGATGAAGGAGATCTTGGTGGCGAGGAACGCGTTCGCGGCGACCTTTACCAACTCGGCGGTGGCGAAGTCGGTGACCACCAGCGGCACCTCGCGGTCCTCGGTGGCGGCGAGGTCGAAGACGCCCTTGTGGGCGGCGAAGAGCATGCCGTTTGCCCACTCGCTCTTGACGCCGACCACGATCCGGTTCGGACGCAGCACGTCGTCGACGGCGAAGCCCTCCTGGAGGAACTCGGGGCTCCACGCCACCTCGACGCCGAGGTCGGCCGGGGTGTGCTTGCCGACGAGCTGCTCCACCCACTCGGCGGTGCCCACCGGCACGGTGGACTTGCCGACGATCAGCGCCTTACGGGTCAGGTGCTGGGCGAGGCTCGTCACGGACGCCTCGACGTACGACAGGTCGGCGCCCATGCCGTCGGCCCGCTGCGGGGTGCCGACGCAGATGAAGTGGACGTCGCCGAAGTCGGCGGTCTCCTGGATGTCGGTGCTGAACCGCAGCCGGCCGGCGGCCAGGTTGCGGCGCAGCAGCTCGTCGAGGCCCGGCTCGTGGATCGGCACCTCGCCCGCGTTCAGCTTGGCGATCTTGTCCGCGTCGACGTCGAAGCCGAGCACCTCGTAGCCCAGTTCCGCGTAGCAGATGGCGTAGGTCGCACCGAGGTAGCCGGTGCCGAGGAAGGTCACCCGCGGGCGGGCGGCGCCGGACGGCGGGGTCACCGCGGCGATGGCGGGCATCGGCTGGGTGTTCGGGTACGGAATCGTCACGCCTGTCTTCTCCGCTCGCACTGGCGGCGCTTCCACGCGTCGCATTCTGCTGGGGCGCCGAGGCCGGGCACCGAGGGAACTGGATGTCTGCTGTGAGGGTAATCGGGTCGGGCGGGCGAGGCTCGGGCGCGAGCCTACCCGCCGGTAAGGTCCGGCCGGGACCGGTGGCTATCCTTCAGTTTGCGGCAGTCGTCGGCCCTCGGGCGGCACAGACTGCGCATGATAGCGGTGGAAGGGGAGGGCCGACATGGCCGCAGAGCAGTCGTTCGACGTCTATCGGTTGCCGGAGGAGCACGAGGCGATCCGGGAGGCGGTCCGTGAGGTCTGTGCGGCCAAGGTGGCTCCGCGCGCCGCCGAGGCGGACGAGACAGGTGAGTTCCCGAAGGCGTCGTACGAGGCCCTGCGCGCGGCCGACTTCCACGCCCCGCACATCCCTGTCGAGTACGGCGGCGCCGGCGCGGATGCGCTGGCCACGGCCATCGTGATCGAGGAGGTGGCGCGGGCCTGCGCGTCGTCCTCGCTGATCCCGGCGGTGAACAAGCTGGGCACCATGCCACTGCTGCTGGCCGGCTCCGAGGAGCTGAAGCGCAAGTACCTCACCCCGGTCGCGGCCGGGGACGGCATGTTCTCCTACTGCCTCTCCGAGCCGGAGGCGGGCAGCGACGCCGCCTCGATGACGACCAAGGCGGTACGTGACGGAGACCACTGGGTGCTCAACGGCGTGAAGCGGTGGATCACCAACGCGGGCGTGTCCGAGTACTACACGGTGTTCGCCGTGACCGATCCCACAGCCCGGTCGAGGGGCATCTCCGCGTTCGTGGTGGAGAAGTCCGACCCGGGCGTCAGCTTCGGTGCCCCGGAGAAGAAGCTCGGCATCAAGGGCTCGCCCACCCGGGAGGTCTACTTCGACAACGTGCGTATCCCGGCCGACCGCATGATCGGCGCCGAGGGCACCGGCTTCGCCACCGCCATGAAGACGCTGGATCACACCCGGGTCACCATCGCCGCCCAGGCGGTCGGCATCGCGCAGGGCGCGTTGGACTACGCCAAGGGCTACGTCCAGGAGCGCAAGCAGTTCGGCAAGCCGGTCGCCGAGTTCCAGGGCATCCAGTTCATGCTCGCCGACATGGGCATGAAGCTGGAGGCGGCGCGGCAGCTCACGTACACCGCCGCCGGCAAGTCCGAGCGCGGCGACGCGGACCTGACCTACTTCGGCGCGGCCGCCAAGTGCTTCGCCTCGGACGCCGCCATGGAGATCACCACGGACGCGGTCCAGTTGCTCGGCGGCTACGGCTACACCCGTGACTACCCGGTCGAGCGGATGATGCGCGACGCAAAGATCACCCAGATCTACGAGGGCACGAACCAGGTCCAGCGGATCGTGATGGCCCGTCAGCTGCTGAAGGGCTGACCACCGGCGTTCGGGCGGGCGGGCCGGCGTACCGGCCCGCCCGCGCTCGTCAACGGGTCTCGGTGCCCTCCGGCCGCCCGGCGCCGCGCGGGGGCGCGGACCAGGGCGACTCGCCGCCGGTACGGCGGGGCAGGGGTTCGGTGGGGGTCTCGGGATAGGCCAGCGTGAGCGGCGCGGTGTCCGGGTCCTTCGGCGCGTCGGCCGGGGGCCAGTCGGTGAGCGTCGGCTTGTGCTCCACCGGCGCGACGGCCGGGGTCAGCTCCGCCCCGGCCGCCGGGGGTGTGGCGGGACGCCGCCACCGGCTCGTGCTGAACACGGCCATCAGCAGCAGCACGCCGATGAGGAACAGGGTGCCGTTGTCCAGCGGCTCGCGCAGCGGCAGCGGGTCACCGAGCAGCTTCAGGTCGTCCGGCACCCGGTCCCGCACGCTGAACGGCGCGACGAACAGCCCGACGTACGGGGCGGCGAGCAGCAGGCCGGCCACCAGCGGGCCGAACGGCGAGAAACGCAACGTGCCGAGCAGACCGAGCAGGATGCCGGCGACGCCCAGATAGACGGCCGGCTCGATCAGGTTCGGTGTGCTGTACGTCCCGATCTCCACCCAGCGGTCGACGGTCCGCTCAGATCCGTCCTGACCGAGCGTGACGAGCACCCAGGTGACAGGCGCCACCGCCAACCCGGCGAGGAAGCTCCAGAGATGTCGCATCCGCGCACCGTACCGTTTTCGGCATGACAGATCATCCCGCGGTCCCGCCGGGTAAGCCCACGTCGTACTCCCGCGTCACGCTCAGTCGCATCATGACCGCGGTCGATGTCAATCTGTACGGGACCGTGCACGGTGGGGTACTGATGAAATTCGTGGACGACGTTGCCGGCGCGGCGGCGGCGCGGCACAGCGGCGGCACCGCGGTGACCGCGTCCATCGACGAGATCGTCTTCTCCGAGCCGGTCCGGGTGGGCGATCTCGTGCACGCCCACGCACAGGTCAACTGGACCGGCCAGACCTCGATGGAGGTCGGGGTGAGGGTGGTCGGCGAGCGCTGGGACTCGGCCGAGGAGGAGCCGGTGCGGGTCGCCACCGCGTACCTGGTCTTCGTGGGCGTCGACGTGGGCGGTGCGCCACGGCCGGTCCGCCCGGTGCTGCCCGAGACGCCGGAGGACGAACGCCGCTTCCGGGAGGCCGAGATCCGGCGCGCGCACCGGCTCGCCCGGCGCCGCGCGATCCAGGCCCACCGCGCCGGCTGAGGTGTAAGGAAGGGCCCCCTCTTAACGCCTGCGGTAGAGGAAGGGCCCCCTATTAACACCCGGGCACGCACGCTGCCCCCGCCGTCCGGCGGCGGACCCCCGCGGGAGTGAGGTGTTAACAGGGGGCCCTTCCTCTGCACGAGGCGTTAAGAGGGGGCCCTTCCTTCCATGTGGGCCACATGGGGTGGGGGTACGGGGTGTGGGCGGGGCACGCCCCGTACGGCGCACCCGGCGCGGACAATGGCGGCACGAGGTAGGGCAAGATGGCGCCACGGCTCCGGCACACCGTCGTGGCGGGCCCAGGGGAGGGTGGAACAGTGGCTGACGTGCTGTGGACGCCGCCGGCGGACGTGCGGGAGCGGTCCCGGATCGGTGACTACCTGCGCTGGCTGGCCGAGCACCGCGGGCTGGAGTTCGCCGACTACGACGCGCTGTGGCAGTGGTCGGTGACCGACCTGGACGCGTTCTGGCGCTCGATCTGGGACTACTTCGACGTGGTCGCGCACACCCCGCCGACCGCCACGCTCACCGACCGGGCCATGCCGGGCACCCGCTGGTTCCCCGGCGCGACGCTGAACTACGCCGAGAACGTGCTGCGCATGCCGGGGCTGGACGACGACGACCCGGCGGTGATCGCGCACGGGCAGACCCGCGCGCCGGAGACGCTCACCGCGGCCGAGCTGCGCGAGCGGGTCCGCCGGGTGGCCGCCGGGCTGCGCCGCCTCGGCGTGGGACCGGGCGACCGGGTGGCCGCGTACGCGCCGAACATCCCGGAGACGTACGTCCTGCTGCTCGCCACCGCCAGCCTGGGCGCGATCTTCTCCTCCTGCGCGCCCGAGTTCGGCACCCGCAGCGTCACCGACCGCTGGCAGCAGATCGAGCCGACGGTGCTGGTCGCCGTCGACGGCTACCGCTACGGCGACAAGCCGGTCGACAGGCGCGCCGAGGTGGCCGCGATCCGGGCCGCGCTGCCGTCGCTGCGGCACACCGTCGCCGTCGCGTACCTCGATCCGGACGGCCCGGCCCCCGACGGCGCGCTGCCGTGGGCGGAGCTTGCGGCGCCCACCGACGAGCCGCTGACGTTCACCCCGGTCGCCTTCGACCACCCGCTCTACGTGCTCTACTCCTCCGGCACCACCGGCCTGCCCAAGCCGATCGTGCACGGCCACGGCGGCATCCTGCTGGAACACCTCAAGATGCTGGCGCTGCACCACGACCTGGGTCCGGCCGACCGGTTCCTCTGGTTCACCACCACCGGCTGGATGATGTGGAACTTCCTGGTCTCCGGCCCGGCGGTGGGCGCGGCGATCGTGCTGTTCGACGGCAACCCGGGCCACCCCGACCTGGGCGCGCTGTGGCGGCTGGCCGCCGACACCGGCACCACGTACTTCGGCACGTCCGCGCCGTTCCTGCTGGCCTGCCGCAAGGCCGGCCTGGTGCCGCGCGAGGTCGCCGACCTGTCCGCGGTGCGCGGCCTCGGCTCGACCGGCGCGCCGCTGCCGGCCGAGGGCTTCACCTGGGTGTACGAGAACGTGAGCGACCGCCTCCAGCTCCAGTCGCTGTCCGGCGGCACGGACGTGTGCACCGGCTTCGTCGGCGGCGTGCCGCTGCTGCCGGTGTACGCGGGGGAGATCGCCTGCCGGGCGCTCGGCGCGAAGGTGGAGGCCCGTTCCGCCGACGGCAGCGCGGTGATCGGGCAGCTCGGCGAGCTGGTGATCACCGAGCCGATGCCGAGCATGCCGGTCGGGTTCTGGAACGACCCGGACGGCGCCCGCTACCGGGAGGCGTACTTCGAGGTCTATCCCGGCGTGTGGCGGCACGGCGACTGGATCACGGTGAACGAGCGCGGCGGATGCGTGATCACCGGGCGGTCCGACGCCACGCTCAACCGGGGTGGGGTACGGCTGGGCACCGCGGAGTTCTACTCGGTGGTCGAAGGGCTGGACGAGGTGGTCGACTCGGTGGTCGTGCACCTGGAGGACGACGAGGGCGGCGCGGGTGAGCTGCTGCTGTTCGTGGTGCTCGCCGAGGGCCTGGAACTCGACGACGACATGCGGAAGAAGATCTGCCGGGAGCTGCGTACCGCGCTGTCGCCCCGGCACGTGCCGGACGAGATCCACCAGGTCCGGGCCGTGCCCCGCACGCTGAGCGCGAAGAAGCTGGAGGTGCCGGTGAAGAAGATCCTGACGGGCACCCCCGTCGACCGCGCGGCGGCCAAGGGCGCCCTGGCCAACCCCGAGTCCCTGACGGCGTTCGCCGCCCTCGCCCAGCGCCGTTCCACCACCGACAGCCCCGTCGCCCCTGGCTGATCAGCCCTGTCGCCCTCGCTGATCTTGCACTTTCCGCCCCGGCGAAAGGGGTGAATCCCCCGTACCGAGGGCCGAAGGTGCAAGATCAACAGGGAGAGGGGCGGGGCGGGCTCAGGCCAGGGTGTGCGTGGTCTTCTCGGTTGTGGAGCGCGCCTCAAGGCGAGCCGGGTCGGGGTGGGCGCACGCGACCACGCTGGCTCCCGCCGTGAGCGGGGTGAGCAGCCAGTCGACCGGGTCGGGGTGAGTGGTCACGTCGACCAGGAGGCGGTCGCCCGGAGTCAGGCCCAGCTCGGTGGCGCGGACCGCCGCCCGGGCCAGCAGCGCCGCGTCCGCTTCCCCGCCGGACGGGTCCGGCGTGAAGTGGTCGCCGTGTCCGCGTACCGCGGTGACGAAGTCCGCGCAGCCCGCCGGCACCTGCCGCATCGGCAGTGCGAACGGGTCGAGCGCCAGCGCGTACCGCTCGCCGGCCGGCCAACCGGCTGCCTCGTCCGCCCGGTCGACGGCCACGAACAGCGCCTCCACCGGCCCCGGCGTGCCGACCACGGTCAGCTTCGCCGACCAGCAGCCGAGCAGCACGGCGGCGGTCTGCCAGTGCGGCGGCAGCAGCACCCCGGCCGCGTCGCCGGGCGCGGCGCCCACCTCGTCGGTGAGCAGGTTGGCGGTCTTCGCCACCCAGTTCGCGAGTGTCGCCCCGGAGAGTTCGGTGCGTTCGCCGGTGGCGTCGTCGTACCAGGTCAGCAGCGGTCGGGTGGGGTCGGGCGCGATCGCGTCGGCGAACACCCGGGCAATGTTGTCGGCCATCGGCGCGAACGATACGCGCCCCGCGTGCGTACTCGATGACAGCGACAAGTCGGCGTACCGTCGGGTCGCGGTCAGCGCCTGGCGCCCGGCCCGGCGTAGGCTTGCCGAAAGTGTTCTTTCCCACAACCGCGCCATCTGAGGAGTCGCCCCGTGACCGCCGGTCGCCCGCCCCGCGTTCTCATCGACGCCACGAGTGTCCCCGCCGACCGTGGCGGCGTCGGTAGATACGTCGACGGACTGCTCGGCGCGCTGGGCCGGGTCTGCGGCACCAGCATCGACCTGGCCGTGGTCAGCCTCCGCACCGACCTGGAGCGCTACTCCCGGATGCTGCCCGGCGCGGAGGTGATCCCCGCCCCGGCAGCGGTGGCGCACCGGCCGGCGCGGCTGGCCTGGGAGCAGACCGGCCTGCCGCTGCTGGCCCAGCAGGTCGGCGCCGAGGTGCTGCACTCGCCGTTCTACACCTGCCCGCTGCGGGCCGGCTGCCCGGTGACTGTCACCGTGCACGACGCGACGTTCTTCACCGAGCCGGAGCACTACGACAAGTCGCGCCGGACGTTCTTCCGCAGCGCGATCAAGACCTCGCTGCGCCGCGCCGGCCGGGTGATCGTGCCGAGCAAGGCGACCCGCGACGAGCTGATCCGCCTGCTGGACGCCGACCCGACCCGGATCGACGTCGCCTACCACGGCGTCGACCAGGACGCGTTCCACGCGCCGGGCGACGAGGAGAAGGCACGCGTCCGGGCCCGCCTGGGGCTGGGCGACAGCAGCTACATCGCGTTCCTCGGGGCCAAGGAGCCGCGCAAGAACGTACCCAACCTGATCCGCGGCTGGGCCCGGGCGGTGGCCGACCGGCCGAACCCGCCCGCGCTGGTGGTGGCCGGCGGTCAGGGCCACGACGACGACATCGACCGCGCGGTGGCCGAGGTGCCGTCGCACCTGCGGCTGCTGCGTCCCGGCTACCTGCGCTACGCCGACCTGCCCGGCTTCCTCGGCGGCGCGCTGGTGGCGGCCTACCCCTCGTACGGCGAGGGCTTCGGCCTGCCGATCCTGGAGGCGATGGCGTGCGCCGCCCCGGTGCTCACCACGCCGCGCCTGTCCCTGCCCGAGGTGGGCGGCGACGCGGTCGCCTACACCAGCGAGGACCCGGACCAGATCGCCACCGACCTGGGCGCCCTGCTGGACGACGAGCAGCGGCGGCTGTCCCTGGCCAAGGCCGGCTTCGACCGGGCCAAGGAGTTCACCTGGGAGTCCAGCGCCGAGGTGCACATCGCGGCGTGGCGTCGGGCCCGCTCCTGAGTCCCGGGCGACCGACCGTGACGGCTCGCCCGCTTCGGGCATGATGTGCTGATGTTCTACGCCGTCATCCCGGCGGGCGGCAGCGGCACAAGGTTGTGGCCGTTGTCCCGTGCCGGCCACCCCAAATTCCTCCACCCGCTGACCGGCACCCCCGCCTCGCTGTTGCAGGCCACTGTCGACCGGTTGTCGCCGTTGACCACGCCGGAGCGCACGCTCGTGGTCACCGGGGCCGCGCACGCCGCGGCGGTGGCTCGGCAACTGGCGGGTCTGCCGGAGGAGAACCTCCTGGTCGAGCCCTCTCCGCGCGACTCCTGCGCGGCGATCGCGCTGGCCGCCGCGGTGATCGCCACCCGGACGCCGGACGCGGTGATGGGCTCGTTCGCCGCCGATCACCTGATCGGTGACCCGGCCCGGCTGGCCGAGGTGGTGCGGCAGGCCATCCGGGGCGCGGAGCAGGGGCTGCTGATGACAGTGGGCATCACCCCGACGCGCCCGGAGACCGGCTACGGCTACCTGGAGACCGGCGAGCCGGTCGGGGACGGCCCGCTGCGCCCGGTACGCGAGTTCAAGGAGAAGCCGGCCGCCGAGGTGGCGGAAGTCTACGTCCGCTCCGGCCGGCACCTCTGGAACGCCAGCATGTTCGTCTGGCGGGTGGACGTCTTCCTGGCCGAGCTGGCCCGCCAGCAGCCGGAGCTGCACGCCGGGATCACCGCCATCGCGGCGGCCTGGGGCACGCCGGAGCAGGACGACGTGCTGGGCCGGGTCTGGCCGACGCTGCCCCGGATCTCGGTCGACTACGCGGTGATGGAGGGCGCGGCGACGGCCGGGCGGGTCGGCACCGTGCCCGGCGACTTCGGCTGGAACGACGTCGGCGACTTCCACACGCTCGGCGAGGTGCTGCCCGCCGACGGCGCCGGCAACGTGGTGCTGGGCGGGGACGCGAAGCCGGGCGTGCTGCTGCACGACACCACAGGCACCGTCGTGGTGCCGCACTCCGGCCGGCTGGTGGCCACCGTGGGGGTGCACGATCTGATCGTGGTGGACACCCCGGACGCGCTGCTGGTCTGCCCGCGTGACCGCGCGCAGGACGTGAAGAGGATCGTGGACGAGCTGAAGGAACGCGGCGAGGAGGGCCTGGTCTGATCCGCCGCGCGACGCGCCGCTGGAGTGTGGAACGCGCCCGGCGGCGCGTCGGGGCGCCGCCGCTCAGCGGCCGGCGTGGCGGGCCAGCACCGCGAGGGCCGGCCGCACGAGCTGCGCGGTGGCGTGGGCGAGCGGCTCGGGTAGCCGGTCCGGCGGGAACCAGCCGAGCGCCTCGGACTCCGCGCTGACCCGCTCGACCGCTCCCGCCGGGGCCAGCGCGGCGTACCGGACGTCGTAGTGGAACGACCCGCCCTGACAGGCGACCTGGTGGATGTCCACGTCGATCGGTTGCGGCTCGACGGTCAGGCCGGTGATGCCGGACTCCTCGGTGGCCTCGCGCAGCGCGGCGCCCACAAGCGTCCGGTCGCCGGGCTCGCAGTGCCCGCCGAGCTGCATCCACCTGCGGATCTTGCCGTGCAGGCAGAGCAGCACCCGGCCGTCCGGGCCGAGCACCAGCGCGCTCGCGGTGACGTGCCCGGCCCGGTGCGCGCGGCTCATCGCCACCGGCCCGTCGGCCAGCAGCGCCAGGGTCCGGGTCCGGGCCGCGTCGGCGGCGGGGCTGGTCGCCGTCCAGCGGCTCAGCGTCGCGACGGCGTCGGCGTGCAGCTCGGTGTACGGGGTGAGATCAGGCACCCGGACACTCTACGAGCGCCGGCTTCGTACCCTGACGCGGTGACCCTGCGACTCGTCGAGTTCCTGGTGGCCGGCAACGAGGCGAGCGACCTCCTGCCGGTGCGGTCGGCCGCGCTGCTGCGGGCGCACGGCGCGCGCCGCGGCTTCTGGACCGTGCTGGACGAGGGGCCTGTCGAACAGTGCCTGGCGCTGCTGCTGGAACTCGACGACGGCCACTGGGAGGCGCACCACGTGGCCGCCGACGCCGGGCGGGAGAACGGCCGCACCGAGGACGGCGAGGCACTGGCCCACCACGACGGCTGGGTGTACGTCTTCGGCTCGCACTTCGGCTCCAAGGGCGGCCCGCTGCGGCCCCGGCGCGCGTTCGTGGCCCGGTTCCGGGAGGACGACGCCGTGGCCGGGCCGCTGCCGGTGCACGTGGTGCGCAACCGTTTCCGGCTGCACCGGGCGGTCAACGACGCGCTCGCCGCCGCCCCGCTGACGCTACTGCCACCGGGCGACCGGGTCCGGCAGCGGTTCATCGTGGAGACACTGGCCCGGGGCACCGCCCGCGCCAAGAGCTGGGTGACCCGGCTCGCCGACGGCGACCTGCCGATCAACGTCGAGGCGGCGGCTTTCACGCCGGCCGGTACGGCGCTGCTCGGCCTGCGTTTCCCGGTGACCGCCGAGGGGGAGCCGGTCTACGTCGAGATGGCCGGCGTACCGGAGATGTTCGACGACCCGGAGCACTCGGGTGACCCGCGGGCGCTCGGGGCGTACGCGCTGACCGGTGTGACGCCGCCCGGTGCGCTCGCCGGCTTCCGCGCGATCACGCCGACCGGCGACGGCGGCTACGCGGCGGTGACCGGGTCGATCGACGCGCTGGGCAAGGGTTCGGTGCTGCTGGACGACCACCCGCACGGCGGCGAGGTGACCTCCCGGCACGTGCGGTTCCGGCACGACGCGGGCGGGGACGCGCTGGTGGCGGGGGAGGTGGTCGCGGAGCTGGCGCCGTTCCATCACGTGGAGGGGCTGGCCGAGCTGGCCGGGCGCTGCTATTACGTCACCGACGAGGACCATCGGGTGGCGCTCTGGATCGGATGAGCGAGGGCCGGGCGGCACCCCTGCGACTGATGCCGCAGACCCTCGTGGTGCCGCCCGGCCACGCCCGTCAGCCGGCGACCGGATCGATGTCGCTCCCCGGCGTCGGCAGGCAACAGAGAGTTTGCCGAACCGGCCCGCCCAGCGTCGAGGTTTTTCATCTCACGCTTAAAGATGGAGATTAGTACCGGCGGGTACAGTCGGAGTGTGGCTGGCACCCCCGCCGTCCGCACGGGAGCAATCCATGTTGAAGATCATTTTCTCCGGCGAGGACGTCCTGCGGACCCGGGTCGCCCCGGCCGCGGACCCCCTGTGGGAGTTGGTCCTCAGCCTGCACCTGCTCCAGGGGCGCGGTCGTGACCCGATGATGACCACCTGGCGGCGCACAGTGGCGCACGGACTGCGCACCGACACCGACGCCGAGCAGTACCGCCTTCTGCTGGCGCTCAATCCGCCACGCGGCTACTTCCCCGACTTCCTCACCCCGTTCGCCAGCCGGGACGGCTTCCAGGCCGGCCTGGAAGCGATCCGGGGCACCCCCGTCGACATGCTGCGCCGCGACCTGACGCTGCTGGCCGGGGAGAACGCCCTGCCGTCCTCGGCCACCGCGCTCGCCCGTGGCGAGCCGGAGACGCTGCACCACCTGACCGGCGCGATGGCGCGGTACCAGTCGCTGGCCGTCACGCCGTACTGGTCCCGGGTGCAGGCGGCGGTCGAGGCGGACCGGGCCCGGCGTGCCCGCGCCATGCTCGACGGCGGCGCCGAAGGGCTGCTGGCCAGCCTGCGGCCGAACATGCGCTGGGATTCGGGCGTGCTGGAGGTGCTCGACTACCCGGACACCCGGGAACTGCACCTGGACGGCCGGGGGCTGCTGCTCGTGCCGTCGTTCTTCTGCTCGCGTACCCCGGTGGCGCTCGTCGACCCGACCCTGCCCCCGGTGCTGGTCTACCCGGTCGACCGGCTCGCGGGCCTGACGTCCGGCTCGGTCGCCGGGGAACCACAGCAGGGCGAGGCGCTGGCCGCCCTGCTCGGCCGCACCCGCTCCCGGGTGCTCCAGGCCGCCGACGGCGGCTGCACCACCGGCGAGATGGCACGCAAGCTGCGCATCTCGGCCGCCGCGGCCAGCCAGCACACCACGGTGCTGCGCAACGCGGGGCTGCTGGTCAGCCGACGCGACCGCAACACCGTCCTGCACACGCTGACCCCGCTGGGCCGAGCAGTCCTGGACGCCTGAGCGCGCCCGCCGGAGTCAGAGCGCCAGCGTGGCGCTCGCGGTGCTGCCGGACGGGGGCGGAAGCAACGTCGAGTCGATCCCCTCGGCGGCCAGCGCGGCGCGCAGGCGTTGCAGGTCCGCGCCGAACCGGACCAGGTCCGCCCGGCCGACAGGGGTGGGCGCCGCGCCGAGCAGCAGGCCGGTGGCCGAGGCGGGCCAGCCGGGCACCGTGGCGGCGAGCCCGTCGCGTACCTCGTCGTCGGTGACGTGGGTGAACACAGTGCCCGGCGCGACCACGTCGGCCACCGCGTCGATCGCCCGCCGCACCGCGTCCGCGCCCGCGGGTTCGGCACCGACCCGGTCGGCGAGTGTCGCCGCCGCCCGCAGACCGGCGGCGCGCGCCTCGGCGGTGCCGAGCGAGAACAGGTCCATCGAGGCGTCGCGGACGAGCGTGCGTGCGCCCTCGTCGTCGTCCCGCGTCGCGGTGAGGTAGCCCCGCACCACAGCGACCGGGACCTGGTCGCACTTGCCCTTGATCAGCTCGCCGGCGCCGGCCAGTTCGTCGACCACGGCCATCTGGGTGACGAACAGCTCGTTGCCGTACGGGTCGACCTCGCCCCGGTGGTCGCGGATCGCCGGCATGCCGGCCACGCCGAGCGCCACGTCGGTGAGCCCGTTGCGCCACGGCCGGCCCATGGTGTCGCTGACGATCACGGCGACGTCGAGGCCGTGCCTGTCCCGCAGCGCGTCGCGCAGCGCCCGGGCGGACGCGTCCGGGTCGACAGGCAGCAGCACCAGCCGGGTCTTGTCCACGTTCGAGGCGTCGATGCCGGCCGAGGCCATCACGAACCCGTGGTGGGTCTGCACGATCCGGGTCGCGCCCCGGGTCGCCACCACCCGGGCGGTCTCGGCGGCCAGGATGCGGTCCCGCTCGGCGAGCCGTTCCGGGCCGTCGGCCGGCACGTCGACCAGCCGGCCCTCCGCCTTCGACACGATCTTGCTGGTGACCACCAGCACGTCGTGGTCGCGCAGCCAGGGCGCCGCGCCGGTGATCAGCGCCGCCAGGTCGTCGCCCTCGGTCACGTCGCCGATGCCCGGCACCGGCAGGATCTCCAGCCTCACATCAGCTCCAGCGCGGCGCGCACCATCGCGGCGGTCGCCGCCTCGTCGGTCATCCACAGCGGCGCCGCGCGGACCGTCACGCCCGGCACCACGGTGCCCTCGTCCTCCGGGGCGACCAGCCAGCCGTCGAGCAGCCCGCCCGCCGACCGGGCGCCGTAGAGGCCGCCCACGCCGGCCGCGCCGCACTCCACGCCGAGCACGGCGAGGCAGCGGTCGGCCATGCCGCGTACCGGCGCGCCGCCGATGATCGGCGACACCCCGATCACCGGGGCCGGGCCGCCGGCCACCGCGTCGCGCAGGCCGGGCACCGCCAGCACCGGGGCGATGCTCACCACCGGGTTGCTGGGCGCGATCAGCACCACGTCCGCGGCGGCGACCGCCTCGACCACGCCGGGCGCGGGCTTCGCCGCGTCGGCGCCGACGAAGACGAACCGGTCGGTGGGTACGTCGGCCCGGTACCGCACCCACCACTCCTGGAAGTGGATCGCCCGCCGGCCCTGCTCGTCGGAGACGACGGCGTGGGTCTCCAGGCGGTCGTCGGTGGCCGGCAGCAGCCGTACGCCCGGTTGCCAGCGGGCCGCCAGCGCCTCGGTCACCTGGGACAGCGGGTAGCCGGCGTTGAGCATCGTGGTGCGCACGAGGTGGGTGGCGATGTCCTTGTCGCCGAGACCGAACCAGCTCGGCTCCGCGCCGTACGCGGCCAGCTCGTTCTTCACCGTCCAGGTCTCGCCCGCCCGGCCCCAGCCCCGCTCCGGGTCGGCGCCGCCGCCGAGCGTGTAGAGCACGCTGTCCAGGTCGGGGCAGACCTTCAGCCCGTGCAGCAGCAGATCGTCGCCGACGTTCACCACGGCGGTCACCTCGGCGCCCACCTCGCGGGCGTACGCCCGAACGCCGAGCAGGAAACGGGCGCCCCCGATGCCGCCGGTCAGTACCACGATGCGCATGGCGTCCATCCTTCCGCACGCGCCGCCGTCGATCGTCCGGTGGCCGGAGAGACTACGCTCACTTCGGCAACTGTCCGCTTTCGTCCCCTGGGGGAGTCCGTGACCAGCCCCGCCGAGCCCGCGTCCGGCGACGCCGCGCAGGCCAGCCAGTTGATCAAACCGTTGCGCGAACTGGCCGCGCTCGTCCTTCTCGGCGCCAACGCCGTGATTCTCTTCGTCGGCCTGCTGCGCCTGCTCGTGCCGGTCGACGACTACAGCACGTTCAGCGGCCGGGCCGGGAGCACGTACTTCACCTTCATCGGCCTGGAGTCGACGGTCCTGCCGGTGCTCGCCGTCCTGATCTCCACAGTCGTCCTCCCGGTCGTGCCGAAGGCCAGGATGATCACGCAGGTGGCGCTGGTCGAGTACGCCGTGTCCGCCGTGTTCGGCGCGCTGACGTTCCTGATCTGGCTGGTCGGCCGGCTCGCCGACGGTGAGGTGCTCGACGCGTTCCTCGGCCTGCTGACCCGCGCGGCCTGGCTGGCGATCTTCGCGGTCGCCGCGTTCGTGGTGTTCAAGATCTGGCGCGCGCTCTACTACGTGCCGAAGCCGAAGGCGCAGCCCGGCGTGTACGGCCAGGCCCAGCCCGGCTGGCCGCAGCAGCCGGGTCAGCCCGGTGGCTACCCCGGCCCGGGCGGCTACCCGCAGCAGCCCGGCCCGGGCTACCCGCAGGCCGGCTCGCCCCAGCCCGGCTGGCCGCAGCAGCCCGGCCCGTACGGCCAGCCGCAGACGGCGCCGCCGTTCAACACCGCGCCGCCGCACGCGCCGCAGTCCGGTCCGCCGGCCGCCGACCCGCAGTCAGGTGTCCCGTACGCCGGTCCGCAGTACGGCTCGCCGCAGTCCGCGCCGCCGTTCGGGCAGCCGCCGTCGGCCGACCCGACGCAGGCGATCCCGCGCCAGTCCGCCGAGCCGGGCGCGCCGTCGCCGGGCGCCGACGACGAGCGCACCCAGCGGTTCGACCGCGAGGACCCGAACCAGCACCGCTGAACCCCGTCGCGGCGGGCGACGGACGACCGTCGCCCGCCGCCCGCCGCGCCGCCGCCCGCGCCGCCCCCCGGTGCTCCGTGGTGCGCGCTGGTGCTCAGCGGGCGCG
>NZ_JBEZGA010000007.1:0-288044 GCF_040649715.1 Micromonospora sp. NPDC048887 | reverse complement strand
TCGCAGAACCAGATACCGGAGACCTCTTCAGTTGTCGATCACCGCCACACCGTGACCTCGACGCTGCCAGCCCGACTTACGAAACACGCCTTAGGACGCCTTGGCGGGTGTGCCGGGAATCATGCCCCCGTGTAGGCGAACGCGGCCCAGTACCTCGGATCGACGTAGGGACGGTCGTCCGCCCGGCCCGGCGGCTCGACATCGGGCAGCAGGGCGGCCAGGTCGGTCCGCGTCGCGGTACGGAGCCACCGCTGGGCACGGCTGAGCGCCTCGGCAGGCTCGCAGCCCTCCTGGCACCACAGCCGGTAGAACGTGACCATCAGGTAGGTGGTGGCGAGATCGTCGACCGACCAGGCGGTCGCGATCACCCCGGCGAACCCGATCTGGATCAGGGCCGAGGGCAGGCCGACAGTCTCGTTGGGCAGCGCCGATCCACTGCGGTTGGTCTGACAGGCGGACAGCACCGCCAGGCGGCGGCGGCTCGGCTTCAAGGTCCGGCGTAGTTCCTCGAGCGTGACCTGCCGGTCCGCGAAGTACAGCCTGCTGTCCATGATCGAGTCAGGGTCGACGCTGCCGTGGCAGGCGATGTGCCACACGGTGTGTCTGTCGGCTGCGGCATGGAACTCCGCCCAGGTGCAGCCGTGCCGTGGCGACGTCGGCCTGCCGTTCCATCTGCGGGTGATCTCGGCGGTCTCCCGGCCGACATACCGAAGGTGTTCGCCGAGGCTCGTGCCGTGCCCGTCGGGCACGTCGATGGCGAGCAGTGTCTGCTCCGGGCCGGCGAGTTGCCGGGCAGTGCTGCGGCATCGTCGCAGGCTCCGGACGTTCGGCGCGTACCGGATCGCCGAAAACTGCCCGACGTGACGCCATTCGGTGTCCTCGTCGCCAGGGATGCCGGGCATTCCGGCGGCATGCAGCGGCAGGAGGCTCAGGAGGCCCACGGGCACCAGCGTGACCACCCGTCCCCTCGCACTCCACAGGACGACGTTCATCAGCCCTGCCTCCCAGAGGGTGCGAAGCGCCGCGGCAGTCCGGTCGACGCCCGTCGCTTCGAGCGGTTCGATGTCGCGGAGCCCGGGCAGGAGCGGGCTCGTGCTCAAGGAGACGGTTCGACCGGATGCCGTCGGGGTACCGGCCGCCACGTCACGGACCAGCTCGGTGACCGTGGCGCGGTCCAGTTCGGGCAGGTCGACGTACTGCGGGTCGTGGCGTGCGGCGACCACGAGCGCGTACCCGCCGGCCTTCGCGGCGCCGAGGTAGACCAAAGCGCCGTCTTCGGTCTCGGCGGTGATCGTGTCGTAGTCGGCGAAGAGGGCGAGTGGGTCCGTTCCGGTCACCTCCGCGACACGCCCGGCGACGTCACGGAGGTGCGACCACGACTGCCGTAGATCGGGGGAGGAGAGGCGCGTCCGATCGTCGAAGTCCTCGACGGCATGCCGGTACTCCTCCGCGAGGTCCGCCCGGCCGGCCGCTCCGAGGCGCTGGAGCACCGCCGCGTCGTCCCGGCCGATCACCTCGGTCAGTCCCACGGCCCGGCCGGTCTCCAGCGCGAGCACCGCCTCCCGGTAACGTCCGGTTCGCGCCAGCCAGTATCCGGCCTCCTCGGCGTACTCCTGCGCGGCGGCGAGAACCCGCTGCTTCGCGCGCGCTCCGTATCGCGTGACGGCGTCCTGGGAGGCCAGATCCACCAGGTACTGGTACGCCTCGGCGGCGTACCCGGCATCACCAGTGCCGACGGCCCACTCCGCCCACGCCACCGCCAGCCGGGCCCGCGCGGCGATGGTCCCGGTGGCGTCCATCGACTCGCGCCACGCCCGGTGGCGGCGCTCGTCGTTCGGTACGCCGGCCAGCGCGTCCCGGGCGGACAGCGCCTCTTGGAGCAGCAGGCGATCGTCCGCGTCCGGGCGGCGCCAGGGGCGGCAGCGGCCACGGACCAGGCGCACCGCTTCGCGTATGTCGCCGGCGGACGCGGCCCCGGACGACGCGGCCCGTCGCAACAGCAGCCTGGCGAGCGCGGCATCCGCGGCAGTGGCACGACGCCACCACCGCGAGCCCGCGGCCCGGCCTGACCGGCACCATCTGATGCCCTCGTCGAGTCGATGCGGATGGCTGGCCGCCGCGACCAGGCCGAGGGTGGCGAGGATCTGGGGCCGCAACGCCCGGGAGAGCCTGTCCTGCGCCTGCCAGCCGCTCGTCAGTTCCACGACCGCCGCGCGGAGGTTCCCGTTCAGCACGTGACGGCGGCCCCGCAGCAGAGACACCAGACCACGGCTGGAACCGGTGAGGTCGAGCCGGTCGATCAACTGATCGAGCGGCGCGGTGTCGTCGTGGGTCTCCGCCATGGCGAGGGCCGCCTCGGCGACAGCGAGGACGCGCCCCTCGTCCGACAGGGCAACGGTGGCGAGGTCCGGCACGTCGCCCGTCGGGGCGGGCCCTCCCCGGAGGACGCGCGGTGCCAGGACGGCCGGCATACCCGCCACGAGAAAGGAGGCCGACCTGTTCCGCCCCAGAGCGGCGCGAGTGTGGTGCAGCGCCCGCATCTCGGCGATCTTCCGGAAGGCGGCGTTATGCGCGGGCAGCAGGACGCCGGAGATGCGGTCCGCGACGTCGCGCAGCGCTGTGAAGAGTGCGTTCTCCTGCGGGTGGCCGATCGAGGATTCGCGCTTCAACACCATCAGGCACATGGATACGTAGGCGCGGGCCATCGTCCGTGTCAGGTTGTCCTCGTCCACGTTCCGCGTGTCGATGAACGGATGGCAGCTCAGCAGGTCCTCTATCGCCAGGTCGAGGTCGTCGAACGCGCTGGCGACGCGGACCAGGTCCTCCAGCCTCCCCAGCCAGAGGTTGAAGTCGCCGGTGCTCTGCCACTGCCGCGGCCGGGTCTGACGGTGCGCCGTCCACGCCCGGTGAGCCTCGGCCGGGCTGCCCCGCAGGTGTGCGTCCTTGTACGCCCACACATCCCGGGCGGCCTCGGCCATCCGCCGCCGGTCGTCGTCCGGGCTGTCCAGGTCGTGCCTGATCCGTTGTCCCCTGGCCTCGTGCGCCCACGGCTCCTCGAAGGTCGCATCGGTCGGCCTTCCGCACGTCGGACACGGGTGCGGCCACGACCGGGGCGCCGGGACGTCGCTCGTCCAGCAGCCGTCGTAGCGGCACTCCCAGCCCCGCACTGCCGCCTCGGGTGGCGCCAGGTATCCGTAGGAGGTAGGTGGCGGGCGTCGAACCAACGCGGTGACCGTCCTCGTGTGCGTCGCCGGCACCGGCTGCCGGACCTCGCCCCCTGCTGACGGACAGCTGTCCGTCAGCAGGGGGCATGGCATTCTTCCGACGACCGTCCAGCTCGCCGTTTCCGGACGACATGCTGCGGTGGCTCGACCTCTTCGGCCGGTACTCGTTCGACGTGCACGGCAGCGGGATCGACGACAGCAGCATGTGGGAACGCGTCGGGTCGCTGTACGAGTACGCGAGAAGCGACCGGGAGGGCTTCCTGGCCGCCCTGGGCGACCTCGTCGCCGACGATCAGGGCGGCTTCGCGACCTTCGGCGCGGCCCGGCTCGTCTGGGAGATGTTCGGCGGGGACGTGCTGACGATTCCCGCGGCGTGGCCGCTGATCGACGCGGGCATCGCCTTCAAGGCCGCGCGAGGGCTTCCGGACGCCCTGCTCACCGGCTACGAGCAGCAACGGCTCCAGCAGATCCGCGCGCAGCGCGGCTGACCCGCGATCGGCGTCGACTTCGTCCGATCGCAAGGAGGGAATGAACACCGTGGAAGGACTAGTCTGCTTCGGCATCGTGGCCGCACTGATCGGCATTCTCGTCTGGCAGTTCGTCGAGACACGAAATGCCACGGCGACCACGACCGTCGACACCACGTGCGATACCGCACTGGCCGCCGAGGTCGTACGAGGGGCCTTCGGTGGTCCCCGCGCAGTGTTGTGGACCGGCGCGAACGGGCCGGGAATGATCAATATGCGGCGGCGTGGAATCCGGGGTGGTATCACCTTGTCCATCGACATCGAACCGCAGCCCGGCGGGGGCTCCCGGTTGGCGATGTGGGCCTCGGAGACTGTCGTGTACATGGGGATCCTGGTGAACTTCGCCGGTGTGGTCAACCGGCGGAAGACGGCGATCGCGCGGCTGCTGGCCGACGCGGAGAGCGCCAGGGCCTCGGGCAGCTTCGGACAGTGACACCCGGGCTGTGGCTCCGGCACATCCGCGGAGGGCGGCAGGCCCTCCGCGGATGACCGCGTACTCGACCGGAGCGTCCCAACGGTGCACCGCCGCCGGGCGTCGGGAGTCCGCGATGCTAGCCTGCCCGTCTGGTATGGACAGTCTTCTCGACCGGGCTCAAGAGTGGATCGATGACTGATGGTTCGGACGCCCGGCGTTCGCGGTACCACGGCGACCACGCCCGTGACCGGCGCCGGCACCCGGGGTGGTGGCGGGTGACCCGGACCGCACCGGCGGTGGTCCGGGCCTCGCTCGCCGTCGTCGTCGCGGTGGCAGTGCTCGCGCTGGCCCCGCTCGCACCGGCGGCCCGCGCCGACGGTGAACAGGTCAAGTACTACCGGGTCGGGGCCACCCACCAGGGCGAGCCGGAGAACCTCACCGAGATCGCGGAGCGGTTCCTCGGCGACGGCGCGCGGTCGGCCGAGCTGTTCACCCTCAACGCGGGGCGGATCCAGCCGGACGGCGCCACCCTGACCGACGGCGCCCGGCTCCGGGCCGGCTGGGTGCTCGTGCTGCCGTGGGACGCGTACGGCAGCGAGGTCCGACAGGGCGTCCCGCCGGCCCCGAAGCGGACGCCCGGCGCGTCCACGCCGTCCGGGCGGCAACCGGATGCCGACGGCGACGCGGCGGCCGGCCCGCCGAAGGGGTGCCGCACCGCCGCGACGGCGCGCGCCCGGTCGCCGTGGGCCGGTCCGCGCGTCGCCGCCGACCGGGCGTGGCCGCACAGCCGGGGCCGGGACCAGCTCGTGGCCGTCGTCGACTCCGGCGTCGCCGGCAGCCTGCCCTCGCTCGCCGGCCGCGTGACGACGGGCGTCGACCGGGCGGCCGGCGCCGCCCGCGGTGACACCGACTGTCTCGGCACCGGTACGGCGATGGCCGGGCTGATCGTGGCGCGGCCGGTGAAGGGGTCGACGGTGGCCGGGGTCGCGCCGGACGCGGCGGTCATGCCCGTCCGGGTGGCGGGCCGGACGCCCGGCGCCTCGGCCGCGGCGAGCGTCGCGGGGATCCGGGCGGCGGTCGGCTCCGGCGCGTCGGTCATCGCGCTCGGGCCGCAGGTGGACCTCGGTCAGGCCGAGGTGGTGGCCGCCGTCAACGAGGCGGTCGACCAGGGCGCGGTGGTGGTGGTTGGCGCCGCGGGCGAGGCGGCGGCGCCGGACCCGGACGTGCCCCTGCACGACGCGGTGCTGCGCGTCGGCGGGATCGGTCCGGACGGGGGCACGGCCGAGCGCTACCGCTCCGGCGGCGTGGACGTGATCGCGCCCGGCGTCGACGTGACAAGCCTCGGCATCACCGGCACGCGGCCGGTGAACGGCACCGGCACCCACCTCGCCGTCGCGTACGTGGCCGGGCAGGCGGCGCTGATCCGGTCGGCGTACCCGGACCTCGACCCGGCGCGGGTCCGCAACCGGGTGCTGAAGACCGCGAGGACCACCGGCGGCGTCGCGCCGGAGATCGACCTGACCGCCTCCGTCACGGCCGTGCTGCCCGAGGAGGCGCCCCGCGCGCAGGCTGCCGAACCGGTGTCCGGCTCCACCACCGGGATCGGCCGCCGGGCGGCGTTGCTGACGCTCGCCGGGCTGGCGGCGCTCGCCGCGGTTCTGCTGGGCCTGCGTGCCCGCCGCCGGGCGGCAACGGGCGCCGGTGCCGGATCGGCCGAGGCGGCGCCGGCCACGACGACAGCCGTGTCCGCCGGTGCTGCCCCGGTGGAGCCGGCCGCGACCCGTGTGGATCCAGCAGTCCCCGAGGCGGCGCTCGCGAAGCAGGCCGGCCCTCACCGGACCTACGCCGCCCCGGCATCAGCCCGGCCGGCCGTCGCCGCTCCCGAGGACACCGGGCCCGCCGGCACCGGGGCGACCGCCGGCGGCGTACCCGCTGACCCCGCCCCCGAGGACACCGTTCCGGGCGACGCCGTTCCGGTCGGGCCGGACGTGACGGCGGCGGTGGCGGAGCTGAGCCGCGACCCCGCGCTGCGGCACCTGGCCGCAGACGAGGCGGGGATGGCGTACCTGGCCGAGACCCGCCCGGAGGCGCGGGAGAAGGCGCTCATCGGCCTGGTGCCGGGCATGGACGACGACACGGTGGCCGCGCTGCCGGCCATGGTGACGGCGCTGCCCGGCACCGACGAGCAGGAGCAGTCGCTCACCGGCGTCCTGGTGGACGTCCGGCGTCACCTGCGCGGCGACCCGCTCGCGCTGGACCGGGCGCTGGTCCGGGCCGGGAAGGTCCGTTGGCAGTCCCAGTACGAGCTGGCCGAGCACGTCACGTCGTACGCGCGGCAGCATCCGGAGCTGGCCCGGCTCGCCACCGCCATCGCCGAGACCCGCTGGTCGAGCGGGGCCGGGGAGCCGGCGCGGGGGAGCTGATCAGAGCAGCACGAGTTCCTGGGCCAGCATGTCGGTCCAGGTGCGCCGGGTGAAGTCGCAGCCGGTGTGCGCCACGAACTGCTCCAGGGTGCGTACCGGCCCGATGCCGAGCCGGTCGGCCGGCGGGGTGTGCAGCATGTAGAGCACCCGGCGGCGGCTCAGCTCCTCGCAGCGGGCCCAGTCCTGCTCGACGTGGTCGCTCCAGTGCCGCGGCCGGTCCTGCCGGATGTAGTAGTGCCAGGTCAGCACCTCGGTGGGGTGGAACAGGTCGTAGCCCCACGTGAAGGCGCGCAGGGCCAGGGTGATCTCCTCGCCGTGGAAGTAGATGCCCGGGTCGTAGGGCACCTCGGCGACGAACGAGCCGGGCGCGAAGAGGAACCCGGCGGCCAGGAAGAGCGCCGGCTTGGGTGGTACGCCGGGCGCGGCCCCCTCGATCAGGCGCTGGCCGAAGACGGGCACGCCGAACGTCGTCCAGTCGCTGACGATGATCTCGGCGGGCGCGCCCGCGCCGGTGAACTCCTGGTCGGGCTCGTAGCTCGGCGGGTACGCGGTCAGGATCGGCTTCGCCGCGCCCGTCTCCCGCGCCATCCGGATCAGGCGGACGTCCCAGTCCGGCGCGAACCGGGTGTGGCTGTCCACCTGCAACAGCCAGTCCTCGCCGCCGTACCGCTGGAACGTCTGGTCCCGGGCCCAGCAGGCGCCACGGCTGTCCCGGGCGTCGTACTCCCGCACGTCGACCTGTGGCAGGTTCCGGATGGCGGAGATGTCCTCGTCGCCGAGGTGCTGCCAGCACACCGCGACGCGGACGTCCTCCGGGTGCGCCGCCTTGGCCAGGCAGTCCAGCACCGTCGGCACGAGTTCCGGGTCCCGGTACGACGCGATCGCCACGAAGATCGTCACGCCTCCGCCGGGACGAGGGCGTACGACTGGAACAGCAGCGCCAGCGCCCGGTGCTCGTCGGCGGGGTCGGTGACCGGCGGCAGCCCGCCGCGCGACCGGATGTGGGCCAGCAGGTCCGGTTCCGGCGCCAGCCCGTAGGCCCGCAGGTAGTAGGCGACGGACTCGGGCCAGAGCCACCGGCCGTCGGTGCGGTAGGTCATCGGCACGACCCGGCCGCGTTCGGGCTCCACCACGTCGGGCCCGCGTGCGGTGGTGGCGAGCACCGGTGTGCCCGTCTCCAGGTACGCCGCCGCCCGGGCGAGGTCGGTGCCGGAGAGCCGTTCGTGGTCCGGCGCGAAGCGTGCCCCGTCGTCGTCCACCTCGTCGAAGACGCGGGCGATCCGCGGCGGCTCGGTGTCCCGGTCGGCCCAGAGCAGCGCGCCGGACCGGCGGGCCGCCGCGGAGTACGGCGGCAGCTTGTCGCCGGGCCGGTACACCTCGACCAGCGGGGCGGAGATTCCGGCGGCGCCCAGCGCCCGCATGACGTTCGCCGCCGTCCCGGCCCGCGGCCCCTCCGTCTCCAGCACGTAGACCGGCGCGGGCGGGATCACCGAGGCGGCCCACTCCGGGGCGATCCGCCATCCGCGCCACAGCGCCACCGCGCCGGGCTGTTGCCGCACGGCGGCGACGGCGACCCGGTCGGTGTCGTCCATCAGGCCCTCGCGGCCGGTCAGGTCGGCCAGCGGCGGCACCCGCCCGCCGAAGACACGCGGGTTCGGTACGGCCGACGCGAAGGTGAACGGCAGGTCGACCGGCCCGGGCGGCTCGGGCAGGGACACCGTGCCGGTGTCGGCGAGCCGCAGCCGGGCGTCGGCGAGCGTCGCGTCCGGCACCCGGCCACCGAGGTGCAGCAGCGCGGTGTGCAGGTGGTCCTGGTCCGTCATCTCCGGCCTCCTCTGGTCCTCGTCGGCGGGGCGCCGGCGCATTCGACCACGCGGGCCGCCGGGAGCGCCGCGCGGCGCCGGGGCTCGTGCCCGAGAGACACCGCGACCCGGGCCGTTCGTACACCCGGTCAGAGCGCTCCGGCGCGTACCAGCGCGGCGAGCGCCCGGTGGACGGCGACCGCGCCGGCCGGCGCGGGCGGATCGGCCCGGCACCGCCGCAGGTGCCACAGCAGACCCTCGTCGGCCAGCGTGCCCTCGTCGAGCAGCCGGTCGGCCACGTCGGCCGGCCAGACCCACACGCCGTCGGTGCGCAGGCGCGCGGTCAGCGCGGGCGCGGACCGCAGGTGGGCGACGAACGGCGCGACCTCGTCGTCGTCGACCGGCAGCCGCGCGTCCCCGTCGGCGGCCAGGCGTACCTCGCCGGGCGGTTCCGGGGCCCAGATCAGCGCGGACCGCGACCGGGCCGCCCACTGGTACGCGGGCAGCGGCAGGTCGTGCCGGTAGACCTCGACCGGTGCGGCGTGCCCGGCGTCGGCGAGCGCCGCCTGCCCCCGGTCGGCGATCACGGGCAGCTCGTCGTCGGGCGTCGCCGCCTCGACCAGGTAGACGCGCGCCGCGTCCACCGTGTCGTCCGGTCCCGGGGTGATCCGCCAGCAGCGCCACACCCCGGCGGTGTGCGCCGGGTCCAGCACGTCGAGCAGTACCTGGTCGAGGCCGTCCACGGTGCCGCCCGCTGTCTCGTCCACCACCGGCGGCGCGGCCGTCGCGTACAGCGGCAGGTCGGCCGGCGGGAACGGGATGAACACCGCCGCCGGGCCGGTGTCCACGTCCTCGTCCGCCGCCGGGTCGGGCAGCAGCGGCGTCTCCGGGGGCAGCAGCGCGGTGAGCGCGGCGATCTCGGCCGCGGACTGCGGGAACGCGCCGAGCAGCCCGGCCGCGCAGGCGCTCCGGTCGCCGTGCGCGAGCCGCGCGCGCAAGCCGGCGAGTTCCTGGTCCGGCATCCGGCCGGCGGCGCGCAGGCAGAGCAGGTGCAGCACGCCGGTGCTCATCGCGTCGCCGCCGTCTCGCGCAGGAAGGCGGCGGCCAGCCGGGCCGGCGCGGCCCCGCCGGCGTTGACGAGCGCATCGCGGTCACCGGCCACGGCCGCCAGTTCCGCCAGGTCGACCTGCCGCCAGCCGGGGGACGGCACCCGCGCCCGGTGTGCTTCGCCGGTCGCTACCACCACGCACCGTTCGTCGTCCGGGGCGGGTACGACAAGTGGCCGCCCGTCGCCGTTCACCGCCAGGTGCAGGGTGCCGGCGCGCAGGACCGCCCGCAGGTGCGCCGGCTGCGCCGCGCCGGCCGCGATCAGGCGCAGCAGCGCGTCGACCGGGTCGGTGGGGGAGTCCGGGAAGGACGGGCGGTAGTCCGGGTTGCTCCGGAACTCGCCCACCTCGCCGTCCTCGCCGACCTGCCACACCCCGACGACCGCCTCGAACGGCGGATCATCGTCGTCGGCCGGCCACTCCGGGTCGAGCAGGAACAGGAAGTCCACGTCGCTCATCCGGCGTCCTCGTCCGTGAACAGGAGCGCGTGCCAGACGAGCGCGGCGGCCAGACGTACCGGCTCGGGGCCGGACGGGTCGACGAGGACGTCGATGCCGTCCGGAAGCAACTCGGCCAGCTCGGCCGTCTCGACCCGGCGCCACCGCGGCGCGAAGGTGCGCGCCCGCTCCTCGGCCGAGGTGGCCACGACCACGCAGGGCATGTCGTCGAAGGAACGGACGATCAGCGGGCGGCCGTCGCCGTTCATCGCCAGGTCGAACCGGGAGCCGCGCAGCGCGGACTGGACCCGCTCCACCGGGGCGTCGCCGCGCATCATCCGGCGCAGCAGCACGTCCAGCGGCTCGGCGCTGTCGGTCATGGTTCCTCCGGGTGGCGGCGGTCCGCGTCGCGTACCTCGGCCGGACGCCGCCTGTCGTCGTGGCCGGGGGTGGGCGGGCGCACGGCACCGCCGGCGCCGGACGCCGGTGCGGTGGGCGTGGCGGCCCCGGTGGCCGGTCCGGCGACCGGCGGGACCGGGGCCGGTGGCCGGGCCACCTCGTCCTCGTGTGCCCGGTAGGCGTTCCACCAGGCGTTCTCCGCCTCCGTCAGGGCCCGCTCGGCCTCGGCGACGGACTCCGCTGTCGAGTCCGTCCGGGACGTCAGCCCGTCCAGGCGGGCCGCCGCCTCCGACATCTTCTTCGCCGCGTCCGCGACGGCGAGCGCGGACGCGCGCAGCGCGGGGGAGAGGTCCCGGCCGGTGGCGTCGCGGGCGGCCGCCTCGTCCAGCCGGACGACGAAGCCGCCCGGGACCCGGACCTCGGTGCCGGCCCGGTGCCGGCCGTCACGGGAACGGGCGACGAAACGGAACTCGACGTCGTACCGGACCGCCGCGGTGATCTTGTCGTCCGGGTCGGTGCGACGGATCGGCTTGCCGGTCGCGCTGACCGCCACCTTGCCCTCGTCCTTCACCTGGGCGCCCGGGTCGGTGCGGTAGAGCTGCTGCTCGACCAGCGAGGAGGCGTTGACGGCGGCGAAGTCCTGCCGCTCGCCCACCCGGCTCGCGCCGCCCGGATGACCGACCCCGCCGGCGACGAGCGGCCCGGCCGCCTTCACCGTGAGCGAACTGCCCGCTGTCCGCTCGTACTCGGTGTCCGTGTTGCGCTTCGCCGAGCCGCCGATCTTCACTGTGGCGTCCGCCCGCAGGAGGGTGGGACGGGCCACCAGGCGGGCGTCGAGGAACAGGTCGCGGCCCAGCGCGGCCGGCATCGGCAGCGGGAACGCGCCGTCCAGCATCGCCGGCAGCGCCTTGATCCGGCTCACCGTCAGGGTGTCGCGCAGCGCGGCGGCGACGTCCCGGCCGGGGTCGGCGCCGGAGGCGATGAGCGCCTGCCGGGCCGCCTCGTGCAGGCCGGGCAGGTCGACCAGGACGTCCTGGACGGCGAACCGGCCCGGCTCGGGCAGCCGGTCGAAGCCGGCCGCCTCGCGCCACGGCCGCCGGCCCTCGTCGGTGGTCTGCCCGGCGGGCACCGGAGTGACCGGACCGGAGACGGCAGGTGGCCTGCCCTCGGTCGCCGAGTACGTGGTGACGTCGCGGACCGCCTGGATCGACACGCCGCCCTCTGGCAGCCCGCGTCCGGTGACGGTGACGGTGAGCCGGACCGGCCCGCGGTACGTGGGCACCGGGCCGGACACGGTAAGCGACTGCTCGTACGTCCGGCCGGTGCGCTCGGTCGTCTTGGTGGCCTGGTTGCCGAGGGCGGCGGTGCCGCTGAGGCCGGCGGCGACGGTGCCGGAGGACGGGCCGTGGCCGGTGGTGCGGGTGGCGTCGTCCTGGACCCGGTCGGTCTCGGTGCCCTGCCCCCGCGCGGTCAGCGTGACCTGCGCCGCCGTCCGGGAGGTGGTGCGGGTCTGCGCCTCGCCGACGACCGAGCGGTCGGTGACCGACAGCTCGTCGACCAGCTCGATGCCGGTGAAGCTCGGCTCCGCCACCGGTTCGGCGGTCAGCGTGACGTGATACGTGGCACCCCGGAACCGCCGTTCCAGCCGTACCGTCTCGCTGCGGCCGCCGTTGAGCGCGTCGGCCAGGTGCAGGTGGGCGGCGCCGAGGAACCCGCTGCTGCCGAGCCCCCGGATCGGGTCGCCGGGGCCGCGGTCCCGGGTGGCCGGCAGGATCGCCTGGGCGAGTTCCTCACTGGACTCCCGGGCCACGGCACGCCGCAGGTGCGGGATGCGGTCGGTGAGGTCGACGTGGGTGGTGACGCCGCCGATGCCGAACGATCGTTCCGGCCCGGGCCGGAACGGCTGTGGTGTCGCGTCGGCCGGCGCGGCGGAGCCGGCCGCCTCCTCGTCCTGCCGCTGCTGCGCCTCGCGTACCAGGTCGCGTTCCCGCTGCTGATGCGCGGCCCGCGCGGCCCGCTCCCGCTCCTGCGTCTGCTTCAGCGCATCCACCGCCGCTCTGTGGCGCGCGTCCAGCTCCCCGAGTTCGCGCCGGTGGCGGTCCTGAAGGTCGGTGAAGGCGTCGTCGACGCGCCGCCGGTCCGTCTCGCCGACGTCGCGGTCCCGGCGGACCCGGTCGACGTACGCGCGGGCGGCGCGCAGCTCGGTGTGCTGGCGCCGCAGCAGGTTCCCGCGTTCGGTGGCCTGTTCGCTCACCATCCGGGCGACCTGCTCGCGCTGGTCGGCGCGCAGCGTCTCGGCGTCCTCCGCGTGCCGCAGTTGCAGGCGCACGTCTGCGGTGCCGTGCCGGCGGGCGCGGTCGCGGTCCTGGAGTCGCCTCAGCTCCGCCGGTGTCATCCGCATGACCACCGCGCCGGGCAGGGTGAGCCGCCGGCCGGCCCGCCGGGCCGGCGACCCGGGCCAGCGGCCCAGCGGGCGCAGGTTGCTGTCGTGCCGGGCCTCGGCCACCACCTCGGCCTCCACGTCCACCCGTACCAGCAGTTCGCGTTCGGCCCGGCCGCCGCCAAGGCGGAGCTTGGCGACCCCGGACGCGCTGCGCTCGCTGATCCGGCCCCAGGCCCGCCGCCACGGCGTGACGGACAGGATGACGGCGCCGCCGGGCCGGCCGGTGCTGCCGCCGTGGTCGGCGACCGGCCCGCTGACAGCGGCGACACCGGTGCCGGAGACGCTCAGCTCGGCCGCGCGCGTGTGCGTGCTCTTGCGGGCGGTGCCGCTGGCGAAGGTCCGCTTGACCCGGGCGAACTCGGCGCCGTCGAGCACCGTCGGGTTGGTCGGGCGCAGCCGTACCCGCACGTCGGCGCGGGCGTCGGCGGCCCGGCGGCCGTGCCACAGGTTGCTCAGCGCCAGCGGGCGGCTGAACAGCTCGGCGTCACCGGTGAGGCGCTCCGGTGACAGTTCGTCGGCGACCACAGTGGAGATCCGGCCGTCCTCGACGGCGTAGACGTCGTCCCGGGCGGCCTCACGCAGCGTCTCGACCACCGCCTCCTGCAACCGGTCGGCGCCGACGAACGACTCCACCCGGCGTCCGTCGAGGTCGTGCGGTCCGCCGGTCATCCGGCTCAACGGGGGCGGGTACGCGATGGTCTCCACGTCGCGGGGAGCCGGGCTGGGCTCCGCGTCCGGGCGTCGCCGGGAGACCCGCGTCTCCGGCACGAGCATGCGCACGTCGAGGCGGTGCGTGCGGGGACGCGTCTCGGACGAGGCGACGACGGTGGGCACGTCCCGGCCGTACGTCCCGAGGGAGAGCTGCCGCCCCGCCTGGTTGACCCGCACCGTGGACCGGGTCGTGACGGTCAGGTCGAGGGTGGCGGCGAACTCGCGCAGCCGTACCCCGGTGGGCTTGCCCTCGTCGTCGAGCTCCGGCCCGTGGTCGCTCTCGACGGACTGCCCCCCGGTGACGGCGCTCTCGTCGGTGGTGCCCCAGGTGATCGCGGCGCGCGGCCCGCCGAGCAGCGTCGAGGCGGCCTGGCCGAGCGGGCCCAGGACGCGGGGCTCCAGGCTCAGCTCGGCCGACCGGCTGTCGTCGCGGGCACTGGTCACCGTGGACCTGGCGGTCCGCTTGTCGGCGGTGCCGATCTTGTCCCGGTTGACCAGGTCACCGTCGGACACCTCGCCGAGGCTGCCCCGGATGGTCACCACAGTGACGTGGTCGTGGAACGTGCCGGTGCGGATCAGCGGGATCCTCAGCCCGGGCCCGACGATCCGGTCCGCCAGGTGGCGCAACTGGTCGGGGGAGAGCTGGGTCTTCAGGTCCGTGTCCCGGTTCAGCGCCGCCTGAAGCTCGGGCGTCAGCCCGTCGGTGAGCCGCGCGTCGCCGAAGTGCCGCAGCGTCTCCTCGGGCGTGGCCAGACGGAACCGGCGGTGACCGGGCACCGAGCGGACCGCGTCGGCGACCGTCTCGTACAGGCTCCGGTCGCCCACCCGGGTCAGGTACGCGCCGCCGAACGACTCGCCGTGCTCGACGCGGGCCGGTGCGAAGTGGGTGCGGGCGGTGCCGCGCCGTCCGCGCCACTCCAGGCCGTTCGGGTCTAGGGCGGTGCCGGGCAGCCGGTCGCCGGTGGTCCACTGGAGCGCGTCGACGGAACCGGACAGCATCCGTGGCGCGCGGCCCAGGACGCGCACCTGCACGCCGTACTCGACCCGGTACCGGACGCCCGGCGCGGTGCCCGTCACCGTCTGCTTGCCGCCGGTCCGCTCGGCGATCGTCTGGGTGGCGCCACGCTCCCGGCCGCCGCCGACCCGGGGCCCCACGACCAGGCTCAACGGCGCGGCGTCCAGTCCGGCGCCGCCGAGGCCCCACAGGCCCCACGGCCGCTTGGTGGTGGCGCCGCCGGTGCCCTCGCCGGCGAGCGCGGCCGTGTCGATGTGCGTCACCCCCTCGACCCGTTCCACCTCCTCGACGTGCCGGGCGACCAGGCGGACCTCGACCTGCCGGGCGCGGCCCGGGAAGAAGCGCCGCCATCCGGTGCGCGCGGCGCGCGGCAGCGCACCCGACCGCACCCAGCCGTCGTGGACGTTCGCCGGGTCGGTGACCACCATCTTCGGCAGGCTGCCGGAGATCGACGCCGTGCTGAGCAGCTTCTGCATCACCGGGCGGCCGGGTGCGCCGATCCGGACCAGGTCGGCCATGCCGTCCTCGGCGAGGATCGCCTCCACCTGGTCGAAGAACGTGGCGTCCGGATCGGCCGGCCGGCTCCGGACGCTCTCCACCCCGAACCGGTCCGGCACCGGCGCGCCGAGCGTGCGGTCCGCGGCGGCCGGCGCTGTCGCGTCTGCCGTCCGCAACCCCGTGTGTACGGCGAGAGCCACGGTGCCCGAGGCCTCGACCGGTCCGGCGGCGGGACGGCCGGGCCGCACGAGCCGGGCGACGAACCGGACCGGCACCGTCACCTCGGTCAGCCCCGCGACCTTGACCGTCGTGGTGGACGTGAACGTGTCCTTGTGCTCGGCGGAGTGCTCGGTGACGGGCGCCGTCGGCACCGAACCACCGACGCCGACCACGACACCGGGTATCGCCGTGACAGTCACCTTCGGCTCGACCCGCTGGTCCCGGTTGTGGCGCAGCTTGTGGGTGAGGTTCTCCCGGGTCTTGGCGGTGACCTTGCGCTTGTCGTCGTGGGCCCGGTCCACGCGGACCGCGTCCCAGTCGAGGACGGCGGTGACGAGCAGTTCGGCCGGGTGCCCCCCGATCGTGACCGGGTAGGGGCGGCCCTCGCCGAGGAACTGGTCCACGTCGTCGCGGCTGTCCGCCGCCACCGCGTCGACGAACTCGTCGGACAGGCCGGGGTCGAGGGTGCGCAGCGCCGCGCCGAGGTCCGCGTTCTCGGTGGCGCGCAACTGCTCGGCGAGCCCGAGGGTCCGGCTCTCCCGCAGGTAGGACGACAGGCTCCGGCGTACCTCGTCGGATGACGGCAGCGCCGAGGTGGTCCCGGTGGTCGCCGGCGACGCGCCGGCCCCGCCCACGGCGTCCTCCCGGGTGGTGGTCCCTTCCGCGGCGCTCTCTTCCGCGGTGGCCCTCCCGGTGGCGGTCTCGGCTGCGGTGGTCTCCGCGGTGGTCGTCTCCGCGGTGGTGGTCTCGCCCGCTGTGGTTTCTTCTACGGTGTCTCTCGTGGCGGTGGTCCCGGTGGTCGTGTCGTCCTCGGCTGTCGACCAGGTGACCGGGGCGTCGTCGCCGTCGTGGTCGTCGCTGCCGTCACCGTCGTCGTGCTCGCCGAAGCCGGCGCCGAAGTCGCCGAAGCCGTCGTCGTCGCCGTCGCCGAACAGGTCGAAGCCGCCGGGCTCGCTGCCGGTGTCGGTGTCGTCGGCCGGGGCCGGCGGCGGTGGCTCCCGGCGGGTGTAGGTGACGTGGCCCGCCGGGTCGATCGTGCGGACCAGTTCCAGCCGGCTCAGCGGCCGGGCGCCGATCACCGGGTAGTCGCGCGGCGTACCGGCCGGGTCGTCGTACACGACGAGGTGCACGTGGGTGCCCCGGGCCGCGGCGAGCTCGACCACGTCGTGCGCGTTGCCGATGCCGCGCCGCTCGGCGTCGTCGACAGGCGTGTCGCGGCGCCGCCCGCCGGGGTCGGGGGCGAGCGCGGCCCGGACGAACTGGCTGTTGTCGTACGGATTGCGCCGCCGCATCGCCGCGGCCTCGTCGAGACTCATCACGTCCCGTCCGGCGCGGAGCGTGCTCAACCGCAGGGCGTCCGCGTCCCCTCCGGGCAGCTCGGCGGCGATCGCGTCGTAGAGCGAACCGGGTTGCCTGTCGATCCCGCCGCGGACGGCGACGGCGGTGGCGACGGCGAACTCCTGCTGGATGGTCCCGGGGTCGTCGGACGTCGCCATGAGGTGCGCGGCGACGAGACGCTGGCTGTTCGGCAGGCCCACGGTCCGGGCCGGCCGCGACGGATCCAGGTCGAGGTCGACGGCGGGCGGGACGTCCGGCGCCGGACCGGTGTCCGGCGCGGGCAGCGAGACGGCGGTGACGTACCGGTTGTGCGGTTGCGCGCCGAGCTGCCGGAGCTGCCGCGCGGTGAGCGACTGCTGCCACGTCGGCGATCCGGCTCCGGCGTCGGTGGGCGCGGCGAACGGCTTCGAGGCGGCGACGTTTGGCTTGCGCAGGTCGGCCCGGTACTCCTTGAAGCCGGTGCCCTCGGTGTAGAACAGCTGCCGGTTGGCGTTCGTGGGCACGGCGTGCGACTGCGGGAGGGCGTGGACGACGGCGAAGTCGGCGGCGAGCCGGGACAGGTCGGTGGGCGTGGCGGCGCCCACGAAGTCCGTCATGAACGCCAGGTCGCGGTCGGGATGCCTGTTGTTCTGCGACTGGACCTGCACGTCGACGGTGAGGACGTCCGCGGGCAGGCCGGCCGGCGTCGCCGCGCCGTGGGCGACGGCGAGCTCCTCGCCGTACGCCTGGTGCAGGCTCTCGGCCAGCATGAGGAACTCCGCGCCCGCCTCGCCGAACCGGACCTCGGGCCGGCCGAGGGTGAGCAGGCCGTCGACGAACAGGTTCGGCTCCGGCGAGTACGGGAGCATCGGGTGGACGGTGGCCTGCCGGTCCCGGGACCGCATGTCCTCGTCCACGGCGTCGGTGAAGTCCTGGACGAAGGCGTCCCGCCCGGCCTGCGTGTCGAACGTGGCGAGGCCCTCCAGGACGGCGGTCAGCTTCTGCCGCTCGATCCCGAGTTCCCGGCGCGCGCCCGGGCCGCGTGTGGTGAGGTCGGCGATCCTCGCCTGGTGGTCGCGTACACGCCGGTCCAGCCGCTCACGGGTACGCCGGATCAGCTCCTCGGTGTCGCCGACCCGGTAACCACCGGAGATCATCAAAGGCCGGGCCGGCGGCTCGTCCTGCGGTCCTGTCGACTCCGGGTCGAAGCGGGTCCGGCCGTCGATGCGGTCGAAGACGTGGGTGCCGTCCGCCGTCGTACGGGCACCCCGGTCGAAGTCCTGGATCGACACGTACGGGTAGCGCCGCTCCTCGCGGGCCGGGTCGCCCTGGACGAGGCCCTGGATCGCGGCCACCGTGTCGGGGTCGCGGAGCACCTGGTTGCGGGTGCGGCCGTACGGGAACTTGCCGCCCTTCGTGCCGACCGCGTAGCCGTTCACCGCCACCGGCACGTCGAGGCCCTCCACCAGCCGGGCGGCCCGGGCGACCGCGTCCCGGAAGGCGAGGTCGGGCGTCTCGGCGGTGGTGTTGACGCCGAAGACGAACGCGACAGTGGTGCCGGGGGCGAGTCCCTCGGTGACGGCGCGGACCACCTCGGGGATCTGGTCGACGTCCTCGGCGGGCAGCATCGAGTTGACGACGAACCCGATCGGCGCTCCCTCGTCCTTGAGCGCGGCACTCACCTGCCGGTAGTTGCCCGGACCGACCTCGCGGGTGTGCCGGGTCAGCTCGTCGAACCGCGCGTTGCGGCCGCCCGCCACCCGTACCGGCTCGAAGCGGACCGGCGCCGTCCGGGGCGGCAGCCCGCCGCGGTCGGGCGAGAGCACGGCATCCTGCTGACCGGCGATCCGGTCGACGTTGCGCGCCAGCAGCCCCGGATCGTGCTCCGGCGTGGTGGTCGCCATCAGCGAGGTGTCGCCCTGGACGAACGTGGCGTCCAGGGCGCGGTCCGCCACCGGGTACTCGTCGCGCAGGCCGAGGAAGTGCCCGATCTCGTGCGCGAGATCGAGGTCGGACGAGTGCGTCGACCAGGTGGTCTGGGTGGCCGGCGCCGGAGTGCCGTGCAGCGCGACGGTGGCGTGCGCCTCGCTGGGCGTCGCCACGAACTCCACAGTGACGTTCAGTTGATCGTCGCCGATCCGGAAGCCCTGGTTGTAGACGCGGTCCACCGCGTCGCGTACCCGGGTCTGGATGTCGGGCCGGGCGGAGGCCGCCGTGGCGTCCCGCGCGTCGAGGAAGACCTTGACCGTGAAGTCCTGCACGTCACGGTCGCCGAGGTCCAGCACCCGATGGTCGTACGCGATGCGGTTGTCGACCGCGTCGAGGCGCAGGCGGGGCCGGTCGTCGGCCGGAAGGGGCAGACCGGCCTGCTCGTACGAGCGCGCGACCACGCCGGGCACGCGGGTGTCGGGGTGGGGTCCCCGGTCGATGACGTCGTACGCGCTGGTGTTCGCGACCCGGTGCGGCGCGGTGTCGCGCTGCGCGGCGCGTGCCTGGGCGATCTCGTCGCGGGTCTTGGGCACGTCGAACCGGGGCGGCGGGGTGCCCTGCTGACGTGCGGCGGTGTCGATCGGGGGCGCGCTCGGCGACGTGTCGGCGCGCGGGCGGGCGTCCGGGTCCAGTGGCAGGCCGGTGACCGTGGCGAGGGCCTGGTCGACCTGATCGGAGCCGGGCTCGCCGAGCGCCTCGCGCCATCTGTCGAAGTACGTGCGGACGGCGCCGTCGCGGTCCTCGACGAAGTCGCGCAGCGCGTCCGGGTCCGTCCCGGTACGGAGGTGGTGCGACGCCCGGTCGAGCAGAGTGCGGCCACCGGTGAGCTCGGGGTCGTCGTGGAACGACGCGGGCTCGTGTTGCCAGGGGCGGGTGTCACCTGCGGACGCGGTCACGGAGAGCGTGGGTCTGCCCGCCGCGAGCGACTCCTGCCAGGTGTTCGCGCCCTCGGTGGCCACGAGCGTGGCGCGCTCGCGCAGCCCGGCCATCTGTTCCGGCGTGACGCGGGGCAGGGCGGCGACGTGGACCGGGGCCCCGGCCGTGGGAAGGGCCCGCGTCGCGTCGCCGACCACCAGGACGACTGTCGGCCGGTCCTGCCGGGCGCCAGTCGTCAGCCGGCGGACCACGTCGCCGTGCTCCGGCGTGACCCGCGTCTTGCCGTAGTAGACGAGCACCACGTCGGTGCCCTCGTCGTCGACCAGGTCCGCGAGGCCGTCGGCCCCGGAAACGCCGGTGTCCCTGATCACCGCCCCGGCACTGGGCGGCGGGGTTGCCGATGGTCGGCCACGGTAGGACGGGACACCGGTCAGGATCGTGTCGAGATCCTTCACCGGCGCGTTCGGGCTGTGGAACTGGCGGGGGAACTTGTCCCACAGGAACGGCTGGAGCGTGAGCAGGTCGTGGTCGCCGTGGGCGTCGCGTAGCCGGCGCACCCAGGACTCCTGGAACCACTCCTTCCGCTGATCGTCGGTCATCTCCGACTCGTCGTCGTTCTTCGGCACGTCGACGGCGGGCAGCACGGTCAGGACCGTGCCCGGGGGGAGCGGGTCGGCGCCGATCTGGTCGAGGCGCAGGCCCTGCGTGTTGTTCTGCTCGTCCTCCGTCTTCTTCCGGAACCCCGGCTGCAGCTCCTTCTGCCATTCGGGGGCCTGCGCGGCGCCGGGCCACTGCCTCGTCTTCCAGTTCACCTCCGTGCGGAGGGCGGCGGCGGCCTTCTGCTCGGCCGGCTGTTGCGGTCGCATGACGACATCCATGTCGCCCCGGCGACCGGTCCACTCGCGGTGGAACAGATCGTAGGAGCCCACCGGGTCGTCGAAGTCGGACTGCCGGCCGAGCTGCCCCGCGTAGTACGGCGTCTTGTTGCTGGGATAGGTCAGCACGACAGTGCCCCGGTAGCCGGTAGCGGCCAGCCCGTCGAGCATGGCGACCGTCGCGGCCTGGTGGCCCAGTCCGGGTGAACCCTGGTCGAGGACGTGCACCACCTGGTACTTCACGGTGAGCCTCTGCCCGACCGCCGTCGGCACGGGCTGCTGCCGGGGCGGCAGCGTGGCTGTGGAGAGGTCCGCCCTGGGTGGTGGGGCGGAGTTCCGGTTCGCCGGTCCGGGCGCCGGAGGCGGCGGGAACCCGGGCGCGGCCGGAGGCGGCGGCATCCCCAGCGGTGGAGGCATCCCCGGGGGAGGCGGCGGGCCCTGAACACCCAGCGCGGCACCCGGTGGCGGTGGTGGCGGTACCGGGACACCCGGCGGTGGCGGCGGTGGCACCGGGACGCCCGGTGGCGGCGGCGGTGGTGGCGGGGCCGGGGCGCGCGACGGGACCTGCGGGTTCGGGTACGGGTCCGGTGTCTGCTCGCGCGGCGCCTGCGGTGCCGGAAGGTCGCGCACCGGTCCGGCGGTCAGCGCGACGTCGTGGATCGTCGCCAGATCCTGTGCGGTGAGATAGTCGACCGGCCCGGCCGAAATCCCGTCCTGCTCCGACATCGGCAGCGTGTCGACCTCGACACCCATCACCCCCGGCCGGGGCACGGTGGTGAAGAGGTGCTCGGGGGCCTGGTGACCCTCCTTGGCCCCGAGGTAGTGCATCACCTCGTGCACCATCACTGGCAGGCGGTCGCCGGTGTTCCACACGTGCTGGTCGGTGCTCACCCCGTCCTGCGAGGTCACCTCCACCGGCGGGTTACGGCGTGGGTCGGCCTGCCAGTCGCGGGTCATGCCGTCGCGCCACGGGGGAGTGTCGACGACCAGGTCGATGTGCAGCAGGCGACCGTCGGGCAGCGTGTATCTGCCGTTGACCATCTCGTCGACGGTGCGCTGCACCGTCGCCGCGAAGTCGCGCAACTCCCGCGGGGACATCTGGTCGTTCTTCGAGACCAGATCCAGGTGTACGTCGAACGACCGGTAGTCCCGGCCGTCGGCGGTGAACTCCCTTGTGGTGAAGTCGATCGTCGTGATCTCGCCGCGCAGCAGGTGGGTGCCGGGGACGACGGTGTCCTTCCAGGGCACGTACCGTTCGGTGCGCAGCCGTTTCGGCTCCGCGCTCGCCTTGGCCTGCTGGAACTGCGGGCTCGGCGTGGGCCGGGTGGGCGCGGGAAGGTCCGCGCCGGCGATCGGCGCGGGAGGGGCCGGCGTCGGCTCGACGGTCCCGTGCTGCTGCGTCGTCGCTCCGTCCGGCGTCGGCGTGGTGTCGACGGCGCCCGTCTCCGGGTCGCCGGCCCGGCCCGTCCCCGTGCCGGGACCGTCGGCGTCGACCTGGGCATCCGACGTGCCGTCGCCCGGCGTGTCGACGGCGGCGACCGGGCCGGGCACCGCGACGACCGGCTCCGGTGAGGACGGTCCCGCGACACCGGGGTCGGTGGCCGGTGAGGCGGCCACGGCCGGACCGTCGACCGAGATCCCGCCGACGGGCGCCAGCGGCGGCGGGGGCGCCTCCGCGGCGCCGGCGACGTCACGCGGGGAAGCGGCCGGACGGCCGGTGGTCGCCGGATCCGTGGACGACGTGCTCGTGGTCGGTTGGCCGGTGCTCGGGGTCCCGGTCGGCGAACCCGTGGACGCGGTGGTCGGCGGCGAGCCAGTGTTCGGCGAGCCGGTAAGCGGGCTGCCGTTGGTGCTCGGTGTGCCGGTGCCCGGCGTGGAGGTGCCCGGTGTGCCGGTAGGTGGTGTGCCGTTGGCGGTCGCCGCGCCCGTGCCGGGCGTGCCGGTGGACGGTGACGGGCCGGTCGGGACTGCCGCCGGGCCGGCGGCGGTGGCGGGCGGGGCCACGGGCGCCGGTGTGTCGAGAGCGGCCGGCCCGCCGTTCGACGCCGGCGCGTCGAAACCGGGAAGGCCGCCGCCGTGGGGCGTGGTGAGGCCGGCGACGGCGGCCGGGGTGCCGGTCGTGGGCGCACCGGTGCTCGCCGGGCTGCCGCTCGGCGCGCCCGTCGCGTCCGCGCGCGGCGACGTCCCCTCGGTGCCGGCGGCCGGGCTCGGCCCCGGGGCGGGACCGCCGGCTCCACGCGGGTCGGTGCCGGTCGCCGGGGTCGCGGCGCCGAGCCCGCTCGGGCTCTGGCCTCCGGTGCCGTTCGGGCTCGTGTCGCCGTTCTGGATGCCGCCCTGTGACCCGTCGCCGATCTGACCGCCGACGCCCGGACCATCCACGGCCTGTCCGCCTGCGGTCTGCCCGCCCGAGATCTGTCCGCCCGGGGCTCGGCCGTCGGCGGTCTGGCTGCCCGGAGCCTGGACGCCTGAGCTTTGGCCGCCCGAGGTCTGGCCGCTGGGAGCCGGGCCGCCCGCAGCAGTCTGACCGCCCGGAGCCGGGCTCGGAGCCGGGCTGCCCGGAGCCTGGCCGCCTGGAGTGGTGTCCCCGGCACTGCCCTGGCCGGCAGCCGGATCACCGGCGCCCTGAGGCGACGGCCCCCGGGTTCCGGCCTCGCCCGGGCCGGACCCCTGACCGGCGCCTCCGGTGGTCGGCCCGCCCGAGGGCTGCGGACCCGGGCCACCGCTCTGACCGCCCGGGCCGGTGGGAGAGCCGACGGGTGGGGGTACTGCTGGCCCGTCAACTGTCGTCGTCGGCGGCGTGGGCGCGGTGGTGGTGAGGTTCTTCGTCTCGATCGTCGGCGGTGGCGCCCCGGCGGCGGCGCCGGGGCCGTAGCTCTGGCCGGCAACCGTGGCGTAGTGGTGGGCCATCCCGCCGATCATCGACGAGCTCATGGTGGCCCACGGGTTGAAGCCTCCGCCGCCGACCATCATGGTGAACAGGCCCTCGAACAGCGTCTCGGCGAGCGCCGACAGCCCTTCCCGCGACAGGACGTTGTTATTGATCTTCGGGAAGAACTTGCCGCCGATCATCTGCATGCCGCTGACGCCCGCGCCGATGAAGGCGCCACCGGCGAACGCCAGCCCGAGGTCCTTGTAGTCCAGGGACTTGCGGTTGCCCTCGATGATCTGGGTCACCTGGGCGGCGGCGCTCTGCCAGAGTTCCTCCAGCCCTTCCTGGAACGCCTCCCAGGTCAGCCGCATCAGCAGGTTCCGCAGCCGCTGGCGGAGCAGGCCGATCAGAGCCCCGACGATCTCCTGACCGATCCTGATCAGGGCGGGCACCGCCGCCGCGCCGAAGCCGGAGGCCAGCGCGATGGCGATCTCGACGACCTGGGTGAAGGCCGCGATGACGATGTTGTACTGGGTGTTCTCCGAGTCCAGTGCGAAGTTGTAGGCCGAGCCGCCCAGGGCCAGGGCGATGTTGCCGCCGGCCGGCACGTTCTTGGTGATCCCCACCTGGTAGTGCTGGAACGCGTCCATCGCCGGGCCGGACAGGCTCCCGGCCAGCCCGTAGCCGAGGTTGGCGGTGGCACCCATCCCGTTGAGGATGGTGCTGCTGAGCGCGTACAGCTCGTCGCCCATGGCCCGCAGGGCGGTGGGGTCGGCCTTCGGATACTCCTCGCCGACGGCGACGAGGATCAGGTCGTACGCCCACTGCCACTGCGGGTCGTTGGGGATGTGGAAGTCGGGCATGTCCTACCGGGGCACCTGTGGGTGGCTCAGGCGCCGGGGATGATCGGGGTGGGTGTGCCGTCCGGCGCGTAGCTCAGGTAAAGCGGCTGGTAGCCGGGTGCGGTGGGGTCGACGGCCGGGTTCTCCCTGACGACGAAGAGCCGGCCCTGCCCGGGATCGATCGGCTTGCCGTCCGGGGTGGTCACGGGCGTCCCGGCCAGCGGGGTGATCGAGTCGTAGAGGTTCGCGTCCACCCGGGTGCTGCCGTCCTCGAACGGGTTGAGTGCGATCAGCCGGTACCCCTCGGGCAGCGGCCGGCCGCCGACGTGGGCGGTCGCGTACTCCGGCCGCACGAAGTACGACGAGATGGCCGGGTGGGCGGCGGTGAGCGGGATCAGCGGCTCGGCGGGCTGGACGGGCGGCATCGGGGTGCCGTACTGCCGCGGAGCGACCCCGGCCTGTTCGGCGACCGGTTCGGCGAGCGCCAGCCGACGGGACGTCAGATGCGGCCGGCGCGGCTCACCCTCCGCGGTGGGCTCCAGCACCGGGTCCGCGACCACCGCCCGCCGGGGGTACGTGAGGCCGTCCAGGCCGTCGAAGTCCTTCGTCATCTTCCGGCTGACGTCGAGGGCGGCCTCGTCCGCCTCCCGGTACGCCCGGCTGCTCTCGGTGAGCCCCTGTGCGGTGTAGCGCAGGGTTCCCCGGACGCCGCCGATGATCGCTTCGAGGTTGTCCAGGCCCTCCAGGAACTTCGTCGAGAACTGCTCGCCCATGTCGTCGTCGCCCCAGGCCCTGGCGTAGCGGGCGCGCAGCGCGGTCAACTGGGTGAGGTACGTGTCGTAGAGCTGCACGTGCGACTCGTACGCCTTGCCGAGCCCCTCCACCCCGTCCGGGTCGACCCACAGCCGCCCGCCGGGATTGTTGCTGATCATTCGGGCCCCCGGGTCAGGAGTTCCCGCACGCTCGTCACCATGCGGGGTTCCTTCGGCAGGAACGCGTCCGCCCCGGCCTGGCCCCGGACCAGCTTGTGGGCGTCCAGGCCGTCCGGCAGCATCGGCGCCAGCACGTCGGCCGCCTGGTTCATGACCTGTTCCTTGGCGTCGGCGTAGGTGTCCAGGATGAGCCGGGTCAGGTCGGCGGTGGTGAGCCGCTTGTGGGCGCCGGAGGGGAACTGGATGTCGGTCAGCACGCCGTTCTGGCCGACGACGACGCTCACCTCGCGGCGCGGTGACGTCGCGGTGGCCGAGAGCGCGCTCATCCGGGCCTGCATCTCGGCGAGGCTGGTGCGCTGCCGCTCGTACTCCTGGAACAGGCCTTCGATGCGCTCGCTGTAGTTCACGACGGACCACTCCCTCGACGTCGCCGTCAAGTGAAGCCGCCACGAGCGTCGCGCCGGAACTCCGGCCGGGGATCAGTGCATGAAAGTGCAACCACTCTTCCCGGGCTGTCGGCCGCTGGGGGCGGTTGCGGGGGCGCTGCCGTGCAATGTTGGGTGACGTTCGGACATGGTGGCGGAACCGGGTTGCCGCCGGGCAGGGCCGCGGATCAACACTCTTCCCTGCCACCTTTCCCTGACACGAGGAGTCCGGCCGTGACGATGCCGACCGTCAGCACCACCGAAGAGGGTATGCAGCGGGCTGCCCAGGAGTTCTCCGACAAGGCCACCGCCTTCACCGGCCAGCTGCGCGCCGTCAACGGGCAGATGGCCATCCTGATCTCCTCCTGGACCGGCCAGGCGTCGCAGGGCTTCAACCAGGCCATGGACAACTGGGAGAACGCGTTCCAGCGGGTCATCAACGAGCTGCTGAAGATGCTCGAGGTCATGGGTGTGACCACGAAGGGCTACCAGACGGCCGAGGACGAGGCGTCGAGCGTGGCCAACTCCTTCGGCGCGGCTCTGCCGGGCATCTGAGCCGCATCCGGATCCCCCCGATCTCCCGAGAGGACTGACGTGTCCAACTACACCTTCGACTTCGTGCAGGCAGACGCCGTGCTGACCGACATGAACCGCATCAACGGCCAGATCCAGTCGTCGCTGGAGGAGATGGAGCGCACCGTCGAGGCCAGCCTGGCCCAGTGGACCGGTGCCGCCCAGGAGCAGTACAGGGTCTCGAAGCTGGCCTGGAACCAGGCGGCCGACTCGATGGTCGGCTACCTGGAGCAGGCCCGGCAGACGCTGCTGCAGATCTCGGACAACTACGGCACCACCGAGCAGCGTCACGCCATGATCTGGAACGACGTCCGCGGCGGCTGAACCGCCGGACGGCCGCCGCGGACGCGGCGTGGCGGCCCACGTCGTCCGTCCCCGGCCCGGTGAGCTAGACGACCCGGGCCGCTGGGGTCTGTGCCAACGTTCCGTCGTCGACTCTCGAGTGGAGTGAGCTCCTTGGCCCGCATTGACTGGGGATACCCCAACGACAAAGCCATCAGCGCGATGAACGCCTACGGCATGGGTGACGAGGCCATAGGGAAGCCGGACGGCACCGTTCAGGCGGCGCACGACTCCTGGATGGCCTTCTACAACAAGCACCAGAACAACCGCACCGGCGTGAACTACGAGCGGTGGAAGGACGAGGTCCGCGCCGAGCATCCGGAGTGGATCGAGGCCCGCGACTGGTACGACAAGAACATCCTCGACACCGAGGGCTGGAAAAACCTCGTCAAGACGTACAAGGACAACATCACCGACCCGTCGAACGTGAAGCCGCCCGCGTTCACCGACCAGTCAGACTGGATCGACGACGAGATCTCGACCGGCTCGGGCTTCAAACCGCCGGCGATCAACCCGACGTTCAAGGGTGACACCGCCTCGACCAGTGGCGTGGCGGTCAACACCGCCGCCCTGAAGTGGTTCGCGGAGGACGTGCTGGGCAGCATCACCGGCGCCGGGAAGATCCTGCTCACCACGGCCGACCAGGTGGGCGCGATCGACCCGCGTCCCGGCGCCTTCGCCCGGGCCGAGGTGCTGCGGCAGGCGATCGTCGGGGCGACGGCCCAGGACGGCGGCGTCAAGGGCGACATGAAGGACATGCTCGTCAACATGAACACCGCCCTGCTCGCGGTGCAGACCGCCCTGCTGAAGATGGCCGCGGAGTACGAGAACCTCGAAGAGCTGAACGCGCTGACCACCGACAAGCTCGGCGAGATCATGGGTGACTCCTTCAAGGGCCTGGACAACCTGAGCACCTACGGCCAGAAGATCGTCAAGACCGACGGAAACTGACGCGGGCGAAACGGTCTCGCCGCTCGCGAAGAGGGACAGGGCATGGGCAACGGTCTCGGTGACAGCAAGCTCGACGGGTGGAACGACCCCGCGGAGGAGGCGGCCACCTTCCCACCCAAGGTGGTCCCCGTCAGCGACCTGTACGACTACCAGACCTGGGCGAAGGAGACCCGGGGCTGGCGGAAGCTCGAGGCCGCGGTGAACGGCGGCGCCGCGCTGACCACCGAGAGCGGGCGGGACCACGCCAAGACGCTGGTGAGCGTCCGGTCCGTCGTCGAGACCGCGCAGGCCTTCCAGGCGACCCAGGACCTGCTGATCTGGCTCGAACAGACCATCCGTACCGCTGTCACCTCGATGGTCGGAGACGACAAGGCGTGGAAGGGGCCGGCGGCCAACGGGTTCCGCGACAAGATGAACTTCTACGCCGACCTGCTCGGCAAGCAGGCAGAGCACCTGGCCGGCGGCGCGGTCCCGGACTCCACCACGGCGGCCAACAGCATCAACTCCTCGACCAACCGCAACTCGCTGCCGTCGCAGCTCTACGACGCCGCCAACCATCTGTCCTGGGCCCAGCAGACGATCGCCTACCTGGACGGCGCCTGGGCCACGATCGCCTCGGACAACGGCGTCGGCAGCGGCAGCGGCCCGGTGCCGATCAGCGGCACCGAGTACGAGAAGCCGATGGCCCAGCAGATGTCCGAGGTCGTCCACACGGTCGCCGAGAAGTACCGGATGACCACCGACAAGGCGGGGACGTCCGGGGTCACCATGCCGACGCCGAGCATCAACGTGCCGACCGGCCCGCCGATCTCGTCGCCGAACCTCACGACGCCGACCCTCACCACCCCGCCCACGATCACCCCGCCGGGATTCACCGCGCCACCCGCCGGCGGTATCACCACGCCGGGGTTCACCACGCCGCCGAACATCACCGTGCCCTCGATCACGCCGCCGAACCTCGCCGACATCGGTGGTCCGGGTTCCGGCCAGGGACCGGGCGCCATCACCCCGCCGTCGTTCTCGGGCCCCGGCGAGATCGGTGGGCCCACGCCAGGCGGGGGCGGCGGCAGCGGGCTGCCCGGCTTCGACGCGCCGGGCATCAACGGGCCGGGGGGCGCCGGCTTCCCCGGCGTCGGCGTACCGGGTGGGGGCGGCCTGCCGGGCGGGCTCGGTTCCGGTGTCGTTCCGCCGGGCATCAAGCCGCCGGGCTCGGCCAACCTCGGTGGCGGCGCGGGTGGCGCCGGATCGGTCAAGCCGCCGTCGTTCTCCGGACCGGGTGAGGTGGGCGGCCCGAAGCCGGGGGCGGGTACGGGCACGGGAACGGGCATCGGCAAACCGGGCGGCGGGTTCACCGCGCCGAGCATCCCGGGATTCGGCCCGCCCGGCGGCGCCGGTCCCGGCGCGGGCGGCAGCCCCGGGCTGCCGGAGAAACCGGACGCGAACGGGTTGCTCGGCAACAGCGACGACTTCGTCCCCGGGGCCGTCGACGGCGTGGACATCCCGGCCGCTCCCGGTGGCGCCGTGCCCGGAGGCGGTGGCTTCCAGTCACCGATGATGCCGGGCATGCCCGGCGCGGGCGCTCCCGGCGCCGGTGCCGGTGGCGGCTCAGGTGTCCCCGAGGCACCGGATGCCAAGGGCCTGGTGGAGGGCGACGAGGCGGACTGGCGGTCACCCGGGTTCGACGGCGTGCAGGTTCCCGGCGCACCGGCCGGCGTCTCGGCCGGCGGCGCCGGGCTGGGCGCCGGCATGCCGCCCATGCCCGGAATGCCGGGGCCCGCAGGTGGCGCGACGAACCCCGGTGGGGCCGAGTCGCCCGACGCCCGGGGACTCGTCAGCGGCGACCCCGAGACCTGGGGACCGGTGGGCGTGGACGCGGGCGTGCCGGACGGGTCGGGCGGCGCGCCGGCCGGTGGCGACGGGCTCGGCGTCGACGGCCCGCAGATCCCCGCCGCGCCGGTGGCTCCGGGCGTCGGCGTCGACTCGCCGGTCACGGCGCCGGCCGGTGCCGCGATGCCGATGATGCCGGGAGCGCCGGGTGCGCCGGGCGCCGGTGCGGGCGCGCCCGCCGGTGTGCCGGACGCGCCGGACGCCTCCGGGCTGGTCGAGGCGGACGCCGACGACTGGCGCCCGTCAACCCCCGACGCCGGTGCGCCGCAGGCGCCCACGGGAGCGGGCACGGGCGGCGCCGGACTGGTGGAGCCGGTCCCCGTCGCGCCGCCGAGCACCGGTGTGACGCTCCCGAGCACCGACGTGTCGGCACCGGTCGCCGGTGTGCTGCCGCCGATGGGCGGCCCGCCGGGCAGCCACGCGCCCGCCGGCACCACACCACGTACCGCACCAGCGGCGTCCGATCTGATCCGCCCGGACGAGACGGAATGGACCCCGGCCCGGCCGGAGGACTGCGCGCCGGAGGCGGGCGACGGGACGGTGGATCCCGACGGTGCTGCACCGGTCACCGCTGTGCCCGGCTCTCGACCGGACGGTCCACCTGCCGGCCCGGATCCGGGCGTGCCGGAGGCCGCCGCCGAGGAGCCCGCGCCGGACGTTCCGGCGGCACCCGTGTCCGGCACCGGCGGTACGCCGGGTGTGCCCGTACCGGAAGTGGTCGTGCCGCCGACGGCGGTGGAGGTGCCGACGGTGGTCGATCTGTCCCCGGCGGTGGAACCGCCGTCACGGGCGGAGCCGCCCGCGGCCGTCGTGCCGCCGGTGGTCGGCGGTGTCGTGGCGGCTCCGGTGATCGTCGGTCAGCCGGGTCTGCCCGCCGCGCCCGGCCCGGTACCGAACCCACCCGCCCAGCCCGGGCAGCCGAGCCAGGCCGCCCAGCCCGGCCAGGCGGCGAGCCCACCCGGCCAGACGGCCGCGCCGAACCCGTCCGGGCAGGCGAACCCGCCTGCTCAGCCGAACTCGCCTGCGCAGTCGAACCAACAGGTCTCGCCGGGGGGCGGCGGTCCGGAGGGGACGCAGCGGAGGACAGCCGTCGTGGCCGACGGTGAGGTGGCGGTCGCGGTCCCCGGCGCGCTCGGCCTGGCCGGTGCCGCCGCCGTCGCCGGAGTCGGTGGTCCACAGACGTCCGGCCGCGCGGCGTCCGGCGCGGGCCCCGACGACCCGGGCCGGACCGGTACGGTCCGGGCGCGCTCCGATCGCGACGACGAGCGCGAGCCCGGTGCCGGCCGGGAACCCGCCGCGGGTCTGCGCGAGGACGACGCTGTCTGGGGCGGTGACCGCGCCCGGCCGGCGGCCGGCGACCACGTGCCGCTGGTCCGCCCGGACGACGACCCGGACGACACGGCGGGCTGGGACGACCTCAGCGACGCGGACTGGCTGACCGGCCCGTCAGCTGACGACGGCAGGGAAGGGTGACCATGTCGGAGACACCGCAGCCCCCGCGTGCCGTGTGGCGGCGGGTGGCGCCCGCGAAGGCGCCCAGGCCGTCCGACGGCACGCTCGACTTCTTCAGCGCCGACCTGGAGAAGTTGCCCCGGTGCGGTGAGCCCGGCGTCAGCGACGCCGAGTTCACGGCGTCGCTCGCCGACGAGGAGACGGCTGCCGCCGCTCGCGCCGAGGCGTTCTGGGCCGAGCAGGAGCGACGCCGCAGGGACGAGGAGGAGCGGGCGAAGAGGGAGAAGAAGCGCCAGGCGGAGGAGGACGACGACGTCAAGGTGGCCGAGCGCTACCGCAACGACCGCTACGCGGTGAAGCTGCTGCGCCAGGAGCGCACCGTCTGGGGCGGCGACGGCGCCGACGCGGGGACGCTCGGATGAGTACGGTCACCGTCAAGCGCCCGCCCCGCGCGCCGGGCCCGGAGGCGCCGGAAGGCTCGGTCGAGCTGCAGGAGCCGCCGCTGATGGCGGAGGAGGCCCCGCTCGACTTCCGCTCGTTCGCGATGGTCGTGCCGATGGGCCTCGGCATGGGCGCGATGCTCGCGATGTTCGGCCTCTACAACCGCACCCCCGTGATGTACGTGATGGGCGGCGCGATGGCCGGTGGCATGCTGCTCATGGGCGTCATGCAGATCGGCCGGGCGGCGTCCGAGCGCAAGCGCAAGATGCGCGGCGAACGGCGTGACTTCCTGCGCTACATCGGGCAGTTGCGCAAGCAGGCCCGCGAGGCGGCCGACCAGCAGCGCCGGCACGTGCTCTGGAACAACCCGCAACCCGGCTGGCTGTGGTCGATCGCGATGGGCAGCCGGCTGTGGGAGCGCCGGCCCAGCCACGACGACTTCGGCCGGGTCCGCATCGGTCTCGGCCGGCAGGCCGCGATGCTGAAGTTCAACCCGCCGTCCACCAAGCCGATCGAGGACCTCGAACCGCTGTCGTCGATCTCGCTGCGGCGGTTCTCCGAGGCGTACCGGACGGTGTCGGGCATCCCGACCTCGGTCGGCCTGCCGAGTTTCACAAGCGTCGAGTTCGAGGGCGCGATCGACCCGGCGATCGACCTGGCCCGCGCCATGGTGGCGCAGCTGGCGACCTTCCACGCCCCGGACGAGCTGCGGATCGCGGTGCTCGCCGCCGAGGTGCACCGGGGCCCGTGGGAGTGGGTCAAGTGGCTGCCGCACAACGCGCATCCCACCGCGTACGACGCGGCCGGTCCGGTACGGATGTTCGCCGGCAGCCACGACGCGCTGATGGACATGCTCGGTCCGGAGATCACCGACCGGGGCGACCACGACCGGGCCGTCAGGCCGACCACCAGCGAGCCGTTCCTGGTGATCGTCGCGCATCTGGTGGACCTGCCGGACAGCTCCCGCCTGCTCGGTGCGGGCATCCGCAACGTGGTGCTGCTCGACCTCACCGGCGCGATGCCCGGCGGTCCCAAGGTGCTGCGGCTGACAGTCACCGGCGACGTCGTGGAGTTCCCGGCCGGCGCGACGACCGGTTCGGCGAAGCGCGACGGTCTGGACCGGACCCAGTGCGAGGCCCTCGCGCGGATCATCGCGCCGAAGCGGACCAGCGGCACGCTGGAGGTGTCCGACGAACCGCTGGACACCAGCTTCGAGCTGACCACGCTGCTCGGCATCCGCGACGCGATGACCTTCGACGTGCAGGCCCTGTGGCGTACCCGGACCCCGCAACGCAACCGCCTCATGGTGCCGATCGGTGTCACCGAGGAGGGCGAGGTCATCGAGCTGGACCTGAAGGAGTCCGCGCAGGGCGGCATGGGCCCGCACGGCCTGCTGATCGGCGCCACCGGCTCGGGCAAGTCGGAGCTGCTGCGTACCCTCGTCTGCGGCCTGGCCGCGACGCACAGCTCGGAGATCCTCAACCTGGTGCTGGTCGACTTCAAGGGCGGCGCCACCTTCCTCGGCATGGACAAGCTGCCGCACACCTCGGCGGTGATCACCAACCTGGCCGACGAGCTGCCGCTTGTCGACCGGATGCAGGACGCGCTCAACGGCGAGATGACCCGGCGGCAGGAGATGCTGCGGGCCAGCGGCTACGCCTCGCTGTTCGACTACGAGAAGGCGCGCGGCAACGGCGCCCAGCTCGTGCCCTTCCCGGTGCTGCTGATCATCGTGGACGAGTTCAGCGAGCTGCTGTCCAGCAAGAGCGAGTTCATGGACCTCTTCGTGTCCATCGGCCGGCTCGGCCGGTCGCTCGGCGTGCACCTGCTGCTCGCCTCCCAGCGCCTGGACGAGGGCCGGATCAACCGGGTCGAGGGGCACCTGTCGTACCGGCTGGCGCTGCGCACGTTCTCCTCGATGGAGTCGCGGTCGGTGATCGGTGTGGGTGCGGCGTACGAGCTGCCGCCCGAGCCGGGCAACGGCTACCTCAAGGTGGACACCACGAACCTGGTGCGCTTCAAGGCGGCGTACGTCTCCGGCGCGTACACCGGAAGTGGACGCCGCGGCGGCGTCGCGGACGCCGGGGACGAGCCCACCGCGGACGTGGTGCCGTTCACCACCCGGCAGGTGGCGGTGCGCCACGACCCCGGGCCGGAGCGTCCAGCCGAGCAGGTCGACGAGCCCGCCGCCGACGCGAACGGGCCGAGCCTGGTCGAGGTGCTGCTGGACCGGCTCGCCGGCTCGGGCCCGCCGGCCCGCCAGGTCTGGCTGCCGCCGCTGTCCTACGCGCCGAGCCTGGACTCGCTCATCCCGAGCGTGCTGCCCGACCCGCTACGCGGCATGACCATCGACGACCCGGCCGTCCAGGGTGGCCTCCGGGTTCCGGTGGGCGTGGTGGACCGGCCCGCCGAGCAGCTGCGCGAGCTGCTGGTGGTCGACCTGAACGGCGCCGACGGCCACGTCGGCATCGCGGGCGCCCCGCAGAGCGGCAAGTCGACGCTGCTGCGCAGCCTGATCCTGGCGCTGTCGCTGGCGAACACGCCCCGCGAGGTGCAGTTCTACGGCCTGGACTTCGGCGGCGGCGGCCTCGCCTCGATCGCCGGCCTGCCGCACGTCGGCTCGATCGCGACCCGGATGGAACGCGACCGCGTCGTCCGGACGGTCGAGGAGGTCCTCCAGGTCATGGAGAAGCGCGAGGCCGAGTTCGCCCGGCACGGGCTCGACTCCATGTCCAGCTACCTGGGCAAGGTGGCCGAGGGGACGATCGAGGACGGCTTCGGGCACGTCTTCCTGGTCATCGACGGCTGGTACACGATGAAACAGGACTTCCAGGAGCTGGAGCAGAAGTTCCAGGAACTCGCCTCGCGTGGCCTGTCCTTCGGCGTGCACGTGATCGTCACCGCGACCCGCTGGTCGGAGCTGCGTACCTGGATGCGGGACCTGCTCGGCACGAAGCTGGAGCTGCGGCTCGGTGACGCGATGGAGTCCGAGCACGGCTCCCGCAAGGCGGCCACCGTGCCCAACCAGGTCGGGCGCGGTCTCACCGACGGCGCGCTGCACTTCCTGGCCGCGCTGCCCCGGATGGACGGCAGCTCCGAGGTGGGCGACCTGGCCGAGGCGACCAAGTCGGTGGTCGAGGAGATCGGCACGTTCTGGCCCGGTCCGGCCGCCCCGCCGGTACGGATGCTTCCGGCGCACCTGATGGTGGAGACGCTGCCACCGCCCGAGTCCGACTTCAAGTTCGTCATCGGCCAGGACGAGCAGCGTCTCGCCCCGGTCTGGCACGACTTCATGGCCACGCCGCACATGCTGGTCCTGGGCGACAGCGAGACCGGCAAGACCAACCTGCTCCGGCTCGTCCTGCGGTCCATCCAGCAGCACTACCCGCCGGAGCGGGCGAAGGTCGTGCTCGGCGACTCGCGCCGCGACCTGGACACCGCGATCGGCGCCGCGTACCAGGTGGGCTTCGCGTTCACCGGCGACAAGATGCACGAGCTGGCCGGCCAGGCGTCGGTCTCGATGAACCGGCGGATGCCCGGCGCGGACGTCTCGTCCGAGCGGATGCGCAAGCGCGACTGGTGGGAGGGGCCGGAGCTCTTCGTCATCGTCGACGACTACGACCTGATGACCAAGAGCACCGGGATGGGCTCGACGCTCGACCCGCTCCTGCCGTTGCTCGCGCAGGGCGCCTACATCGGCCTGCACGTGATCGTCGCGCGCAGCACCTCCGGCGCGATGCGGGCCATGATGGACCCGGTGATCCGGCGGATGTGGGAGCTGGGCACGCCCGCGACGCTCTTCTCCTACCCGAAGGAGGAGGGCAAGTTCCTCGGCGAGGCGAAGCCCCGCCAACTGCCGCCCGGACGCGCCCAGCTCGTCACCCGGCGCGGCGTACGCCTGATGCAGACCGGTTTCGTGTCCGACACGGCCCGATGAGAGAGGCTCGCTGGTGACCGCAGCGCTGAACGACCAACTGTGCCGGATCACGGTGATCGGGCCGGCCCGCCGGGCCGACCTGGCCGTACCGGCACGGATGCCGGTGGCGAACCTGATGCCGCTGCTGGTGCGGCACACCACCGATCTGGCCCGGGTCCCCGACGGCGAGGCGCCCGACGAGTCGTGGGTGCTGCAGCGCCTCGGCCAGGCGCCGTTCGAGCTGTCCGGCACGCCGGAGAGCCTGGACTGGCTGGAGGGTGAGGAGCTGCACCTGCGCCCGGCGCAGGACCCGCTGCCCGAACTCGACTTCGACGACCTGGCCGAGGGCGTCGCCACTGTGGTCAACCGGCGGGCCGACAGGTGGCAGCCGGAGTACCGCCGGGTGCTGTTCCTGGTGCTCTGCGTGGTGGCGATGGGCCTGATCGCCGCCGTGCTCGTGGACCGGGGGCCGGTGCTGCCCCAGGTGATCGGCGGCGCGGTGCTCGCGGCCGGCCTGTTCACCGCGTCGATGGTCAGCGCCCGCCAGCAGAGCGACGGCGCGTTCCCGCTGCTGTTCGGCGGCGGCGCGGCGTTCTTCGCGGCGGTCGCCGCGTCCAGCGCCGTCGACGGCGACCCGGAGGGCGTGGCCTGGAACGCCAGCGCCGGGCTGGCCGCCACCGTCGCGATCGTCGCGGTGACCGCGTTGCTGCTGATCGCGCAGCGTACGGTCACGCCGGTCATGCCGTTCGCTCCACTGCTCGTCATCGCGCTGACCGCCGCGATCGTGGTGCTCGTGCTGCTGGCCGGCGACGGCTTCGCGCTCACCGCGCCGGAGGTCTCCGCAGTGGCCGTGTCGGTGATCCTGGTGCTGATCGTGATCGCGCCCCGGGCGGCGGTGAAGCTGGCCCGGCTGCGCGGGCCGCAGTTGCCCAAGACCGGCGCGGACATGTCGTACGACATCGAGCCGGAGGACTCCGACCTGGTCAAGGCGCGCGCCGACGAGGCGGACACCTACCTGACCGCCTGCATGACCGCCTCCGCGCTGGTCCTGCCGGTGCTGATGCACCACACCATGAAGGTGCCCGGCTGGTCCGGGTGGACGCTCGTGCTCGTGACATCGAGTGCAATCCTGTTGCGCTCGCGTACCTTCTTCGGGTTCTGGCAGCGGGTCGCCCTGGTGGCGGCCGGTACCGTCGGCTACCTCATGGTGGCCCTGATGTTCTCCGACAAGCTCGCCCCGACCGGCCGGTACGTCCTGCTCGGCGGGCTCGTCGCCCTCCTGGTGCCGCTGGTGATGGCCGCGTTGCGGCCGTGGCCGCGCCGGATGCTGCCGTTCTGGGAGTACACGGCCGGCGGGCTGGACGTCGCCACCGGCCTGGCCGTGCTGCCGGTGCTCGCCCAGGTGCTGGGGCTCTACGCCTGGGCCCGCGGGCTGTTCGGGTAGCCGGCCGTGCAGACCCAGCGCGACCACGTCCACGCCCACCAGTTCATGATGGGCCGGCTGAGTTCCGCCCTGGTGCAGGGCGACCCGTCGACGGCGGAGATTCCCGGGCAGCGCGCCGTCACCGGCCTGGCCTTCGGCGTGCTCATCAGCGTCCTGGTCGTGGCCGGGTTCGCCGTCTACGGCTGGATCGTCCCCGGCGGCAGCAAGGCGTACGCCCGCAGCGGCGTGATCCTGGTGGAGAAGGAGAGCGGCAACCGGTACGTCTACCTCGACGGTGCGCTGCGCCCGACGCCGAACCTGACCTCGGCCATGCTGGTCCAGGGCGCGGGCGCCACCGTGAAGCTGATCTCCCAGGAGTCGATCAAGGACGTGCCGCGCGGGCCGTCGATCGGCATCGACGGCGCCCCGCAGTCGGTCGCCACCGGGCCGATGGTGGCCGGGCCGTGGCTGGCCTGCCTGCCCGGCTCGGTCACCGACGAACCCGGCGACCGGCTCGGCCTCAACCTCGACCCGCGCGCCGAAGCCGTCCCGGTGCCGGCCGACCGCTTCGCCGTCGTCCGCACCGCCGACGGGCCGACCTACCTGGTGACCGCCGACCGCAAGCACCGGGTGGCCGACCCGGCCGTGCTCGCCGCCCTCGGCGCCACCACCACCCGCAAGGTGCCCGCACCGGGGGAATGGCTCGGTTTCCTGCCCGACGGGCCGGACCTGGCGCCGGCCACGATCCCGGGAGCGGGCCGCTCCGGACGGGTCGGCGACCGCACGTACCCGATCGGCACGCTGTTCCGGCAGCGGCCCGACACCGGCGCGGAACAGTTCCTGGTGCTGCGCCGCGACGGTCTCGCGCCGCTGAGCCGGACCGAGTTCCTGCTGGCCACCGCCGCCTCCGGGGAGGAGCCGGTGGAGTTGAGCGCCGCCGGGCTCGCCGCCGCGCGGATGTCGGCCGACAGGTCGCTGCTCACCCGGCTGCCCGACCTGACCGGCCTCACCCCGCAGGAACCCGGCCCGTACGCGCTGTGCCTGCGCCAGGGCCCGGCGGACGGCACCCGGTTCGACAGCACGGCGGTGCTCGTCCCGCTGGCCCGCTCCGGCGTCCGCCCCGACGGCCGCACGTCGGTGCTCCTGGCACCCGGCAGCGGCATGGCGGTGCTCCCGGCACCGGCCGGCTCCGGAGCGGCGCAACCCCTGCCCACGTACATCGCGGACGACGGAAAGGCGTACCCGATCGGCGACCAGGACGCGGTACGGGCGCTGAAGCTCGACCGGGTCGTGAACGTTCCCTTCCCGAGAGAGCTGCTCGCGCTGGTGCCCCAGGGCCCGGCGCTGAGCATGAGGGCCCTCGCGGCCGCAGAAGTGGGGTAGGTCGATCATGGCAACCCGGATCCGCGACCTGTTCGGCGGCGGCAAGGACCGCCCGGAGGGCGTCGTCCAGCACACCGTCGGCAACGCGCTCGTGGTGCACGCCGAGGACGCCATCAGCCCGGAGGCCCAGTCCCTGGCGCTGTCCATGATCGAGGACGCGGAGAACGACGTGGTCGTGCTCGACCTCGGCGACGGGATGCCGATCAGCGCCTGGGAGTCGATGGCCGGGGTGCTGCCGCGCCGCCGCCGGGGCATCCGGCTCATCGCCTGCGGCCGGCACGGCAACTCGGCGGCGATGGCCGGTCAGTGGCTCTCCGAACGCCTCAACCGCACCGTCATCGCCCCGGACGGCGACCTGGTACGCGGCTCCGCCGGAACGCTGTTCGTCCACTCCGCCCCGGGCAGCGGCTGGGTGCGGTTCCGGCCCGGCCGCCCGCCGGCCTGGGACGCCAAGCGCTACCCGACGCCGCGATGGGACCGGGCCGCGATCGACACCCGGCCGTCCAGCGCCACCGCCGAGATCGAGCCGATCCCGGCCGGCGTCTGGATCCACAGCAACCGCGACCCGCAGGTGGTAGACCCGCAACGGCAGCGGCTCACCGCGTACGTGCCCTGCCAGGCGGAGACCATGACAGTGCTGCTGGGCTGCCCCGGCACGCCACCGCTGTCGCTCGACGACGTGGTGCGCTTCTGGCGCGGACTCGACGAGGAGAACCGGCACCGGGTGCGCTTCGTGCAGTTCGGCGAGGTCCGCATCCCCGAGGGGGAGGCGTTCGGCCAGGCGCTCGCCGACCTGCTGAACACCGACGTCACCTGCTACACCGGCGTGCCGATCGGCAGCCCGCACCGGTACGAGATCCGTACCGTGCTGCCCGACGGCGCGTTCGGCTGGGCGCCGTACGCGCTGGAGTTGTCCTACTCGCCCCGGGCGCACCCCAACTCCCGGGCCCGCCGGCCCGCCGTGCTCAGCCACCGCCCGCCGCTGGCCGGCGCCGAGGAGGTCGCACCCCGGGTCTACTGGTTCGCCCCCGGCGCCGTGGTCGAGGTGGTGCAGACCGGTCTCTGGGTACGCTCCACCGCCGAGCCGAGGAACGCCGAGCAGGTCCGGTCCGCGATGCTCGACGCGCGCAGCGGCACGCTCGTCTTCGACGACACCGTCCACTCCACCGCCCACCGGATGCGGGAACTGGCGCTCGACCTCGGCGCACGGGTCGACGGCATGGCGGGTACGAGCCGCGCGCTGATGCCCGCGTCGGTGCTGGTGCCCGGCGCGAAACCGCCCAGCCGGGCGGAGATGGCCGTCGACCTGGAGGCCGAGGCGGCCGCTGTGGGCACGACCGCGCCGGTGCGCGGGTACCTGGAGGTCACCCCGCCCGCCGCCGTCGCCCCGCCCGCGGCGGACGGTGTGGTGGTAGCCGTTCCCGCCCCGGTCCCGGCCCTCTCCGCCGAGCGGGAGCGGACGCCGACGCTGCCGCCGCCCCCAGCGGTGCCCGAACTGCCCCCGTCCCCGGTGGCGCCGCCCGGATCCGAGTTGCCGGCGCCGCCCGCGATGCCGTTCGTGTCCGCGCTGCCGGATCCACCGGCGGTGCCGCTCAGGTCCGAACGGGCGGCCCCGCCGCCGGCCGTGTCCGGACGGCCGCTTCCGTCGCCGGCCCCGGCCCGGTCCGAGCGACCGTTTCCGGCCGCCCCTCCGGTCGCGGCCGGACTGCCCGAACCACCCTCGGCGCCACTGAGATCGGAGCTTCCGGAACCACCCTCGGTGCCGCTCGGGTCCGAGCTGCCGCCGCCGCCCGCGATGCCGCTCCCGACAGCACCGCCGCTTGCGACAGCACCGCCGCTTGCGACAGCACCGCCGCTCCCGACCGCGCCGCCGGTGGCACCGGTCGTGGTGGCCGCCCCCACGCCCCCGGCCGGGGTCGGCGAGCCGGTCGCGCCCGCCTTCACCGAGCCGGCCGCCGTCGCCGAGCCGGCCGCACCTGCCGCACCCGCCGCGCCGACGGCACCTGCCGCGCCGACGGCACCTGCCGCGCCGGCCGCACCTGCCGCGCCGGCCGCACCCGCCGCGCCGACGGCACCCGCCGCGCCGGCCGCGCCTGTGGTCGCCGGGCCGGTGGTTCCCGCCGGTTCCGGGCGCGGGCCGTCGGCGGCACCCGCCGAGGACACCGGGGGCGAGGCGTACCCCGGGCCGTCCACCGTGCCGGCCGGCTTCGACGAGCCGGCGCCGCCGACCATGCCCGCCGGTTTCGGCCAGGCGCTCGCGACGCCACCGCCCGTGGCGGCCGGTCCGCCGTCGATGCCGGTCGCGGTCGACCTGCCGCCCGCCGCGCACGCCGGCACCGGCCCGGCGCGGAGCGCCGAGCCGGTGGACACACCCGGGCGGGCAACGACCGCCGGGCCGGCGGAGGACGCCGAGCCGTCGGAGGTGGCCGCCGAGGCGCGGCTGCAGCCGGTGCCCTCGGCCGGCGCGGGCGCGCTGCTGTCGGAGAAGAAGGGGCTCGCCGACGAGCGCGCCTGGCTGCGCCGCACGCTCAGCCGCGAGTTCGACGTGATGGCCAGCTCGGTGTCCCGGATCATGTCCGAGCACCCGGGCATGCAGGGCTCCGGCGTGTCCACCGACGACGTCCTCGCCGACTCGGTCGCGCTGCGGCTCTACCTGACCGGCCGTGGGCCGGGCGTCGACGCGGGCCTGCGGTCAGGCCGCAAGGGGCCGCACGTGCCGTTCGCGCGCTGTGTGGTCGCCGGGGCCTCCCGGATGCCGTCCTTCCGGGGCACCACCGTCTACCGGCTCTCGCCGACCGCCGGGGAGTGGGCGCTCTACCAGGACCGGCGGCTGGTCACCGACTGGAGCTTCGTCAACGCGCTCACCCAGCCGTGCGCCGCCGAGGACGGCGACACCGACGTGCTGATCTGGTCGATGACCGCCCGCCGGACCAGCCTGCTGGAACCCGACGGCGACGAGCACGTCGAGGACCGGGTGCTGTTCCTGCCGGGTACGAGCTTCAAGGTGCTGGACCTGCGCCGGCCCGCGGCGGGCGGGCGCGGCGCGGTGCTGCTGCGGGAGATCGGCGCCAACGAGATCGACGACACCGGCCGGGTCGACTCCAACCGGCTGTCGCTCGACGAGCTGGCGATCACGTCGCTGCGGCGCAGCGTCGACCGCTGGGCCACGGCCGAGCCCCGGGTACGCGTCGGAGCGGCGGCCCGCGGGCGCCTGCGGGTGCTGCCCGGACTGGACCGGAAGGGGTGACGCGGTGAGTCGGCAGGTTCTTGTGGTGGGCGACCGGAGGCCGGGCTCCCATCCGACGATCGGCGCCGCGCTGTCCCGCGCCGAGCCGGGCGCCACGATCGACGTCCACCCCGGCCGGTACGTCGAGAAGCTCGTGGTCGGCGACCGGGTGACGATCAGCGCGGTCCAGCCCGGCACGGTCGAGGTGCACGTCGAGGAGGGCAGCGTTCTCGTCGTCCGCGGCGAGGGCGCCCACCTGCGCGGCATCACGCTCAGCTCAGCCGACGCCACGCTCGCCGCTGTCGACGTGTACGCGGGCGAGGTGGCGCTCGACGACTGCCGGGTCAGCGGCGCCTCCTGGGTGACACTGCTGGCCCGCATGCAGGGCACCGTCGCGTTGCGCGGCTGCGACGTGACCAGCTCGGCGGGCGCGGGCGTGGTGGTGATGTCGGCCGGTTCGAGCACGATCGAGGACACCGACGTCCACGACGTCGCCACGAGCAGCGTGGTGGCCGGCGAGCAGAGCGCGCTGACGCTGCGCCGCTGCCGGCTGCGTACGGCCGGCGCGAACAGCGTGTGCGTCGGCGGTGACGCCCGGCTCACCGTCGAGCAGTGCGAGATCACCGGCGCCGGCAAGCCCGCCCTGGTGGTCGAGCAGCGCGCGTGGGCCCGCATCCGCGGCCTGTCCGTCACCGGCAGCGGCAACGTCGACGTCTTCGTCCGGGGCGAGGCCGACGTGCAGATCAGCGACTCGACGTTCACCGGCGCGGCGGTGCAGTCGGCGCACATCGCCGAGGGTGCCTCGCCGTCGTTCCGCGACTGCACGTTCGGCGGCGCCGGGCACACAGCGGTCCAGGTGCTCGGCGGCGGCCGGCCGACCTTCACCGACTGCACGATCCAGGACGCGCCGGTGGGCGTCGCCGTCAACGGTGGCGCCCCGCGTTTCCTCGGCCTGACCGTGCGGGGTACGCGGGACAACGTCGCGGTACTCGCGGGCGAGTCGGCGGTCGTGCTCCAGCGGCTGCGCGCCGAGATCACCACGGGCTCCGGGGTGCTGGTCCAGGACGGCGCCTCGCTGGAGGGCACCGACCTGGTGGTGGACGCGGGCGAGGCGACGGCGCTCGCGCTGACCGGACCGGCGCGGGGCGTCGTGCGCGAGGCCCGCCTCACCGGTACCGGCGCGGCCTGCGTCCGGGTGGGCGCCGGCGCCGACCTGACGCTGCGCGCGGCCCTGCTGCGCGGTTCCGGCGTACTGGCCGAGGGGGCGCTCCAGCTCGGCGACAGCGAGATCGTCGGCGCGGCCCGCGACGGCCTGCGGGTCACCGGCTCGGCGAGCGTCACGCAGACCCGGGTACGTGACGCCCGGGCCGACGGGATCGTCTTCGAGGCGGGCTCCCGCGGGTCGGTGAGCGACGGGGAGGTGTTCGGCAGCGGCGCGGCCGGCATCGGCGTGGACACCGTGGAGCCGGTCGCGCTCACCCGGTGCGTGGTGCGCGACAGCGGCGGCGAGGACGTGCGCCGCGCGCCCGGCGCGACGGTGACCACCGAGGCGCTGACGGTGGGCCGTCCGCAGGCCATGCCCGCCGGTCCGCCGGCCGCCGCGCCGGTCCCGGTCGCCGACGACGAGGGTACGGCCGAGGGGAACGGCTCGGACGAGCTGAGCGAGCCGCTTCGCGAGTTGAACGGCCTGATCGGTCTGCGCGGGGTGAAGCAGGAGGTCACCGCGTTGATCAACCTGATCAAGATGTCGCAGGTCCGGCTCCAGATGGGCCTGCCGATGCCGCCGATGAGCCGGCACCTGGTCTTCGCGGGCCCGCCCGGCACCGGCAAGACCACAGTGGCCCGCCTGTACGGCTCGGTGCTCAAGGAGCTGGGCATCCTGTCCAAGGGCCACATGGTGGAGGCGGCGCGGGCCGACCTGGTGGGCCAGTACATCGGCTCCACCGCGATCAAGACGACCGAGCTGGTCACCAAGGCGCTCGGCGGCGTGCTCTTCATCGACGAGGCGTACACGCTGTCCAGCGGTTCCGGCGGTTCCGGACCGGACTTCGGCCAGGAGGCCATCGACGCGCTGATGAAGATGATGGAGGACCACCGAGACGAGCTGGTGGTGATCGTCGCGGGCTACTCCGAGCTGATGGAGCGGTTCCTGGCCTCCAACCCCGGTATGGCGTCCCGCTTCACCCGTACCATCGAGTTCCCGAACTACTCGGTCGAGGAACTCGTCACCATCACCTCGAACCTGGTCAGCAAGCACTACTACGAGCTGACCGACGACGCGGTGGACGCGCTCACCGCGTACTTCACCCGGGTGCCGAGGAACGCCACGTTCGGCAACGGCCGGGTGGCGCGCAAGCTGTTCGAGGCGCTGATCAACAACCAGGCGTCGCGACTGGCCACCACGCCGCCCACGAAGGACAGCGAACTCAACCGGCTCACCGCCGCCGACGTCGAACCGGAGCTGGCGCTGCTGGAGGACCTGCCGGTCGAGCAGGGTGAGCAACCCGACGCGGCGACCGATCCCACCGGCGCGATAAACGCTGCCCGCAGCTGGAAACGGATCTGCGGCCTGGTCGGCGGGCAGCGGGTGAAGGAGGCGGCCGGGCAGACGCTGTTGCAGCTCTGCGAGGGGCGCAACCGCCGGCGCGGCCCCGGCCGCACCGGCAACGTGCTGCTCGGCGGCCGGGCCGGCAGCGGCCGCGGCGAGTACGCCCGGCTCTACGCGGCCTGCCTGTCCGAGCTGGGCCTGGTGCCGGTCGGGCACCTGGTGCGGGTGGGCACCAGCCGGGAGCTGGCGCCGCAGTGGCCCGGCCAGACCGGCAGTCTCGTCGACGCGGTGCTCGACGACGCGGCCGGCGGGGTGCTCCAGCTCGACTACGTCGACGACGGCTCCGGCGTGGCGCCGGAGATCGCCGAGGCGCTGGTCGGCCGGATGCGCTCCCGGCTCGGTGACCCGGTGGTGGTGCTGACCGGCGAGGAGGCGGCGCTGGCGAGCCTGCGCGACGCGGTGCCGGCGGTGAACGAGGTGTTCGGCCAGCAGTGGTCGGTGCCCGAGTTCAGCACCGACGAGCTGGCCGCGATCGTGCTGCGGCACCTGGAGCGGCGGGGCCACGAGGTGCCCGACGACGTCCGCGCCGCGCTGACGCAGATGGCCGGGCGGTTGCCCGAGCGCACCGTCCACGCCGCCCACCAGTTCTCGCTCGCGCTGACCCGGCGCACCGGCTCCCGTACCCTCGCCCTCGCCGACCTGGCCGCGCCCGGCCCGGCGGTCGGCGAACGGCTCGGCGGCCTGGCCGCCGTCGGCTGACCACCCGCCCGTCCCGGACAGAAAGGCCCGGCATGCAACCCGAGTCCAAGCCGATCCCGCCCTCGTTCCAGGAGTTCATGGAGAACGCGCAGCGCCTGGAGGACCAGATGCGCGGCGCGCAGGCGGAGTTGGCGAAGGCGGTCGTGACCGGCCGCTCGCAGGACGCCACGGTGGTCGTCATGGCCAGCGGCCTGGGCAAGGTCCAGGCCGTCCGGGTCGACCCGGTGGTGTACGAACGGCGTGACGCAGCGTCGTTGCAGGCGGCGATCATGGAGGCCATCCAGGCTGCGGGCGAGAATGCCGGGAAGCTCGCGACGGAGAAGATGGGCCCTGTCGAAATCAATCTTCACTGACTGAAAAAAGTCTGACCAGCGGTTACGCGCACATCTTCACGCCTTACAGCCATCCGGCCGGAGACTGTGGAGATTTCCTGAAGGACTCTCCATGAGACTGTCAGCCCCTACTGACAGTGATGGAGATGGCTGTGGAGCAAGTTGCCGTCTTTGTGCACGCGCCCGACCCGCTGACCCACACCGGCCTGACCGCCCACCTCCGGTCGTGTCCGGACATCACGCTGCTGGACAGCGCGGACCGCACGCGGGCGCGGGTCCTCGTCGTCGCCGCCGAACGGCTCACCACCGACGTGATCGCCATGCTGCGTCTCGCGGCGACCGAGATCGGCGCCCCGGTCGTCCTGATCACCACGGAGGTCAGCGAGCAGGAACTGCTGACCGCCGTCGAGTGCCGCGTGGTGGCGGTCCTGCCGCGCGCGGCGGTCACCGCCGAACGCCTCGCGCACAGCGTCCGGGCGGCCGCCTCCGGCGGCGGCGTACTGCCCCCGAACCTGGTGGGCGAGCTGCTCAAACACATCGAACGGCTCCAGCGCGACGTGCTCAACCCCAACGGGCTGAACGCCTCCGGCCTGACCGCGCGGGAGATCGACGTGTTGCGGCTGATGGCCGAGGGCTTCGACACCAACGAGATCGCCGACGAGCTGCGCTACTCCGAGCGCACGGTGAAGAACGTCATCTACGGCCTCAACCACCGGCTGAAGCTGCGCAACCGCTCGCACGCGGTGGCCTACGCCCTGCGCTCCGGCATGATCTGAGGTGATCACGCGCCACACCGTCGGCAACGCCCTGGTGCTGCACGCCCGCGAACGGATCAGCACGGAGGCCCGTACGGTCGCGCTCTCGGTGGACCGGGATCCCGACAACGACATCGTGATCCTCGACCTGCAACACGAGCTGCCGTTCGACATCTGGGACACGGTCGCGACCGAGCTGCGCCGGCAGCGCCTGCGCCGGGGCATCCGGCTGGTGGTCTGCGGCGCCCGTCCGGAGACCGGGGCGCTGGCCGGCCAGTGGCTCTCCGACCGGCTGGGCCGGCCGGTGATCGCCCCCTTCGGGCGGATGATCCCGGGCGCGGCGGGACTGCTGTTCGTGCACGCGACCGACCTGGGCGGCTGGGTCTGCTACCGGCGCGGCCAGACGCCGGTCTGGCAGTCGAAGCGCTATCCCGTACCGGCCTGGGACGGCGCCGCCGTCGACCACCTGACGATCAGCTCGACCTGCGCCGCCGAGCCGCTACCCGGCGGCGTGTGGTTGCGGGAGAGCCGCGACGAGGCCGCCGTCGCCGTACACGGAAGTCACCTCACCGCGACGATGCCGTGCCTGCCGGACGCGATGCCGGTGCTGGTGGGCTGCCCCGGAACGGCGCCGCTGCGCCTGGACGACATTGCCCGGTTCTGGCGCGGGCTGGCGCCCGAGGGCCGCGACCACGCCCGCTTCGTCCAGTACGGCCCGGTCGCGTTGCCCGAGGGCGACCAGTTCGGGCAGGCGCTGGCCGACCTGCTGCGCTGCCCGGTGCGCGTCTTCACCGGCGTGCCCACCGGCCGTCCGGACGGTCCGGCGATGTTCACCGTCGACACCGACGGGCGGCCCGGCTGGCAGGTCTTCGCCGAGGAACTGGCCTACCGTCCCCGGGAGACCCTGGGCGCGAAGGCGGTGACGCCGCGCATCCTGCGCCACCGCGCGCCGCCGGAACTCGGCGAGCCGGTCGGCCCCCGCGTCTACCAGTACGCCCACGACGCGGTGGTCGAGGTGATCCCCTCCGGCCTCTGGCTGCGCGGCCCCGAGGCGCCCCGGCACGCCGACCGGATCCGCGCGGTGCCGATGGACCCGAACCGCGCCCGGCTGGTGGTGGACGATCCGGCACCGGCCGTGGCTGACCGCCACCGGGAACTGGCCGGCGACCTGACCGCGCGGCTGGACCCGGCGACCCGCGGGCGAACGGCGGTACAGCCGTCCTCGGCCGTGGCGCCGGGACGTCCGGGGCTCTCGGCTCGCGGGTTCGAGGCCGGGACGTACCGGCACACGACCGGTGACGCCGCCGGTCCGGTCTCCGCGCCGCCGGCGGCCGTGCCGCCCGTCCCGGTGCCGGCGGCCGTGCCGGAACCGGTGCCCGTCGCCGTGGCCGGTCCGCCCGCGCCGCCGACCGGCGAGGTGGCCGCTGCCGGGGTCGCCGTTCCCGCCCCGCCGGACGCGGCCCTGCCGGCCGGCTCCGGACTACCCGGCGCGGCGCCGGAGGTGGCCGGACCGCACGGTGCCGGGTCAGGCGTGGCGGGGCCGCACGGCGATGGACCGGATGTGGCCGGGTCGGTGCTCGGCGGCGGCGCGGCGTGGGCGACGGGTCCGACGATGACGTTGCCGGTGCGGCGCCCCGACCCGGCGCCGGTCCGCTTCCAGCGCACCCCCGGCGACGACGCGCGCGGCGTACGCCCCGGACCCGACCTGGACGAGGAGCGGACCTGGTTCCGGCGCGCGTTCCGCCGCGAGATCGCCGCCGTCTCCGCCGACGTGGCGGACGTGCTCACCGCGCACCCGGCGCTGGCCGAGGGCGCCGGCGCGGTGGAGTACGCCACCGCCGTCCGCCTCTACCTCTCCGCCACCGGTGACGGCCTGGACCAGGCGCTGCGGTCCGCCGAGCCGGGTGGTCACGTGCCGTTCGCCAGGTGCGTGTCGGCGGGCGTACGCCGGCTGCCGGCGCACCGCGGCGTCGCGTACGCCGGCGCCGAGCTGACCACGGCGGACCTGCGCCGGATCGCGCAGCGCCGGGTGCTGACGGACTGGGGGTTCACAAACGCGCTCGCCGAGCCGCCCGCCGACCTGCCGGGCACGGTCGAGGTGCTGATCTGGTCGGCCACGGCGCGGCGCACCGCCGTGTTCGAGACCGGCGACGGCGTGCCGGCCCGGGTCCTCTTCCTCCCCGGTACGGCGTTCACGGTGCTCCAGGTGCAGGATCCGGAGGCCGGTGCCCCGGCCCGGCTGCTCTTGCGGGAACTGGCAGTGGAGGAGCCGCCGGTCGACGGGCGGGTGCGCTTCGACGCCCTCGCCCTGGCCGCCCTGCGCCAGCATCTCGCGCGCCGCACCGGCCCGGGTACGCCGGTCTCGGCGGAGGCCGCGCGCCGGTTCACGGGCGTACCCGGGCTGCGCTGAGGGCCTACCCGTCGCGGAGGGCGGCGAGCGTCGCCCGCTGCGCCTGCGACAGCCGGCGGCTCGCCAGGGCGCGGCGCACCAGTTCCCGGCCCGCCTCCGGCGCTTGGCGGAACAGCTCGTCGCCGTGCGCGACCAGCCAGCCGACCAGCCATTCGTCCACCTCGGGCGGACCGGCGAGCAGGTGTTCGGCGATCCGGATGAGCGCGCCTCCGTTCTCGGCGAGCGCCTGCGCCGCGTGCCGGTGCAGCGTCGGGCGCAGCGCGGCGGGGATGCCTGCGGCGAGCGCCCGCCGCAGCACGGGTTGCCGGAACGCCAGCTCGCTGCCGGCGGCCACGAGGACGTCGGCGGCGACCGCCTCCTCCAGCCCGGCCATCAGGTCGAACGGCGACCGTCCGGTGACCGCCGCGACCTCGGCCACGGCGAACTCGCCGCCGAGCAGGGCGGCGTAACGCAGCGCCTCCCGGGCGCCGGGGGAGAGGTGGTCGAGGCTGGCCCGCACGGTGTCCAGGAGCGAGCGCGGCATGTCGTCGGCGCGCGCGTCGACCTCGGCGAGCCCGTCGACCACCCGTACCGCGTCCTCCGCCACGAGTCCGGCGACCAGTTCCCGGGCGTACAGCGGATTGCCGGCGGCCAGCGGCGCCAGTGACCGCAGAGTGGCGCCGGGCGGCACGCCCACCGTCGTACCGAAGATCTGTTCGATGTCCGGCGCGGGCAGCGGGGCGAGCCGGATCAGGTGCCCGTCGCGGGTGTTCACCCCGCGCCGCAGCCGGGCCAGGTCGCGGCGACCGGGCTCGGGCCGGGCGGTCGCGACGAGCAGCAGCGGCAGCCACCGGGTCAGCGCGGCCATCCGCTCCCAGGCCAGCAGGCTCACCTCGTCGGCCCACTGGAGATGGTCGACGGCCAGCACCAGCGGGCCCGTGGCGGTCAGCGTCCGGACGTGGTCGAGCACCCGGTCGACGGCCGTGGCCGGGTCCTCGTGCGGCGCGTCCTCCAGGGCCAGCGCCCGGAGCATCACGTGCAGCGGGATGCGGCTGGTGAGTTCCTCGGCGACGCCGCGCGCGACCCGGTGGCCCCGCGCCCGCGCCTCGTTCAGGGCGGCGTCGAGCAGTGCGGACTTGCCGATGCCCGGCTCGCCCTCGATCCACACGATCGCACTGCGGCCCGCGCCCAGCAGGCCGGCCAGCAACGCCAGGTCGCCGTCGCGTCCGACCAGGGCACCCCGCGGCGGTACGGCGGGCGCCGCCACGGCTGCCGAGGCGGCCGGTGCCGCAACGGCGGCCGGCGTCGGCTCGGCGAGGATGCGGCTCTGCAGCCCGCGCAGGGCCGGGCCCGGCTCGACGCCGAGTTCGGCAGTGAGCACCCGGCGTGCGGCGTGGAAGACGTCGAGCGCCTCGGTACCCCGGCCCGCCCGGTGCAGCGCGCCCATCAGCAGCTCGTGGAACGGCTCGTGCAGCGGGTGGTCGCGGACCAGGCCGGTCAGCTCGGCGATCAGCGCGTCGTCGCCGCCGTCGGCCAGGACCAGCCGGGCCCGCCGCTCCGCCGCGGCGATCCGCAGCTCCGTCAGGCGGTGCCGGTCGAGGTCGGCGAAGAGCCCGGTGACGTTCGCGTACGCCTCGCCGTGCCAGAGCGCGAGCGCCTCGTCGAGCAGGGCCACTGCCTCCCCGGACCGCCCGGCGGCGGCCGCCGCCCCGGCCGCCTCGCACAGCCTCTCGAACCGGTCGGCGTCCAGCGCGCCCGGTTCGAGGCGCAGCGTGTAGCCGGTCCGGCCGGAGCGCAGCCCTCCGGCCGGGCCGAGGCCGCGCCGCAGCCCGGAGACGTAGGTGTAGATGTTGCCCGCCGCGGTGCTCGGCGCCGACTCGCCCCAGAGCGCGCGGATCAGCTCGGTGCGGGTGACCGGGCGGTTGGCGTTCGCCGCCAGCACCGCGAACAGGGCCCGCCGCCGGGCCGGGCCGAGGTCGATCTCGACCTCGCCGTTCCAGGCGCGTACCGGCCCCAGAACGGTGACGCGCAGTCTTCTCACCGCTGGCCGGAGACCGTTGTCCCGACGGCGATCCGGTCCATCTCGGCGCGCGTCGCGGCGTCCCCGGTGTGCGCCGACACCCAGCTCGCCTCGGCGCCGGCGGGCAGCCCGCTGCGGTGCAGCACCCGGGCCAGCTGCGCGGTGAGCAGCTCGCGGGCCGGTGCGGAGAGGCCGGGTGCGGCGACGGCGTGCCGCAGCACCGCGATCGCGGGCGCGGGGGCGACAGCGCTCAGTTGCGCGGCGTGCGCGGTGAGCCAGTCCTGCACCCACGCGTCGACCGGCACCGGCCCGGCCAGCAACTGGCCCGCGACCCGGCCGAGGTCGCCGCCGGCCTCGGCGAGCCGCTGGGCGAACTGCCTGTGCATCAGCACCCGCAGCGCGGTCGGGATAGCGCCGCGCAGGACCCGGCGGATGACCGGGTGCCGGAACCGCAGGCGGCGTCCGTCCTCGACGAGGAGGCCGGCGGCCAGCGCCTCCTCCACGGCCGGCAGGAGCTCCGGCGCCGATCTGCCGGTGACCGCTGCGAGGTCGGTCACCAGGTAGTTGTTGCCGAGGAACGCGATCGCCCGCAGCAGTTGACGGGTGTCGTCGGCGAGCGGTTGCAGGTGCCGGGAGACGGCGTCGGTCAGTTCCGGTCCGGGCGTGTCGGCGGTCCGGCCGTCGCGGTCGGCGAGCACGAGATGCCGCAGGTAGTACGGGTTCCCGGCGGCCGCCGCGACGAACGAGCGCGCGGTGCCCAGATCCGGGCCGGGCGGGCGGGACCAGGCGCGCACCAGGCCGGCCGCCGTGTCGTCGTCCAGCGGCCCGAGTTCGATCAGCGCGGTGCCGTCGCGGGGCAGCACCCGGCGCAGGAGCCGCACCTCGTATCCGGCCGGCACCGGGCGGGCGGCGGAGACGAGCAGCAGCGGCAGCCGCGTGGTGAGCTTGTGCAGCGCGTGCCAGATCAGCAGCGACATGTCGTCGGCCCACTGGAGGTCGTCGAGGACCAGCAGCAGCGGCCGTTCGGCGCACCGCGCGACCACGAACCGCTGGACCGTGTCGATCACGGTCATGGTCGGTGGCGCCCCGCCCGTGCAGGCGTGCAAGGAGGCGGGCAGGCCGTCGTCGCCCAGTGACAGGCACTCCAGCACGATGCTCAACGGCATCCGGTACGCCAGCTCGTCGCCGACGGCCCAGCCGACCCGGACGCCGAGCGGGGCCGCGCCGCTCAGTCCCTCGGCCAGCAGCGCGGACTTCCCGATGCCGGCCTCGCCGCTGACCCAGACGCTGCCGCCGCGTCCGCCGGCCAGGCCGGTGACCGCCGACCGCAGGCGGGCCAGCGCGGCGGAGCGACCCCGGAAGCCGGGGTGCCGGGACGGCGCCGGACCGGGGGCGCGCGGGTGCGCCGGGTTGCCGCCCAGGAGCTGTTCGTGGATCTGCCGGAGCGCGGCGGCGGGTTCGGTGCCGGCCTCCTCGACCAGCCGGTCCCGCAGTGCGGCGTACAGCGCCAGCGCCTCGGCGGTACGCCCCTGCGCGGCCAGGGCCCGCATGGCCACCGCGTACAGGCTCTCCCGGGCCGGGTGGCGGCCGGCGAGCGCGAGCAGACGGTCGACGACCTCGGCGCCGCGTCCGAGGCCCAGCATCAGCTCGGCCTGCCGCTCCACTGTGGTCAGGTACAGCTCGCCGAGCCGGATCCGATGGCCGGCGGCTCGTGGTCCCGGTACGCCGACGAGCGCCTCGTCGCCCCGCCACTCGGCCAGTGCGGCGTCCAGCGCGGCCAGTTCACCGGTCGTGTCTCCGGCGGCGCGCGGCGCGCGGCTGCGCTCCCGTAACCGCTCGAAGCGGTGCACGTCGACAGCGTCGGCGTCGACGTGCAGCCGGTAGCTGCCGCCCTCGGACGTGAGCACCCCGCCGGAGGACCACCTGTGGCGGTCCGGTTCGAGCATGCGGCGCAGGGCGGAGACGTACGTGTAGAGGTTGCCGGTCGCGCTGGCCGGGGGATGCTCACCCCAGACGGCGGCGATCAGCTCGTCCCGGGACAGGCCCCGCTCCGGGGTGAGCGCCAGCGCGCTGAAGACGGCCCGGCGCTGAGCCGAGCGCAGTGGCAGTTCCCGCCCGGCGTACGTGATCCGGAGACTGCCCAGCAAGCGGATGTCGAAGCCACTGCACTGTGCCGTCATGCCGTCCTCGTGGTGACCGGATACCTGCCTCGGTGACAACCGTTCGGCGGAACCCTAGCCCAACCATCTACCATGTCAACTTCGTGTGGATGGCCGGAAGGCTTACGGCACAGGGCTTTCCGGTGCGCGAAATATTTACCTCCGGCCGCCGGTGGTCGCGCTAGCAGGCAGTCTTCGCGAGGCCGGTCCAGACCGTCCACGAGGGATCGGCGGGCGGCCGGGCGTACCGGCGAGACGATACTCACCTCGGCGGGGGCCGGCGTCCGGCGCCGGCCCCCGCCGAGGTGGTTCAGCTGCCGGCGCAGGTGGCGGTGGCGCCGCCGCCGCTGCCGGTGCCCTGGAATCCGAAGGTGGTGGTCTGCCCCGCGCCGAGCCGTCCGTTGTAGCTCTGGTTGGCCACCGTGACGGTGCCGCTGGTGCCGCTCGGCACGCCGTTCCACAGCGAGCTGATCGCGGCGCCGCCGGGCAGGGTGAGCGTCACCCGCCAGCCGGTCAGCGCGGCGCTCCCGGCGGTGACCGTCACGTTGGCGACGAAGCCGCCGTTCCACTGGTCCTGGACGGCGTAGACGGCGGTGCAGGAGGCCCCGCCGGGCGGCGGGGTGGTGGGCGGGGGCGTCGTCGGCGGCGGCGTGGTGGGCGGCGGGGTCGTGGGCGGGGGAGTGGTGGGCGGCGGGCCGTCGAGCGTCAGGTTCTTCTGCTGCACGCTCCACTGGGTGCGGCACAGCCCGCAGTCCGGGCCGACGAAGTTGGCCCCGGCGCCGATGTCGCCCTTCAGCCGCCACTTGAGGTAGAGCACCGCGACCCGGCCGAACTCGCCGCCGTTGGGCTGGTCGTACGTGCCGCCGTGCCCGACGTTCAGGTTGCCCATGAAGGCGGGCAGCCCGGGCGGCAGCTTGCCCCAGTCGTCCATCGCGTTCGGGTACGCGATGTCGCTGGGCCCGCCGACGATGTACGCGATCGGCTTGGTCAGCCTGCGCAGTTGGTAGTCGTCGGCGTCGTTGAGCAGGCCGCTGCTGAAGATGCCGGTGGTGGTGACGCGCGGATCGTTTGAGACCGCGTACGCCTCCAGGCCGCCGCAGGAGAACCCGGCCACGGCGATCTTCGTGGTGTCGATCCGGTTGTAGTACTTGCTGCCCGACCGGGAGTTCTCCGCCACCGCCCAGTCGATGGACTGGGTGAGCATCTGGGAGTTCGTGGAGCCGGAGCCGTTCGGTGCGCCGTTGGCGATGGCGAGGAAGCCGTGGGAGGCGATCTCGCGCAGGAAGTTGCCCTGGGAGAGGCCGTTGGCCGAGCACGCGCCGTTGCCCCACACCAGGACGGGAAGGCGCTCGGACGGGAGCGTCTGGGGCCGGAAGATGGTGTGGTTGGGCAGGCTCGACGAGGTCTCGTAGTCGGCGGGGTAGGGCCCCGAGCCGCCGATCGCGGCGCCCGCCGGTGTCGCGCCGAGCGCGACGATCACCGAGGCGATCGGGACGACGGCGGCCGCCAGCCCGGCGTAGATCTTCGATCTTGTTCTCATGCGTCCTCCAGGGGACGTCGTGACGGCGCTCCCTGGGAGGTGGTGGTGGCGGTCTGTCGGCCACGTCGGCGTGGCGCCGCCGGGTGCGTCCCCGCAGGGGGACCGGCGGGAGCTTTGCAGTTACTATCACCGCCGTAACCAAATGTGTCAATGCGCGTCGGTCGATGTCTGGCGCCGATTTGGTTGACAACTCAACTTTTCTCCGGCACGGTTGGCATCGATGCGCATCGCTCCTGGCGGGGCGGGAAACCGCCGCCCCTCCCTGGCCGCCCACCGTCCCTGGAGGACAGAATGCGCACGTCCACCATGCGAATCGCCGCCGGTCTCGCCGCCGCGGCCCTGACCGTCCCGCTGCTCGCCATGCCCGCCGCCGCCGAGCCGGCGACGATCCCGAACCCCGACACGGGCCTGGTCTTCTACTCCAGCAATCCGCTCGCCGTGGTCGCCCGGCAGGCCGCGCCGGACGGCCTCTGCCGCCCCTTCCCGGCGGACTCCGACTGGTTGCTGGCCTGGAGCGGAGGCTTCCAGAACGTCATCGGCTACAAATCCGCCGACTGCGGCGGCGAGGGGTACGGGCTCGGCCTCTTCCGGGGCTGGACGACGCGCGGCACCTTCGGCTCGTACCGGACGCTCTGAGCGACCCCCGCGACGCCGGTCCGCGGCACGCGAGCGTGGCGTGCCGCGGACCCCTCGCGTCAGAGGTCTTGCATAGCAAGGTATCTTGCGAAGCATGGACGGTGCACGCGAGCGGATCACCACGAACATCCGCAAGGGCGTGCTGGAGTTCTGCGTGCTCGCCCTGCTCGCGCGGCGCGACATGTACGGCCTGGAACTGGCCGAGTGGCTCGCCGTCCGTGGCCTGACCGCGAGCGAGGGCAGCCTGTACCCGCTGCTCGCCAGGATGCGGCAGGCGGGCACCGTGGAGACCCGGTGGGTGGCGCCCGAGCAGGGGCACGCCCGGCGGTACTACACGATCACCGATCAGGGGCGGGCGCACCTGCGGTTGTTCGCGGGGGTGTGGCGGGAGATCCAGCCGCACGTCGACGAGTTGATGGCGGAGGAGACATGAGCGACGACGGCCTCCCGGAGGCGGCGGAGACCTATCTGCGGGCCCTCGACGCGGAGTTGTCCGAGGTCCCGCCGGGCGCGGCGGGCGCGGCGGGCGAGATCGTCGCGGACGTCCGCGCGCACATCGCCGACGCGCTGGACGGTGGACGCGACATCGCCGAGATCCTCGCCGGTCTCGGCGAGCCGCACGAGGTGGCGGGCCAGGCGCGGGAGGAGCTGGGCCTGCCGGTCCAGGACGGCGCGGAGCGGGCCGCCCGGATGCTGTCAGTGGTAGCGGTGGCGGCCGGTGTGCTGATCGCCGTGTGCGTGAGCTTCCTGCTGCCGACCACCGTGCCGGTGGACCCGCTCGGCGCCGACTCCGGCGAGCAGGGCCTCGTCCGCCGGTTCGGCCCCGGCATCGCGATGCTCACGGTGCTGCCGGCGCTCCTCGCGGCCGCGCCGCTGGTGCTGCCCGACCGGGTCCGCGGCGCGGCCCGGTTCGCCGGCGCGGCGGTGCTGGCGCTGTTCGCCTGCGCGTCCGGCGAGATCGGCCTGTACTACTTCCCGCTCGCGCTGGTGGCCGGTGCGGCGGCGCTGGTGCCGTGGGCGTTGCGGCGCGGAGCCGGTGGACGGTGGTGGCACTACCTGACCGGCGGGTTCGTGGCGATGCCCGGCGTGCTCGTGGCGGTCGCGTCGGCGGGCGGCTCGGTCGGCGTCGGCTGGGTGGGCGCGGCGCTGTGGATCGCCGCACCACTCGCCGTCGGCGCGCTGTGCGCGTACGGCATGCGGGCCGGTTACGCGGTGACCGCGGTGGCCGGGGCACTCGTGATGACCCTCGCGATGGCCGAGCGCGGCTTCCTGTTCGCCGCGTTCTGGCTGTTCGGCGGGCTCTACCTGGCGATCGGCGCGAGCGGGTACGCCGCGTCGCGGGCCGCCGCGGCCGACCCGGCCGGGACGCCGGATCCGCCGGTACGACCGCGACCCGCGCCGGCCCCGGCGCCTGACCGCCGGCCGTGGCGCCACGGCCGGCCCTAGCCGGCGGCTGCCTGTGCCTCCGCGTCGTGGGCGGCCATCTGCTCCTGGCGTCCGGGCTCCTCGCGCAGGATCGCGGCGTGCAGCCACGCGTCCGGGATGGCGAAACCGTCCACCAGCGTGCGCATGTACGGCCGCAGTTCCTTGAGCAGCCCGTTCACCACGCTGGTGATCGTCTTGGACCGGGCCGGGGTGAGCCGGCCGTGCTCCAGCAGCCAGCCCTTGTTCGCCTCGATGACGCTCAGCGCGTACAGGTCGCAGACCCGGGACAGCAGCTCCTTGACCGCCGGGTCGGCGGTGGCGTCGATGCCGGCGACGAACGCCTCCAGGGTCACCCGGTCGACGTGCGCGGCGGCGACGGCGAGGACGTGGTCCTGCACGTCGTTGAAGATGTCGAAGGGACGGTCCTTCTTCGTCGACGCGCCGCCGCGCAGCCGGCGGACCGCGCTGTCCAGCAGGTGCTCCTCGCGGTCCTCGAACACCTTGAGCTGCCAGCCCCGGTCGGTGACCGCGACCTCGTCGTCGCGGCCCGGCACGGCGCCGACCAGCCGCGCGATGAGCGCCCGCGCGGCGGTGCGCTCCAGCACCATCTCGCGTACCTGCTCGGCGACGAAGGAGGCGCGTCCCCAGCCGTCCAGCGAGCCGAACTCGTCCCGGTAGCCGGTCAGCAGCCCCTTGGCGACCAGCTGGAGCAGCACCGTGTTGTCGCCCTCGAACGTGGTGAACACGTCGGTGTCGGCCTTCAGGCTGGGCAGCCGGTTCTCCGACAGGTATCCGGCGCCGCCGCACGCCTCCCGGCACGTCTGGATGGTGCGCGTCGCGTGCCAGGTCTGCGCCGCCTTGAGCCCGGCGGCCCGGGACTCCAGCTCCCGCTGCCGGTGCTCGTCGACCGGCCCGTCGCCGCCCTGGATCTCGTCGAGCGCGGCGACCAGCTCGGTCTGGGCGAAGTGCAGCGCGTACGTGGTGGCGAGCGCGGGCAGCAGCTTGCGCTGGTGGGCCAGGTAGTCGTTGAGCAGCACCTCGCGGTCGCCGTCGCCGTCGCTGAACTGGCGGCGGATGTCGCCGTAGCGCACCGCGATGGCGAGCGCCGCCTTGGTGGCCGCCGACGCGGCGCCGCCCACGCTGACCCGGCCCCGCACCAGCGTGCCGAGCATGGTGAAGAAGCGGCGCGAGTCGTTCTCGATCGCGCTGGAGTACGTCCCGTCCTCGGCCACCTGCGCGTACCGGTCCAGCAGCATCTCCCGGGGCACCCGGACGTGGTCGAAGCTGAGCCGCCCGTTGTCCACGCCGAGCAGCCCGGCCTTGGGGCCGGCGTCGCCGATGCTCACGCCGGGCATCGGGTTGCCGTGCTCGTCGCGGATCGGCACCAGCCACGCGTGCACCCCGTGGCGGTGCCCGCCGCTGATCAGCTGGGCGAAGACCACGGCCATCCGCCCGTCCCGCGCGGCGTTGCCGATGTAGTCCTTGCGCGCCGCCTCGTGCGGCGTGTGCAGGTCGAAGGTCTGCGTCAGCGGGTCGTACACGCAGGTCGTGCGCAGCTGCTGCACGTCCGAGCCGTGACCGGTCTCGGTCATCGCGAAGCACCCGAAGAGACGGCCCTCGACGATGTCCCGGAGGTAGGCGTCGTGGTGGCGCTTGGTGCCGAGGGCGGCGACCGCGCCGCCGAACAGGCCCCACTGCACGCCGGCCTTCACCATGAGTGACAGGTCGACCTGCGCCAGCATCTCGGTGGCGACGATCGAGGCGCCGATGTCGGACCGGCCGCCGTACTCGGCCGGGAAGCCCGCGGCGATGCCCAGCTCGACCGGGAGTTCGCCGAGCAGCCGGGTGATCCGCTCCCGCGCCTGGTCGCCGGTCTCGCCGTAGACCGGCAGGAAGCGCTCGTCGAGGTGTTTGCGGTGGGCCTGGCGGACCTCGGACCACGGTCCGTCGAGCGTCTCCTGGAGGCGGGCGATGTCGATTCGGCCGGACGCGTGATCGAGCATGGTCGCTCCTCTGGGGCAGCGGACATTTGGGTGCACTCTCGGCCTGATCAACATTACCGGCGGTCACCGGACCCCGCTGGCGGAGGCCGTGGTGAGCCGTGCCACCCGCCTCGGTCGCTTCCGGGGCTGAGGTTAGGCTGTCCTCACTTCGAGCACTGGAGGCGTCCCCTCGTGTCCCCGCAACCCGCCGGCCGCGCCGTCACGGCCCGGTACGTGCTCCGTCAGGCGTTGCGCCGTCAGCGGCGTCCGGTGCTGATCGGCGTGACGCTGCTCGGCCTGCACCAGGTCGCCGAGGCGCTCGTGCCGGTGGCGATCGGCGTCATCATCGACCGGGCCGTGGTGACCGGCGACCCGTGGGCGCTGGCGTACTCGGTCGCCGGCCTCGCCACCCTGTTCGCCGTGCTCGCGTTCGCCTACCGCAACGGCGCCCGCCAGGCGTTCGCGGCGGTGGAGCGGGAGGCGCACCTGCTGCGGGTGGAGATCGCCGAGCGTGCGCTCGACCCGCGCGGGCACCGTTCCGGCCTGCGCGACGGCGAACTGCTCTCCGTCGCCGCCTCCGACGCCGAACTCTCCGCGTACGTGGTGCGGGTGGCCGGGTTCGGTGTCGCGGCGGTGACCGCGCTGACCGTCGCGGCGACCGCGCTGCTGGTCATCGACATCCCCCTCGGGCTCGGCGTGCTCGTCGGCGTGCCGGTGCTGGTCCTGGTGCTGCAACGGATGGCGCCGCTGCTGTCCCGGCGCAGCGCCTCCCAGCAGGAGGCGCTCGCGGAGACCACCGCGCTCGCCGTGGACCTCGTCTCCGGCCTGCGTGTGCTGCGCGGCATCGGCGCCCAGCACCACGCCGCCGGCCGGTACGCCGCCGCCAGCCGCAACGCCCTCGCCGTGACGCTGCGCGCCGCGAACACCAAGGGACTGCACCTCGGGCTGACCACCGCCGCCAACGGCCTGTTCCTCGCGGCGGTGGCCGGGGTGGCCGGCTGGCTCGCCCTGCGCGGGCGGCTCACCATCGGCGAGCTGGTCACAGTGGTCGGGCTCGCGCAGTTCGTCGCCGAGCCGGTGCAGACCATGGGCTACTGCGTGCAACTGTTCGCGATGGCCCGCGCCTCGGCCGCCCGGGTGGCGCGCGTGCTCGGCGCCGAACCGCTGACCCGGCCCGGCGACGCCGCGGCGCCGCCGTACACGGACGGGCCACGGCTCGCCCTCGACGACGTCGGGCACGCCGGGCTGGACGGGGTGAGCCTGCGCGTCGGCCCCGGCGAGATGGTCGGTGTGCTCGCGTACGACCCGGCCGACGCCGAGGCGCTGGTGGCGCTGCTGTCCGGGCGGGTGCCGCCGGACCAGCGCCGGGGCGCCGTACGCGTCGACGGCGTGCCCGCCGACGAGCTGCACGTCGACGCGCTGCGCGGCACGGTGCTCGTCGAGCCGCACGACGTGACGCTGTTCGAGGGCACGGTGGCGGCCAACCTCGCCGCCGGAGCCCGGAGCGAGGAGGCGAAGCTGCACGCCGCCGTCCGGGCCGCGGCGGCGCAGGACGTGGTGGACGCGCACCCCGGCGGCCTGGAGCACCGGCTCGTCGAGCGGGGCGCGAACCTCTCCGGCGGGCAGCGCCAGCGGCTCGGGCTGGCGCGGGCGCTGCACGCCGACCCGCCGGTGCTGGTGCTGCACGACCCCACCACCGCCGTCGACGCGGCCACCGAGGCGCAGCTCGCCGACGGACTGGCGCGGGCGCGCCGGGCGGCGCCCCGGGGCACGGTGCTGGTCACCAGCAGCCCGGCCCTGCTGCGGATCACCGACCGGGTGGTGGTGATCGCCGACGGCCGGGTGACCGCCGAGGGACCGCACGAGCGCCTGCTCGCCGAGGACACCCGCTACCGCGAGGAGACACTGCGGTGACCGCCGACCCGCGTACCCCCGGCCGGACGTTGCTGCCTGTCGCGTCCGCCCGGCAGACCTGGACCACGCTCGCCGCCCGGTTCCGCGAACGGCCGGGCCTCAGCGCCGCGGCCGCGACGGTGCTCGTCGTCGCCGCCGCGGGTGGCCTGGTCGCCCCCTGGGTGCTCGGCCGCCTGGTCGACGACGTCATCGCCGACGCCCCGGCCTCCCGGGTCGCCGGCCGGGTGGCGGTGATCGCCGCCGCCGCGGTGCTCACCGGCCTGCTCACGGCACTCGGCGCCGCGCTCGCGTCCCGGCTCGGCGAGACGGTGCTGGCCCGGCTGCGTGAGCGCGTCCTCGACCGGGCGCTGCACCTGCCGTCCGCGACACTGGAGCGGGCCGGCACGGGCGACCTGCTGGCCCGCGTCGGCGACGACGTGGCGGTGGTGACGAACGTGATCGCGGTGAGCGGCCCCGCGTTCGTCGGCGCGCTGCTGTCCGTGGTGCTCACCGTGTTCGGGCTGGTCGCGCTGGACTGGCGGCTCGGCCTCGCCGGGCTGGTCGCCGCGCCCGCGTACGCGCTGGCGCTGCGCTGGTACCTGCGGCGCTCGGCGCCGCACTACGCCCGGGAGCGGATCGCCACCGGCGAGCGGACGCAGGCGATGGCCGGCGCGCTGCGCGGCGCGGCGACGGTGCGCGCGTACCGGACCGAGGACGCGCACGTGGCCGCGATCGCCGAGCGTTCCGGCGTGGCGCGGGACCTGTCGCTGGAGATCTTCAACCTGCACACCCGCTTCGGGCTGCGGATCAACAGGTCGGAGTTCCTCGGCCTGGCCGCGGTGCTGGTGGCCGGGTTCTTCCTGGTCCGCGACGACCTGGTCACCGTCGGCGCGGCGACCACCGCCGCGCTGTACTTCCACCGCCTGTTCAACCCGATCGGCCTGCTGCTGATGGAGTCCGACTCGGTGTTGCAGGCCGGCGCGAGCCTCGCCCGGCTGGTCGGCGTGGCCGAGCTGCCCGACACCGCGCCACCCGCCGCGTCCGGCCCACCCACCGCGTCCGGCCCGGCCGCCCGGCCCGCCGGCCCGCGCGGCGCGGCGGCGCTGGACGTCACGGTGCGCCGGCACCACTACGACGACGGCCCGCTGGTGCTGGCCGACGTCGAGCTGCGCCTGGCGCCGGGGGAGCGGGTCGCGCTCGTCGGTGCCAGCGGCGCCGGCAAGAGCACGCTCGCCGGCATCGCCGCCGGGATCATCGCGCCCACCGACGGATCGGTACGCCTGGACGGCGTGCCGCTGACCGGGACGGGCGAGGCCACCACCCGCCGCGACGTGGCGCTGGTCAGCCAGGAGGTGCACGTCTTCGCCGGTGCGCTCGCCGAGGACCTGCGCCTGGCCGCCCCGGACGCGACCGACGCCGAGCTGCTCGACGCGCTGGACCGGGTCGGCGCCACCACCTGGCTGCGTACCCTGCCGGACGGGCTGGCGACGGCGGTGGGCGAGGGCGGTCACCGGCTCACCGCCGCGCAGGCCCAGCAGGTCGCCCTGGCCCGGCTGGTGCTGACCGCGCCCGCCGTGGCCGTGCTGGACGAGGCGACCGCCGAGGCCGGCAGCGCCGGAGCCCGCGACCTGGACCGGGCGGCCCTCGCGGCCACGCGGGGGCGGACCACGCTGATCGTGGCGCACCGGCTCAGCCAGGCGGTCGGCGCGGACCGGATCGTCGTGCTCGACCACGGCCGGATCGTGGAGCAGGGCACGCACGACGAGCTGCTCGCCGCCGACGGCCGGTACGGGCACCTGTGGCGCTCCTGGCGCGTCCCGGTATGATCACCGACCGCTCCACGGCCCAGGCGAGGTGCCCATGACCGACCTGCCGACCCGCTTCGTGCTCTTCCCGGGGCGGCACCACCTGCTGACCCGGTTCCAGGCCGACTACCTGAGCCGGCTCGCCGGTGACGAGGCCACAGTGGTCTGGGCGGTGACGTCGGCCAACCACGAGAACACCCGTCGCAATCCCGTCGCGTACCACAGGCGGGAGGCCGCGATCGAGCGGTTCAGCGTGCTGACCGGGCTGCGCTCGCTGGCCGTGCCGATCTTCGACACCGCGTACACGGACGCGTTCGCGGAGGTGACGCTCAAGAGCATCGCGGTGGCCACCGGCATCGACCTCGTCCCGGCCGACACGGTGGTGGCCTGCTCCACCCCGGAGGTCGCCGAGCTGTACGAGCGGCTCGGCTTCCCGATCGCGCCGGTCGAGGCCGACCCGGACCTGCCGGAGACGCCCGAACGGCCGTGGGACGTGCTGCTGCGCCTGGCCGCCGGCGACGAGACCTGGCGTACGCTCACCCACCCGGCGACGATCGACGTGTTCGAGCGCTACCGGCTGGTCGAGGCGATCCGGTCGGTGGTGAACGACCCGCTGGTCGGGGACGAGGGCGGCCTCACCGTGACCCGCGACTACCGGACGTACGTGGAGGCGTTCGCCTCGGCCGCGCACCGCAAGTGGGACTCGGTGCGCCGGTACGTGCAGCCCGGCCGCATCGTGGACATCGGCTGCGGCGCGGGCTCGGTGCTGGAGCTGGCCGACCGGGAGGCCGCGCTGCGGGAGAGCGACCTGATCGGCGTGGAGGTGGCCCGCCACCTCTACCAGGAGTGCCTGCACAAGAAGGCGCAGGGCGTGTTCCGCAACGCCAACGTCTACTTCTTCCAGCGCAACGTGCTCGGCGGCGCGGTGTTCAAGGACCGCTCGGTGGACACCACGCTCACCTTCGCGCTCACCCACGAGATCTGGTCGTACGGGCGGCAGCGGGAGTCGCTGCTGGAGTTCGCCCGCCGCATCCACGACCACACCGCACCCGGCGGCGTGTGGATCAACAGCGACGTGTGCGGACCCGACGACGGCGGCCGGCCGGTGATCCTGCGGCTCGCCACCGACGACGGGGACAACCCGGCGACACCCCGCCGTGATCTTGCCGACCTGTCCTCGGCCGAGGTCAGGCGGTACGTCTCCGGACTGTCGACGCGGGCGCGGCTGGACCAGTTCGCCGTGGACTTCGCGTTCGGCCTCGCCTACGAGCCGCTGGCCGGCGGCGCGGTCCGCATCGCCCTGGGCGCGGCGATGGACTACCTGACCCGCAAGGACTACACCGACAACTGGCTGTCGGAGACGAGGGAGCAGTTCTGCGGCCTCAGCTTCGCCGACTGGACCGACCTGCTCACCGAGGTTGGCTTCGAGATCGGCCCGGCCTCGGCCCCGGTCCGCAACGACTGGGTGCTCGACAATCGGATCGCGCCGGTCGCGTCGCTGACCGACCTGGACGGCCGGCCGCTGGACTGGCCGACCACCCACGTCCTCACCGTCGCCCACCGCCCGCGCAACGCCTGATCACCGGCGTCGCCGGAGCCGGCCGTGGTGCGGCCGGGCCGGCGGGCGCCGGGGTACTGGTGCTCTGCGGTCCCCGGCTCAGCGGACCTTCTTCGTCGGCCGTTTGCGAGGCGGCGTCAACAACTCGGCGATCGCCGAGATCGCGGACGGGACCAGGCGGTAGTACGCCCACACACCCCGCTTCTCCCGCTCGATCAGGCCCGCCTCGGTGAGGATCCGGAGGTGATGGCTGACCGTCGGCTGGGAGAGACCGAGCGGCGCGGTGAGGTCGCTGACGGACGCCTCGCCGTCCGGAGCGGATTGGATCAGGCTGAGCAGGCGTAGCCGGGCCGGGTCGGCGAACGCCTTCAGCACTCCCGCGAGCCGTTCGGCGTCGGCGCGCTTGATCGGCTCACCGGCGAGCGGCGAGATGGCAGGGGTGGCAGTCTTCGCAGTTCCCACGCCTGCATCGTTGCACCAACTCCGGCCGCGTGCCGGTGCAACCAGGACCGGACCACCGTCAGTGCGACGCCGGCGGGTGACCGTACGGGCGGTGTCAGGCATCGGGGCGCAGCTCGGCGAGCAACCGTTCCACCCTGGTGCGGATCTCGTCCCGGATGGGACGCACCGCGTCGACGCCCTTGCCCGCGGGGTCGTCGAGCTTCCAGTCCTCGTACCGCTTGCCGGGGAAGACGGGGCAGGCGTCACCGCAGCCCATGGTGACGATGACGTCCGAGGACTCCGCCGTCTCGTACCGGAGGAGCCGGGGGGTCTGACCGGTGATGTCGATGCCGACCTCCCGCATGGCCTCGACGGCGGCAGGGTTGACCCGGTCGGCGGGTGCGCTGCCGGCGGACCGGACCTCGACGGTGTCGCCGGCGAGGTGGCGCAGCCACCCGGCGGCCATCTGGGATCGGCCGGCGTTGTGCACGCAGACGAACAGGACGCTGGGCTTGCCGCTCATCGGGCCTCCGTATGTCATGGCCGGGTTCCCGGCGTGGCGAACAGGCGGGCGCGGGCCCACAGCGACACGTAGACCAGGCCGACGAGAACCGGGACCTCGATCAGCGGGCCGACGACACCGGCGAGAGCCTGGCCGGAGGCGATCCCGAAGGTGCCGATCGCGACCGCGATGGCCAGTTCGAAGTTGTTGCCCGCGGCGGTGAACGCCAGCGTGGTGGTGCGTTCGTAGTTCAGGCCGATGGCCCGGCCGAGCAGGTAGGAGCCGGCCCACATGAGGGCGAAGTAGGCCAGCAGCGGCAGGGCGATGCGGGCCACGTCGACCGGCCGGTCGGTGATGGCCTCGCCCTGCAGAGCGAACAGAACGACGATGGTGAACAGCAGCCCGTACAGTGCGACGGGCCCGACCCGGGGCAGGAATCGCCGCTCGTACCAGTCGCGGCCCCTGGCGCGCTCGCCGAGGCGGCGGGAGAGATAGCCGGCGAGCAGTGGGATGCCGAGGAAGACGAGCACGTTGCCGGCGATGTCCCAGCCGGAGACCTCCAGCGCGGCGCCGTCCAGACCGAGCCAGCCCGGCAGCACGGACAGGTAGAACCAGCCGAGCAGGCCGAAGGCGAGGACCTGGAACACCGAGTTGATGGCCACGAGGACCGCTGCCGCCTCCCGGTCGCCGCAGGCCAGGTCATTCCAGATGATGACCATCGCGATGCAGCGGGCCAGGCCGACGATGATCAGACCGGTGCGGTACTCCGGCTGGTCGGCCAGGAACACCCAGGCCAAGGCGAACATGAGTGCGGGACCGACGATCCAGTTGAGGATCAGCGACGAGACCAGGAGACGCCGGTCGCCGGTGACGGTGTCGAGGCGGTCGTAGCGGACCTTGGCCAGCACCGGATACATCATGATCAGCAGGCCGAGGGCGATGGGCAGGGAGATGCCGCCGACCTTGACGGCGTCGAGAGCGTCGTCCAGGCCGGGAACGATCCGGCCGAGCAGCAGGCCGGCGACCATGGCCAGGCCGATCCAGACCGGCAGTAACCGGTCCAGGCGCGACAGGCGTGCCGCCACCGGCGGGGCGTGGCCGGCCCCGGTGAGGGTGCTCATGGGTACTCCTGTGGGTGTCGGCGCCACAGCGGCTACCGCTGCGCCGCGGCGGCCGGATCGATCGACAGCAGGCCGGCGAGCTGGCGCAGGATCTGCGGTCGTGGGCGGTAGTAGACCCAGGTGCCCCGCCGCTCGGCGTCGACCAGGCCCGCCTCGCGCAACGTCCGGAGATGGTGGGAGATCGTCGGCCCGGTCAGGTCGAACGCCGGTGTCAGGTCGCACACGCACACCTCGCCGGCCTCGGCGGAGGCGATCATCGACATCAGCTGCAGCCGGACCGGGTCGCCGAGGGCCTTGAAGGCGGGTGCGAGGACCGCAGCCGTCTCGGCCGGGACCCGGCGCTGCGCCAGTGAGGGGCAGCACGACGGGTCGGCGTCGAGGTCGACGAGGGGGATCGGCGCCTGCTGATTCGACATGCCTCTAGGTTGACAGGTATCTAATCAACGTGCAAGCCCCCGGCCGTGCCCCGCCGCCTCGCCGTCACCGTCACACACGGCGTCCGCTAGCGGGCGAGCAGCGTCCGCAGCGCCTCGGCCAGGCCGGTGCCCGAGGTGACCGGGCGGGCGAAGGGTAGCCGGGTGTCGGCGTGACCGTCCGGCCGCTCCGCGCGCAGCACGATGCCGCCGGTGTCGAGCGCGACCGGGACGATCCGGGTCGCGCCGGTGCTGACGGCGGGGTCGACGAGCGCGGCGAGCCGGTCGAGGACGTCGCCGTGGCAGCGGGCCAGGTGCGCGAGGTGGGCGGCCTCGTCGACGGCGATCGGGTCCGGCCGGGCGGCGAGGTACGCGCCGGGGTCCACCACGACGGGAGCGGCGGCCCGGTCGAGGACGATCTCGTCCGGCTCGATCGCCCACAACGCCACCGGGGGCAGGTCGAGCAGCGACATGACGGTGACCGGATCGCAGGCGTCGAGGACTGCCGGGTCGAAGCGGCGGACGGTGCCGAGGACCCGCAGCCGGGCCCGCACCCGGGAGCGTACGGCGACCGGGGCGAGGTCGGTCACGTCGAGGCGTACCGCGCCGCCGTGGCCGCGCGCGGCGACCAGCAGGCCACCGGTGCGGCTCATCGCGTCGACAGCCAGGACGATCGTGCCGTCGGGGAGGACGACGTGGGCGCGGAGGAGATCGGCTGTGGTGTCGCCGAGCGTGAGCCGCAGCGAGGAGGCGGCGCTCAGCACGCACCGGGCGGCGACGGCGTCGCGAGGCGTGGCGGTGACCGCCGACGGCCCCACGATGAGCGGGGCGACGCCGGCCGGCAGGGCCGGGCGCCCGGCGGGGTGCAACGCCATGTCTGTCTCCTCGGCCGGGAAGGGTGATGTCGGCCCAGGTCAGACGGTAGTAGGTAAGGCTTACCTGTGCAACGGCGGGTCGAGTGCCGCACGTGCGGGACGGGTCACGACGGTGACCGTCGTGACCCGTCCGAGCGCGGTGTCCGGATTCGTCAGGCGGGCTGGTAGGTCAGGCAGTCGCTGACCGTGGCGCCCGGCCCGACCGTGATCGACTCGGCCGTGCACGCGAGGTTGGCGTTGAACACGCACTCGGCCCGCGCGCACGCGCCCACCGCGCCGGTGACCTCAGCGATCCCGCCGCTGAGCGACGACTCGACGAAGGTCGCGCAGGAGGCCGCGTCGGCGGACGCCGCGACGGTGATCGCGGGAGCGTGACAGCCGTTGTCGTTGAAGCTGCACGCGGTGGCGGCGCACTCACGTACCGGCGGAGACTGCAACAGCGTCTTCATGGTGCCTCCAAGTCATGCGGGCCGGCGGAACGGAAAGGCCGGCCTCGTGGTGCTCGAACGCCATCTGGTATTTGCCGAGCGGCCGGTTCGCAAACCCGTCGGCCGCCAGTTCGGATCATGCTCACCCTAACAACAGAATACGGGGCCGGTGGCGGTTAACCGCCGTTTCCGTGTGGTGTCCGGGCTCGGCGAAGATGAGCCTTGCCTTCGTTAGGGAAGGCTTTGTTTCCTCGCGCGTGCCTGCCCTTTACCGATCCGCTCCCGGCCTGGTCAGGTGCGCCGGAATCGGCACCCGGTGCCGGCGCGGAATCGCCCGGGATCGGAAAGCGGAACTGCGCGGCCCGCCGGTCAGCGGGCCCGGGACGGAGGCAGTTCCGGGGCGTTCGGCACACCGATGCCGTGGTCGCGCGCCCGGGCTATCGCCTCGGCGCGGCTGCCGAGGCGGAGTTTCACCAGAATGGCGGAGACGTTGTTGCGCACCGTCTTGGCGCTCAGCCCGAGCCGGTGTGCGATGAGCGGGTTCGACAGGCCCCGGGCGAGCAGGTCCAGCACCTCACGTTCCCGTTCGGTCAGCTCTGGGAACGGGCCGTCGGCGCGGGCGCCCAGCAGGGCGGCCGCGCGGTCGGCGAGCGGACCGCCGAGGACCAGATCCCCGCCGGCCACGCCCCTGATGCCCCGTTCCACGTCCGCGGCCGACGCACCCTTGAGCACGTAACCACGCGCTCCGGCACGTACCGCGGCGACGAGTGAGGCGTCGTCGTTGAGCATGGTCACCACCAGCACCCGGACCTCCGGATGCGCCCGGCTCAGCGCGCGGGTGGCCTCGATCCCGGATCCCTGACCGAGATGCAGGTCCATCAGCACCACGTCGGGCCGGGCCCGGTCGACGAGCGTCCCGGCCCCGGTCGCGTCGGCGGCCTCGCCGACGCACTCGATGCCGTCGAGGGTGTCCAGCAGCGCGCTCATGCCGAGCCGGAAGACCGGGTGGTCGTCCACCACGACGACGCGGATCGGGCGGTCGGTCACCGGCGCTCCAGGGGGACGGTCAGGCAGACGGTGGTGCCACGGGAGGCGGCCGGTCCGACGGTCAGCGTCGCGCCGACCGCCTGTGCGCGTTCCCGCATGGCGTGCAGGCCCACGCCCGGGCGGACCGGCCCGGCGGCCACCCCCCGGCCCTCGTCGGTGACGGTGACCCGGAGCAGATCCGGCCGCCGGTCCAGCGACACGGTGCAGGTGTCCACACCGGCGTGCCGGTGCACGTTGCGCACCGCCTCGGCGGTGACGCCGTACGCGGCGGTGGCGACCGGCTCCGGCAGCGGGTCCAGCGAGGCGGGAGCCCGCATCACGATCCGCAGCCCGGCCCGCGCGTACTGCGCGCGCAGCACGTCCAGGGCGGGGCGCAGCCCGCCGTCGGCGAGCACCGGAGGCAGCAGTCCGTGTGCCATCTCCCGCACCTCCGCCGCCCGGGCGGTCAGCTCCTCGGTCAACCGGTCCAGCAGCTCCTCGGCCCGGTCCGGGTCGCGGCGCAGCAGGTTGCGGGTGGCCGCCAGGCCCAGTCCGATGCCGCTGAGCGCCGGCCCGAGGCCGTCGTGCAGGTCCCGGCGCAGGGAGCGGCGCTCCTCGTCGCGTACCTCCGCCAGCCGTTGCCGCGACCGGGCCAGATCCCGGTTGGTGCCGACCAGCTCCACCATCGCGGCGACCACCGGGGCGAGCACGGCGAGCGCCTCGCCGGCCCGCTCGTCGAGCAGCTCGCCGGGCCGGGGCCAGGCGTGCAGGTGGCCGACGAGCCGGTCGCCCCGCAGCAGCGGCACGGTGACCGGCGGGCCGCCCTCACGCGGCGGCGGCTGCGCCTCGTCCTCGGTGATCAGCACGTCGGCCAGCCGTAGCGCGGTGGCCACCGCCGCGCCGATGTCGCTCGTGCTGCCGCCGCTGCGCACCACCCGGTGCAGCAGGAGTTCGGGCGCCTCACCGTGCACGAGGCCGTCCACCCGTCGCTGCACGAGCGCGCGGACCGGCTGGAACGCGGCCGCGATCGCGCCGGTGACCAGCAGCTGCGGCAGCGGCACGGCCCGCGGCAGCAGCCGGTCGAGCAACGCGACCGCCACGCAGTAGGCGGCGATCACCATGGCGGTCATCAGGTACCAGACCAGGGTGCGCCGCACGGCCAGCCGCATTCCCCACAACTGCTGGCGCAGCACCACCACTGCCACCGCGGCGGGGAAGAACGCCTGGGAGGCGAGCATCAGCAGCGCGGGCGCGGTCGGCGGCGCCACCGCCGGCGGCAGGAGCGTGGTCAGGAAGGCCAGGGTGAGCAGCGCGCTGCCCGCGGTCACCCAGCCGAGGCCGTTGCGCCGTGTGGGCTCCCCGCGCCGCCACCGCCACGCGACGCCGGCGGCGGCCAGCACGCCGAGCACGACCAGCGCGTACGGCAGCACGGGCGACAGCTGTCGCAGCAGCGCGGCGCGTGCCTCGCGCAGTTCCGGCGTCAGCGGCACCACGCCCACCGGAGGCGGCGCGGTGACGAGGACGGCCACCGTCAGCGCCACGTACCCGAGGCCGGCCGCGACGGCGATCCGCTCGAGCCGGCCGGGTGGCCGCTCCGGCAGCAGCCAGGGCATGACCACGACGAGCGAGTAGAGGCCCGGCACCCAGGCCCAGTGGTGCAGGGCGGTCAACAGCGCGGGCCCGCCGACGGCGAGCTGCCACTGGCCGCAGCACGCGGCGAGCGCGCCGCCGAGCGCCGTCGCGGTGGCGATCCACCCCGGAAGCCGGCCGCCGCTGCGCCGGCGACTCAGGATCAGCCACGCCACCGCGCCGTAGACGACGCCGTCGAGCAGGTCGACGAGCGAGTAGAGCTGCGTGGCGGTGAACGAGGGAGTCGCCACCGCCCAGCCGGCGACCGCGCCGAGGGTGAGCACGCCGGTGGCGGCGAGGACCGCCCAGGCCACCGCCCTCCGGGTACGGAAGTCGTCACGCATATCGGGTCCACTGTGTCAGGACGCACGGCGCCGGGGACCACCTGAACGGCGTGAGCCGGATGGCGGGCCGGGCGGGGGTGTCCCGGCGGCCGGGGGCGGATGTCCCGGCCGGGACGGGACCGGGGATCGGCCGTGCGGCGTGGTGGCGGCGTCCCGGGCCGGACGGGATCGGCGTCCCTGGCGGACCGGGACGCCTCGCCGCTTGACTGCCCGGCATGACCGAAACCACGCCGGACCACATCCCGGCCCACGTCAAGAATTCCTACGTCAACTGCTCCGAGTACACCCGGGCGCCCCGGCTCACCCCGCCGCCCACCGACGGCCGCGTCGACGCCGTGGTGCTGGCACTACGGCCGTCCGCGCCGGCCGCTCCGTCCGCCGAGGCCACCCGGTGACCGTGGCCGCCGCGCCGGGCCTGCTCCCCGTCTGGCGGGAGTGGCTCGCCGAGAACCTGGCGATGGGAGTCGCCGCCGGGCAGGCCCGGGCGGCGGCCGTGGCCGGCGGCGCGGACGCCGACGCCGTCGACGCCGAGCTGGCGGCGCTCGCCGACCATCCGTACTTCGCCGTCTGCCGGCGGCTCGCGCTGCGCTACGACTGGATGGAGTCGGTGCTGGACACCTACCGGGTGCTGCGCGACGACGACGGGGGCCGCGTCCTGGAGCGCCGGGCCGACATCACCGCCGAGGAGTTCTTCGGCCGTTACTACTACGGCAACCGGCCGGTCGTGCTCGACGGCCTGATGGCGGACTGGCCGGCGCTGGACTGGACACTGGACCGGATGGCTCGGAGCTGCCCGGACGCGGTCGTCGAGGTGATGACCGGCCGGGAGGCGAACCCCGACCACGCCTGGCAGTACGACAGGCACCGCACCACCATGGCCTTCGTCGACTACCTGGCGATGCTCGGCTCCGGCGCGCGGACGAACGACTACTACATGGTGCCCCGCAACGAGAACTGGAACGGGGCGCTGCGGGCGCTCGCCGCCGACGTGCGGCCGCCCGCGCACCTCGTCGACCCGGCCGGCGGCGGCCACCTGCTGCTGGGACCGGCGGGCACCGTGACGCCGCTGCACGTGGACAACAGCACGGTGCTGCTCTGCCAGGTGCTCGGCCGCAAGCACGTCCGGCTGGTGCCGTCGTACCAGCGGCATCTGGTCCACCCCCGCGGCGGGACGTTCAGCGCGGTGGACGCGGCGCGGCCGGACCTCGACCGGCATCCCCGGTACGCCGAGGCGACGGTGCTGGAGACCGTGCTCGAACCGGGGCAGATGCTGCTGGTGCCGGTCGGGTGGTGGCACTGGGTGCACGCGCTCGATCTCAGCGCCACCGTCACGTTCCACCACTTCCGGGTGCCCGGCCAGAATCACCGGATGGCCACGCCGCCGGCGGCCCGCGCCGACGGGTGAGGACCGGGGGCGTGCCGGCCGGGCTCCCCGCGTACTCGACGGGACCGGCCGGTGCTCGCGGAGGACGACGCGCGGCAGGAGGCAGGATGGCACCCGGACGGCTGCCGGCCGGACGGAGGTGGAGGTGGCGTGGTCGCGGGATGGCACGGCTGGTTCGGCACGATCACCGGGGTCGTGCTCGTCACGGTGGCCGCGTTGCCGGCCGCCGCGCTCGCCGTGTGGCTCCTGGCCCGCCGGCGCGGCGCCGGGGCGGCGGTGTGGCGCAGGTCGGTGGCCGAGGTGGGCATCGTCTACGGGACCGCGCCCTGGGTCTGGATGATCATGCTGCCGGGGGAGCGGGCCGGTGCCGTCCCCGGCCGGGTGAGCCTGGTGCCGCTGCGGGACCTGCTCACCGTCCTCGCGAGCGGGCCGCTGACGGTGACGGTCCAGATCGTCGGCAACCTGCTGGTCTTCGCGGCGCTCGGGTTCTTCGCCCCGCTGCGGTTCGCGGCGCTGGCATCGGTGCCGCGGATCCTGGCGCTCGCCGCCGGCTGCTCGGTAGTGGTCGAGGTGGCGCAGTACGTCCTGCGGCTGGACCGGGTCTCCTCGGTCGACGACGTCCTGCTCAACGCCGCCGGGGCCGGGCTGGCCGCGCTGGCGTCACGCCGCTGGTGGCGGGAGCCGGCCGAGGCGCCGGCCGCGATCGGCGCCGGTCCGCCGATCGGCTCACGGTCCGGGTAGTACGACGGCACGATGGGCCGGGCCTGCCGGCCCGGCCCATCGCGGCGCACGCGTCAGGTCGACGCACTCACCGTCCGGTCAGCTCAGCTTCTTCGCCGAAGCGGTGGTGGCGCCGTCGTGCTCGTACGAGACGAGCAGCGAGGTGCCGGCCGGAAGCGACCCGCTCACCGGCAGGACGAGCGTGCCGTCCTTGCGCAGGTCGGCCTTGGCCTGCGCCACGACCCGGGTGCCGTCCCAGATGAAGGCCCGGGCGGTGCCCGCCTTCTTCACCTGGAGCTGGACCGACACCTTGTTCGCGGTGTGGGTGACCTTCTTGATCTTCACGGTGTCGTCCGGCAGCTTGGCGTAGCCGCCGGGCGCCACCCCGTCCGAGACGGACTGCAGGAGGGTCTGCGGCGAGTCGACACTCAGCGCCGCGGTGTCCGGCATGATCGGAGCCTTCGGCGCCGACGGCTTCGCCGCCAGGTCCGGCAGCGTCGCGTTGCCCCAGCGCCACGGGTCGGCCCGTACGCCGCTCCAGGTCGACCAGCCGACCCGGGTCTGCGCGGTCAGGTCCTGCGTGTCCGAGTCGTTGACCAGGATGTTCAGGCCCATCCGGTTCGGGTCGATGGTGTCCGGCAGCACGCTGAACGGGATCTTGACCTCGATCCGGTACCCCGTGTACGGGTTGCTGGTCACGACGGAGGCGATCTCCACACCCGGCGCGGTCTCCGGGCCGCCCTGGTGGTTGTCCCGCTCCCGGGCGAAGCACGGCGGGTTCCCGTTGGCCGGGTCGTTCGTGGCCGGGAAGAGCGCCATGTTGAACACGGTGGAGGTGTTCGCCGAGTTGCCGCGCGGGTCGATGCCGAACTCGATGTTGTCGTTACGCCGCGGACGCTTGCAGTCCTCCGGCGGCAGGACGGTGCCGAGCACGTCGTCGGTGATGGTGAAGAGGGCGTACAGGGCGTCGTCGGTGTGGGTCAGCTGGGCGGTGCCGGAGATGTCCGACGCCGGGGCGGCGGTGCCCTCCCAGCGGGTGGAGATGTCGATGACCTCGCCGGTGTACTCGTGGTCGTGGGCGTGCCCGTCCACAGTCGGCGCGGTGGTGGCCTTCGGGATCGTGGTGACCGGGACCAGGTTGAACGCGCCGGGCTCGCTGGCGCTGCCCCCGGTGTAGCTGGTCTCGATCTGCACCCGGTAGGCGCCGTTGTCCGGCGCCCGGTTGGCCGTCGGCAGCGACGTGTCGGTGTTGGTGACGGTGAACGTCACCGAGGTGCTGGCGCCCGGCTGCAGCCCGCTGTACGGCACCTGCTGCTCGGCCACCGAGAAGCCGGCGGGGACGTTCAGCTTGACCGCGCCGGACTCGACGCGGGTGCCGTGGTTGGTCAGGTTGACCTTGACGCTGCGGGTGCCACCGCTGGGGATGTTCAGCAGGGACTCGATGAGCGCGTCGAGCTGCTGGGTCTTGTTCCGCACGGCCCATGCGCGGAAGTCGGCGATCTCCTCCAGCGGCTCCAGCGTGCCGCGCACCGGCGCGGTGCCCTGAACCCGGGCGCTGCTGGTGCCGCTGCCGTCCTTCTTGCTGGTCAGCGTGGCGTCGAGCTTGAAGCGGGTGCCCACCTCGACCTGCGCGGGCGGCGTGACGGTGAAGGTCTTCACGACCTGCTTACGCGGGGTCAGCGTGCCGACCTCGCCGTTGCCGCTGACCGTCCAGCCGGCCGGCGCGTTCAGGGTGACCTTGGCGCCCGGGATGGCCTTCTCGGCGTACAGGACGGTGTCCACCTTGATGGGCTGGCCCGCGACGGCCTCCCAGGTGCGCGGACGCACGTGGACCTCGGTGCCCAGCGGCAGGCCGCCCGGGGCGCGCACGGTGGCGCCCTGGAGCGCGCCCGTGCCGGCGCCGACGTTCGGGTCCGGGTACGGGGTGCGGGTGTCGATCAGCGTCAGCCGGTTGCAGCCGATGGCGTCGGGGTTGGTGGTCGGGAAGGAGCTGTTGCCCCAGCCCTGCGACACGTACTCCCGGCGGGCCCAGGTCTGGACCGTGTTCCACCGGTTGCCGTCGTGGCGCGCCGACTCGTAGCCCTGCCAGGTGCCGAAGACGACGTTGCTGGCCTCGGCCGGCGTGAACGTGGTCTCGCAGGCGGGGCCGTTGCTGGCGGTGCCGCTGCCGCCGGTCTGGAAGATGCGGGAGACCCGCCAGGGCGCGAGGCCCTCCTTCTTGATCTGGTCCGGGAACGCCTTCGGGTCGGCCGCCGCGTAGAAGGCCTCCACGGCCAGCATGGCCGCCTTCTGGTGGTTGCCGTGGTTGCCCTGCGTCGCCGACGGGTTCATCGTGAGGATGACCTCGGGCTTGGTGGTCCGCAGGACCCGCACGATCCGGGACAGCGTCTCCTGGTGGCCCCAGACCTCCTCGGTCAGCGGGGCGCTGGCGGTGTACCAGAAGTCGAGCGCGTCCAGGTTGTAGATGTGCTCGACGCCGGCCCAGCCGACGGCCTTGCGCTCCTCGGCCTCCCGCAGGATGCCGAGCTCCGGGCCCTCTTCGAGACCGGTGGCGTTGCCGCCGCCCTCGCCGCGGGTGGTGGTGATGACGCCCGCCTTCATGCCGTGATACTCGTTCCAGTATCCGAGCATGCCGAGCTGGCCGGCCTCGTCGTCCGGGTGGGCGCCGATGAACATGATGTCCAGGTCGACGGGCTTGTCGGACTTCTTCGGTGCTGCGTTCTGGGGGTTGGCCTGGGCCGGAGTGGCCAGGCCCAACGACAGCAGACCGCACATGGCGATCGCCGCGCTGGTGCGCCATCTCATGGGCATACCTCTTCGTCTCGAAGCGGGAGTGCTGCGGCTGGGGGACGGTCACGGACCCGGCGCGGGCCGGCTGACCCGGTGGCTCGCGTCGGGCCGTGACACGGACAGCTGTCCACTGAGGACAACGCGTCCTCACTGGTCGTGGTGCTCGACAACGGGATGGTGGTTACGCGCACCGTCACGGCGTGAGCGGTGCAGACGGTGGGAACGGGTCGATCCACCGGAAGGCCTTCGGGCCGTAACCTAGGGATCTTGCGGAGGCGTCGTCAATAGCCCTCGCCGACTTTCTTCCTTATTCGAAGAAACGATCCACGCAGCTCAGCGGTCTGCGTGTCGAAGCGGCGGCAGGCGCGGGAAATACTTTGTCCGGTTTTGCGGGGCCAATGTGGACGCGAGGGCCCAATTTTGCGCGCCATGTCGGGGTGGCCCCGGCCCGCCCGGCTTGCGGCTTACCAAAAATCTCCTGCTCGGAGCGTCGAGATCATCTCGTTACTTGACGCCACACTTTTTTCTCACTAGGAAGAAAGCGTGTCTGACAAAGCCCCGACCAGCCCGGTCAGCCGAGAGCGGTCCCGTGAGATCAAGCGTCTCTCGGTGATCTTGGCCGCCCGGCAGGCCCGACGGCTGTCCCGGGTGGACCTCGCCGAGATGACCGGCCTCTCGGCGGCCACCGTGACCGCGCTCGTGCGGGAGCTGGTCGCCGAGGGCTACCTCATCGAACGCGGCCCCGGCGCGCCCACCACCGGCCGGCCCCGGGAGATGCTCGAGTTCAACCCCCGCGCCGAGCTCGTCGCGGCGGTGTCGCTGGAGCCGCCCCGGATCAGCTGCGAGATCGCCGACAGCGAGGGCTCGGTCATCGCGCACCGCGTCGCGCGGCTCGGCGCGGACGTGGTGGAGACCGTCTGCGAGTTCGTGCTCGACCTGGTCGGCGACAACCTGCCGTCGCTTCGCGGCGTCGCGATCGCGGTGCCCGGGGTGTCCAGCAACGGCGCGGTACGCCTCGCGCCGTCGGTCGGACTGGTCGAGGCGTGGCCGATCGGCGAGTCGGTGCAGCGGCGGCTCGGCGTACCGGTGGTCGTCGACAACGACGTCAACCTCATGGCCGCCGGCGAGTGCGTCGCCGGCGCCGGTGCGGACGTGGCCAACCTGCTGCTGATCCACGTGGCCGACGGCATCGGCGCCGGGCTCGTGCTCGACGGCAAGGTCCGCCGCGGCGCCAGCGGGGCCGCGGGCGAGGTCGGCTTCCTGCCGCTGGGCGGCGCGACCGAGCGCCGCTACACCGGTGTGGGCGAGTTCGAGGCCCAGTGGTCGGTGAACGCCATAGCGGAGCGGGTGGTCGCGCTCAACCCGGGCCGCCGGCCCGAGTCGCCGGTACGGGAGCTGAGCCGGCTTGCCGCGACCTCGGCGCCCGCCCGCGACTACCTCGACGAGGTGCTCGGCGCCTGGGCCGGGCTCATCCTCTCCTGTGCCTGCGTGGTCGATCCGGGAATGGTGCTGCTCAGCGGCGCCGCCGCGGAACTCGACGACGCGGCCCTGGACCAGCTCCAGGCCCTCGTCTCCGCCCGGACGCCGGCCCCCACCGAGGTGCGCCGCGCCACCCTGGGCGACCAGGCCGTGCTGCACGGAGCGATCAGCTACGCGCTCTCGGCCGCGGTGCCCCGACCCTCGCTTCCCTGACCACCACCCGACCCCGGCCCCCGACCACCCCTGACCCCGGCCCCGACACCACACCCACCCCATCGTCACCGCCGTCCTCGCGGCGACCACGTCCGTACGCCGGACGGCCGGTCGCGGCGCGATGCGGCACACCCCGGTCCCGGGACGGGATCGCACACCGACTTTCCCCGCTTCCGATAGTTCCCCCGCAAAATGGAGGTACCAATGAAACGTCGTTTGGCCCTGGCCGTCGCGTTCAGCGCACTGCTTGCCGTCAGCGCGTGCGGCAGCAGCGACGACGACAAGGACACCGGCTCCTCCGGCTCCGCGTCGGCCGAGAAGGTCGTCATCTACAGCGCCCGTGACAAGTCGGTCACCGACTACGTCGTCGAGCAGTTCACGGCCAAGAACCCCGAGTACAAGGGCAAGGTCGAGGTGCTCAACATGGGCGCCCAGGAGGTGCTCGAGCGGGTCCGCGCCGAGAAGGCCAACCCGCAGGCGTCGGTCTGGTGGGGCGGCACCCAGCAGGGCCTCGCCGCCGGCGCGTCGGAGGGCCTGCTGGAGTCCTGGCAGCCGTCCTTCGCCTCGAAGATCGACGCGCGGTACAAGGACGCCGAGGGCCGCTGGTTCGGCGAGATCCTGCTGCCCGAGGTCATCATGTACAACAACAAGGCGCTGACCCCGGAGACCGCGCCGAAGGACTGGGACGACCTGGTCGACCCGAAGTGGAAAGACAAGATCATCATTCGGGACGTGGCCGCCTCCGGCACCATGCGCTCGATCTACGCCTCGATGATCCAGCGCTTCACGGCCGACGGGTCGAACCCGCAGCCCGGCTACGACTGGCTGCGCAAGCTCGACGCCAACACCGTCGAGTACGCCGCCAACCCCAGCGACCTCTACCTGAAGATGTCGCGTGAGCAGGGCGTGGTCAGCGCCTGGAACCTCCAGGACATCCTGCTGCAGGCCAACGAGAAGATGCCCTTCGGCTACGTGATGCCGGCCTCCGGTGCGCCGGTGCTCGTCGACGGCGTCGCGGCGGTCAAGGGCGGCAACAGCGAGGGCGCGAAGAAGTTCCTCGAGTTCCTGTTCGACGACTCGCTGCGGGCCAGCCTGGCCAAGGACTACTTCCAGATCCCCGCCGTCGACATCGCCGAGAAGCCCGAGTGGCTGACCAAGCTCGACCTCAAGCCGATGGACGTCGACTGGAACGTGATCGGCAAGAACGAGACCGCCTGGATCACCCACTGGAACGCCCAGATCAAGGGCAAGGGCTAAGACGCTCGGAACCGGGCCGTGCTCCGGCACGGCCCGGCTTCGTCCTGGAAGGACCCACGAAATGATCGATGTCCGACTGACGGCGGTCAGTAAGCGCTTCGCCAAGTCGAGCGACTCCGCGGCGGTCGATGACGTCACCGTCACCATCGGAGCCGGCGAGTTCTTCACGCTGCTCGGACCGAGCGGTTGTGGCAAGACGACGACGCTGCGCATGGTGGCCGGCTTCTACTTCCCGACGTCCGGTCACATCCACTTCGGCGACGACGACGTCACCCACTGGACGCCGAACAAGCGGGACACCGGCATGGTGTTCCAGAACTACGCCCTGTTCCCGCACATGACTGTGGCGCAGAACGTCGCGTACGGGCTCAAGGTCCGCCGGGTCTCCCGCGCCGAGCAGACCCGCCGGGTCACCGAGGCGCTCGCCCAGGTGCACCTCGCCGGGTACGGCGACCGGCGCATCGACGCGCTCTCCGGCGGCCAGCAGCAGCGCGTCGCGCTGGCGCGGGCCCTGGTCATCCGTCCCCGCACCATGCTGCTCGACGAGCCGCTGTCGAACCTCGACGCGAAGCTGCGCGAGGAGACCCGCGCCGAGATCCGGCGCATCCAGCGGGAGAGCGGCACCACCTCGATCTACGTCACGCACGACCAGGCCGAGGCGATGGCGATGTCGGACCGGATCGCCGTGATGGAGTCCGGCCGGGTCCAGCAGGTCGGCACCCCGCACGAGGTCTACTACCAGCCCGCGAACGCGTTCGTGGCCCGGTTCATCGGACGCAGCAACGTGCTGAGCCTGCCGGTGACCGGCGCGACGGAGCAGCGCGTCCGGGTACGCCTGCCCGGCGGCGCCACCATCGAGATCGGCGCGCCCACCGGACACGGTCTCGCCGAGGGCGACACCGCGCTGGTCTCCGCGCGCCCCGAGCACATCGCGCTCGGCGGCGACGACGAGACGGCGGCCATGCGCGGCCGGGTCAGCCACGTCGAGTTCACCGGCATGGCCACCCACGTGACTGTCGACGTCGACGGCGACGACGTGATGGCCGCCCTGGTCGACGCGCCCGCCGGCATCGCGCTCGGCGACGTCGTGGGCCTGCGGCTCACACCGGAGCGGCTCTGGGTGGTCAAGCCGTGACCGCTGCGACCCCGCCCGCCCCCGGCTGGGCGGCGGCCCTCGGCCAGCGCCTGGCCGGCGGGGCGAACTCCCGATGGTTCCCCTACCTGCTGGTGCTGCCGCTGGTCCTGGTGCTCTGGGGCTTCGTCGTCCAGCCGATGTTCGCCACCTTCCGGGAGAGCGTCAGCGCCAACGGCAGCGACAACTACCTCCAGTTCCTCTCCTCCTCCGGGGTGGCCCGCGAGTCGCTGTTCACCTCGCTGTTCATCTCGGCCGCGAGCGTGCTGCTCTGCGGCGTCGTCGGCGTGGCGATGGCGTTCCTGCTCAAGCGGTTCCACTTCCGCGGCCGGCGGCTCATCGAGGCGTTCATCCTGGTGCCGGCGGCGCTGCCGCCGCTGATCGGCGCCGTGTCCTTCCAGCTGCTCTACAGCAACATCGGCATCGTGCCGCGCGGCCTCCAGGCGCTGCTCGGCACCGACAAGCCGGTCCTTGCCTTCGACGGCATCGCCGGCGTGCTGGTGGTGCACACGTTCACCATGTACCCGTTCTTCTTCCTGGCCGCCTCGGCGGCGCTGGCCGGCATGGACCCGTCGGTCGAGGAGGCCGCGTACAACCTCGGCGCGGGCCGGGTCCGCGTGTGGCGCACCGTCCTGCTGCCGATGCTCACCCCGGCGCTGATCTCGGCGTCGCTGCTGGTCTTCATGACGTCGCTGGCGTCCTACACCGCGCCGCTGCTGTTCAACGTCAGCCAGACCATGACGATGCAGATCTACATCAACCGCACCAACGGCGACCTGCCGATGGCCTCCGCGTACGCCTCGGTGCTCGGCATCGTCTCGATCATCTTCCTGCTGAGCATGCGCTGGTACGAGGGGCGGCGTAACTACCAGTCCCAGTCCAAGGGCGTCTCGGCGGTCCGGCGGGAGATCACCAACCCGATCGGCCGCTGGCTGGCCCCGCTCGCCTCGGTGCTGGCCACGCTGGTCCTGCTCGCCCCGGTCGGCGCGATCGCGCTCGTCGCGTTCTCCGAGGACCGGTCCTGGACCACCGAGGTGCTGCCGCCGACGTACACCTTCGAGAACTTCGTCACCATCTTCACCGACCCCAAGGCGTTCCAGCCGATCCTCAACTCGGTGCAGATGAGCCTCCTCGCGGTCGTGGGCTGCGTGGTGATCGGCGTGCTCGTCGCGTACGCGGTGCGGCGGCTGACGTTCGTCGGGCGCGGCCTGCTCGACGTGGCCGTGATGATCGCCTGGGCGCTGCCCGGCACCGTCGTGGCGATCAACCTGATCTCGGCGTTCAGCACCGGCAACGCCTTCAGCTTCGGGCAGGTGCTGGTCGGCACGTTCTGGATCCTGCCGCTTGCCTACTTCGTGCGGTTCCTGCCGATCGTGTTCCGGTCCAGCTCCGCGACGCTGGCGCTGATCGACCCGTCGCTGGAGGACGCGGCGCGCAACCTGGGCGCCTCCTGGCTGCGCGCGTTCTACACGATCACCGTGCGGCTGATGCTGCCCGGCGTGCTCGCCGGCGCGTTGCTGGCGTTCGTGCACGGTGTCGGCGAGTTCGTCGCCTCGGTGCTCATCTACACCTCGTCGACGGTGCCGATCTCGGTCGCCATCAACAACCGGATGTACAGCTTCGAGCTGGGCACCGCGGCCGCCTACGGCATGCTCCAGGTGCTGCTCATCTTCGTGGTGATGTGGTTCTCCGGGCGGCTGGAGAGCAGCCGCACCGCGACCCGGAGGGCCGAGCAGTGGACGAACTGATCGAGCGGTGGCGGACCGGGGGAGGGCTGCTCCCGGTCACCCGGGTGCCCGGGCACGCGTTCGCCGCCGTGACCGAGGCGGCCGACCTGGCGGTGCTGCCGGTCGGCGCGGTCGAGTGGCACGGTCCGCACCTGCCGATCGGCACCGACCTGATCCTGGCCGAGGGCTTCGCCGGGGAACTGGCCACCGGGTCCGCCCGGGCGGTGCTGTTCCCGGCCACGCCGTACGCCGCCTGCCCGGGCCAGACCCGGCAGTGGCCGGGCACCGTGGCGCTGCGGCCGGAGATCGCCGTCGGCTACCTCGCCGACGTGCTCGCCGGCATCGTCGAGGCGGGCTTCACCCGGGTGCTCGTGGTCAACGGGCACGACGCCAACATGTCCACCGTCCGCGCCGCGATGGAGTGGGTGTCCGGGCGGCACCGGGCCAGCATGATGCTGGTGAACTGGTTCCAGCTCGTCGGCCCGGACGAGACCACCGAGATGTTCGGTGAGCTGCCGGCCCGGGGACACGGCGGCGCGTACGAGAGCTCCGCGGTGCTCGGCTTCGACCCGGACGCGGTGCGCCTCGACGCGGCGCCGGACCTGCCGCCGAAACCGAAGCTGCCCACCCCGTACCCGTACGTGCTGGTGGAGTCGCGGCCGGATCCCTGGCAGGGCTGGTCGGGCCACGTCTCGCTGGCCGGCCGGGAGGCCGGCGACCGGATCCGCGTCACCGCCGGCACCCGCCTGCGCCAGCTGGTCGAGGCGTGGCTGGCCGCGCCGCTGCCCGGGCCGCCCGGCGCCGACCGGCCGGACCGGACGACCGGATGACCACGCGCGGCACGCCGCACGACAACGCACCACCTCGGGAGGCCACCATGAGCCCGTCACTGACCGTCTACCAACAGCACCATCTGCGCGTCGTGTTCGACCACCACGTCGCCCACCTCTACCCGGCGATGGTCACGGCCAGCAAGGCCCACGTCGTGATGCTCGCCGAGCAGGGACTGATCTCCGACGAGGCCGCCGCGACGATGCTGCGAGGCCTGGTCGCCCTCACCGGCGACCGGCCGGAGGAACTGGAGTACGACGGCAGCGTCGAGGACGTCTACTACACGCTGGAGAAGCGGCTCGCCGCCGCGGCCGGCATCGAGGTGTCGCAACTGAGCGTGCAGCTCGCGCGCAGCCGCAACGACCTCGACGCCGGCGTGTTCCGGATGGTGCTGCGCGACCAGCTGCTCCAGGTGCTCGACGCGCTGCTGGCCACCGGCCGTACCGTGCTGGACCGCGCGGACCGGCACGCCGACGTGGTGATCACCGGCTACACGCACCGCCGCCCGGCCCAGCCGACCAGCATCGGGCACGTCTTCGCCGGCTACGCCGAGGCGCTCGCCGGTGAGGCCGCCGCGTACGCCGACCTGCTGGACGAGATGAACCGCTCGCCGCTGGGCTCCTGCGCGTTCGCCGGCACCGACCTGGACATCTCGCCCCGCCGACTGGCCGACCTGCTCGGCTTCGACCAGCTGATCGTCAACTCGTACGAGGCGGTGGCCGGCGCGGACCACCTGGTCCGGGTCGCCACGCTCAACGCGCAGGCGCTGGCCACCGGCGCCCGGCTGGCCCGCACGCTGATGGACTGGCTGAGCTGGGGCTGGGTGGTCACGCCCGGCGAGTTCACCCAGGGCAGCAGCATCATGCCGCAGAAGCGCAACCCGGTGGTGCTGGAGCACCTCGTCTCGATGGCGGGCGCCTCGGCGGCCGACGCGGCGAGCGTGCTGAACAACGTCGGCGCGGCCTGGTGGGAGGACTCCAACAACGCCACCACCGACGTGCAGGCCCGGCTCTGGGACGGCGACGACCGGGCGTACCGGTTCTTCTCCCTGCTCGGCGGCCTGATCGAGAAGCTGGACCCGCAGCGCCCGCCGTCCGGTGAGGAGATCGTGGCCTCCGGCGCCACCACCACCGCCGCGGCCGACGCGCTGGCCCGCCACGGCGTGCCGTTCCGGGGCGCCCACTCGCTGCTCGGCCGGCTGGTACGCGGCGGCGCTCCGGCCACCTGGACCGGGGAGCTGGTCCGGTCCACCGCGGCCGACCTCGGCCTGACGCTCGACGACGCCGCGGTACGGGACCTGCTGGCCGCCGCCGTCCGCCCCGAACTCGTGCTGCGCCGGGCCCAGGCCGACGGGCCCGGCGAGGCGGCCGTCCGGGACCAGGTCGGACGACTGTCTACAATGCTCGACGCGGTGCAGGAGCGGGCGCAGGCGTTGCGCGACCGGCTGACCCGTGCCGACGCGGCTCTCGCCGAGGCGGTCGCGGCGAGGGCAGGCCAGTGACGGGCCGGCCGACGCCGCTGGCCGTGGTCGCGGACGTCGTGTCGCGGCGACCACGTGATCTGGACCGACGGCCCGAAGGGCGATCTGACATCACCATGGAACGACCGGCAAACCCGCGCCTGCTCGGCATCGACTTCGGCGGCACCAAGATGGCCATCGGCGTGGGTGACACCGACGGCCGGCTGCTCGTTTCCGAGCGCCTGCCCACGAACGCCGAGCAGGGCGCGCCGCAGGCCCTCACCCGGGCGCTGGACCGGGCGCGCGACCTCGCCGAGCAGACCGGCGGCACCATCGTCGCGGCCGGCATCGCCTCACCCGGCATCGTGCACGACGACGGCATCGAGCTGGCGCCGAACGTCCCCGGCTGGGAGCGGCTGCGGCTGGCCGACGCGGTCCGCGCCCACCTGAACCTGACGCACGTGCGGGTGGTGAACGACCTGAAGGCCGCCGCGCACGCCGAGCTGCGGCTCGGCGCGCTGCGCGACGCCGACCCGGGACTGGTCGTCGGGCTGGGGACCGGGGTGGCCGCGGCGGTCACCGTCAACGGCGAGGTGCTGCCGGGTCGCCACGGCGCGTCCGGCGAGATCGCCTACGGACTGACCGACCTCAGCTGGCCGCCCCGCCTGGAACCGATGCTGGAGACGACGTTCTCCGGCCGGGCCCTCGACGAGCTGGCGCAGCGGCTCGGGGTGGACGGCCGGGCGGCCGGACTGTGCGCGGCCGCGGAACAGCCCGGCCCGGTACGCGAGCAGCTCCGCCTCCGGGTGGACGAACTGGCCCGCCAGCTGGTGACGTGCTGCCTGCTGCTCGACCCGCAGCGGATCGTGCTGGTCGGCAGCGTCGCCGGCAACGACCTGGTGCGGGAGCTGCTGACCGAACGGCTCAACCACACGCTGCCGTACCCGCCGGAGATCGTGCTGTCGGACTTCGCGCAGGACGCCGCGCTGCTCGGCTCGCTCGCCCTGGCCGTCGAGGCGCAGCCCGCTGTGGTCTGACCGCAACCACCGGCAGACGCCGCCGGGCGGGGCGCACAGGAGCGCCCCGCCCGGTCCGGTGCCGGCCGGCTCACCTGCGGAACGCGGCCACCGCCTCCTGGATCGCCGGCCCGGTCGCCGAGGACGCCTGCGCCCACGACTCGAACTCCAGGGCGGCGGCGAAACCGGACGTCTCCGCGGTGCGCACCGACGTCTTGATGTCCCGGGCCAGCGCCGGGTCCAGCGCCGCCCACCGCTCGGCGCGCTCGTGCGCGGCCGCCAGCGGGTCGTCGGCGAGCGTCGCGGCGAGCCCGACGCGTACCGCCTCGGGTCCGTCCACGCTCCCGCCGTCGAGCAGCAGTTGCAGGGCGCGCTCCGGGCCGAGCGCCCGGGTGAGGAACCAGGTGCAGCCGCCCCCCGGGTGCAGGCCGAGCTTCGTGAACGACGCGATCAGCTTCGCCTTCGGCCCGACGATCCGGGTGTCGCACGCCAGCGCCAGGTTCAGCCCGGCGCCCACCGCCGGTCCCTGCACCGCGGCGATCGTCGGGATCGGCAGCGCCCGTACCCGCAGGAAGCTGTCGTAGACGCGGTGCAGGTCGGCGCGGATCTCCGCGACGCCGCGGCCGGGCTCGCCGAACATCGCGGGCAGGTCGGCGCCCGCGCAGAACGCCGTGCCCGCGCCGGTGACCACGAGCGTACGGGCGTGCCGGTCGGCGGCCACCTCGGCGATCGCGTCACCGAGCGCGTCGCGCATCTCCGCGTCGATGGCGTTGCGCCGATCCGGGTCGTTGAGTGTGAGCGTCCAGCGCCCGTCCGCGTTGTGCAGTTCCACTCTGCTCATGACTCGTCCTCCTGCTCGGTCAGCCAGGACCAGACGCCCGCGCTGCCGCGCGGCACCAGTGCCGCGCCGAGCGTGGCGGCCCAGAATCGCTGAGTGCCGTTCTCGTCCCGCCAGGACCAGAGCCTGCGGGTGGACAGGTGCAGCGGGTGCTCCCGGGTCACGCCCATCGCCCCGTGCAGTTGGTGCGCGCCGCGCGCCACCAGCGTCGCGGCCCGGGCGCTGAGCACCCGCGCGGCGGCGACCCGCAGCGGCTCCGGGCCGGCCAGCGCGGCGTCCACCGCGGTGCCGGCCAGCAGCGTGTGCGACGTCATCCGGGCCAGTGTCTGCCCGACCGCCTGGAACGCCAGCAACGGCCGGCCGAACTGCTCCCGCGTCGTCACGTGCTGCCGGGTGTGCTCCACGGCGGTCTCCAGCGCGCCGGTGAGCGCGGCGGCGGTCAGCACCGCTGCCTCGGCGCGTATCGTCGCGGCGGGGGCGGCGCCGGTGAGCCGCATGCCGTCGGTGACCGGCACGTCGAACGCGACGTCGTCGCGCGGCTCGGCGGCCAGGTTGCGGCCGGGGGCGACCCGGACGCCGGGATGGTCGGCGGGCACCACGAAGGCCTCGTCGCCCGCGTACACCAGCAGGGTCCGCGCGGCGGCGGCCCACGGCACGCGGGCGGCCGTGCCGCGCAGCCGCCCGCCGGCCACCGTGAGCCCGCCTCCGGTGACCACAGTGGCGACGCCGTCGGGCAGGTCGCGGCCGGCGGCGGCGAGCTGCCGGGCGGCCAGCACGGTCTCGGCCAGCGGCAGGGAGACGCCGTGGCGGCCCAGCCCGCGGACGAGCGCGGCCAGGTCGGTGAGCGTGCCGCCGGAGCCGCCCGCGCCCTCGGGCACCGACACGCCGGTCCAGCCCAGCTCGTGCACCGTGGACCAGAGCGCGGGCAGGCCGTCCGGGTCGCCGCCGTGCCCGCCGAGCACGTCGTCGGTCAGTTCCCGCAGCTCGTCGCCGCCGCGCCGGGGCGCCCGGGCGGCGCCCTTGGCGATGATTGTGCGCAGCACCTCGGTGGTACCGCCGCGGATCGAGAAGCCCGGCGCGGCCAGCAGCCCCTGGGCGAGCAGCCCGGCCGGTCCGTCGCCGTCGGGGTCGGGCTCGACGTCGAGCACGGTACGGGCGATCTCGTTGACGTCCGCCTCGAACTCGGTGCCCAGGTCCTTCAGCACCGCCGCCGCGTGCACCGGGGCCCGCCCGCCGTCCAGCTCACCGGCGATGCGCCAGGCCAGGCCGCGCAGCCCGGCCAGCCGGGCCAGCGCCTCGCCGAGCACCGCGTCCGCGTCCCGCCGGTCCGCGCACGCGTCGATCGTGGCGGCCAGCAGCGGATACGTGCTGAGCACCCGCTCCATCCCGCCGCGCTCGAAGGACAGCTGCTCGGTGACCTGCGTCCAGCCGTTGCCGGCGGTGCCCAGCACGTGGTCGCCGGGCACGCGCACGTCGTCGAAGACGACCTCGTTGAAGTGGTGCTCGCCGCGCAGGTCGACGATCGGCCGGACGGTGACACCGGGCGCGGACATGTCCACGATCAGCTCGGTCAGCCCCTCGTGCCGGTCGCCGCCGGCGCCGGTACGGCACAGCACGTAGGCGTGCGTGGACCGGTGGGCGTGACTGGTCCAGATCTTGCCGCCGGTGAGCCGCCAGCCGTCGCCGTCCGGGCGGGCGGTGGTACGCACCGAGGCGAGGTCGCTGCCGGACTCGGTCTCGCTCATGCCGAGGCAGAACGTCACCGCACCGGCGGCGATCGCCGGCAGGTACCGCTCGCGCAGCGCGGGGGAGCCGTACCGCAGGACGGCCGGGCCGATCTGCCGGTCCGCGATCCAGTGCGCCGCCACCGGCGCCCCGGCGCGCAGCAGCTCCTCGGTGACCACCAGCCGGGCCCGGTTCGAGCGGGCCTGCCCGCCGTACTCGCGCGGCCAGGTCAGGCCGATCCAGCCCCGGCCGGCCAGCGCGCGGCTGAACTCCGTGTCGTACGAGCGCAGCCACGCGTCGCACACCGGCCGGAACCGGTCGTCGTCGCGCCACTCGCCGACCAGCTCCCGTACCTGCCGGCGCAGCTTGCCGAGATCGTCGTCAGTCATCCCCTGTCCGTTCCCTTCGCCACTGAGTAACCGCGCGCGGCGGCCCGCCGCAGTACGCCGACCGCCGCGGCGCGTTCGGCCGCGGTGACCGGCGGCCGGGGGACCGCGTCGTCGACGGGCACGCCGAGCGCGGCCAGGTGGGCGCGCAGCATCTCGCCGTCGGTGGTGACCTCCTCCAGCCGTGGGTCGGCGCCGAGCCGCGCCACGCCCCACCGGGTGTGCAGCCGCACCAGCGCGTCCGGTGCGGGCGCGGCGGTCACGTGCTCGACCGCGCGCACGATCCGGCGCGGATCCCTCGCCCCGTGCAGCAGCACCAGTTCCCGCGCCGCCGCCGCGATGTCGGCGGCGCCCCCGCCGCCTGGCAGCCGCACCGTGGGCCGCTCCCGGGGGCCCAGGTACGACGAGTTGATCCGGCCGCGCAGGTCGACGTTGCCGGCGTCGAGCACCACCCGGTCGAACCGGTGACCCATCGCCAGCAGCACGTCGGCGGTGCCGCCCAGCCAGCCGAACCCGTCGGCGTACGCCGGGTAGTCGGTGGTGCTTGTCGGCACGTCGGCGCCGGGCCGGTGCGCGCTGGCGCCGGCCTCGAAGACCTGACTGAACGGCTCGCCGGGCAGCGCGTACGCGCACTGGCCGGCGAGCACCGGCCAGTGGAAGCCGGTGAACACCCAGCCGCCGCGCCGGAACTCCCGGGCCGCCCGGACCAGGAAGTCGGCGGTGGTCACCGCACCTCCTCGGCGAGCCACCGCCGGAACCCGTCGGGCGTGGCCGAACAGCTGGCGTACCGCTCGTACGCCCGCACGTCGCGCGGGTACCGGCCGACCGCGCCGTCCGGGCGCACCGCGCCGGGGTGCTCGACCACCGCGTCGACGAGCAGCCCGGGGATGCTGATCCCGGCGGCGCGGACCGTCTCCGCGTCGGTGACCTGCTCGGCGACGAGCACGGTACGGCGGGACGCCTGGGCGGCCACCAGCACCTCACCCAGCGGGCCCCGGATCACGCCGTTGCCGCCGGTGTCTGCCAGGTCCACGTGGACGAACGCCACGTCGGGCCGCTCGGCCCGCACCACCCGGGCCGCCCCGAACGCCGAGTCGACCCGGGACAGCCGGCCCCGGCTCCAGTCCTCGTCCACGTAGCCGGTGCCGGGCAGGTCCGGCACCGGCATGAACGGCACCCGCCAGGCGCCGGCGGTGAGCGCGGCGGTGAGCAGCCCGAGACTCAGCTCGTGCAGCGTGACCCGGGTGTCGCCGTCCTGCGCGGCCCGCCGGAAGTTCCAGGCCGGCGCCGGGCCGACCGGGCTCCAGCAGTGGCCGTACGTGGCCGACCGCAGCACGCCGGCCCCGAGCAACTGGTCCATCAGCAGCCCGCCGGAGGCGATCACCACGTCGACGTCGCGGATCCGCTGCCGGATCATCTCGTGGCCCACGGCGAACAGTTGCGCGCCGAAGTTGCCCAGGTAGACCCGCCGGCCCGGTCGTACGTGCTCGGCCACGACGGCGGCGAGGGCGCGGCTCACCGGTACGCCTCCGCCAGCATGTGCAGCCCCGGGCCCAGGTGCGCGCCGCCGTCGAGCTGGATGAGCTGGCCGGTCATCATGGCGGCGGCCGGGCCGGCCAGGAACGCCACCAGCTCGGCGACCTCCTCGGCGCGGGTCGGGCGGCGCAGCGGCGTGGCCCGGTCCACCAGGTTTTCCCGGACGTGCCGGTCGGCCTCGGCGTCGAGCGCGGCGGTGAGCACCGTGCCCGGCCCGAGGCAGTTGAGGCGGATGCCGTCGGCGGCCCACTCCAGGGCCAGCGTCCGGGTCAGCCCGAGCACCCCGGCACGGGCCGCGACGGCGTGCGCCATGCCCTGCCCGCCGCGTTCCACACCGGACAGCGACATGTTCACCACCGCGCCCCGGGCGCGCCGCAGGTACGGGTACGCGGCGGTGGTGAGGTGGAAGACGCTTGTCAGGTTCAGGTCGACCACTGCCGCCCAGCCGCCCGCCGAGATCCGCGTGGCGGGGGCGAAGAACTGCCCGCCGGCGTTGTTCACCAGCAGGTCGATGCCGTGCGCCTCGCCTGCCCCGGCGACGGTGGCGGCGGCGCGGTCGTGGTCGCGGACGTCGCAGACCGCGTACGTGTAACGCCCGCCGCCGGTGGCCGCCTCGCCGGTGGCGGCGAGCGTGTCCGCGTGCCGGCCCAGGCCGGTGACGTGTGCGCCCAGCTCCACCAGGCGTACCGCCACCGCCCGGCCGATGCCGCTGCCGGCGCCGGTCACCACGGCGTGCCGACCGGCGAGGAGGCCGGCGCGCAGCACGCGTACGCCGGTGTCGTCGCCCCGCGTCACCGGGCGGCCCTCGCCTCGCCGATCGCCTGCCGCCGCAGCAGTTGCGCCGGCCGGTAGCGGGGATCGCCGAACGCGTCGGCCATCGACCGCAGCGCCTCGTACACGGTCCCCGCCCCTGTCGATCGCAGCGTCTCGAACGGGCCGCGCGGATGGTTCATCGCCAGGCGCAGCGCCACGTCCACGTCGTCGGCGGTGGCGGTGCCCTCCTCGACCACGGTGGCCGCCTCGTTCACCAGGCAGTGGGCGAGCCGATCGCCGACCAGGCCGGGCAGCGCCGGCACCCGCACCGACGGCGCGCCGAGGTGATCCAGCAGCCGGTCGACGAAGCCGGGGACGGCGACGCCCGCGACCGGGTCCTCGACCACCTCGGCGAACACGGCGTCGTCGGCGCGCCGGTGCAGCCGGATCCAGCCGACCTCGGCGGGCAGCACGTCGGCCCAGCCGGCGTCGGAGCTGTCCAGCACCACGTTCTGCCGCCCCGCCAGCCGGGCCAGCTCCGCCACCCGCTGCGGGGTCGGCGCGCCGAGGCTCACCACGCGGGCCGCCGGACCGTTCGGCGGCCCGGGCCGCCGGACCACCCGGGCGTTGGCGTCGCGCGGCGGCTCGGTGGCGTAGTCGTAGAAGCCGCGGCCGGCGGCCTTGCCGGTCAGGCCGGCCCGGACCAGGGCGCGCACCTGGGGGATGGGCCGGTAGCGGGGGTCGCCGAACTCGCGCAGCGCGGTCTCCGAGGAGGCCAGGTGCGTGTGCAGCCCGGTGAAGTCGAGCAGTTGCAGCGGTCCCATCGGGTGCCCGAGCGCGCCCCGGGCGACCGCGTCCACCACCGCCGCCTCGACGCCCTGCGCGAGCAGGAGCTGCGCCTCGTAGTACAGCGGCCGGCAGACCCGGTTGACGATGAAGTTCGGCGAGTCCCGGCACACCACAGCGGTCTTGCCGAGCGACTCCACGAGCGCCAGCGCCCGCCGTACGGCCGCCTCGCCGGTGGCCGCGCCGGAGATCACCTCCACCAGGCGCATCCGGGTGGGCGGGTTGAAGAAGTGCAGCCCGAGCAGGCGTTCCGGGGCGCCGAACGCGCGGCCCATCTCGTTGACGCTCAGCGACGACGTGTTGGAGGCGACGAGCAGGTCCGGCCCGCCGGCGGCGGCGACCCGGGCGAGCAGGGCGCGCTTGGCGTCCATGTCCTCCACGATCGCCTCGATCAGCACGTCGGCGCCGGCCAGCGCGGTCTCCACGTCGGCGGCGGCGTCGAGATCGCCGGTCGCGCCGTCGGCACGGATCCGCTCCAGGCCGGCGCGGCCCAGCTCGGCGGTGGCGTCCACGACCCGGACGGTGTGCCCCGCCCCGGCGAGGACCTGCGCGATGCCCCGGCCCATCGGGCCCAGGCCGACCACGACGGCGATCACCGGGTCACCCGCTCGATCACCGCGGCGATGCCCTGCCCGCCGCCGACGCAGAGGCTCGCCACGCCGTACCGGCCGTCGCGGCGGGCCAGCTCGTGCAGCAGTGAGACGACCAGCCGGGCGCCGCTCTGGCCGGTCGGGTGGCCGAGGGCGATGCCGCCGCCGTTGACGTTCACCCGCTCCTCGTCCAGGCCCAGCGCGCGCACGTTCTGCACGATCTGCGCGCCGAACGCCTCGTTGATCTCGAACAGGTCCACGTCGCGTACGGTCAGCCCGGCCCGGCGCAGGGCCAGCGGGATCGCCTCCGCCGGTCCGACGCCCATCATCGTCGGGTCGACGCCGACTGCCGCGAACCCGACGATCCGGCCCAGCGGGGTGAGCCCGTGCCGCCGTACCGCCTCGCCGCCGGCCACCACCACCGCGGCGGCGCCGTCGGCCATCTGGCTGGCGTTGCCGGCCGTGACGGTGCCGCCGTCGGTGAAGGACGGGCGCAGCCGGGCGAGCCGGTCCGGTGTGGTGTCGGGGCGTACCGTCTCGTCGCGGTCCAGTTCGTCCAGCGGCAGCACCTCCCGCGCCATCGCGCCGGACTCCCAGGCCCGGGCCAGCCGCTGGTGGCTGCGCGCCGACCAGGCGTCCTGGTCGGCGCGGGACACGCCGAACTCACGGGCCACCTTCTCCGCCGTCTCACCCATGCTCATGCCGCAGATCGGGTCGGTGCCGCCGTCGCGCCAGCCGTCCTGGAGCAGGACGTCGCCGCGCCGCACCCCGTCCCAGCGCAGCGTGTACGGCGCCAGGTACGGCATCGTGCTCATGCTCTCGGCCGCCACCGCCAGCGCCACGTCGGCCTCGCCGGACAGCACCGACCGGTGCGCGAGCTGCACCGCCTTGAGGCCGGAGGCGCAGGCCATGTTGATCGTCTGCGCCGGGACCGGCACCGGCACACCGGCCGCGAGCGAGATCTGCCGTCCCGGGTTCGGCCCGTTGCCCGCCTGGCGGCAGTTGGCCACCACCGTCTCGTCCACCGCCTCGGCGGGCACGCCGGCCCGCGCCAGCGCCTCGGCGCCGGCCAGCCCGCCCAGGCGCACCACCCGCACGTCGCGCAGCGCGCCACCGTACCGGCCGTGCGGGGTCCGCACGGCGCCGACCAGGAACGCTTGCCTGTCCATCACGGAGCCTCTCGGTCGGCGCGTACGACGCGCTTGCTCTTGTGGGTGCTGCGCGGCAGCGTGCCCTCGGCGACGGTCTCCACCACCGCGCGCACCGTCAGCTCGGCGCGCACGGCGTGCGCCAGCTCGCGCGCGACCCGCCGGCCGTCGCCGGCCACCTCGACGCGCAGCTTGATGCCGGTGAGGTAGCCCGTCGCCGGGTCGGTGACGTCCTCGTCGAGGACGATCAGGTATTCGCCGCAGGTGCCGGGCGTGGCCCGGACGACCTGCTCGACTGCGGACGGGAACAGGTTCACCCCGCGTACCACGAGCATGTCGTCGGCCCGGCCGACGACGCCGCCCGGCAGCCGGGCGAGCGTGCGCCCGCACGGGCAGGCGGCGCTGTCGCGGACCACCACGTCGCCGGTCGCCCACCGCACCAGCGGCGTGGCCCGCTTGTCCAGGTGGGTGAGCACCAGCAGGCCGGGCGTGCCGTCGGGCACCGGCTCGTGGGTGTACGGGTCGAGCACCTCGGCGTACGCGAAGTCCTCGGCCAGGTGGCCGCCGGCCTGTTCCTCGCACTCCCAGGCGATCGGCTGGAACTCCAGGCTGCCGTACCCGTCGAAGCACTTCGCGCCCCAGCGCTGCTCGATGTGCGCGCGGGTGGCCGGCACCCCGGCGCCCGGTTCGCCGCCGACCTGGATGCGCCGCACCGGCGAGTCGCGCAGCGGGGTGCCGGCGCGTTCCGCGGTCTCGGCCAGGTGCAGCATGAACGACGGTGTGCCGCCGACGGCTGTGGTGCCGTACCGGAAGATCGTGTCGATCTGGCGCTGGGTGTCGCCGGAGCCGGCGGGCAGCAGCGTCACGCCGATGCGCTGGTAGCCGGCTGTCGCGCCGAGCCCGCCGACGAACCAGGCGTAGCTGAACAGGCACTGGTACACGTCGGTGTCCCGCACGCCCTGGCTGTACGCGGCCCGCGCGTACAGGTCGGCCCAGCGGTCCAGGTCGTGCGCGGTCCACAGCACCGGAGTGGGGTTCGAGGTGGTGCCGGAGGAGAAGTGCACGCGGCGGCGGTCGGCGACCGGCGCCGCCACGGCGCTGCCCCACGGCGGGTGGGCGGCCAGGTCGGCCACGTAGTCGGCCTTGCCGACCAGCGGCAGGCGGCGCAGGTCGGCCAGTTCGCGCACGTCGCCCGGGTGGAAGCCGAGCGCGTCCCACCGGGTGCGGTAGAAGTCGCTGGCGGCGTACACGTAGGACAGTTGCGACTTCAGGCGGGTGAGCTGGTACGCGGCCAGCCGCTCGCGCGGCCACGTCTCGGCCTCGTGCCAGTGGCGCTCGGAGAACGGCCCGGTCATCGCGGGCTCCGGCGCAGCCCGCCGACGATGAAGTCGGCGTACTCGTCGGCGAGCCGCTGGCGGGTGTTGTAGTCACCGCGCTGCGGGTCGTACCAGAGGCTGATCCAGTTCAGCGCGCCGAGCAGCGGCTTGGTGGCCAGCCGGCTGTCCACCTCGCGGAACACCCCGGCCTTGCGGCCCTCGTCGATGACGTCGGCGAAGATCTGTTCGTACCGGTCGCGCATGGCGATCACGGTCTCCAACGCCTGCTGCTGGGCCGGCGCCTCGCCGAGCCGGCGCATCTCGACCGCGCGCATCGCCACCCGCTGGAACGAGTTGCGGGTCATCATCAGGCCGGCGTGGTGGTGCGCCATCCGCCAGAGCCGGCTGGCCGGATCGAGGCCGGCGTTGCCGGCGATCGGCTCGATCCCGTCGATCAGCTCCTGCATGCCGGTGGTGACGATGTCCAGGAAGACGTCCGCCTTCGCCCGGTAGTAGTGGTAGACGCGGCCCTTCGTGGCGCCCATCTCGCGGGCGATGTCGTCGATGGTGGTGGCCGCGTACCCGTTGCGGGTGAACGCGGTGGCGGCGGCCTCCAGGATGTCCCGCCGGCCGGGGGCGGGCGGACGCGCGGTGGTCTCGTCGTCGGCGGTCATGCAGTGGTCTCCGGTGCGGTGGTGTCGGGTACGACGGCGAGCGGGCGGATCGGCGACCCGGTGCCGCCCCGGATGGACAGCGGGGCGGCGATGAAGAAGAAGTCCCAGACCCGCTCGGCGGCCAGCGGCGCGAGGTTCATCGCCTCCATGATCGGCACGCCGTGGTCGACGAGCAGGTGGCAGTGCACGGCCAGCGCGGGGCTGGGCATGTGCTCGAACGCGATGGTGTCCGCGCCGGCCGCCACCACGCCGTGGTCGGTGAGCCAGCGCGCGCCGCTGACGTCCACGCCGGGTGCGCCGGTGGCGACACCGAGGTACGCGGCGTTGTCCGTCCACTTCTCGTCCCAGCCGGTGCGCACCAGCACCACGGCGCCGGGGCGGGGGCGGGGCCGGTCGGCGAACCAGCGCTCGAACAGCTCCGCGCCGACGCCGTCGGCCGGTGTCAACGGCCGGCCGAGCGCCACTGTCGCGTCCACCAGGTGACCGGGCGCCAGCATCGGCGGCAGCTCGTGCACCGACACGTCCGGCACCCCGCCGGCGTACGACTGGCTCGCGGTGACATCCACGCCGCCGTACACCTTGCCGAGCCGGGAGACGTGGGCGAGCCCGTCGACGTGGGTGCCCACGTGTCCGCCCGTGGTGATCATCTCGGCGGCGGCGGAGACGCCGTCCGGGTACATGATCTCGCCGTGCCGCTTGGTGAGTGTGAAGCTGTACGGCGGGTGGTTCGGGTGGTGCGGGATGCCCGTGTACATCTGCTGCGCCAGGTCGAACACCCGCGCGGCGCCGGACGCGGGCCAGTCGACGCTCAGCCGCCAGGACGCGCTCATGCCGCCACCGACGCCTTGATCGCCCGGCCCAGCACCAGCCGCTGGATCTCCGAGGTGCCCTCGTAGATCTCCAGGATCCGCTGGTCCCGGTAGAGCCGTTCGGCCGGGCAGGGCTTGCAGAAGCCGTCGCCGCCGAACACCTGCACGGCGGTGTCCACCGCCCGGTGCGCGACCTCGCTGGCGTACAGCTTGGCCATCGCGCCGAGGATGCCGACGTCGCCGCCCTCCTGGTGCGTCCGGGCGGCCTCGAACGTGATCATCCGGGCCGCGGTGATGCCGGTGGCCACGTCCGCCAGCGGGAACGAGATGCCCTGGTTGTCGATGATCGGCCGGCCGAACGTCTCCCGCCGGGCCGCCTCCCGCGACGCGACGTCGAAGCCGGCCAGGGCGACGCCGAGCGACTGGGCCGCGACACTGATCCGCCCGGCGGACAGCGTCCGCATGGCCAGCCGCATGCCCCGGTTGAGGTCGCCGAGCACGTCGCCGTCGGGCACCCAGATGTCCAGCTTGAGGTTGCTGGTGAGCGTCCCGCGGATGCCCATCTTGTCCTCGTACCTGTCGATGACCACGCCGTCGGCGTCCTTGTCCACCAGGAACGCGGTGATGCCGCGGGTGCCGGCCTGCGGGTCGGTCAGCGCGAAGACCACGTAGTACCGCGACGCGCCGCCGTTGCCGATGTAGATCTTCTCGCCGCGTAGCCGCCAGCCCGCGCCCTCGCGCTCGGCTGTGGTGCGGATCCGGGCGGCGTCGCTGCCGGCACCCTCCTCGGTCAGCGCGAAGCTGATCGCCTCGCCCCGGGCCAGGCCGCCCAGGTAGCGCTCGCGCTGCTGGGGCGTGCCGGCCAGCATCAGCGGGGTGGCGCCGAGCGCGTACGCGGTGAGGATCGCGCCGGTCGACGGGCAGGCGCGGGAGACCTCCTCGATGACCGCGCAGGCGGTCACGAACGACGCGCCCCGCCCGCCGTGCTCGCGTTCCACGAGCAGCCCGGCCAGCCCCTGCTCGACGAGCACCCGCACGCTCTCCCACGGGTAGCGCTGCTCCCGGTCGAGTTCCTCGGCCAGCGGCGCGAAGTGGCGTGCCGCCACGTCCCGGGCGAGGTCGCGCCAGTGGCGCCCCTCGTCGTCGAGGCGTGGCTCCCAGATCACGGACACGTGGTGCCTCCCGGTTCTCCGGCGCGGGCCGGTCGTTGCGCGCAGCGCCATACCGTTGCGTATGTCTAGATGTCTAGGTGGTGCCAGGCAGGCATGTCAAGCGCTTCCCGGATGCTGTTTTCCCTTGTGCATTGCGCTTCTTCCGCCGTCCACGAAGATCTTGACGACATACCGAAGAGTATGTTCGCCTGGTGTGGACGACAGGGAGGTGATCCGTGGAACCCGTCGGTTACGCGGTACACGACGCGGTGGCGGTCGCCACCATCGACCGGCCGCAGACACGCAACGCGCTCAGCGCCGACGTCCTGCGCGCGCTCGCCGCGGCGATGGACCGGGCCGAGGCCGACCCGGCGGTACGGGTGCTGGTGCTGACCGGCGGCCCCCGGCTGTTCGCCTCCGGCGCGGACATCCGCGAGCTGCGCCGCACGTCCCCGGCCGACTACCTGCTCTCCGAACGGCTGGAGTGCTGGCACCGGTTCGCCCGCTTCGGCAAGCCGGCCGTCGCCGCCGTCGCCGGATACGTGCTGGGCGGCGGGTGCGAACTGGCCATGACGTGTGACGCCGTGGTCGCCGCCGACTCCGCCGTGTTCGGCCAGCCGGAGATCAACCTCGGCATCATCCCGGGTGCCGGCGGCACGCAGCGCTGGGCCCGTGTCGCCGGCCGGTTCCGGGCCGCCGAGCTGGTCCTGGGCGGTCGCCTCGTGGACGCCTGGACCGCGCAGCGCATCGGCCTGGTCAGCCAGGTGGTGCCCGCCGAACGGGTGGTCGAGGCGGGGATCGCGCTGGCCGCCTCGATCGCCGCCCGCAGCCCGGTGGCGGCCCGCCTCGGCAAGCAGGCGCTGCGTACCGCCGAGGAGGTCGGCCTGACCGCCGGCCTCGCCCACGAGCGTTCGCTGCTGCTGACGCTGCTGTCCACAGACGACCACATCGAGGGCATCGACGCGTTCCTGGAGAAGCGTCCGGCCCGCTTCACCGGCCGATAGGAGAGACACGTGACGCAGGTACACGAGGCCACCGACCCGGGTGCGGGCGAACGGCTCGGCCCGGCCGCCCGCGCGGCCCTGCTCGACGCGCTCAAGCGCCACGCCCGTACGCCGGGGGAGCCGCTGCTGATCCGGGTCCAGGGCGACGCCTGGCGGCACGAGCCCGACGACCTCGCCCAGCCGGTCGTACGCGGGCAGTTGCACGAACTGGTGCTGCGGGTGCAGGCCGCGCCCGGCCCGGTGGTCGTCCACGTGACCGGCGCGGTACGCGGTCTCGGGCTCGGCCTGGCGCTCGCGGCGGACCTGCGCGTCGCCGCGCCGACCGCGACGTTCGGCACCGGCTCGCCCGCGGCGTTCCTGGCCGGCGGCGCCGGACGGCTGCTCGCCGGTGTCGCCGGCGCCGGCGTGCTGGCGCACCTGGCCTGGACCGGCGCCACGCTCGACGCCGAGGAGGCGCTGCGGCACGGCCTGGTCGGCTCGGTGTCGGACGATCCGGACGCCGGGGCCGCGCTCGCCGGGAGGCTCGCCTCGATCGGCGCGGGCCCGGCCTCGGCGCTGGCCCGCGCGCTGCGCGGCCGGGACCGGCCGGAGCTGACCGCCGCGCTCGACTACGAGTCCTGGCTGGCCGGCATCGAGTGAACCGGCCGCTCCGGCCCGCCCCGGCCGTTCCGCCCCGGCGGGACCAGCCGGGGCGCGCCGGGCGGGAGCCGGCACGGGGCCGAGGGCCGGGCGGCCCCCCTCCCGTGCCGGCATCCGGCTCACGCGACGGCGTCCAGCCCGGCGCGCGCGACCTCCATGTCCTGCGTGTAGTGCCCGCCGCTGACCCCGATGCCGCCGATCACCGCGCCGTCGGCGGTGATCGGGTAGCCGCCGCCGAAGACCACCAGCCGGTCGATGCCGGTGGTCGCACCGGTGGCCAGCGGCGCGTCGTCCTTGATGAAGTCGTACCAGCCGTCGGTGGGCATGCCGAATCCCGCCGCCGTGTACGCCTTGTCCTGCGCGACCTGCACCGACAGCAGCGCGGCGCCGTCCATCCGGGCGAACGCCTTCAGCACGCCGCTCTCGTCGACGACGGCGATGACGCAGGGCAGCGCCATCTGCTCGGCCTTGCCGATCGCGGCGGCGAGGATCCGTTGCGCCGCGCCGATGGTGACCGACGTCTTGGTGAAGTTGTCCATGAGGGGCTTCCTTCCGTGGTGGGTGGGTGGAGCGGGGCTCAGACGACGCCTGCGGCGCGCAGGCGCGAGATCTCGTCGCCGTCGAGTCCGGCGACGTCGCGGAGCACCTCGTCGGTGTGCTCGCCCAGCTCGGGCCCGACGCGGCGGACACCGCCGGGCGTCGCGGTCAGCTTGGGCACGACGTTCTGCATCGGGAACTCCCCGAGGTCCGGGTGCTCCAGCCGGACGATCGCGTCCCGGGCGGCGAAGTGCGGGTCGGCGAGCATCTCCTTGGCGGTGTAGATCCGCCCGGCGGGCACACCGTGGCGGTGCAGCAGCTCCAGCAGCTCGTCCCCGGCGTAGCCGGCGCACCACTTGGCGATCAGCTCGTCCAGCTCGCGCTGGTGCCGGCCGCGGTCGGTGTGCCCGGCGAACCGCGGGTCGGCGGCCAGCTCCGGCTGCGCCATCGCCTCGGCGAGCCGCCGGAAGACGGTGTCCTGGTTCGCCGCGATCACCACCATGCCGCCGTCGGAGGCGACGTAGACGTTGCTCGGCGCGATGTTCGGCAGGATCGAGCCGGTGCGTTCCCGGGTGTAGCCGCCGATCGCGTACTCCGGCACCAGCGACTCCATCAGCGCGAGCACCGACTCGTAGATGGCGCTGTCGACGATCTGGCCCCGGCCGGTCGCCTCGGCCACCCGCAGCGCGCCCATCGCGCCCACAGCGGCGAACGTGCCGGCCAGCGAGTCGCCGATGCTGATGCCGACGCGGCTGGGCAGCGAGTCGGGATCGCCAGTGGTGTAGCGGATGCCGCCCATCGCCTCGCCGATCGAGCCGTACCCGGCGCGTTCGGCGTACGGCCCGGACTGCCCGTACGCGGACACCCGGACGATCACCAGCCGCGGGTTGATGTCCCACAGCACGTCCGGGCCGACGCCCCAGCGCTCCAGCGTGCCGGGCCGGAAGTTCTCCACCAGCACGTCGGCCTCGGCGGCGAGCCGGCGCAGCACCTCCTGCCCCTCCGGGACGCGCAGGTTGAGGGTCACCGAGCGCTTGTTCCGGCCGAGCACCGGGAACCACAGCGACTTGCCGTACGGGCGCTCGCGTCCCCACTCGCGCATCGGGTCACCCCGCCCCGGCTCCTCCAGTTTGATCACGTCGGCGCCGAGGTCGCCGAGGATCTGGCCGCAGAACGGCCCGGCCAGCAGGACCCCGGCTTCGATCACGCGCAAGCCGGACAGCGGGCCGCGGGCGTAGTCGTTCATGTCGTCCCTGTTCTCTCGTCGGTCGTCTCGTTGGTGCGGGCGGAGGCTCAGGCCGGCACGGCGTGCGGCCGGGCCTCCGGTTCGGGTTCCGGCTCGGGGGAGTGCCGCTGCGTGCGCTCGCGGATCCAGCCGAGCGACACCGCGCCGAGCAGCGTCACGCCGAGCAGGATGTCGCCCAGCGGCAGCGGCATGCCGCGCAGCCGGAAGATGTTCAGCACGATGCTCAGCGAGAGCAGGCTCAGGAACGCGGTCATCGGGCTTCCGTGCCCGCCGCCGGCCAGCCGGAACCCGGCGATCAGCAGCGCGCCGTAGACGTACAGCTCGGTGCCCTCGCCGAGGGTGATGGCCGAGGCGCCGGTGCGCATGACCTGGACGCAGCCGGCGACCGCGGCGGCGGTGCTGGTCAGCACGAACAGCGCCAGCCGGACCCGGCCGGCCCGGATGCCGGCGCGGGCGGCGACGACCTCGTCGCCCCCGGTGGCCCGCAGGTGGGTGCCCCAGCGGGACCGGCGGACCAGCGCGCTGCACACCAGCGCGAGTCCCAGCACCACCAGGACCGGCACCGGCAGCGGCCCGATCGTGGTCTTCAGCGCGGTGCTCAGCTCCGGGGTGTACGCCGCCACCGAGCTGCCGTCGCTGATCACCTTGGCCAGGCCCCGGGCGGCGACGAGCATGCCCAGCGTGGCGATCAGCGGCCAGACGCCGAACGCCAGGGCGAGGACGCCGTTTGTGAGTCCGGCCAGCAGCCCGACGCCGAGCGCGGCGAGCACGCCCGCCTGCCACGAACCCGAAGCGGTGTAGACGGTGGCGTAGACGACCGCGCCGAGGCCGAGGACCGAGCCCACGCTCAGGTCGGCGACGCCGCCGGTCATCGCCAGGCTCGCCGCCAGCAGGATGATCGCCGGGGCGAGCAGGTCGCCGAGCATGCTGGAGATGTTGGCGCGGCTGGCGAAGTCGGGCGCGAAGCTCAGCGCGGCGGCCAGCGCCACCACGAACAGCAGCACGCTCGTGGCGGACGGGCGGCTGAGCAGGCCGGTCCATCCGGCCCGGGTACGTGTGGTCGTCATGGTGTGCTCCTGACGCTGTTGACGGCGAGCGCGACCGCGAGCACGACTCCCTCGACGACCGGCTGCCAACTGGAGGAGACCCCCCAGGTGACGATGGCCGTGGGCAGCGTGTTGAGCAGCAGCAGCGCTGCGGCGACGCCGACGAAGCTGCCCCGGCCGCCGGTGAGCGCCATCCCGCCGAGCAGCAGGATCGAGATCACCCGGAACTCGGTGCCCGGGGTCAGCGTGGACTGGACGATGTCGCCCTGGGAGGCGAGGACCAGCCCGGCGAGCCCGGCGACCAGGCCGCAGAACACCAGCGCGCCGGCCTGGATCCGGTCCGGACGCAGACCCCGTACGAGCGCGGCGTGCCGGTTTCCGCCCACCGCGACGACGTGCCGGCCCAGGCGGGTCCGGCCGACCACGAACGCGACGGCGGCGAGCAGCAGCACCATGATCCAGAAGACCCGCGGTACGCCGAACAGGTCGCCGGCGACGTGCCGGCGCAGGAAGCTGTCGCGCGGGATCGGCACGAACTCGATGAACAGCCGGGTGGTGCCGCTGACCAGGAACATCGTGCCGAGGGTGGCGACGATGGGGTGGATGCGCACGCGCACGATCAGCACCGCGTTCACGATGCCGATGAGCGTGCCGAACACCAGCACCGCCACCAGGACCACGGCGAACGACGCGCCGTCGGTCAGCAACTGGGCGGCGATCAGCGCGGCGGCGACCGCCGTGACGCCGACGGACAGGTCGAACTCGGCGCCGCTGAGCATCACCAGGCTGACGCCGACGACGAGGACGCCGATGAACGCCATGTTGAAGGCCACGGCGATGACGGTCTGGTGGGACAGGAAGGCCGGCGACTTCGCGGCGGTGGCCAATACCAGCGCGACCCAGAGCGCGACCAGGGCGAGTGTGGCGCCGTGGCGGCGGAGCACGGGAAGGACCGTGCTCCGCCGGACGGCTGCCTGCGGGGCAGACAGGGACATGGTCAGGTGCTCACTTGTCGAGCCCGTACGTCTCGGTGCCCGCGGGACAGTACTGCTCGGCGGCAGACTTGGCCGGGGCGTCCTTGGCGTAGAGCGCGTCGATCCGCTCCTTGAGCGGGGGGATGGACGGCACGGCGTCCTTCGGGAACGCGCACACCGGGTTGAACAGCGCGTTCGGGTCCTTCGGCGAGTCGACCACGGGGATCTTCTCGCCGCCGACCATCCGGTCGAGGATCGTGTAGATCTGCTTGGCGTAGCCCTCGTACCAGAACGCTGTCGAGCCGCCCAGGCCCGGCGTGTCGACCCCGAACAGCATGAGGTCGGCGCCGAGGCCGTAGCCGTAGATGTCACCGGCGCGGCTGAGCTGCTCCGCGGCGTTGATGGTGCCGATGATCATGTTGTCGTTGCCGCCGAGCGCCAGGATCTTCTTCGCGTCGGGCTTGGAGACCAGGATGTCGCGGGCGACACCCTGGGCGCCGTCCGGCGTGGTCGGCGAGTTGCGCCGGGTGATGACGCCGTCGATGTCCGGGCACACCTCCTTGAGTCCCTTGAGGATGCCCTCGGTGCGCAGCAGCGCCACGTCACCCGACTCCTCGTTCTCCAGCACCGTGACGAGGTGCGGCTTGCAGTCCCACTTCTCCTTCGCGTACGTCCCGCCGGCCCGGCCGGACAGCCGCCCCGACTCGACGTTGTTGATCCCGAAGAAGTGCGCGCCCGGGTGGGCGATGTCGATCGCGATGACCGGGATCCCGGCCTTGTTGAAGATGTCCATGATCTGCGGCGCGACCTTGCCGTCGCCCTGGAACTCCACGACGTGGGTGACGCCGCGCGAGACCATCGTCTCGGCGTTGGCGACAGCTGTCGGCCCGTCCCGGTCGTTGTTGAGCACGAGAATCTCCCACCCGCGCTTCTCGGCCTCCTTGCGCATGCCGACGTCGATGGCCCCGAGGACGGGGCTGGCCGGCTCCGCGAAGTTGGCGAACCCGATCCGGACGTCCTTGGCCTCCATCGCCTTGCCCTCCGCGGGCGCCGCCGGGGCGGCCCCCTCGGTGGAGCAGGCCGCCGCCGTCATACCCAGCGCGACGACGAGCGCGGCGCTCGCGAACGATCTGCGTCTCACTCTGATCCCTTCTCTCGGCTTGCTTCGGCCGGTGTGGCCGGTGTCAGGACTCGGTCACCGTCGCGGCGGGCGCCGCTCCGGTGATCAGCGCGACGATGTCGCCGGAGGACGCCTCGGCGGTGGTCAGCTCGCCGACCGTGCGTCCCTGTCGCATGACCGTGACCCGGTCGGCGACGCGGAAGACGTGTTCGAGGTTGTGCGAGATCATCAGCACGGCGATGTCCTGCTGTTTGAGCGCGGTGATGATCTCCAGGACGTGCCCGGACTCGGTGACGCCGAGCGCCGCGGTCGGCTCGTCGAGCATCACGATGTTGCGGCCCCACATGGTGGCCCGCGCGACGGCGAGCGCCTGGCGCTGCCCGCCGGACATCGAGGACACGTGGGAGGACAGCGAGGGCAGCCGGGCGCCGATGCGGTCGACGGCCTTCTGCGTCCGCTGCGCCATCGTCCGGCGGTCCACCAGGCGCAGCAGCCGGGACACCGGGCCGCGGCCCAGCGGCTCCCGGCCGAGGAAGACGTTCTCCGCCGCGCTCATCGAGTCGATCAGTGACAGGTCCTGGTAGACGGTCTCGATGCCGGCGTCGAGCGCGTCGGCGGGACCGGCGAACCGGCGGGGCGTCCCGTCGACCAGGATCTCGCCGCGGTCCGGTGTGACCACGCCGGCGAGCGTCTTCACCAGCGTCGACTTGCCGGCGCCGTTGTCGCCCATCAGTGCCATGACCTCGCCGCGCCGCAACGTCAGCGACGCGTCGCGCAGTGCCCGCACGGCGCCGAAGCTGCGAGCGATGCCCCGCGCATGCAGGACCGGTGTGGTGGTGGGGGGTGGGACCTCGTCCCGGCGGCGCTCGACGTCCCCGGGACGTGGGACTGCCGCTGCCTGCTCTGTCATGCCGAGGGAGTCAAGCAATGTATGCAATCACTGTCAAGGGTTCGCGATGAGGCGAGGCCTGTAGCGCTCCAGGTTGGGTTCCATTCGACCCGACGTGTCGAGAAAATCGGGAAAAACACCAGGTGATGGCGTCGCCGCGGTGCGCGCCGGTCGCCCTTGTTGGCGGCGGCACCTTCTTGACCGCCCGGAAGTGCGCCCCTATGTTGTGTACATTCTCGGGCCGATGGTGGCCGCGATCACATGCCGCGCACTGCTGCGACGGGCGGCCGGCGCGGTGACCGGCCGTGCCCGTCCACCGCCTCGTCGCACTCCCGTCGACAGGAGAACGGAGTTGACATGATCAATGGGATGGTCGTGGTGGACGGTGTCGTCCACGGGTACGACTTCCGGCCCGGGAACCGGGCGCCGCACTGCTCCCAGGCCGCGTACGACGGCATGGTGAACGCGCTGTACCGCATCGGCCACACCTCGGTCGAGTCGCCGGCGCCCGGTTACCTCATGACCCGGGACGAGTTCACCGCCGGCTGGACCGCCGAGGAACTGGCGGACATCGTGTTCGTGGAGAGCGCCGTCGACGTGATGATCTACCACGGGGTGGAGATCGACGGGTTCTTCGACGGCGGCGCGTCGCCGTACGAGCTGGGCCGCGAGCTGAAGCGGCGGTACCCGGACCGGGTGCTGCTCTTCGCGCCGGTGGATCCGCTGCGCGGCCCCGCCGAGCTGGACCTGATGCAGCAGCGCGCCGAAGAGGACGACATCGACGGGTTCAAGTTCTACCCGACGAACGGGCTGATCGACCCGGAGGTGAACTCCTCGAAGCTGATGCTGCTGGACGACCGCGAGCTGGCGTTTCCCTACCTCCAGAAGGCTCTCGACCTCGGCGTCCGTCACATCGGCGCGCACAAGGCGGTGCCCGCCGGGGCCGGGCCGCGGGTGCTCAACCACGTGGACGACGTGACCTGCGCGGCGATCGCCTTCCCGGACCTGACGTTCGAGGTGGTGCACAGCGGCTGGGCGTTCCTGGAGGACTGCGCGCTGCAACTGCGGACGCACCCGAACATCTGGGCGACGATCGAGTCGGTGTCGAACATGATCGTGCGCAAGCCGCGCCGGTTTGCCGAGATCGTCGGCATGCTCATGATGCACGGCGGCACGGACCGCATCATGTTCGCCACCGGCGTGCCGTCCGCGCACCCGCAGCCGATCATCGACGCCCTGATGAGTTTCGAGATGCCCCGGGACCTGGTGGACGGGTGGGGCTTCCCGGAGTTCACCCCGGACGTGCTCGCCAAGCTGATGGGCGGCAACGCCCTGCGCCTGCACGGCCTGGACGAGGAGAAGGTGCGCGCGGCGGTGGCCGGTGACGAGCCGGCCCGGCGGCGCGAGGAGTATCTCGCGCACGCCCCCCGGCCGTGGGCCCGCCACCGGGAACGGCTGGCCGCGTGAGCGGCGTGGACCCGGCCGCGGCCGAGCTGCGGGCACGCCTGCTGCGGGCCTGCAACACCGTCTACGACCCCTGCGGGCTGGGTGTCGGCCGGCGCGTGGGCATCGTCGACATGGGGCTGGTGCGTGACGTGCGGGCGCGCCGGGAGCCGGACGGCCGGCTGCGGGTGTCGCTCGACCTGATCACCACAGGTCCGTTCTGCATGTACACGCCGTTCTTCGAGCAGAGCGTGCGGCGGGAGATCGGACGGCTGGCGCCGGAGGTCGACGAGGTCGAGGTCGAGTGGGGCGACAGCACCGGCTGGTCCGAGGCGTCGATGACCGAGCACGGCCGGGAGATCCTGAGCGTCGGTCGTCCGAGGGCGTCCGCCCACTGACGCGCATCGAGATCCGCACGTCGGAAAAATACAATTTCTCCGTCCGGTCGGGGTGAATCCTGCCCCTTCCCGGGCTGCGGAAACGCCCTCTAACAGGGCTTATGTTTCGGCATTGTGAACTATTGACTGTCGATGTTGATCGTGTTGGACTGCGATTGCATGCAACCCGAGGCGCCGTCCCGCGCCAGGTTCGGTTCTTGCCCCTCTGCGCCGACTCATCGACTCGCTTCTCTTCGACGCCTGCCACCCACCGAGGGAGTAGCACCGTGACACACACTTTCGGAGCCCGCCGGCTCCGCGCCGCAGCCGCCGCGTTCGGGGTGGCCGCCCTTCTGCTCACCACCGCCGCCTGCGGCTCGGGTGAGGACAGTGCGGCCTCCGGCACGCCCGCCGCGGTCAACGACGAGTACACCGAGATGGCCCGCAAGCTGATCGACGCCGGCACCGGCGGGATGCTCTACTTCGAGGGCAAGGAAGCCGACATCACCCTCGACAAGATCAAGGTCTACGAGGAGTGGTCCGGGCCGACGACGTCGGTGAAGCCGCCGGCCAACGGCAAGCTCAACATCATCGTCTGCAAGATCGGCACCTCCTGCGAGGAGGTCGGCAAGCGGGCCACCGCCATCGCCGAGAAGCTCGGCTGGAGCGCCGAGATCCTGGACGGGCAGGGCACCCCGGAGGGCTACCAGAAGGCGCTGGCCACCGCCGCCGCCAACAAGCCCACCGCCGTCATCACCGTCGCGATCCCGGAGAACCAGGTCGCCGACGGCATCGCCGAACTGCAGAAGGCGAAGATCCCGGTCGTCGGTGTCTCCGCCGTCGCCGAGGGCGGCGCGGTCGGATACGACGCGCACGTGTCCAGCCGGGAGACGTTCCAGGCGGTGCTGGCCACCGCCAAGGCCGTCGCCGACTCCAACGGCAAGGCCAAGGTCGTCTTCCTCTGGGACGTCGGCTACCCGCACCTTGTCGAGGCGCTCAACGCCAGCAAGCGCGTGCTCGCCGGCTGCACCGGCTGCGAGCTGCTGGAGGTCCGCGAGCGCACGCTGGCGCAGGCGGTCGACCCGATCGAGATGCAGAACATCACCACCTCGCTGATCCAGAAGCACGGCGACAAGCTGCAGTACATCCTCACCCCGTACGGCAACGGCGTGGAGTCCGTCATCGCCGCCATCCGGGCCGCCGGCCGCAACGACATCAAGGTGCTGTCCAAGAACGCGGAGCCGGAGCGGCTGGGCAGCGTGGCCGCCGGTGACCAGCTCGCCGACTTCGGCGCGATCCGCGGCTGGAACGCCTACGCCGCCATCGACCAGGTCGGCCGGCTGGCCGCCGGTCAGCCCGCGCTCCCCGACGCCGAGCAGGGCATCCCGGCGACCGTGTTCGACAAGTCGAACGCCCCCAAGGACGGCGCGGTCGACTGGAACAGCTACGTGAACTACGCCGAGCGCTACGAGAAGATGTGGAGCGAGGCCCGATGAGTGCCGCCCCGGTGCTGGAGGCGGTGGGCGTCAGCAAGTCCTACGGCCGGGTACGCGCCGTCACCGATGTCTCCTTCGACGTACGCCCGGGCGAGATCCTGGGCGTCGTCGGGGACAACGGCGCCGGCAAGTCGACGCTGATGAGCATGGTCAGCGGCGCGCTGGCACCGGACTCCGGCCGCCTGCGGGTGGCCGGCCGGGACCTCGCACCGCACACCATCGGCGCGGCCCGGGCCGCCGGGATCGAGATGATCTACCAGGATCTCGGGCTCTCCGACAACCTGAGCATCGTCGAGAACGTCTTCCTCGGCCGGGAGTGGACCGGCGGCGTGCGCGGCCTGCCCGTCCTGCGCAAGCGGGCGATGCGCGAGCGCACCCGGGCGGTGCTGGAGGAACTGGGCATCGACCTGCACGACATGAACGTCCTGGTCGAAGGGCTCTCCGGCGGGCAGCGGCAGATGGTCGCCATCGCCCGCGCGCTGGTCACCGAGAACGAGCCGCGCGTGATGGTGATGGACGAGCCGACCGCCGCGCTCGGCACCACCGAGTCCGACGGCGTCAACGCCCTCATCCGCCGCCTCCGGGACCGGGGCTACGCGGTCATCGTGATCAGCCACCGGATCCCGGAGATCCTCTCGATGGCCGACCGGCTGCTGGTGATGAAGGGCGGCCGCAACGTCTACCACGGCCCCACCGAAGGGCTCGACGTCGAACGGTGCGTGCAGTTGATCGTCGCCGGCACGCTCGTCACGGCGGGGGAGGCGGTCCGATGACCGCCGCCACGACACGGAAGCCGCCGGGCGGCGGCCGTACGGTCGTCAAGCAGAGCGCCGACCGGTCCCGCGCCGGGGCCGGGGAGCGGGCGGTCGAAGGGGTGAGCCGGTTCGGGCTGCTCGGCATGCTCGTGCTGGTGATCGCGGTCTTCTCCGTGCTCACCCCGGACACCTACTTCACCACCACGAACTTCCGGCTGATCCTGGTCAACCAGACCGTGACGGTGATCGTGGCGATGGCGGCCACGCTGCCGCTGCTGGCGCACTACCTGGACGCGTCGGTCGGCCCGATGCTGGGCCTGGCGCAGGGCGTGAGCATCTGGCTGATGGCGGTGCGGGACGTGCCGATCTGGCTGGCCCTGCTCGCCGTGCTCGCCGTCGGCGTCGCGGTCGGCCTGCTCAACAGCCTGCTGGTGCTGAAGTTCGGGATGAGTTCCATCATCGCCACGCTCGCCGTGGGCAGCCTGCTGATGGGTCTGCTCTACATGGTCACCGGCGGCCGGGTGCTGTACCAGAACGTGCCGCCGGCGTTCACCGAGATCGCCCGAGGCGACCTGGGCGGCGTCCCGCTGCCGCTGATCTACCTCGTGGTGCTGGTGCTGGTGCTGGAGTTCATCGTCGTGTGGACGCCCTTCGGGCAGCGGCTCTACGCGATGGACGGCAACCTGCGCGGCGCCGCCCGGGCGGGCATCAACGTCCGCAGCTACACCATCCGGGCGTTCGTCGGCGCGGCGGTGCTCGCCTCGCTCGCGGGCGTGCTGCTGGCCTCGCGGATCGGCTCGGCCCAGCCCACTGTCGGTGAGCAGTTCCTGCTGCCCGCCTTCGCCGCCGCCTTCCTCGGCGCCGCCGCGCTGCGGCCCGGCCGGGTCAACATCCTCGGCACGGTGATCGCCGCGTACTTCATCACCTTCACCATCGCCGGCCTGCAACACCTCGGCGCCGCGACCTGGATCGAGCGCGTCTTCAACGGCCTCGCCGTCATCGCCGGCGTCTCGGTCGCCGCGTGGTCGGTGCGGCGCCGCCGCCAGCTCGCGGTCCGGCACGTCGAACGCCTGGAGAACGACACCACCCCGAAGGGACGCCCCAGCACATGAAGAACGACTTCTTCGTCCTCGACAACGCGATCCACATGTACAAGCTCACCGACGAGAACATCGACTTCAACCACGGCGGCAAGAAGTCGACGAACGCGCTCGTCGAGTACGCCCGCAAGTACTCCGCCCCGGGCTACCCGTACGACGACATCTCCGGCCGGGAACTCTCCGTCGAGGACGCGTACCGGCTGATGTTCGAGGAGTCCGACACCGACATGGCGATGGCCCAGACGGTGCCCAGCCACGGCGGCTGGAAGCTGGGGTTCTCCCCGGCGGAGAACAACTACAAGCTCAAGGAGGCGTACCCGGACCGGGTGCTGTTCTGCGGCGGCGTCGACCCGATCACCCACGGCCGCTACGGCGCGGTGACCGAGATGATCCGGCAGATCGAGGAGTGGGGCGCGACCAGCTTCAAGTTCTACCAGGCGCACTCCGGCGGCCTGTCCTGGAAGATCGACGACCGGCAGGTCGCGTACCCGCTGTGGGAGACCGCCCTCGAACACGGCGTGACGAACGTGCAGTTCCACAAGGGGCTGGCGTTCAACACCCAGCACATCGCCGACCTGGCGCCGTACGACCTGGAGCGCGCGGCGCAGGACTTCCCCGAGATGACGTTCATCGTGCACCACCTCGGTGAGCCGTTCATCAACGAGACGATCAACATCGCGGCCCGGTACGAGAACATCCACCTCGCGCTGACCGCCTGGATCAACCAGTACCCGGTCGCGCCCCGGGCCGCGCTGCACGCCATCGGCAAGTGCCTGCTGCACGTCGGCCCGGACCGGCTGCTGTGGGGCTCCGAGGCGTTCGTCTGGCCGAAGGTGCAGGCGTACATCGACCTGTTCGCCGAGATGCGCATGCCGGAGGACCTCCAGGACGGCTACGGCTACCCGGAGCTGACCGACGAGATCAAGGAGAAGATCTTCGGCCTGAACTTCGCCCGGGTGCTCGGCATCGACGTGAAGGCCAAGAAGAAGGAGCTGTACGGCAAGAGCGGCAAGAAGTCCGCGAAGAAGGGCCGCAAGGATGGGCGCTGAGAAGACGGCGAAGGCCGCCGACCGCGCGCTGGACGGCAAGGTACGCCAGCTCGTCGAGGCGCACGGCGGCGGCGTCACGGTCGACGTGGACGCCGACGGCGACGCCCGGGTGACGTTCCACGGCCGCTGCGCGGCCTGCCCGTCCGCGCCGGTCACCATGGGCTCGCTGGTCCGCCCCGCGCTGCTGAAGATCGAGGGGGTGCGCTCGGTGTCCCGCGCGGGCGCGGTCTCCCGGTTCGCCGAGGCGCGCATCGAGCGGATGTTCGGCCTGTCGGAGCCGGCCGGATGACCGGCGGCTTTCCCGACGGGCCGCTCACCGGCGTACGCGTGGTGGAGGCCGGCGTGCTGCTGGCCGGGCCGTTCTGCGCGCAGCTCCTCGGCGACTTCGGCGCCGAGGTGATCAAGGTCGAGCAGCCGGACGGCGGCGACCCGATGCGGCAGTGGGGGCGGGAGAAGCCGCACGGCAAGTCGCTGTGGTTCCCGGTCGTGGCCCGCAACAAGAAGTCGGTCACCTGCAACCTGCGCATGCCCGAGGGGCAGCAGGTGATGCGCGACCTGCTCGCCGGCGCCGACGTGTTCGTGGAGAACTTCCGCCCGGGCACGCTGGAGCGCTGGGGGCTGGCGCCGGAGGAGCTGCACCGGATCAACCCGCGGCTGGTAGTCGTGCGGGTCACCGCCTTCGGGCAGGACGGCCCGTACGCCTCCCGGGCCGGCTACGGCTCGATCGGCGAGGCGATGGGCGGCATCCGCTACGTCACCGGTGACCCGTCCACGCCGCCGAGCCGCATCGGCGTCAGCCTCGGCGACTCGCTGGCCGGCACGTTCGCCGCGCTCGGCGCCATGATGGCGTTGCGGGTGGCGGGCAGCACCGGCCAGGGCCAGGTGGTGGACAGCGCCATCTACGAGTCGGTGCTGGCCCTGATGGAGTCGCTGGTGCCGGAGTACGCGCTCACCGGCTACATCCGGGAGCGGACCGGCTCGATCCTGCCCAACGTGGCGCCCAGCAACGCGTACCCGACGCGCGACGGCGCCACCGTCCTGATCGCCGCGAACCAGGACACCGTGTTCCGCCGCCTGGCCGCGGTGATGGACCGGCCGGAGCTGGCCGACGATCCCCGCTACGCCACCCACGCCGCCCGTGGGGCGCACCAGGCCGAACTGGACGACCTGATCGCGGCGTGGACCGTCACGTTCGAGCCGGCCGCGCTGCTGCGGCTGCTGCATCTCGGCGGCGTTCCGGCCGGGTCGGTGTACACCGCCCGGGAGATGCTGGCCGACGAGCACTTCGCCGCGCGCGAGGCGATCGTCGAACTCGACCACCCCGAGATGGGCGCGTTCCCGATGCAGAACGTCGCGCCCCGGCTGTCCCGCACCCCGGGCCGGCTGCGTTCGGTGGGCCCCCGGCTGGGCGAGCACACCGACGAGGTCCTGCGCCAGGTGTTGTGCCTGGCCGACGACCGGATCACCGAACTGCGCGCCGCCGGCGCGATCTGAGGAGGCAGTCATGGCGAAGAACCCGTACGTGGTGAAGAAGCGCTCGATCTCCGGGCCGGCCGCGCGGGCGATGGTGGCCGCCGCCGTCGCCCGGGCCGAGGAGATGGGCTTCGCGGTCACCGTCGCCGTGTGCGACGAGAGCGGGGTGCTCAAGGCGTACGAGCGGATGGACGGCGCGCCGCTGGTGAGCGTGCAGCTGGCGCAGGACAAGGCGTACACGGCGGTGGGTTTCGGGCTCAGCAGCGACGGCTGGTACGACTTCATCAAGGACGACGGCCCGCTGGCGATGGGCGCCCCGCCCGCGATCGACCGGCTGGTGACCTTCGGCGGCGGCTATCCGGTGAAGGTCGACGACGTGCTGGTCGGCGGCATCGGGGTCAGCGGCGGCCACTACACGCAGGACATGGAGGTCGCGCAGGCCGGACTGAAGGCGCTGTCTTGAACGTCGAGATCGTCGAGGTGGGCCCCCGGGACGGCCTGCAGAACCACCCGGCGGAGCTGACCACCGGGCAGAAGGCCGAACTGGTACGCCGCGCGGTCGCGGCGGGCAGCCGGCGCGTCGAGGTGACGAGCTTCGTCAACCCGGCGAAGGTGCCGAAGCTCGCCGACGCCGACGCGGTGATGGCACTGGTCCGCGACGAGCCGGGCCTGGCCTCGATCGGCCTGGTGATGAACGGGCGCGGCCTGGACCGGGCGGTCGCGGCCGGCGTCACCGAGGTCAACTTCGTGGTCGTCGCCACCGACACGTTCTGCCGGCGCAACCAGGGCACGTCCACCGCCGAGGCGGTGGCGCAGGTGCGGCGGCTGCTGCCCCGCGCCCGCGAGCAGGGGCTGCGCACGTCGGTGACGGTCGGGGCCGCGTTCGGCTGCCCGTTCGAGGGCGAGACGCCCGCGGGGCGCGTGCTGCGCGTCGTGGACGACCTGGCACCGGTGGCGCCGGACGAGGTGGCGCTGGCCGACACCATCGGCGTCGCCGTGCCGTCGCAGGTGGAGCGCCTGTTCACCGCCGTACGGGACCGCACCGGCGCGAGCCTGCGCGGGCACTTCCACAACACCCGCAACCTGGGCACGGCCAACGTCCTGGCCGCCGTCGGGGCCGGGGCGCGGGCGATCGACGCCAGCGTCGGCGGCATCGGCGGCTGCCCGTTCGCGCCGGCCGCCACCGGCAACGTGGCCACCGAGGACGTGGTGTACGCGCTGGAACGCTCCGGGACGCGTACCGGGGTGTCGCTGGACGCGGCGATCGGCAACGCCAGGTGGCTGGGCGAAGTGTTCGGCGCCGAACTGCCGGGCGTGCTGAGCCGGGCCGGTGGGTTCCCGTGACCGGGCCGCTGACCGGACTGCGGGTGCTGGACCTGACCAGCACGTTCTCCGGCCCGTACTGCACGCTGATGCTGGCCGACCTGGGCGCCGAGGTGATCAAGGTGGAGGCGCCGGGCGGCGACATCGCCCGCCAGCTCGGCGCCGCCCGCACCCCCGGCATGGCGGCGGTGTTCCTCAACATGAACCGGGGCAAGAAGAGCGTCCTGCTGGACCTCAAGGCGCCCGCCGACCGGGCCGCCTTCGACCGGCTGGTGCCGGCCGTGGACGTGCTGGTGCACAACATGCGCCCGGCCGCCGCGGCCCGGCTCGCGCTCACCTACGACGACGTACGCGCGCTGCACCCGGCGATCGTCTACTGCGCGATCCCGGGCTTCCGCGGCACCAGCCGGCACGCCGACCGGCCCGCCTACGACGACGTGATCCAGGGCGCCTCCGGGATCGCCGCGCTCCAGAGCGTCAACCAGGACCAGCCCGGGTACGTCGTCACGCCGCTCGCCGACAAGATCACCGGGCTCACCGCGTCCACCGCCGTGCTCGCCGCGCTGCGGCACCGCGACGCCACCGGCGAGGGGCAGCGGGTCGAGGTGCCGATGTTCGACACGATGGTCGCCTTCGGCCTGCTCGAACAGCTCGACGGCTGGACGTTCGACCCGCCGACCGGGCCGCCGCGCTACCCGCGTACCGCCGCGCCGAACCGCCGCCCGTACGCCACCGCCGACGGGCACCTCTGCGTCCTGATCTACACCGGCCGGCAGTGGGAACGGTTCCTCACCCTGGTCGGCCGCGCCGACCTGTTGCGCCATCCCGACTACGACACGGTCGGCAAGCGGATCGCCAACGCCGACGGGCTCTACCGGGTGGTCGCCGAGGTGCTGCGCGGGCGTACCACGGCCGAGTGGCTGGCGGAGCTGTCGGCGATCGACGTGCCGTGCGCGCCGCTGGCCGGCTACGAGGAGATCCTGCGCGACGAGGAGTCGGCCGAGTCGGGCCTGGTGTCGACGGTCGAGCACCCGGTGGCCGGACGGCTGCGCAGCATCGCCTCGCCGATCGTCATGTCGGCCTCGCCGCTGCCGCGCGGCCGGCTCGCGCCGACGCTCGGCGAACACAACGACGAGGTGCTCGCTGGCGGCGCCGAGGGGAGCAGCGGATGAGGGGCACTGTCGCCGTCGTCACCGGCGCCGGATCGGGGATCGGGCTCGCCGTCGCCCGCCGGCTGGCCGGCGAGGGCGCCGAGGTGCTCTCCGCCGACCTGGACGTGTCCGCCTGCGCCGGGGTCGCGGTCACCGCCGACCTGGGCACCCCGGCCGGCGTCGCCGCCGTCGTGCGGGAGGTGACCAGCCGGTACGGCGGCGCTGACGTGCTCGTCAACAACGTGGCGCTCGCGCCGTACCGGGACGCGTTCACCGACATCGACGACGCGGCTTGGCAGCGCACCTGGGACGTCAACGTGATGTCCTGCGTGCGCCTGTGCCGCGCGCTCGTGCCGCTCATGGTCGAGCGGGGCGGCGGCAGCGTGGTCAACATCGGCTCCGAGGCGGCGCGGCACCCGAAGCCGCACATGCTCGACTACGCGGTCAGCAAGGCGGCGCTGCTCAGCCTCGCCAAGGGCCTGGCGCTGGAGTACGGCTCCCGGGGCGTGCGGGTGAACACCGTCGCACCCGGCCCGACGCGGACCGCGACCATGGACGCCTACCTGGCGTCGGTCGCGCTCCGGCTGGGCATCGACGTCTCCGCCGCCGCCGACCACGTCGTGCGTGACCTGCGCAAGCTCCTGCTGGGCCGGATGAACGAGCCGGAGGACGTCGCCGAGGTGGTGCTGTTCCTCGCCGGGGAGCGGGCCCGGCAGGTGACCGGCTCGGAGTACGCCGTCAACGGCGGTTCCACCGCGTCGATGTAGGTTCACCATCGGTGAACAAAGGGGGACGCATGGGCCGGGCCACGCAGTCGGCGTACGAGTCGATCAAGACGCGCATCCTCGGCGGGGCGTACGAGCCGGGGAAGAAGCTCTCCGAGGAGGATCTCGCCGCAGCGGTGGGGGTGAGCCGTACCCCCGTGCGGGAGGCGCTGCGCCGGCTGCACGCCGAGGGCCTGGTGGACTGGGAGGCCAACCGGGGCGCCACCGTCCCGGCCTGGCGGGAGCAGGACCTGGAGGAGATCTTCGAGCTGCGCGCCCTGCTGGAGGGCTACGGCGCGGAGCTGGCCGCGACCCGGATCACGCCGGAGGAGATCGCCCGGCTGCGTGAGCTGTGCACCGAGATGGAGGGCTACGCGGCCGGCCAGCGCCGGGACCGGGCGGACCGGATCGCGGTCTGCAACGCGCAGTTCCACGAGATCATCCTCGGCGCCGGGCGGAACCGGCGGTTGAGCGCGCTGCTCGGGGCGGTGGTGCAGACGCCGCTGGTGAACCGCACCTTCCGCCGCTACGACGAGGCGGCGATGGCGCGCAGCATGTCGCACCACCGGGAGCTGATCGACGCGTTCGAGGCGCGGGACCGGGCCTGGGCCGGCTCGGTGATGCGGGCGCACATCCTGGCCGCCCGCGCCACCCTCGGCACGCCCTGACCCGCGCCGGGCCGGCACCCGTCGCACCCGCCGCCGGCCCGGCTGCGGGCTCCGGGTCAGCCGGCGTCCGGGCGCAGGTACGGCGTGAGCAGCTCGCGGGCGAGACCGGTCGCGACCGCCAGGTCGAGCCCGTTCTCGATCATCCGGCTGAGGGTGTACACGATGGACTGGACGAGTTCGGCCATCCGGTCCGGGTCGCTGGCCCCGTGCTCGGTGAGCGCGGCGCGCAGCGGCGCTTCGAGGCTGTCGTGCAGCAGCCGGCTGGAGGTCGCCAGCACCTCGCTGTCACCCGCCGACGCCAGCGCCCGGGCCAGCGCGTGGTCCCCCCGGGCGACCAGTTGCAGGTTGGCCTCGACGTACGCCAGGATCCTCGCCCCCGGTGTGCAGGCCTCGGCCATCTGCTCCTCGACGAAGGCCGACCACCGGGGGAAGGTGTCGGCGACCAGCACGTCGAACATGTCGGTGCGGGACTTGAAGTACGAGTACGCGCTGGACCGGGCCAGCCCGGCGTGCCGGGCCACGTCGGCGAGGCTCGGGATCCGCTCCGGGTGCTCGGAGAGCAGGGCGCGGGCGGCGTCGAGCAACGCCGCCCGCTGCGCGGCCCGGTGTTCCGCAACGGTCGAGGCTTGGATCTTCGGCACGCCGACCTCCCCGTCTCTGTCCGCCGCCCGCGTCGTTCCCCGCCGTCGTGCTCAGCTCGCGGCGAGCTTGCCGTCGACCATCTCGTAAACGGTGTCACAGTATTGCAGCACGTCATGGTCGTGAGTGACCATCACGACCGCCACCGAGCGCTCCCGCGCCTCCTGGGCGAGCAGCTGGACGATGTCGTGGCTGCGGGCCCGGTCCAGGGCCGCTGTCGGCTCGTCCACCAGCAGCACCGAGGGCTCGGTCATCAGCGCCCGGGCGATACCGACCCGCTGGCGCTCGCCACCGGAGAGCTGGTGCGGCCGGCGGTCGGCCTTGCCGGCCAGGCCGACGTGCGCGAGCATCTCCAGCGGGTCGCGTCCGGACCGCTCCCGCCGCCCGCCCAGCCGAAGCGGCAGGCGCAGCTGGTCGGCGGCGGTCAGCGCGGGCAGCAGGTTGCCCGACTGGAACACGAACCCGACGTGCCGGCGGCGCAGCTCGGTGCGCGCCCGGCGGCTGGATACGGTCATGTCGTGCCCGGCCACCGTGACGGTGCCCTCGTCGGGGCGGGCCAGCCCGCCGGCGACGGCGAGCAGGCTGGACTTGCCCGCGCCGGACGGCCCGACGATCGCGGCCAGCTCGCCCGGCGTGACGGTCAGGTCGACGTCGTCGAGCGCGTGCACGGTCTCCGCGCCGTCGCCGTGGCGAAGGTGCACGCCGCGCATGACCAGGCCGAGTTCGGCCGGGGCGGTGCCCGGCGTCGAGGGGGACGGGGTGGTCCGGCTGCTCATCGGTTGCCTCCCAGGGCGGTCGCCGGGTCGATGGAGGTGAGGCGGACGACGGCGGCTGCCGCGCCGACCAGGCCGAGCACGAGCAGCCCGGCCGCGGCGGCGGCGATGCTCTGCGGGTGCAGCGCGAACGGCACGTTGCCGCCGGAGATCAGCGCGCCGAGTCCGAGGCCGATCCCCATGCCGACGGCGATGGCGAGGGCCAGCAGGATCAGCGCCTGGGTGAGGGCGTCGCGCAGCACCCAGCGGGTCGAGGCGCCGAGTGCCCGCAGCACCGCGACCTCCTGCTTGCGTTGGATCGCCCAGACCGCGAAGAACGCGCCGGCCACGAGCGCCGAGATCGCGTAGAGGAAGCCCTGGATCAACTGGAGCGTGGTCGTCTCGGCGGTGTAGCCCGGCGAGGCGCCGTAGGACTCCTCGAGGGTCAGGCTCTCCGTGCCCGCGGCCTTGTCGCCCGCGGCCAGGTTCACCGAGTCGCCGTCGGCCGCGCGGACCGCGACGGCGGTGATCTCCTGGGCCGCCTGCGCCGGCACCTGCGCGCCGGCCGGGGTGCCGGACTTGACCGCCTGCCAGGTGGCCAGCGGCACGTACGCCACGTCGACGTGGCCGAAGGTGTCCTGCTGTTCGGTGACGCCGACCACGCGCAGCCGCGTGCCGAGCCGGTCCACCGTCACGGTGTCGCCCACGCGCAGGCCCGCGTCGATGGCGGTGGGGCTCACCACGATCCCGTCCGCCGGGCCGAGGCGGTCGCCCTCGCTGACGGCGGGCGACAGGAACGAGTCGGTCTCGACGCCGAACAGCGCCAGGTCGACCTCGGTGCCCCCGTCGGTGCGCCCGTTGATGAGCGTGTTGCCGAACGGGGTCGCCTCCGCCACGCCGGGCTGGTCGCGCCAGGTGTCCACCGCCGAGGCGTCCACCACGCTGCGCGAGAAGGCCGAGTCGTGCTGCACGCCGTGGGCGAAGGCGAACGAGGTGACCGGCAGGTTCTGCAGGCCGGAGACGCCGTCACGGACCAGCCCGACGGACAGGCCGGACAGCATCACCATCAACACCGAGATCAGCGCGATCACGGCCCCCATCAGGGCGAATCGCAGCCGTGCGAACCCCAGCTCGCGAATGGCCAGGAACATCAGCCGCCACCTCTCAAACTTGTCGACACCATGTCGCTATGTTAACAACGCGGTGTCGGCAAGATGGTGGTGGTGGTTGTCTACCCGGCCACACTCCGTGACGGGCCGGCGACGCGCGCCCTGCCGCGCCGGCGTCAGGCGGCCACCGGGCCCGCGGTGGCGCGACGCGCGCGCCGGCCGAGGGCGCTTACCGCGACCACGATGATCGGCGCGAGCGTGAGGTGGCACGCGGCCAGCGTGATCGTGCTGGTGGCGTCCAGGCCGGCGGGCAGCGTCATGGTGGCGATCGTGAGCACCGCGAGCGCCGGGCCGACGATCAGCGCCGCCCGGACCACCCAGGCGTACCGGGACGCCAGTACGGCGACGGCGGTGAGCCCGAGCGCCAGCGGCAGCGCGCTGAAGTCCGCGACGGTCACCGCGTCGACCTCGACCCGCCGGTCGTCGGCGGTGAACAGGAAGCTGCCGCCGGCCGCCCGGCCGATCGCGTACACGATCAGGTTGACGACCACCGCGACGGCGGTGGCGAGGGCGACGACGGCGGTTCGGGGCAGGTCAGCCACGGGAGGTCTCCTCTGCGTGCTCTCGGGTCAGGTACGCCTCGATGCGGGCGAACGCCCCCGTCCAGACCTCGCCGACGAAGAAGTCGCGCAGTTGCGGGGTGGGGAAGCCGCTCTGCACCACAGTCATCAGCGTGCCGCCGTCGCGCGCCTCGAAGGTGACCTCGATGCGCGTGGTCATGGTCGTGCCGTCCGGGCCGGTGCCCGTCGACTCGGTGACCAGCCGGTGCGGGCGGTCGATCTCCAGGAACGTCTGCGTCTCGCGGAACAGCATGTCGGGGGAGGGGCCCCAGATCGCGGTCTGTCTCCCGCCGACCCGCAGGTCGACGTCGATCTCCACGATGCCGGGCTCCTCGTCGAGGATGCCGAACCAGATCTTCTGTTTGCCGGCGTCGGTGTAGGCGTCGAACGCCTCGTCAGGGGTGCCCGGAAGGTGTCGTGTCACGCGCATGTGGAGCGTCATGGTCGCGGTCCTCCGTGGTGAGTGTGAGGTAGGCGTCGAGGCCGTCGAGGCGACGGGCCCAGAGCCGTCGGTAGAAGGCGATCCAGGCCATCGCCGAGTCCAGCGGTGCCTCGCTGAGCCGGCACTGCCGGGACCGGCCGACCTTGCGCGTCACCACGAGGCCCGCGTCCTCCAGCGCGCGGACGTGCTTGCGCATGCCGGTGAGGGTCATCCCGGTGGGCTCGGTGAGCTCGGTGATGGTGGCCGGGCCTGCGCCGAGCCGGATCAGGATGTCGCGCCGGGTCGGGTCGGCCAGGCTGGCGAACACCCGGTCGAGCGTCTCTTGCTGAACCACGAGGTTCACCGTAGGACACTGAACCGATCGGTTCAACGTTTTGTCGGTCCGGGGCGTACGCGCCTCGGTTGCGGGTCTCTGCGGATCTGGGTGCCGCCCATTGCTCAGTGGTCTGACCACCCGGAGGCTTGTGGGTGGTGGTTGGGGTGGATCGCGGTCGCTCACCCGTTCGGCGCGACGGCCTCGGGCGTTCGGTCCGGCCTGGCTCCGTTGTGCGGCCCTGCGCGCCCATACCTGTCCCGACCTGCGGGAATGTTCCCCGATTTAGGTAACGGAAAGGTCACGGAGTATTCCTGTGCCGTGGTCGCGCTCGGTACGTTCCACGAGGCATGAGGTCAGACCTCGATCCTCATGCCTCTAGCTGACGAGGTGAGTAGACCAGTGCAGGAACCCGCCCCCCGCTACGCCGGATACCGGTCCTTCGACTACCTGGTGCCGCATGTGGACTACAAGGTCTTCGAGCTCGCGCCGCAGATCGGCCGGGTGCCGGAGCACGACCTCGGCCTGAGCGACGAGCAGCGAGCCCGGGTCTCCCGGTTGCTGCGTGAGCACATGGCGATCTCGCTCCACGAGCACCCGAAGATCCTGCCGGCCGACGTCACGCAGTTGCGCGACTACAACCGGACCGGCCGCAACGCCTTCGGGTTCGAGGGCCTGGCCCGGTCCGGCATGACCGCGGTCTTCGACAACTTCATGAACGGCACCGGCTGCGTGACCAGTGAGCACGCCTGGAAGTGGGACGACGTCATCTACGACATCGGCCTGCGCTTCGCCGACGTCGCCAAGCAGGACCACGTGGTGGTGGCGACCACGCTCGAACAGATCTTCGAGGCCAAGCGCAACGGGCAGATCGCCCTGGTGGCCGGCCTGGAAGCAGCCACGATGATCGAGAACGAGCTGGACCGGATCGACATCCTCTACGGCTTCGGCGTACGCCAGATGGGCATCGCGTACAGCCAGGCGAACATGCTCGGTTCCGGCCTCTCCGAGGACCGCGACGGCGGGCTGACGCACTTCGGCCGGCGGGCGGTCGACCGGATGAACAAGCTCGGCATCGCCATCGACATCTCGCACTCCGGCGACCAGACGTCGCTGGACGTGATCGAGGCCAGCCGGGTACCGGTGTTCATCACCCACGCCGGTGCCCGCTCGGTCTGGAACACCCCCCGGATGAAGCCGGACGAGGTGATCCGGGCCTGTGCCGAGCGGGGTGGCGTGATCGGCATCGAGGCCGCTCCGCACACCACCCTCTCGGGCGACCACCCGCACCACTCGATCGAGTCGGTGATGGACCACTTCACCTACTGCGTGGAGCTGGTCGGCATCGACCACGTGGCGTTCGGCCCGGACACCAACTTCGGTGACCACGTCGGACTGCACGACAGCTTCACCCAGCACCTGGCGATCGGAAAGGCCCACGGCGTGGTGGACCACCCACGGGTTCCGTACGTGAGTGGCATGGAGAACCCGGCGGAGTGCTTCAGCAACATCGTCGGGTGGCTGGTCACGCACGGTTACTCCGACGACGAGATCGCCAAGGTCATCGGCGGCAACATCATCCGGGTTCTTCAGGAGGTTTGGTGAACAAGACAGTCAAGGGCCGGTGGCGGCTCGCTGTCGCGCTCGGCGTGGCGGCCACGCTCGGTGTCTCCGGCTGCGGTCTGAACGAGGATGGGTCCTCCTCCTCCAGCGGCTCGTCGTCGGACTCGGTGCTGCGGATCGGCACCACCACCGACGTGAGCAACTTCAACCCGCTCCAGTCGCTGAGCAAGACGGACTCGTGGATCCTCAACGCGATGTACCCGCACCTGCTGCGGATCGACGAGAACGCGAAGAAGTCGCCGGAGCTGGCCAAGGAGTACCGCTACGAGGACGACGGCAAGACCGCCGTCTTCGTGCTGCGCGACGACTTCAAGTGGACCGACGGCAAGCCGGTGGTCGCCGAGGACGTGAAGTTCTCCGCCGAGTCGATCATGAAGTACAAGCTCGGCAACGTCGCGGCGAAGCTGACCTGGGTCGAGTCGGTCGAGGCGCCGGACGCCACCACCGTCAAGTTCAAGCTCTCCCAGCCGTACGCGCCGTTCGCCGAGGGCGTCGGCTTCTGGATGTCGGTCGTGCCGAAGCACATCTTCGAGCCGGCCGGTGACCTGTCCAAGTTCGCCAACGACTCCAACTGGGTCGGCGCCGGGCCGTTCGTCCTGGACAGCATCACCAAGGGCCAGCGCTACGTCATGAAGCGCAACGAGCACTACCCGCTCGCGCCGGGTGGCAAGGCCGCGGTGAGCCAGGTCGAGTACCGGGTCTACCCGGACGTGAACACCATGATGCTGGCGCTGCGCAACGGTGACATCGACATGATGGGCACCCCGGTGCCGGTCTCGGCGGCGAAGACCTTCGAGAACGACGACAAGATCAAGCTGAAGAAGGTCGGCGCCCTCGGCTTCGCGCACCTGACCTACAACATGAAGAACAAGTACCTCGCCGACCAGGACGTCCGGCAGGCGCTGTCGATGGCGATCGACACCAAGGCGATCATCTCGGCCGTGCTGCAGGGCGACGGCCAGCAGATGGCCGGCCCGATCTCGCCGATCTTCTCCGAGTACGACAACACCGAGCTGCAGCCGTACCCGTTCGACCCCCAGGCCGCGAAGGCCAAGCTGAGCGCGGCCGGCTACAAGGACGCCAACAACGACGGCTTCTTCGACGAGCTGAAGTTCGGCGTGGCGTGCGACCAGTCCAACGCCAACATCACCCGGGTCGTGCAGCTGTTCCGGGAGAGCGCGGCCAAGGCCGGCGTGAAGCTGGAGAACGAGTGCGTGGAGCGGAACACCTTCCTCACCCGCACCAAGAACGGCGAGTACGACATCGACGCCTCGCAGTGGGGCGTCTTCGACAACCCGATGGACCAGCTGCGCAGCACCTATCTGTCCAGCAACCCGGGTGGCATCAACTACAACCTGCTCGAGTCGGCGGAGATGGACGCGCTGATCAACGACGCGGCCGGCACCACCGACGCGGAGGCGTTCAAGACCAAGATCAAGAACATTGACAAGGTCGTGCACGAGCAGGCGTACCTGACCCCGCTGTACGTGGAGAACTTCCAGTTCGCCTACAACGCCAGCAAGTTCACCGGCTTCGTCCCGTCGCCGTCGGACCTGCTCGGCATGGTGACCGCGTACTCGCTGGCCCAGGTCACTCCGGTCAAGTAACCCACCCAACCTAGAGGGAGAGGAGGGGTCCCCCGTGGCGCGTTTCGTGCTCAGCCGGGCATTGAAGGCCGTCCTGACCGTGTGGATCGCGATCACTTCGACGTTCTTTCTGCTCCGGCTCCTGCCGGGGGACCCCACGACCCTCATGGTCGAGGGCGACATGACACCGGAGATGCAGGCGGCGCTGCTCAAGACGTACGGCCTGGACCGTCCGCTGTGGGAGCAGTACGTGTCGTACCTGCGCGAGCTGGTCCAGGGCAACCTGGGCATCTCGTTCCGTCAGATCCAGCCGGTCACCGACATCATCCTCGACCGGCTGCCCTGGACGTTGCTGCTGGCCGGCAGCGCGTTCGTCCTGACCGTCGCCGTCGGTATCCCGATCGGCGTGGCCGCCGCGGTCAACCGTGGCAAGTGGCTCGACCGCGCGTTGCAGGGCTTCGGGATCAGCGCGAACGCGCTGTTCGTGCCCAGCGTCGCGATCCTGCTGCTGGTCTTCTTCGGCGCCCAGCTCGGCTGGTTCCCGATCGGTGGGGCGATCGACCCGGACACCCGGGGCGCGGCGGCCTACCTGAGCCTGGCCCACCACCTGGTGCTTCCGGTGCTCTCCCTGGTCCTGGTGCAGCTCGGCCCGTACGCGCTCACCCTTCGCACCAACATGATCGAGGTTCTCGGTGAGGACTACATCCGCGCGGCGCAGGCGCGTGGTCTCTCGGCCCGGCGCCGGGTATGGAAGCACGGCCTGCGTAACGCGATCCTGCCGGCACTGACCCTGATGGGCCTGCAACTGGGCACCCTGGTCGGCGGCGCGGTGCTGACCGAGACGGTCTTCGCCTACCCCGGGGTCGGCCGGCTGATCTACGAGGCGGTCGGGCAGCAGGACTACCCGGTGATCCAGGGGGCGTTCATCATGCTCGCCGTCACCGTGGTGATCGCCAACGCCCTGACCGACATGCTCTACGCGGTCCTCAACCCCCGGATCCGGCTGTGAACGCGCGCAGCGTCGCGGCACGTCGCCCGGATCCGTCCGCCGCCACCGAAGGGAGGGTGCAGTGAGTGCTCCCGTGCTGACCGAGCAGGCGCTGCCGCCGGCCCCGGCCGCGCCCAAGCGGTCCTTCCTCTCCGGCTACCTGCGTCAGCCCGTCGTGGCGCTGTCCGTGCTGGTGCTGCTCGTGATGGCGTTGCTGGCGATCTTCGCGCCGCTGATCGCCGACGAGCCCGCCGGCGCCGGCGCGGACGTGCTGCAACCCCCCTCCGGGGCGCACTGGTTCGGCACCGACGACCTCGGGCAGGACATCTTCGCCCAGGTGGTCTGGGGCACCCGGACCAGCATGGTGATCGGCCTGGCCGCGTCGCTGCTCGCCATCGTGCTGGGCACCGCGATCGGGCTGGCCGCTGCGTACTTCCGGCCGTTCGACGCGGTCGCCACGGTGATCACCGACGTGATGCTGGCGCTGCCCACCCTGCCGCTGATGATCATGCTGGCGGCGGTGGTGAGCCCGAGCGTCACGACGCTGACCCTGATCATCGGGTTCTTCGCCTGGCCCGAGGTCGCCCGGCTGATCCGGTCGCAGGGCCTGGTGATCAGCGCGATGCCCTACATCGACGGCGCCCGGGTGCTCGGGGCCACCGGCTGGCGGATCGTCACCCGGGAGATCCTGCCCGCCGTCGTCTCGCTGATGGTGGTCAGCGTGCTGCTCACCGCCTCCCGGGCGGTGATCTCCGAGGCGGGCCTGAGCTTCCTCGGCCTCGGCGACCCGGACGCCTGGTCCTGGGGACGGATCCTGCTCAACGCCCAGCGCAGCGGCACGATCGCGATCGCCTGGTGGCAGACGCTCTTCCCGTCCCTGGCGATCTTGTTCCTGGTGCTGGCGGCGACCCTCGCCGGAACCCGGTTCAACGACACTCGCGACCCCCGTCGCAACGGAGGCTGACCATGCGACTGCCCGAGAGCTTCTACCACAGTGTCCGAAGCCGGCTAGCCGAGGCGCTCGAACAACGTGGTCTGGACGGGTTCCTGGCCACCTCGCCGGCGGAGGTCGCCTTCCTCAGCGGCTTCTTCTACATCGCCACCGAACGTCCGGTGTATCTCTGGCTGCCGCGTGCGGGGGATCCGCTGCTGGTGATCCCGCGCCTCGACGAGGAGTACGCGGCCCAGCAGGGCGTGACGGTCCCGACCGTCACCTACTTCGAGTACCCGGGCGTGGTCACCGCCGAGGAGACGCTCGCCTCGGCGTTGCCCCGCCCGGGCGGTCCGGTCCGCCGCATCGGCGTGGGCGCGGGCCTTTCGGTCGGCACGTTCCGGGCGCTGTCCCGGGCCATCGGCGGGGCCACCCTGGAGACCACGGACGCGGTCGCCGCGCTGCGGCTGCGCAAGTTCCCCGAGGAGATCCCGTTCCACGAGGCCGCCGCGCGGATCTGCGACGAGATGCTGGCCGCCGGACGGGCCCTGATCGAGGAGGCGCTCGCCGCCGGCGGGCCGCTGCCGCGCGAGGACGAGATCGCCCGGCACGTGATCGGCTACGGCACCGACCGGATGTACGCCGATTACGACCTCGTCGTCTACACCACCAAGCTGGCCGGCGGGCTGGTCTACGCCGGCCCGAACTCCGCCCTGCCGCACGGCCTGCCGACCCGTCGGCGGCTCCAGCCGGGTGACACCCTGATCCTCTCCCTCGGCGCGGCGGTGGCCAGCCGGTTCGTGGAGAGCGAACGGACGTTCGTCATCGGCGAGCCCACCGCCGAGCAGGTGCGCTACTACGAGGCCGACCGGGAGGCGCAGGAGGTGGGCACCCAGGCGATGATCGCCGGGCGTACCTGCGCCGAGGTCAACCGGATCTGCCTGGACGTCCTGCGGGACCGGGGCTTGGGCGACTACATCCGGCACCGGCAGGGCCACGGCATCGGGCTGCAGAACCACGAGGCGCCCTGGGTCGAGGACGGGGACCACACCGTGCTCGCCCCCGGGATGCTGCTGTCGAGCGAGCCCGGCGTCTACGTGCCCGGCCACGCCGGCTACCGCATCTCCGACACGGTCCTGGTGCAGGACGACGGCCCGCGCCGGCTCACCCGGTACCCGCGTGACCTGGCATCCAACATCATCGAGGGGATCCGATGAGAATCAACGGAGCGGAACTGGTCGTCGAGGCGTTCGGCCCGGTCGACGGCCCGGCCATGATCGTGCACCACGGCGCCCCGGGCCTCGGTTCCCGCCAGGAGCCGAAGCGGTCGTTCGGCCCGTTCGCCGACCGGATGCGGGTCATCGTCTTCGACGCCCGCGGCTCCGGCGAGTCCAGCGACGACGGACCGTTCACCCACGAGCAGTGGGTGGCCGACGTGGACGCCATCCGCGCGCACTTCGGCTACGAGACCATCGTCATGGCCGGCGGCTCGTACGGCGGGTTCATCGCCATGGAGTACGCCATCGCCCACCCGGACCGGGTCTCCGCGCTGGTGCTGCGCGACACCGCCGCGGACACCGCGCACGACCACCTGGCGGTGGAGCGGGCCCGCAACACGGACCGTTCGGTGATCCCGGAGTGGGTCATCGACCGGATCGGCACCGGCCGGTTCGAGAGCAACGAGCAGTTGCGCGAGTACTGGCGAGCGATCCTGCCGCTCTACGACCACCGGCACGACCCGGCCAAGGACGAGGCGCGTTTGGCCGCCACCCGGTTCCACTACCGCACCCACAACGCCGCCTTCGGGCAGAACATGCCCCGCTACGACCTGAAGCCGAAGCTGCCGTCGATCACGTGCCCGACCCTGGTGACCGTGGGCCGGCACGACTGGCGTACGCCGGTGGCCGCCTCTCAGGTCATCGCGGACCTGGTGCCCCACGGCGAGCTGGTGGTATTCGAGTCCTCCGGCCACTCGCCGCAGCTGGAGGAGCCGGAGCGGTTCCAGCAGGTGGTGCGGGACTTCCTCAGCCGGGCCGGAGTGCTCCGATGAGCCTGCTGGAGATCGCCGACCTGCGGGTCGCGTTCCCGGGCCCGACCGGCCCGGTGAACGCGGTGAACGGGGTGTCGCTGCGGGTCGAGTCGGGCCAGACCCTTGCCATCCTCGGTGAGTCCGGCTCCGGCAAGAGCGTCACCGCGCAGGCGGTGACGGGCATCCTCGACGTGCCGCCGGCGACGGTCACCGGCTCGGTCCAGCTGCGGGGCCGGGAGCTGCTGACCCTGCCACGCAAGCAGCGGGAGCGGGTCAGTGGCGAAGAGATCGGGATGGTCTTCCAGGACGCGATGGCCGCGCTCAACCCGGTCTTCACCGTCGGACACCAGATCGTGGAGGTGCTGCGGGTCCGGCGGGGCATGTCCCGGGCCGACGCCCGGCGCCGCGCCGTCGAACTGGTCGACCGGGTGCGGATCCCGGCGGCCAAGGACCGGATCCGGGACTACCCGCACCAGTTCTCCGGCGGCATGCGCCAGCGCATCATGATCGCGTTGGCGATCGCCCTGGAACCGGACCTGCTGATCGCGGACGAGCCCACCACCGCGCTGGACGTGACGGTGCAGGCCCAGGTGATGGAGTTGCTCGCGGAGATCCAGCGGGACAGCGGAATGGGCCTGCTGCTGATCACCCACGATCTGGGGGTGGTCGCCGAGGTCGCCGACGACGTGGCGGTGATGTACGCCGGCCGGATCGTCGAACGGGGCACCGTCGAGCAGATCTTCGCCGGTCCGGCGCACCCCTACACCGAAGGGCTGCTCAACTCGATGCCCCGGGTGGACCGGCGCGACGAGCAGCTCTACGCGATTCCCGGAGCTCCGCCCAACCCGGCTCGGCTCCCCGCCGGCTGCCCGTTCCACCTGCGTTGTCACCGGGCCACCGACGAGTGCCGGGTCGTCTTGCCGCCGCTGCGGGCGCTGCCGGCCGACCGGGCCAGCGCCTGTCACCACCACGAGGAGGTGTTCGATGCCACCCGCCGATGAGGTCGTGCTGCGGGTCGAGAACCTGGTCAAGCACTTCCCGCTCAAAGGGCGGGTCCCGTTCGCCTCCGGCGGCGTGGTCAAAGCCGTCGACGGCGTCTCCTTCGACCTGCGCCGGGGCGAGACGCTCGGCGTGGTGGGCGAGTCCGGCTGCGGCAAGAGCACGCTGGCCCGCATGCTCGTCGGGCTGGAGCAGCCCACCTCCGGCGCGGTGCGCTTCGGCACGTCAGTGGTGCACCAGGCCAGGGGACGGGAGCTGCGGGCCCTGCGCCGGCGGATCCAGATCGTGCTTCAAGACCCGTACACCTCGTTGAACCCCCGCCGCACGATCCGGGAGATCCTGCTCCAGCCGTTCGAGATCCATCCGGACGTGCTTGACCGCCGGCGCCGGGTCGAGCGGATCAAGGAGCTGCTCGACCTGGTCGGTCTCGACCCCGGCCTGCACCTGGACCGCTACCCGCACCAGTTCTCCGGCGGGCAGCGTCAGCGCATCGGCATCGCCCGGGCGCTCGCGTTGAACCCCGACGTGATCGTCTGCGACGAGCCCGTCTCCGCACTGGACGTGTCGGTCCAGGCGCAGGTGGTCAACCTCCTGGAGCGGCTCCAGGAGGAACTCGGCGTCGCGTACGTCTTCATCGCCCACGACCTGTCCGTGGTGCGCCACATCTCCGACCGGGTCGCCGTGATGTACCTGGGCAAGCTCGTGGAGACCGGCCCGGAGACCAGCCTCTACGAGTCGCCCCGGCACCCGTACACCCGGGCGCTGCTGTCGGCCGTGCCGGTGCCGGACCCGGCCGGCCGGCGGCAGCGGCAGCGCATCCTGCTGGCCGGCGACCCGCCCAGCCCGGTCGATCCGCCCTCCGGCTGCCGTTTCCGGACCCGCTGCTGGCAGGCGACCGACGCCTGTGCCAGCACCGAGCCGACGCTGGCCGCCGGGCCGCATCCGGTTGCCTGCCACTTCCCGCTGGCCGCGTGACGGCCGGCGATCGCCAAAGGAGAAGCGTCTTGCTGCAAGAACCCGCACCCCGGTACAAGGGCCACAGGTCGTACTCGTACCTGGAGCCGCACTCGGACTACCGGGTGTTCACGTTGGCCGAGGAGATCGGCCGGGTGCCGGAGCACGACCTCGGCCTGACCGACGTCCAGCGGGCGCGGGTGACGCGGCTGCTCACCGAGCACGCCGCCATCTCGCTGCACGAGCATCCGGTTGTCCTGCCGGCCGACGTCAGTGAGCTGCGGGCCTACAACCGCACGGCCCGCCAGCGCACCGGATACGAAGGGCTGGCGCGCTCCGGCCTGACCGCCGTCTTCGACAACTTCATGGCCGGCGCCTCCTGTGTGACGAGCGAGAACGGCTGGAAGTGGAACGACCTCGTCTACGCCCTCGGGATGCGGATGAGTGACCTCTACAAGCAGGACCACGTCTTCCTGGCCACGTCCCTGGACGACATCCACGCCGCGAAGCGGGACGGCCGGCTGGCCCTGGTCGCGGGCCTGGAGTGCAGCAGCCCGATCGAGAACGAGCTGGACCGGATCGACATCCTCTACGGCTTCGGCGTACGCCAGCTCGGCATCGCGTACAGCCAGGCGAACATGCTCGGTGGGGGCCTGTCGGAGAAGCACGACGGTGGGTTGACGCACTTCGGCCGGCGGGCGGTGGACCGGATGAACAAGCTCGGCATCGCCATCGACATCTCGCACTCCGGCGACCAGACCTGCCTGGATGTGATCGAGGCCAGCCGGGTGCCGGTGTTCATCACCCACGCCGGTGCCCGCTCGGTCTGGAACACCTCGCGGATGAAGCCGGACGAGGTGATCCGGGCCTGTGCCGAGCGGGGTGGCGTGATCGGCATCGAGGCCGCCCCGCACACCACTCTCTCCGAGGCGCACCAGCGCCACTCGATCGAGTCGGTGATGGACCACTTCACCTACTGCGTGGACCTGGTCGGCATCGACCATGTCACGTTCGGCCCGGACACCATGTTCGGCGACCACGTGGGCGTGCACGACACCTACGCCGGCAACTACGCCCACGACGCCGGCAACCGTCCGCAGCACCCCCGGGTGGAGTACGTGTCCGGACTGGAGAATCCGGGTGAGGCGTTCGGGAACATCGTGGGCTGGCTGGTGGCGCACGACTACTCCGACGACGAGATCGCCAAGGTGATCGGCGGCAACACCATCCGGGTGCTGGAGCAGGTCTGGTGAGGCCGCCCCGGTGATCGGCTGAGCGCACGCGGACGAACTACACTCCGTACGCCGACGCGGCGGCGGGCAGTGATGAGGTGAGGGCGGATGGCTCGGCGGGAGACCGCGCTACAGGCAGCGCACGGCCGGCTTCGGCAGTTGATCGGCAGCGAGTTCCGGTCGGGGGAGAAGCTGCCCAACGAGCGGGACCTGGCCGAGCGTCTGGAGGTCAGTCGCGCGACCGTACGCGAGGTGCTGGGGCAACTCGTCGCCGAGGGGGTGGTGACCCGGACCTGGGGGATCGGCACCTTCGTGCACGACGACGCCGAACGGGTGCCGGTGTCCATCGGGGACGTCACCGCGCTTCGGGACCGGATCACCGCCTCGGGCCACCGTCCGACGCTTCAGGACGCGGGGGTCAGCCGGGCGAAGTGCCCGACCGACTGCGCCCGCGTGCTCGGGCTGGAACCGGACTCGCCGGTGTGGCGGGTCGACCGGCTCTTCGCCGTGGACGGGGTACCGGCGGCCTGGATCCGTGACCACCTGCCGCTGCGCTTCGACGGCCGCGACCTCGACCCGTCCGGGTTGCTCAGCATCGACCTGGACCTGTTCGAGTTTCTGGCCAGCGCGACCGGCATGCCGGTGCGGCGGGCGGAGATCGAACTCTCCGCGGTGCTCGCCGACGAGGAGGCCACCGAGCGGCTCGGCGTGGCGATCGGACACCCGCTGGTCACCGCGACCCAGGTCGGTTACGGGACGGGCGGCGCACCGCTGTTCCACGGCCACATCACTGTACGCACCGACGTGTTGACCCTGCGGATCAGTCGCGGCGGGGAGCCGGAACCGGCGCCACCGGCCGAGTAGATGACGGCCCCGCGACCTCTCGGGTCGCGGGGCCGTCCCCGGCGCCGTGGGAAGAACGCCGGAGTGTGGAGCGCCGGTCAGGCGAGCGTGCAGGGCGCGCCGTTGAGGCTGAACGAGCCGGGCCGGCCGGTGTTGCCGGTGTGCGTGGCCTGGAACCCGATGCTGGTCGAGCCGCGAGCCGGGATGACCGCGTTGTACCCGACGTTGCGCGCGGTCACCTGACCCGAGGAGGGGGAGTAGGACGCGTTCCAGCCCGAGGTGATGGTCTGGCCGCCGGGCAGCGTGAACGTCAGCGACCAGCCGTTCACCGTGGTCGAGCCGGTGTTGGTGATGGTGATGTTCTCGGTCAGCCCGTTGTTCCAGGCGTTCAGCTCGATGCTCACCGAGCAGGCGCCGGTGCCGGGCGGGGGCGTGGTCGGACCCGGCGGCGGGGTGGTCGGGCCCGGCGGGGGAGTGGTCGGTCCGGGCGGGGGCGTGGTGGGGCCGGGCGGGGGCGTGGTCGGGCCGGGCGTGGTGGTCAGGCCGAAGAACGCCACGGCGGCAGCGGCCATGCCGGCGGACGGCAGGCTGTGCCCGGCGCCCTGGATGCTGTACGCCTCGACCTGGACCGTGCCGGTGCTGTCCGCGTAGCGGCGCCGGTTCCAGCCGGACTGCGGTGTGTCGGTGGACGTGGGCGTCTGGCTGAGCCCGAACACGTTCGTCCACTGCTCGATCGTCTCCTGGAGCAGCGAGTACGGCACCAGCGTGTCGTTGGTGCCGTGCCACAACTGCACCCGGGGACGGGGCCCGGTGTAGCCGGGGTACGCCTGGCGGACCGCGTCACCCCACTGCTGCGGGGTGCGGTTCATGTTCCCGCCGGTGCACTGGCTGGAGCCGGGGGGATAGTCGGCGGCGCCGGCGAAGCAGTTGAACGGCACGCCCATGAACGCCGCGCCGGCCTTGAAGACGTCCGGGTAGAGCGCCAGCATGTGGTTGGTCATCATGCCGCCGGACGAGCTTCCGGTGGCGTAGACCCGGTTCGGGTCCGCGCCGTACTGCTGCTGGACGTAGCGGATCATCGAGATGATCGACACCGGGTCGCTGCCGCCGCCGCGGCGCTTGGCCGCGTCGGACCAGGTGTCGAAGCAGTTGCCGAAGCCGGCCTGCTGGGTGGCGCTGGGGTAGATGACGATGAACCCGTACCGGTCGGCCAGGCCGGCGAACTCGCTGCCGGAGTAGAAGCCGGGGCCGGATCCGCCGCAGCCGTGCATGGCCACCACTGTGGCCGGCCGGGTCGGGCGGTTGTCCGGCACGTAGACGTGCATGCGCATCCGGCCGGGGTTGTCGCCGAAGCTGGTCACCTCGGCCAGCGACGCCGCGTACGCGGGTTGGACGGTGGGGAGCACCAGGCCGGCCGCCGCCAGCGACGCGGCCAGGGCCACCACCATCTTGGCTCTGATTCTCACGGAATCTCCTTCGATCGCCCTGTGCGGGCGGTGACGGGCGGGTACGCGCCGCGTCGGCGGCCCGGACCGCCGCGGTTGCCGCGTCTCGCCCACTGACGTGTCTCGCCCGGCCCGGCTCCGTCGTGTGGCACATAGTGTTCCCGCCGGACGCTGAAGTGTCAATCGATGCACTCCGATGAGCTGCGGCGGCGTTCGTCTACAGTCGGTGCACCGTCCCTGAGCCGAGCCCGGAGCGCGCGTGGCAGACCCGTTCGACATCGAGGAGATCTACCCGGACGAGGGGCCCGCGGCGCGGCTGCCCCGGCGGCAGGCGGGCACGTCGCCGCAGAGCGTCGCGGTGACCCTGCTCGCCGACTACACGCTGCGAACCCGGGCCGCCCTGCCGTCCGCGGCGATCGTCGCCCTGCTCGGCGAGGCCGGCGTGACGAGCGCCGGCGCCCGTACCGCGATCAGCCGGCTGGCCCGCCGCGGTGTCCTGGAGGGCAGCCGGCAGGGCCGCAACAGCTTCTACCGGCTCAGCCGCTCCGCCGCCGAGTACCTGTCCGCCGGCGGGAACTGGATCATCGCCTCCACGACCGACGTGCAGGCGTGGGACGGCTGCTGGACCATCGTCGCCTTCTCGCTGCCGCAGGACCACGGCGCGCAGCGCCGGGCGCTGCGCGGCCAGTTGCGCTGGCTCGGTTTCGCGCCGCTCTACGACGGGCTGTGGATCTCGCCGTACGAGCTCGCCGCGCCCGCGCGGGCCCGGCTCGCCCAGCTCGCCCTCGGCGCGGTCACCGTGTTCCGGGGTCGGCAGGACGCGCTGGACACGATCGGCCAGCGTGCCCCAGTCGACGCCTGGGACGTCGACGCGATAAGCGGACGGTACGAGGCGTTCCTGCGCCGGTGGAGCCCGCTGGTGTCACGTCTGGCCACAGTCGACGGCGCCACCGCCGTGCGGGCGCGGACCGAGGTGATGGACACGTACCGGCGGTTTCCCACCCTCGACCCGCGGCTGCCGCTGGAACTGCTCCCGGCCGGGTGGCCGCGCCGGGCGGCCCGGGACGTGTTCGTGGCCGTCTACGACGGCCTGGCCGAGCCCGCCGAGACCCACGTCCGCGCGGTCGTCGCGCGGTTCGCCGACCCGGTGCCGCCCGGCATCCGGGCGCACACCACCACCGACATGCTCGCCGGTGTCGGCGAGGACGGGTGCGGCGCCACCGCGGGCTGACCGCGACCGTCACCCGCCGGCGCCGCAGTGGCGCTCGACGGCGTACGGCCCGTCGCCGGCCAGCGCCACAGCCACCGCGACCCCGGCGGGCGCGGGCAGGTCGGCGAGCCGGTGCGGGCCGGCCGGCTCGACGCACTCGACCACGTCGCCCCGGTGCACCGGCATGCCGAGATTGGGCCACAGCCGGCCCCCGGCCGCCTTGACGGCCGCCTCCTTGCGGGCCCACAGCCGGGTGAACCGCAGCGCCCGGTCGGCGTGGTCGGCCCCGGCGGCGACGTGCCGTGCCTCCTGCGGATGGAAGAGACGCAGGGACGCGGACACCGGATCCCCGCCCGGCGCGACGTGCTGGATGTCCACCCCCACCGGCCGGCCCTCGCTCAACGCGACCGCCACGAGATCGCCGGAGTACGACAGGCTCGTGTGCAGGCCGTCCCACGGCCCGGTCAGCGCCGGTTTGCCGTACCGGCCCGGCCGCCAGGCCAGCGTCGCCGGTGCCGCGCCGGTGGCCCGCCCGGCCAGGAGACGCAGCGCGCCGTGCGCGACGGTGAACCGGTGCCGCAGCGCCTCGGTGTCCAGCCGCGCGGCCCGGCGCCGCTCGTCCGCGTCGAGCACCGCCCGGTAGCGGGCCAGCTCGTCCGCCGGCACCGCGACGGCGACGATCCAGACCCGGACGACGTCCCGCATGGACGGCAGCGTAACCGCGCCCGTCACGCCGGCACCGCGCCCGCGCGCCCGGTGCCACGGGCCGTCAGGCGAAGATCGACGGTTGGCGGGGCCGTGCCAGAATCTGGCCGTGTCCTACCTCCCCTCGCAGCCGTACCCGCCGATGCCCGGCGGCGTCAGCCCGCTGATCGCCTACCCGCACCCGATCGCCCCGCCGCCCGGCTGCGGCGTGCTCGTCGTCTCGGTGAACCGCGGGCCGTACATGATCCCCGCGCCGGTGACCAGCCGCTTCAAGATCGACCGGCAGCTGGTCGCGATTCCCGGCGAGGGGACGTGGCACGTGGCGGTCCCGGCCGGGTCGCACGACGTCCGGTACACCGACTTCATGGGTGTCCCGCTCATCACCACGGCGCTCGCGGTCCAGCCGGGGGCGGCGCACCACCTCTCGTTCCGCTTCGGCGGGTGGCGCAACCGGGTCTACGACGGGTACGGCACCGACGTCACCCGGTTCGGCCTGTGGTCCAACTACAGCTTCCTGCTGGTCACGCTGGCCGTCGTCGGCCTGGTCTGCTGCGGGGTGTTCGGGGTTTTCCTGGCCACGACCCCCTGATCCGGTCCGGCTGGCGGCCCGGCCGCACCGCTAGCGCAGCGACCAGGTCTGCTTCACGTTGAACACGCAGGTCCAGGCGTTCAGCGGGGCGCCCGCGGCGTGCCCGTCGACGTCCAGGCAGCGGTCGGTCGCCCGGTTGAACAGCGAACGCCGCCCCTGACTCTCGATCCACTCCCACTTCTGGGCCGGGTTGCCGCTGCACCACGCGGTCTGCACCGGCACGCCGTCGCGCTTCTCGCCCCAGGCCACGTCCAGGCAGAGGCCGCCGTCGACCCGGACGCTGCCGTCGGACGCGAACGTCCACCACTGCAGGCGCTCCTCCCGGCACTGCCGCAGCACGACGCGTACGCCGTCTCCGCTGCCGCCGCTGGCGCACAGGCCGGTCTCCTTGCCGACGAGTTGCTTCGCCCCGGCCGGGCGGGCCGGTGCGGCCGGCTTCTCCGGCTCGTCCGGACGGCCCGCCGCCGGTGACGGCGTGGAGGGGCGCGTGGACGGGGACGACGACGGCTTCGGCGTACGCGTGCCAGGAGTGGGCGTGGCGGAGCCCGGCGTCGTGCCGCGCAGCCGGCCGTCGAGGGCGTAGAAGTCGGTGAACTCCCGGACCGTGCGCAGGAACGCCTGCGTGCCGGCGTCGAAGTCGCCACCGGTGTGGCGCACGGCGTCGGTCCCGTTGCGGTACGCCGCCAGCGCCAGCAGGTCCGGGTCGCCGTCGAGCGCGGCCAGTTCCCGGCGCAGCGCGCAGAGCGTGGCGCCGGCCGCCGGCACGGCCGCCTGCGGATCCCACGGCGAGGCGCCGGCCGGCCCGTGGGCACGCCACACGTCGGGCCGGAACTGGGCGATGCCCTTGCGGCCGTCGTCGCCGAGCAGGTTCGGGTCGAAGCCGGAGGAGGCCATCAGCTGGGCGGCGACCGCGGCCGGCGGCACCTGCGGGCACACCGAGCCGGCCCGCACCACCAGGCGGACGTACGCGGCGGGGACCGCCTTCGGCTGCCGCCGATCGCCCTCGCCCGCCGGACCGGACTCGGTGAAGCCGGCCAGCCGGCCGTAGTGCGCGGCGTACCGGGTCGCCTCGTCGACGTACCCGGTCGCCGCCGCCGGCACCCCGGCGGCGGACCGGACCTCGTCGAAGCCGGTGTGGAAGGCGGCCAGCGACAGCCGCCACGGGTCGCCGGGCACGGCCGCCGCGCGCAGCTGCCCGGTCAGGTCGCACATGTGGTGCGCCAGCGCGAGGACGTTGGCGCCGGCGTCCGTGCGCTGCGCGTCCGGCCACGGTGCCCAGGCCCGCCACCGCTCGTCGTCCAGTCCGGCCAGGCCCCGCCCGCCGGACGCGGTCCGCTCGGCCCGTCCGTCCAGACCCGACTCGGCCATCAACTGGCCGGCCAGCCGCGCCGGGGTCAGCACGGGGCAGGACCGGCTCGCGGCCCGGATGGCGGTGAGCTGCTCGGCGGTGACGGTCCGGCCGGCCGGCGCGTCGTCGCGGGCGGTGGCGACGTTCCAGCCGAGGGCGGCGACCACCAGGCTCAGCGCCGCCAGGCCGGCGGCTCCGGCGGCGACGACGCCGCGCGGGATCCGGCGCGGCCGGGAGCGCGGGCCGGGGGCATCGGGGGTCACAGGCGGTCCTTCCGGTGATGGCGTACGCCGGACGGGTGTGCGACGTCCTCGGTTCACCCGGCCGGAATCGGTCCGGCTCCGATCCGGCCGCCATTGAACCGACCGGCCGGCGGGGCCGTCAATGTGGACACTCCGACGGGGCGGCCCGGGTGCGGCGACGGTGATCCGGAACGGATCCGAAAGTTTCGGAAACCGACACCGGTTCGCCCCCGGTTGGCGGCCCGCTGCCCCCTCCGTAGGCGCTGATCGGACGCCCTTTCCGGCTGCCGTAACGCCCGTTCAGGGCCCGGGCTGCGGTTACCACAACATTTCCGGAACTTGTTGACAGGATGAACCAGGGCTCCAATACTGTGGCCATCGGCGTATCTCGATTGACGTCGATGTCCCACCACCGCCGTGGCGCGGCTGTCGCCCCGGTCCCGCCGTCCGCGGGCGGGCGAGCGCACGCGGCTCGCGCCACCCGGCTGGCCGCCCGCCAGCCGTCACAGGGAGGAAACCCGTCCATGAAAGACGCCCCCGTCCGTACGGGCATCCGCAGGCGCGGACGCCTCAGGATGGTCCTCGGCGGCGCCTGCGCCGTGGCGCTGATCGCCGCCGGGGCGACGGCGGTCACGTCGGGTCCGGCCTACGCCGACACCACCGTCACGTCGAACTCGACAGGCACCAACAACGGCTACTTCTATTCCTTCTGGAAAGACAGTGGCAACGTCTCCATGACCATGGGCAACGGCGGTCAGTACAGCACCCAGTGGAGCAATATCAACAACTTCGTCGCCGGCAAGGGCTGGAACCCGGGCTCGCGCCGCACGGTCAGCTACTCCGGCAGCTTCAACCCGTCCGGCAACGCGTACCTGACGCTCTACGGGTGGACGCGCAACCCGCTGGTCGAGTACTACATCGTCGACAGCTGGGGTAGCTGGCGCCCGCCGGGCAGCGGCTACATGGGCTCGGTGTCCTCCGACGGCGGCACGTACGACATCTACCGGACCCAGCGGGTCAACGCCCCGTCGATCGAGGGCACCCGGACGTTCTACCAGTACTGGAGCGTCCGGCAGTCGAAGCGCGTGGGCGGCACCATCACCGCCGGCAACCACTTCGACGCCTGGTCCCGCTACGGCATGAACCTCGGTACGCACGACTACCAGATCCTGGCCACCGAGGGCTACCAGAGCAGCGGCAACTCCAACATCACGATCGGCGGGACCAGCGGTGGCAACCCGACCACCCCGCCGCCGAACAACGGTGGCTGCACGGTCAGCGTCAGCCGGGCCGAGGAGTGGGGCGACCGGTTCAACGTGACCTTCTCGGTCAGCGGCACCAGCAACTGGGTGGTCAACATCCAGACCCAGGGTGGCCAGAGCCTGCAGAACAGCTGGAACGCGTCGGTCAGCGGCACCAGCGGCACGCTCACCGCGCGCCCGAACGGCAACGGCAACAACTTCGGCATCACGCTCTACAAGAACGGCAACAGCAACACGCCGACGGCGAGCTGCTCCGCCGCCTGAACCTTCTTCCGGGGAGGGGGTGCCGCGCCTGGCGCGGCACCCCCGTTTCGCGTGCCCGAAGCGCGGTCATGTGACAGCCGACACACCTCGGCAAAAACTTGATTCATTCCAAAAGACCGGACTAAGGTCGTCGTATGACGGCCGACTTCGAGACGCAGCTCCGGGCGGTCTCGTTGCGGGTGACCCGGCCCCGCCTGGCGGTGCTGGCCGCGCTGCGTGACCACCCGCACGTCGACACCGACACCGTGATCGCACTGGTCCGCGCCGAGCAGCCCACCGTCTCCCACCAGGCGGTTTACGATGTGCTGCGGGCACTCACCGATGCCGGGCTGATCCGGCGCATCCAGCCGGCCGGCGCCACGGCGCGCTACGAATCGCGGGTGGGAGACAACCACCACCACGTCGTGTGCCGTTCCTGCGGCGCCATCGCCGACGTCGAGTGCGCCGTCGGCCGCGCCCCCTGTCTCACCGCCTCCGACGACCACGGCTTCGTGGTGGACGAGGCGGAGGTCGTCTACTGGGGCACCTGCCCCGGCTGCGCGGCCGACCGCACCGCCCAGTGATCCGCAGTTCGGAAGGAAGCAGATGAGCGACACCCAGGACAACCGGCCCGTCAGCCCGCAGGGCGTGGACGCCAAGGAGGCGGCCGGCTGCCCGGTCGCGCACGACTCCGTGACCGCGCACGGCAGCGAGAGCGAGAACCCGGCGATCGACTCGCCGACCCCGAAGACCGGCGGTCGTCCGCGTAGCAACCGCGACTGGTGGCCCAACCAGCTCGACCTGTCGGTGCTGCACGCCCACGCGGACAAGGGCAACCCGCTGGGGCCGGAGTTCAGCTACGCCAGGGAGTTCGCCAAGCTCGACGTCGAGGCGCTCAAGCGGGACATCACCGAGGTGCTCACCACCTCGCAGGACTGGTGGCCGGCCGACTTCGGCCACTACGGCGGCCTGATGATCCGGATGAGCTGGCACGCCGCCGGCACCTACCGGATCGAGGACGGCCGCGGTGGCGCCGGCGACGGCGGGCAGCGGTTCGCTCCGCTGAACAGCTGGCCGGACAACGCCAACCTGGACAAGGCCCGCCGCCTGCTCTGGCCGGTCAAGCAGAAGTACGGCCAGAAGATCTCCTGGGCCGACCTGCTGGTGCTCGCCGGCAACGTGTCGCTAGAGGCGATGGGCTTCAAGACCTTCGGCTTCGGCTTCGGCCGTGAGGACGTCTGGGAGCCGGAGGAGATCTTCTGGGGCCCCGAGGACGCCTGGCTGGGCGACGAGCGCTACTCCTCCGAGAAGGAGATGGTGGCCGGCGTCGGCGCGACCGAGATGGGTCTGATCTACGTCAACCCCGAGGGCCCGCGCGGCAACGCCGACCCGCTGGCGGCGGCGCACTTCATCCGCGAGACGTTCCGCCGGATGGCGATGAACGACGAGGAGACCGTCGCGCTGATCGCCGGTGGCCACACCTTCGGCAAGACCCACGGCGCCGGCCCCGCCGACCGGCACGTCGGCCCCGAGCCGGAGGCCGCGCCGCTGGAGGCCCAGGGCCTCGGCTGGCTGAGCACGTACGGCGAGGGCAAGGGCGGCGACACGATCACCAGCGGTCTCGAGGTGACCTGGACCGACCGCCCGACCGAGTGGAGCAACCGGTTCTTCGAGATCCTCTTCGGCTACGAGTGGGAGCTGACCACCAGCCCCGGCGGCGCGAAGCAGTGGGTCGCCAAGGACGCCGAGGCGATCATCCCGGACGCCCACGACCCGTCCAAGAAGCACAAGCCGACCATGCTGACGACTGACCTGTCGCTGCGCGTCGACCCGGCGTACGAGAAGATCTCCCGCCGCTTCCTGGAGAACCCGGACGAGTTCGCGCTGGCGTTCGCCAAGGCCTGGTACAAGCTGCTGCACCGTGACATGGGCCCGGTCAGCCGTTTCCTCGGCCCGTGGGTGCCGGAGGCCCAGCTCTGGCAGGACCCGGTGCCGGCTGTCGAGCACGAGCTGGTGAACGACGCCGACGTCGCCGCGCTCAAGGCAAAGGTGCTGGAGTCCGGCCTCACCACCGCCCAGCTGGTCTCCACCGCCTGGGCGTCGGCCGCCAGCTACCGCTCCACCGACAAGCGCGGTGGCGCCAACGGCGCGCGGATCCGGCTCGAGCCGCAGCGCAACTGGGAGGTCAACCAGCCCGAGCAGCTCGCCACCGTGCTGTCCACCCTGGAGGGCATCCAGCAGGAGTTCAACGCCGCCGGTGGCGCCCGGATCTCGCTCGCGGACCTGATCGTGCTGGCCGGTTCGGCCGCTGTCGAGCAGGCGGCGCGCGACGCCGGTGTCGAGGTGACGGTGCCGTTCCACCCGGGCCGCACCGACGCCACGCAGGAGCAGACCGACGTCGAGTCGTTCCGGGTGATGGAGCCGCGCGCCGACGGGTTCCGCAACTACCTGCGGCCGGGCGAGAAGACCCAGCCGGAGGTGCTGCTCATCGACCGCGCGTACATGCTGAACCTGACCGCGCCGGAGATGACCGTCCTGGTCGGCGGCCTGCGCGCGCTCGGCAACAACGTCGGTGGCGCCGCGCACGGCGTGCTCACCGACCGGCCCGGAGTGCTCACGAACGACTTCTTCGTCAACCTGCTGTCCCCGGGCACCCGGTGGAAGGCCGCGGAGTCCGAGGAGCACGTGTACGAGATCCGGGACCTGGCGACCGACCAGGTGAAGTGGACCGCCACCGCTGTCGACCTCATCTTCGGCTCCAACTCGCAGCTGCGGGCGCTCGCCGAGGTCTACGCCAGCGACGACGCGCGGGAGAAGTTCGTCCGCGACTTCGTCGCCGCCTGGACGAAGGTCATGGAGCTGGACCGCTTCGACCTGGCCTGATCCGCCACATCTGAGCGAGCCCCGGCCCGTCGCGCCGCGACGGGCCGGGGCTCGTCCGTGTCCGGCGGGGTGTCGGGCGCCCCGCAAACGCTGGAAAATCTGTTCGGAAGTTGCGGTCGTCCCGCGAAGTGAGCCAACCCCTCCCGCGCATCGGGAAGCTCCTCCGATGTCCGGCCGCGCTGTCCAGCGTGGATCGCCGCTGGTGAACGTAAATCCGGCCCCATTCGTGTTGCCTGCTGGTTTCGAAAGCTTTGCCGCAAGCTCTTGCAAAGACTTTCATGGATGGCGCATGGTGTTCGCTACCCGGGACGGCCGCCCCACCCCCCGCTCACCCTTTCGACCCCACGGAAGAGGTCCCCCGACCATGCCATCCGCCAGGCCACACCCCCGTGGCCGCGCCGGTCGCCTGCTGCTCGCCGCCGCGCTCGTCGCGGCCGGCGGCACTGTCGCCGTCGCCGCTGCCACCACCACCCCGACCCCCGCCCGCGCAGCCGTCGTCCTCAACGACAGCGAGGTGACCGCCAACCTCTGGGAATGGAACTGGACCTCGGTCGCCGCCGCCTGCACCGACCACCTCGGACCGGCCGGCTACGGCGCGGTGCAGGTGGCGCCGCCGCAGGAGTCGGTGAAGCTGCCGGCCAGCGCCGACGGCGCGTACCCCTGGTACGAGGTGTACCAGCCGGTGTCGTACAAGCTGGACAGCCGGTTCGGCAACCGCCAGCAGTTCGCCGCCATGGTCACCGCGTGCCACAACGCGGGTGTCCGCGTCTACGTCGACGCGGTGGTCAACCACATGGCCGGCACCAACAACCCGGCCGGTACGCGCGGCTACGCCGGCACCGAGTTCTCCGGCTACAGCTACCCGGCCGTGCCGTACGGCGCCGGCGACTTCCACCGCCCCGGTGACAACTGCCCGACCGGCGGCGCGATCAGCGACTGGAACAACGAGGCCCAGGTCACGAGCTGCGAGCTGCTGTCGCTGTCCGACCTGTACACCGAGAAGGAAGCGGTCCGCAACAAGATCGCCGGCTACCTCAACGACCTGATCGGGCTCGGCGTCGACGGCTTCCGGGTCGACGCGGTCAAGCACATCCGCAAGGACGACTTCGCGGCCATCCTCGGCAAGCTGAACAACACGGCCGCCGAGGGCCGGCGTCCGTACGTCGCGCAGGAGATCTTCGACGGGGCGAGCAACCCGGCGTTGCAGGCCCGCGCGTACATCGGCAACGGCGACGTGCTCGACTTCGCGTACGCCAAGGGCATCCGCTCGGCGTTCCAGGGCTCCGTCTCGGCGCTGGCGAACGTGCCGAGCTGGAACCTCGACGCGCCCGGCGCGAACGTCTTCGCCATGGTCACCAACCATGACCTGGAGCGCGACGGCGTGGTGCTGTCGTACAAGAACGGCACCGACTACGTGCTGGCCAACTACTTCGCGCTTGCCTATCCGCACGGCAAGCCGTCGGTCTACGACAGCTTCACCTGGTCCAACCGCAACCAGTCCCCGCCGCACGACGGCACCGGACGGGTCACCGACACGGTCTGCGGCACCGCCTGGACCTGCCTGAGCCGCAGCACCGGCGTCAAGGGCATGGTGGGCTGGGCCAACACCGCCCGCCAGGTGAAGACCGTCTCGGACTTCACCACTGTGAGCAGCAACGTGATCGGCTTCCACCGGGGCGACCGGGCGTGGATCGGCATCAACGACTCCGGCTCCGCCACCACCGCCACCTTCGTCACCGAGCTCGCCGACGGCCGGTACTGCGACGTCATCTCCGGCGTCGCCACCGGCAGCGGCTGCACCGGCTCCACGGTGACCGTCTCCGGCGGCCGGGCGACGGTGACGATCCCGGCCAACGACGCGGTCGCGATCCACGTGAACGCCCGGCCGGGCGCGAACCCGTCCCCGACGGCCTCCCCGACCACTTCTCCGACCGCGTCGCCGACGGCCTCGCCGACCGCGTCCCCCACGGTCAGCCCGAGTGACCGGATCGCCACCACGTTCACCGTCACCGCGAACCTGGCCGCCGGCCAGGACGTGTACGTCGTCGGCGGCATCCCCGAGCTGGGCTCGTGGACGCCCGCGCGCGGCGTCAAGCTCACCGCGCAGGGCGGCGGCACCTACCGCGCCACCGTCGACCTGCCCCGGTCCACCGCGCTGGAGTACAAGTTCGTCAAGCTGACCGCCTCCGGTGCCGCCACCTGGGAGTCCGGCGCGAACCGGACGCTCACCACGCCGGCCGGCGGCACGGCCGCGGTGAGCGAGACGTTCCGCGGCGACACCGTCAGCACGGCTGTCGCCACCACGTTCGCCGTCACCGCGACCACCGTCTACGGGCAGAACGTGTTCGTGGTCGGCAACATCCCGGCGCTCGGCGGCTGGAACCCGGCCAGCGCGGTCGCGCTCTCGTCGGCCGCCTACCCCGTGTGGCGGGCCACCGTCGACCTGCCCGCCAACACCGCGGTCGAGTACAAGTACGTCAAGAAGAACCCGGACGGCACGGTGACCTGGGAGTCCGGCGCGAACCGGACGCTCACCACGCCGGCCGGCGGCACCCGGGCCGTCAGCGACACCTGGCGCTGACGATCGTGCGGCCCGTCCCCTCACCCCTGGGGGACGGGCCGCATCCGCGCGGTCAGGCGGCCGCGAACGACCAGCGCCGCGGCCAGGCACACCACTGCGGCGAGCACCAGTGGCGGCCGGCCGCCGACGGCGACCGCCGCCGACCCGAGCGGGATGGCGAGTGTGATCGGGCCGAACATCGCCGTGTTCGCGCTTGCGGCGACCCGCCCGAGCATCGCCTGCGGCGTGTACGTCTGCACGGCGGTGACCGCCGCGACGAGCGTCCACGGCAGACCGACGCCGATCACCACCGAGGCGGTGAGCGTGCCCGGCCACCACGGCAGGCAGCGTCCCAGGCAGCCGGCGGCGAACAGGACGGCGCCGGCGACCCCGACCGTGATCTCGCCGTGGCGGCGGACGAGCCGGCCGACGACCAGCCCGGCGAGCAGCGAGCCCCCGCCCTGCGCGCTCGCCAGCGCGCCGAGAAAGGTCGCCGGCAGCGCCAGGTCCGTCACCACCACGTCGTACAGCGCCGCGGTGGTGAAACCGGACATCGCGATGGACACCGCCGCGAGCGCCACCGGCACGCGTACCGCCCGCCGGGCCAGGAGCGCGGCGAGCCCGTCCCGCACTCCCACCGGGCGCGCGGGCGGGGGAACGGGTGCCGTCCGCGTCAGGCGTAACGCGCCGTACAGGGCGGCCACGAGCACCGGTACGACGGCGGCGAGCACCGCGACGACGTGCCCGCCCTGCCACGCGTACAGACCCGCCCCGGCCAGCGGCGCCACCAGCTTCATGCCCTCCTGCGCGCTCGACCGCCAGCCGTTGACGTCGGCCAGCCGGGCCGGCGGGAGCGCGGCGGGCAGCAGCGCGGTCTCGCCGGCGTCGACGAGCACGTAGCCGACGCCGTAGGCGAGCGAGACGGCGTAGATCAGCCACGCCTGGCCGGGCCCGCGGACCGCCAGCAGGCTCAGCAGCGCGGCGGCCAGCGCGAGGTCGACGCCGATCACCAGGGGGCGCCGGGGCGCCCGGTCGAGCAGGCCGCCGAGCCACGGTCCGGCCAGTGTCGGGGCGTAGACGCAGAGACCGGCCAGGGCGGCGAGCCCGGTGGAACCGGTGAGGTCCAGGATCCAGATGCCGGAGACCAGCGCCATGGCGCTGCCGCCGAGGCCGGACAGCAGTGAGACGGCCACGAACAGGACGGCGTTGCGACGCATGGATCCCCCGAAAGGTTGAGTCCGATGGACTCACATCCTTCCGAGTTGAGCCATGACGAGGCAATGTGTCGATCGCATGTCAACGAAAGGTTGACAGTGCGGTGGTGATGCGCCGGGCCGCGTCGCGTGCCGGGCCGGGCAGCCGCTGCCCGGCGCCGGCCAGGTCGTCGGCGAGGTGTGCGGCCAGCGTGTGCAGTGGCCCGGCGGCGGCGTCGAGCGCGAGCGCGCAGGTGCGGCGGGTCAGTGCCGCGCGGGGGAAGCGGCCGTCCCACGCACGGTCCGCGTCGATCCAGCGGTGCAGGTCGGTGACGCCTGCCCGGAGCGCGGGCAGATCGGGGGAGCCGGCCGGGTCGAGCCGGCTCAGCCGGGCACGGCGGGCCGCCACGAGGCGTTGCCGGCGCTGCTCGGCGGCCTGCCGGCTGGCCAGGCCCAGCGCCTGCGCGATCTCGGCCCAGGTGGCGCCGTCGTGGCGGGCCCGGTCGATCAGGTCCAGCTCGCGGTCGTCCAGCGCGACCCGGGCCGCGGCCATCTCGGACAGGCTCCCCAGGGTCACCCGTCAACGCTACATTGACATCCGGGTCGGGGTGTCAGTCCTCCGGGACGCCCGGGCCGACCTCGCCGCGTGCCAGGTGCTCGGCGTTGCGGTCGGCCTCGCTCTCGGCGTTCTCCGCCCCGGCGCCCGGATCCCGGGTGCGCCGCCCCTCCGCGTCCTGGAACACCTGCCCGCGCTCGAGCGCGCCCTCCTGCTGCCGCTGGGACTGCTCCGGATCCGTCATGCCCGTCAGGTGCCCCGGCCGTCGCGCGGCAAACCGGCACGTGCTCAGCGCGGCGGTGAGACGTACAGGCCCGTCTTGCAGCCGGTCTCGCCCGGTTCCAGCCAGATCCGGTCGTACCCGGGAGAGTCGATCTTCCCGGCGGGCGTGCGGACGAGCAGCAGGCAGTCCCGTTCGGCCGGTACGCCGACGGCGGCGACGAGCGCGCCCTCGTGCACAGTCGTGTCGACCGTGATCCACTCCTGCGGGAAGGCCGCCCGCACCGCTGCGGCGAGCGTGGCGGGGGTGGCGTCGCGCAGCACCGCTGTCAGCCGCTTCCGCCCGTCCTCGGGCAGGCGCGGCACCGGCGCGGCAGTGGGCGGCGGGGGAGCAGCGCCGCTCGGGCAGCCGATCTCGTGGTACGTCGTGTAGCGGTAGAGCTGGAACTCGTAGCGGTAGCAGCGGACGGCCTCACCGGCGGTGTTGCTCGCGCCGCCGATCGACACCGCCGGCTGCTCGGGCACCGTCACCACGAACCGCACGTCGACGGTGGCCCGCTCGTCCCCGGCGGTGCGGCCGGACCAGGCCAGCGCCTCCCGCCGGACTGCCGCACCGCCGCCCGACGTGGCGTCCTCCGTCTCCTGGACGATCTCGGCCGCCGCGATCGACCCCGCGTCGCGCACCCGGTTACGGTGGCCCAACTCCGTGTTGAGCTGCTTCGCCTCCACCGCCGCGGCGTCGCGCGCCAGTGTGTCGCCGCTCTGCTCCCCGATCGCCTTCCCGCAGCCGACCGACGCGAGCAGAAGCACCGCGAGCGCGCCGCGGACCCACCGGTGACCCGAGTGAGGTCTCGGCCCGGTGGCGCTGAGTGTCCGGCTCACCGCGCAGACATTACCGACGAGCCGGGCGCCGCGCTGCCCCGTACCGCGCAGGGCCGTTGGTCCCGGGCCCGGCGGGCCCTCGGGCCTGCTAACCGGGGACAATCGCGCGGCATGCTGGTAATGCCCGGCGCGGGCGGCGACGACATGGAGGACGATGTGGTGATCAACGGCGGGCCCGCTACAGCGACGACGCCCACCGAGATCTCTCCGGCCCCCGCGACCGGGCTCGGCTCCGCCGAGGCGGCCGCCCGGCTGCGCGCCGACGGGCCGAACACCGTGGCCGCCCCGCGCAAGCGCGGCCTCGCCGGCCGGGTCCTCCGCCAGCTCACCGACCCGCTGGTGGCGCTCCTGCTGGCCGCCGCAGTGGTGACCACGCTGCTGCGCGACTACCCGGACACCGCGGTGATCGTCCTGGTCGTCCTGATCAACACGGCGATCGGCGTGGTGCAGGAGGTACGCGCCGACCGGGCGGTCGCGGCGCTGGACCGGCTCGCCGCGCCGACCGCGCGCGTCGTACGCGACGGCCGCGACCTCGTGCTGCCCGCCGCCGACCTGGTCCGCGGCGACCTGGTCCGGCTGGAGGCGGGCGACGTGGTGCCCGCCGACCTGGGCCTCACCGACGCGGTACGCCTCAGCCTGGACGAGTCGGCGCTGACCGGCGAGTCGGTGCCGGTGGCCCGGGTCGCGGGGGAGGAGGCGAGCGCGGGCACCGTGGTCACCACCGGCCGTGCCACCGGAACCGTGGTACGTACCGGCGCGGCGAGCGCACTGGGCCGGATCAGCGCCCTGGTCGCGGCGACCCGGCCGGCGCCCACCCCGCTGCAACGACGCCTCTCCTCGCTCGGCCGGGTGCTCGGCCTGACCGCCGTGCTGCTCTCCGGGCTGGTCTTCGCCATCGGCGTGCTCGACGGGCGGCCGGTCACGCAGATGGCGGTCACCGCGGTCAGCCTCGTGGTGGCGGCCGTACCGGAATCGCTGCCCGCCGTCGTCACGCTCGCGCTCGCCCTGGGCGCGCGCCGGATGGCCGGCAGCCGGGCCATCCCCCGCCGCCTGCACGCGGTGGAGACCCTCGGCTCGGTCACGGTGATCGCCTCCGACAAGACCGGCACGCTCACCGAAGGCCGGATGGCGGTGCAGTACGCGGTCGTCCCCGGCCGCGACCGCTACGCCGTCACCGGCACCGGCTACGCGCCCGACGGCGAGGTGCACCACCGGGGCGAACCGGTGAGTGCCCCCGACGAGCTGCGCGCCCTCGCCCGCGCCGGGCTGCTCTGCAACGACGCCACGGTGAGCGCGCCCACCGACGAACGGCCGGAGTGGACCGCCATCGGTGACCCGCTGGAGGCGGCGCTCGTCACGTTCGGCGCCCGGTGCGGTCTGGACCCGGACACCACCCGCGACGCCTGGCCCCGGGTCGCGGAGGCCCCGTTCGACCAGGACCTGCGCCGGATGACCACAGTGCACCGCCGTAGCGACGGGCGCTACCTGATGGTCTGCAAGGGCGCACCGGAGAACCTGCTGGCCGCGCCGCTGGTGGACGCCGACGCCGGGGAACTGGCCGAGCTGACCGACGCCGCGCACCGGCTCGCCGCCGAAGGGCTGCGCGTGCTCGCGGTCGCCTCGGCGGTGGCCGACACCCTGCCGGACCCGGCCCGGCCGACCGGCCTGCGCCCGCTGGGCCTGGTCGCGGTCGGCGACCCGCTGCGCGCGGCGGCGCCCGGCATCGCCGCGGGTTTCGAGGAGGCCGGCATCCGGCTGGTCCTCATCACCGGCGACCACCCGGCGACCGCCGCCGCCATCGGCGGGCGGCTCGGGCTCTGGCGCGACGGCGACCCGCTCGCCAACGGCGACGACGGCGACCCGGGCCGCGCCCACCCCGAGACCCGGGTGTACGCGCGGACCCAGCCGGAGCAGAAGCTCGACATCATCGCCGGTCTCCAGACCCAGGGCCACGTGGTGGCGATGACAGGTGACGGCGTCAACGACGCCCCGGCGCTGCGCCGCGCCGACATCGGAGTGGCCATGGGCGGCGGCACCGAGGTGGCCCGGCAGGCATCCGACCTGGTGCTCGTCGACGACGACCTGACCACCGTGGCGACCGCCATCGGCGAGGGCCGCCGGATCTACGACAACATCCGCCGGTTCCTGCGCTACGCGCTCGCCGGTGGCGTGGCCGAGATCGCGGTGATGCTCCTCGGTCCGCTGTTCGGCCTGCCGGTGCCGCTGCTGCCGGCGCAGATCCTCTGGATCAACCTGCTCACCCACGGCGTTCCCGGGGTGGCGCTCGGCGCGGAACCGGCCGAGCCGGGCACGCTGCGCCGGCCACCCCGCTCCCCGCAGGAGTCGGTCCTCGGCGGCGGCCTGGGCCGGGACGTGCTGCTCACCGGCGCGCTGATCGCCGCGGCGACGCTCGGCGCCGGTGTGTGGGCCGCCGCGGCGGACCGGCCGTGGCAGTCGGTGGTGTTCGTGGTGCTCGGCCTGGCCCAGCTCGGCGTCGCGCTGGCGGTCCGCGCGACCCGCACCCCGGGCACGCGCGAACGCAACCTCGCGCTGCCGGTGGCCGTCGCGATCTCCGCTGTGCTCCAGGTGGCGGGCGTGCTGCTGCCGCCGCTGCGCGAGCTGCTCGGCACGTCCCCGCTGAGCGCGCTCGACCTGCTCGCCTGCGCCGCGATCGGTGTGCTGCCCGGCCTGGTGCTGCGTCTGACCCGCCGCTTTCGCGGGACCAACGACCCCCACGCCGGGACCGCGGGCCCTGCCCGGCCGGCCGCCTGACGGGCAGGCTGAGGACGAGTGAAGGAGGACGACATGACGCTCCACTCGCAGGCCCCCGTCGTGGTGGGTGTGGACGGCTCCGCCGCCTCGCTGGACGCGGTCCGGGTGGCCGCCCGTGAGGCCGCCGACCGGAACCGCCCGCTGCAGGTGGTCCACGCGTTCATCTGGCCGCTGACCCGCGCGCCGCTCACCCCGGCCCCGGGTGCGCCGGCCGGCGCCGGCCTGCGCAACCAGGCCGAGCGCTGCGCCGCCGAGGCGGTCGCCGAGGCCCGCAAGGTCGCGCCGGACGTACCGGTGACCGGCGTGGTGGTCGACGGCGCTCCGGCGGCGGTGCTGGTCGCCGAGTCCCGCGACGCGGCGCTGGTCGTGCTCGGCCACCGCGGCCTGGGCGGATTCGCCGGTCTGCTGATCGGCTCGGTCACGCTCCAGGTGTCGGCCCGCGCGCACTGCCCGGTGCTGGTGACGCGCGGCGAGGCGCGCGCCGACGGCCCGGTCGTGGTCGGTGTGGACGGCTCCGAGCTGTCCACGGCGGCGGTCGGATTCGCGTACGAGGAGGCCGACCGCCGGAGCGCGCCGCTGATCGTGGTGCACGCCTGGCTGTACCCCACTCCGATCGGCCCCGGCGACATCCTCCCCCTGGTGTACGACCCGGAGGCGCTCGCCGAGGAGTCCCGGCGCGTCGTCGCCGAGTCGATCGCCGGCTGGGCCGAGCGTTACCCGGACGTGCCGGTGCGGCAGCGGTCGATCTCCGGCGCCCCGGCCCGGGTGCTGGTCGAGGAGTCGAAGGACGCCCAGCTGGTCGTGGTCGGCGCGCACGGCCGCGGCGCGCTGGGCGGGCTGCTTCTCGGCTCGGTCAGCCACGCGGTGCTGCACCACGCCCACTCGCCGCTGGTGATCGTGCGCCACGGCGCCTGACCTCGCGGGCGGCGCCTGACGCCCGTGCGGGTGTCAGGCGCCGCGGACCGTGGTGAGGTCGGCCAGCCCGGAGATGGTCAGCAGCGGCTCCAGCAGCGGGCCGGCGATCAACGCGATCCGGTCGGCGTGCGGGAACAGCGCGGCCAGCCCGGCGCTGTCCAGGTACTCCACCTTGGTGAGGTCCACCACCAGGGGTTCACCGTCGGGGCGTACGGCCTCGGCCAGCGCGTCGGCGAACGTGGACGCGTTGCTCATGTCGATCTCACCGACGGCGGTCAGCACGCGTACGCCGTCGGGGCTGTCGCTCGTGGTCAGAGTCAGGGACGTGCTCATGGCGTGATCCTCGCCTGCATGTCGACTGTGGTGCCGGTGGCCCCGGGGGTGACGCTGATGCTGTCCATCAGCGCGCGCATGAGCCCGAGTCCCCGGCCGCGGTGCGGGTCGGGAGGCTGGTCCCGGTCCCGCCAGTGCCCGCTGTCGGTGACGCTCAGGCGCAGGCCGCCGGCGGTGGCGGCGGCGCGTAGCCGGATCCGGCCGCCCGGGTCGTCGCGGTGCCCGTGCTCGATCGCGTTGGCGCACGCCTCCCCGGCCGCCACCAGGATGTTGTAGGCGTGGGCCGGGGCGAGCCCGCAGCGGTCCAGCCAGCCCCGCAGCGCGGTGCGGACCTCGGCCAGCCGCGTCGACTCGGCGGGGAACTCGAGTTCCAGCGGCCCGGGGTGGCGGTAGAGCAGCAGCGCCACGTCGTCGTGGTAGCCGCCGTCGGGGGTGAGCCGGTCCATGATCTCCGTGGCCAGGGTCTCGACCGGTGCCTGGTGGCCCTGCTGGATCGCGTCGGTCGCGCGGGCGATGCCGGTGGTGATCGGCTGGCGGCGGCGCTCCACCAGGCCGTCGGTGTAGAGCATCAGGGTGGCGCGCGGCGGCACCGTCGCCTCCGCCTCCGGCCGTTCCTGGCCCGCGCGTACGGCCAGCGGCCGGGACCGGCCGTGCTGCAGGAGCTCGGGAGTGCCGTCGGCGCGGACCACGATGGCCGGCGGGTGACCGGCGCTGGAGTAGCGCAGCAGGCCGGTGGCCGGGTCGAGGACGCCGCAGAAGACGGTGGCGCAGGCCGCACCCGGCAGCAGCGCGGCGAACCGGTCCAGGGCCACGAGCGTCCCGGCCGGGCTGGGGTCCTGCAACAGCAGCGCCCGGCAGGCGCTGCGCAACTGCCCCATCACCGTCGCGGCCCGCAGGCCGTGTCCCACGCAGTCGCCGACCACGATGCCGATGCGCCCGTCCGGGAGTTCCACTGTGTCGTACCAGTCGCCGCCGACCTTGAGCGGCATCGCGGCGGGGGAGTACCGCACCGCGAAACCGGCGGGTAGTTGCGCCGGGCCGAGGATCGCCCGCTGCAGGGCCAGCGCGGTCTCCCGCTGCTGGTCGATCTGGTGCACCCGGTGCAGTCCCTGGCCGATGTGGCCGGCCAGCAGCGCCAGCAGGGTCTGGTCCTGCTCGGTGAAGGGCCGCTTCTCGCCCAGGTCGATCCAGAGCGCCATGGTGCCGTGCGGGTGTTCGACGGCGATGCCGGCCCCGTGCGTACGTGTCGCCACCGGGGTCAGCAGCGGCGTGTCCCGCAGCGCGAGCAACGCCTGCCGGCGCTCGTGCGGCAACGTCTCCCACCGTGCCGCCGGGTCGGTGGCGGTCACGTCGGGGGCGGGCAGGTCACCGAAGACGGCGGTGAGCACGCCCGCCGCCCGCCACAGCTTGCGCAGCTCGTCCAGCACCCCGTGCAGCGCGTCGGTGAGGTCCTCGGCCTGCGACAGCCGCATGCTCAGCCCGGCCAGGGCGGTCTCCCGCTGCACCGCGTAGTGCTCGGCGGTGACGTCCCGGAACGTGCCGACGATCATCCGGCGCCCGCCGTCCGGGTCGTCGACCTGGTTGAACGCGGCCGAGATCCAGATCCGGTGCCCGTCGCGATGGGTGACCGGCACGGTGTAGGTGCCACGGGTCTGCCCGACGAGCGTGGAGAACGCCTCCGCCACCTGGCGGTGCGCCTCGGGCTCGGCCTCCCGGTCCGGCCACCACGGGTGCACCGCCGGGTAGGGCAGGCCGTCGGTGTCGTAGCCGAGGATGCCGGTGAACGCCGCGTTGATCTCGATCACCGCGCCCTCCTCGTCGCAGACGAAGAACGCCTCCTGCAACGAGTCGACGAGCGCGGTACGCCAGCGGGCGTGGTGGTTGCGCAGCCGGGCCAGCTCCACGTTGGCGCGTACGCGGGCCAGCAGCTCGGCGGCCGGGAACGGCTTGACCAGGTAGTCGTCGGCGCCGGCCTCCAGCCCCTCGATCGAGGCCTCCTGACCGGCGCGGGCGGACAGCAGCAGCACCGGGGTGCCGGCCGTACGCTGGTCGGCGCGCAGCGCGGCGACCAGTTGCAGGCCGTCGAGCCGGGGCATCATCACGTCGCTGACCACCAGGTCCGGGGTGTGCGCGCGGGCGGCCTCCAGCGCGGCCTGCCCGTCGGCGACGGCCTGCACCTCGTGCCCGGCCGAGCGCAGCAGCCGGGTGAGGTACTCCCGCATGTCGGTGTTGTCGTCGGCCACCAGGACGCGGGCCGGCGCCCCGCCGGGCAGCGGCTGGACCGGCCCGCCGGCCGGATCGTCGCCACCGAGCGCGGCTCCCGGGTCGGCGGGCAGCCAGCGCAGTGCCTCCTGCACGAACGGTTCGGCCGACGCGGGCGTCCGGCCGGTGCCCGCCGGGGCGAGCGCGTCGGCGGGCAGGTGGGCGGCGCCGAACGGCAGCCGGATCGTGAAGGTGGTGCCGCTGCCCACCGCGCTGTGCGCGTCGATGTCGCCGCCGTGCAGCGTGACCAGTTCCTTGACCAGGGCCAGGCCGATCCCGCTGCCCTCGTCGGAGCGGGAACGGGCGTTCTCGATGCGGTGGAACCGCTCGAACAGGCGCGGCATCTCGTCGGCGGGTACGCCGATGCCGGTGTCGGAGATCCGCAGCACTGCCGCGTCGCCCTCGGCGCGCAGCTCCACCCGGATGGCGCCGTCGAAGGTGAACTTCAGCGCGTTGCTGAGCAGGTTGAGCACCACCTTCTCCCACATGCCGACGTCCAGGTGCACCGGCTCGGGCAGCGGCGGGCAGTCGACCTCGAAGGACAGACCGGCCCGTTCGATCGCCGACCGGAAGACGCTCGCCAGGTCGGCGGTCACCGCGGCCAGGTCCACCGGTTCGTAGCGGGCCTGCATCCGCCCGGCCTCGATCCGGGAGAAGTCGAGCAGGCTGTTCACCAGCTTGCCCAGACGCAGCCCGTTGCGGCGGATGACGTCCAGCTCGGCGCGGACCTGTTCGTCGGCGTCCGGCAACCGGCCGCGCAGCTCGTCCAGCGGTCCCATGATCAATGTGAGGGGGGTGCGGAACTCGTGGCTGATGTTGGAGAAGAACGCGGTCTTCGCGCGGTCCAGCTCGGCGAGCTCCTCGGCCCGCCGCTGCTGCGCCTGGTAGCTGCGCGCGCTGGCGATACCGGTGGCCAGGTGTCCGGCGGTCAGCTCCACGAAGCCGCGGTATCCGTCGTCCAGCGCCCGGTAGCGGTTCAGCCCGGCGACCAGGAAACCGTACGGCGCCCCGCCCTGCTGCCGTAGCGGGACCAGGAGCGCCTCGGTGGGCGCGGCGGCCCAGACACCCGCGGGAAGGTCCGTGAAGGCCGGGCCGTCGAGCGCGACCCGCACCGACTCGCCGTCGGCCGGAGCGCCGGCCGGCCATGGCGCCGCCGGGTCACCGGGGGACAGGACGGCCGGCGCTGCCGGGTGACCCGGCGTCAGCCCGGTCGCCTCCACCAGCCGGGCGCCGTCGTCGTCGTACAGGTAGGTGAGCGTGAACGGCAGGTCCTGCGGGTTGCGGGCCAACTGGCGGCTGACGAACGCCAGCGTCTCCTGCTCGGTGCGGATGACGCTCGGGTCCGAGCCGAGGTCACGCAGCGTGGCCATCCGCCGCTCACCGATGACCCGCTCGGTGTCCTCGCTGACCACGCAGAGCATCCCGACCAGGCCGCCGTCGTCGTCCCGCAGCGGGCTGTAGGAGAACGTGTGGTACGTCTCCTCCCGGTAGCCGGCGCGCTCCAGGAACAGCAGCAGGCCCTCGTCCCAGGTGGCCTCGCCGGTGCGCAGCACGGTGTCGACGCGCGGGCCGATGTCGTCCCAGATCTCCGCCCACACCTCGTTCGCCGGCAGCCCCAGCGCCCACGGGTACTTGCGGCCCAGAGTGTCCCGCCGGTAGGCGGCGTTGCAGAAGAAGCTGAGCTGCGGCCCCCAGGCCATCCACATCGGGAACCGGGAGGACAGCAGGATCCGCACCGCGGTCCGCAGGCTCTGCGGCCAGGTGTCCGGCGGCCCGAGGGGATGCGCCGACCAGTCGATCCGCGCCAGGTCCGGCCCGATCTCACCGTCCACGGCGAAGACGTCGGCACGCGTACGCGGGTCGGTGTCAGCGCCGCTCATCGCCCGAGTCTCCCCCACCCCGTCCGGTCCCGCTCGTCCAGTCCGCGGCGTGCCCGCGGCCTCGTGGTCGATTCTTGCCCCGTCGCGCCCTCGGCACTCCACCCGGGGTGGGGAGATCTGACTCACCAGGCGGCGGGTCAGGGCAGGGGGTCCGTGGGGAGCGCAAAACGAATGGCAAGGAGACAGATCTCCTCGCCACTATCAACATATATCGCACCCCGGGTCTTGCCGCAAGGCCCGGGTGGTGCCGCAGAATTCTCGCCCGACGCGGATCGAGCTGCGGAAACGGGGGCACGGCATGGCCGGACGGTACGTGTGGGAACTGCGCGAGGTGGACGAGACACGCATCGCCGCGGTCGGCGGCAAGGGCGCGCATCTGGGCGCGTTGACGCGGATCGACGGGGTCCGCGTACCCAGTGGTTTCTGCGTCACGACCGGCGCCTTCCGGCTGGCCGTGGCGCGGACGCCGGCGCTCGCCGGCCCGCTGGACCGGCTGGCCCGCGCGGACGCGGACGACCCGGCGGCGATCCGGACGGCCGCCGCCGAGGTCCGCCGCGTCGTCGAGGGGACCGCGTTGCCCGGCGAGGTCGCGGCGGCGGTCACCGCCGCGCTGGCCGGGCTCGGCGCGGACGCCGCGTACGCCGTGCGGTCGAGCGCGACGGCGGAGGACCTGCCGGCCGCCTCGTTCGCGGGCCAGCAGGACACCTACCTGAACGTGGTGGGCACGGCCGAGGTGCTGCGGCACATCGGCCGCTGCTGGGCCTCGCTGTTCACCGAGCGGGCGGTGACCTACCGGCGGCGGCACGACATCGACGACCGCGCCGTGGAGATGGCGGTGGTGGTGCAGCGGATGGTCGTTCCGGACGCGTCCGGGATCATGTTCACCGCCGACCCGGTCACCGGAAACCGGACCGTGGTCTCGGTGGAGGCCGGCTTCGGTCTCGGTGAGGCACTGGTCTCCGGCCTGGTGAACCCGGACGTCTTCACGGTGCGCGACGGCGCGGTGGTGGCCAGGACGATCGGCGCGAAGTCCCGGGCGGTGCACGCGGCGCCCGGCGGCGGCACCCGGGAGACCGAGGTCGATCCGGCGCGGCGGGCCCGGCCCGCGCTGACCGACGACCAGGCGGTACGCCTGGCCGCGCTGGGCCGGCTGATCGAGGCGCGCTTCGGCTGCCCGCAGGACATCGAGTGGGCCCTGACCGGGGACGACATCCACATCCTCCAGAGCCGGCCGATCACCACGCTGTACCCGGTGCCGGCCGCCGCTGACGGGCGGTTCCACGTCTACCTCTCGGTCGGCCACCAGCAGATGATGACCGACGCGATGACGCCGCTGGGCCTGTCGATGTGGCGGCTCACCGCCATGGCGCCGATGCACGAGGCGGGCGGCCGGCTGTTCGTCGACGCCACGCCGCACCTGGCCACCCGGGCAGGCCGTGCCGCGTTCCTGGACATGATCGGCCGGGCCGACCCGCTCACCCGGGACGCGCTGGAGACGATCCTCGCCCGCGACGTCCTGCCGGCCGCGCCGGATCCGGCCCCGACCGACCGCCCGGCCGGCGGCCCGCCGCCCCCGATCGACACCGACCCGGCGATCGTCGCCACGCTGGTCGAGCGCAGCCGGGCGTCCGTCGCCGCCCTGCGCCGCGACATCCGCGGCCGATCCGGAACCGAGCTGTTCGACTTCCTGACCGGCGCGTTCGCCGAACACAAGCGGGTGCTCACCGACCCGCTGAGCGGCCAGGTGATCATGGCGGGAATGCAGGCCGCCTGGTGGCTCGACGACAGGCTGGGGGAGTGGCTCGGCGAGCGCGGCGCGACCGACACGCTCACGCTGTCCGCACCCGGCAACGTCACCGCGGAGATGGGGCTGGCGCTGCTCGACGTGGCCGACGTGATCCGCGCGTACCCCGAGGTGGTGGCGTTCCTGCGGGACGCCGCAGGCGACGACTTCCTGGACGAGCTGCCGAAGCTGCCGGGCGGCGCGCGGGCGCGCGACGCCATCGCCGGCTACCTCGACCGGTACGGCATGCGCTGCGTCGGGGAGATCGACATCAGCCGGCCCCGGTGGAGCGAGCGGCCCGCCACGCTCGTGCCGCTGATCCTGGACAACGTCCGCACCTTCGCCCCGGGCGCCGCCGCGCGCCGCTTCGCCCACGGCCGGGAGCGGGCCGAGGCCAAGGCCCGGGAGGTGCTCGACCGCCTGCGCGCGCTGCCCGACGGCGACCGCAGGGCCGCCGAGGCACAGGCCATGATCGAGCGGGTACGGACGTTCGCCGGCTACCGCGAGTACCCGAAGTACGACATCGTGAGCCGCTACGCCGTCTACAAGCAGGCGCTGACGGCCGAGGCCGGCCGGCTGACCCGAGCCGGCGTGCTCGCCGACCCCGAGGACGTCTTCTACCTGACCTTCGACGAGTTCCGCGCGGTCGCGGCCACCGGCCGGGTGGACGCCGGGCTGATCCGCCGGCGCCGGGAGGAGTTCCGGGCGCACCAGGCGCTCACCCCGCCCCGGGTGCTCACCTCCGAGGGCGAGGCGCTCGACGGCGCGTACCGGCGCGACGACGTGCCGCCGGGCGCCCTGGCCGGGCTGGCGGTCTCGGCCGGCGTCGTCGAGGGGCGGGCGCGGGTCGTGGCGGACCTGGCCGGTGCCGACCTGGAGCCGGGCGACATCCTCGTCACCGCGTACACCGATCCGAGCTGGACGCCGCTGTTCGTGGCCGTCGCCGGCCTGGTGACGGAGGTGGGCGGCCTGATGACGCACGGCGCGGTGATCGCCCGCGAGTACGGCCTGCCCGCGGTGGTCGCGGTGCCGGACGCGACCCGGCTGATCCCCGACGGCGGGCGGATCCGCGTGCACGGCACCGACGGCTACGTCGAGCTGCTGTCCTGACCGGCGCGGCATGCTCGATGATGGAGGTCCGGCGAGCGGGGAGGCGCGATGCGGATCGGGGAGCTGTCGGCGCGTACCGGGGTCAGCGCCCGGTCCATCCGGTACTACGAGCAGCAGGGCCTGCTCGCCGCCCTGCGGACGCCGAGCGGGCAGCGGGTCTTCGCCGAGCCGGCGGTGGAGCGGGTCCGGCTCATCCAGCGGCTGTTCGACGCCGGCCTCAGCAGTCGCCGGATGGCCGAGCTGCTGCCCTGCGTGACCGATCCGGAGATCCGCACCTCGTGGCTCACCGACCGGCTGCGCGAGGAGCGGGCACGGATGACAGCGGAGATGGCGCGGCTCGCGCACGCCGTCGCGGTGCTCGACGACGTGGTGGCCGACATGACGGTGACCGGGGACACCCGGGAACCGGCCGCCTGAACGCTTGCCCTTGACACCGGTGTCAACTCCTAGCGTCGGGTCATGAACGCGACACTGGACACCGCATCGCCGCTGGCGCCGCTGCTGGAGCCGGTCACCGTCGCCGGACTGCCGTTGGCGTCCCGCTTCGTGATGGCGCCGATGACCCGTAACCGCGCGCCGGGTGGCGTGCCGACAGCGCACATGGCCGACTACTACGGGCGCCGAGCCGCGGCGGGCATCGGCCTGATCGTCACCGAGGGCGTGCTCGTCGACCATCCCAGCGCCGGCCACGAGGACACCGTGCCCCGGATGACCGCCGGCGCGGCCGAGGCCGGCTGGCGGGGCGTGGTCGAGGCGGTGCACGCCGCCGGCGGCCGGATCGCCGCGCAACTGTGGCATCTGGGCAGCCTCCGCGAACCGGTGGACGGCCGTCCGGCCTGGACCCCCTCGGGAGTACGCGAGCCGGGCCGCCCGGTGCCGCACGCGATGACCGTCGCCGACGCGGACGCCCTGCTGGCGGCGTACGCGGACGCGGCGGAGGTGGCGGTCCGGGCCGGGTTCGACGCGATCGAGATCCACGCCGCGCACGGTTACCTGCTGGACGAGTTCCTCTGGCCGTACACGAACCGCCGGACCGACACGTTCGGTGGCTCACCGGCCCGGCGGGCGGCGTTCCCGGCGGCGGTGGTGCGTGCGGTACGCGCGCGGGTCCCGGGGGGCCGGCCGGTGATCGTGCGGTTCTCCCAGTTCAAGGAGCGTGCGTTCGACGCGCGGATCGCCGAGACCCCGGCCGAACTGGCACAGATCCTCACCGCGTTCGCCGAGGCCGGCGCGGACGTCCTGCACGCCTCGCAACGGCGCTTCTGGCAACCGGCGTTCGCCGGCTCGGCGCTGAACCTGGCCGGCTGGGCCAAGCGCCTCACCGGCCTGCCGGCGATCACCGTCGGCTCGGTGGGGCTGCGGCGGGACTTCCTGCGCCCGGCCGGACCGGAGTCGGTGGCGGGGCTGGCCGCGCGGCTGGCGGACGGGGAGTTCGACCTGGTCGCGCTCGGCCGCGCGCTGCTGGGCAACCCGGCCTGGGTGAGGTACGCGGTCGCCGGGCGGTTGGACGAGATCGCCGACTACCGCAAGGCGCACGAGGACGTCTATCCCTAGGGCAGGGGTTGACGCCGGGGGATGTTATCGCTCACAGTCGATGGCAGGGCATGAGCACCGCAAGGCTCACCGGGCGAGCCGCGCTGGTCGTACCCCGACACCGCCACCGGACGCGGGGTCGGGACGTCGCACCACCACCATCGCGTAACCCCCGGAAGAGGAATCCGCATGAGACGAAAGAGAGCCTTGCTGACCACCGGCATCCTGGCCGGCGCGCTCGCCGCCGGGATGGCGGTGGCCCTGGCGCCGTCCGCGAGCGCCGGCACCACGCTGCGCGCGGCGGCGGCCGAGAAGGGCCGCTACTTCGGTGCCGCGGTCGCCACCGGCAAGCTGTCCGACAACACGTACACCACGGTGCTGAACCGCGAGTTCAACTCCGTGGTGGCCGAGAACGAGATGAAGTGGGACGCCACCGAGCCCCAGCAGGGGCGGTTCTCCTACACCGGCGGTGACCGGCTGGTCAGCCACGCCAGGGCCAACGGGATGAGCGTGCGCGGGCACGCCCTGCTCTGGCACCAGCAGCAGCCGAGCTGGGCGCAGGGCCTGTCCGGCACCGCGCTGCGCAACGCGGCGATCAACCACGTCACCCAGGTGGCGACCCACTTCCGGGGCCAGATCTACGCCTGGGACGTGGTGAACGAGGCGTTCGCCGACGGCGGCAGCGGCGGTCGCCGTGACTCGAACCTCCAGCGCACCGGCAACGACTGGATCGAGGCGGCGTTCCGGGCGGCCCGCGCGGCCGACCCGGGCGCGAAGCTCTGCTACAACGACTACAACACCGACGGCATCAACGCGAAGTCGACGGGCATCTACAACATGGTCCGCGACTTCAAGTCGCGCGGCGTGCCGATCGACTGCGTCGGCTTCCAGTCGCACCTGGGCACCACGATCCCCGGCGACTACCAGGCCAACCTCCAGCGCTTCGCCGACCTGGGCGTCGAGGTGCAGATCACCGAGCTGGACGTGATGACCGGCGGTAACCAGGCGAACATCTACGCCGCCGTCACCCGCGCCTGCCTGGCGGTGTCGCGCTGCGCCGGCATCACCGTGTGGGGCGTGCGCGACTGCGACTCGTGGCGCGGCTCGGACAACGCGCTGCTGTTCGACTGCGGGGGCAACAAGAAGGCGGCGTACAACGCGGTGCTCGACGCGCTGAACTCCGGCACCAACAACCCGCCGCCGCCGACCACCACCCCGCCGCCGAACAACCCGACCACCCCGCCACCGAACAACCCGACCACGCCGCCGCCGGGTCAGGGCGGATGTTCGGCGTCGGTGACGCTGAACTCGTGGACCGGCGGGTTCGTGGCGACGGTGAAGGTGACGGCGGGCTCGTCGGGCACCCGGGGCTGGACCGTCAGCATGACGCTGCCGGGCGGCGCGAGCATCACGAACACCTGGAGCGCGACGGCCAGCGGGAACAGCGGCACGGTGCGGTTCACGAACGTGGACTACAACGGCCAGCTCGGCGCCGGTCAGAGCACCGAGTTCGGTTTCCAGGGCAACGGCAGCGGATCGGGCATGACGCCCACCTGCTCCGCCAGCTGAACCGGGTCACCGCGGGGGCGGCGTGCCGTCGCCCCGCGGTGCTCCACCCCGTGTCCCGTCCGACCTGGACCGTCGTCTCTGTTACGAGAAAGAGACATGCGCATTTCGCGCGATTGGTTGACGGGGCAACTTGTGAGCGTTAACACTCCCCGTGAGGGTTACCTGTGTCACAGGGACCGCCACGACAGGGAGGACGCTCGTGCGCAGACGACTTCTGGCCGCACTCAGCGGTGCCGCGCTCGTGATCAGCCTGACCGCCTGCAGCGGTGAGGGCGCGGGAGGCGGCGGAGACACCAGCTCGGCCAAGCCCGGCGACCTGACGATCGGCGTCTCGATGCCGACCCAGACCTCGGAACGCTGGATCGCCGACGGCAACTCGGTGAAGGAGAAGCTGCAGGCGAAGGGCTACAAGGTCGACCTCCAGTACGCCGGGGACGACATCCCCACCCAGTCGCAGCAGATCGACCAGATGATCACCAAGGGCGCGGACGTGCTGGTCATCGCCCCGATCGACGGCACCGCCCTCAGCGGCCAGCTCCAGGCCGCCGCGGCGGCGAAGATCCCGGTCATCTCCTACGACCGGCTCATCCGCAACAGCCCCAACGTCAGCTTCTACGTCAGCTTCGACAACTACAAGGTCGGGGTGGCGCAGGCCAACGCGCTCCTGGTCGGGCTCGGCCTGCTCACCAAGGACGGCGCCAAGGGCACCGCGACCGGCCCGTTCAACGTGGAGCTGTTCGCCGGCTCGCTCGACGACAACAACGCCGGCTTCTTCTTCAACGGCGCGATGGACACGCTCAAGCCGTACTTCGACGCCGGGACGCTGAAGGTCAAGTCGGGGCAGACCAAGATCGAACAGGCCGCCATCCTGCGCTGGCAGCAGGAGACCGCGCAGAAGCGGATGGAGGACCTGCTCACCTCCAGCTACAACGACGGCAGCAAGGTCGACGGCGTGCTGTCGCCGTTCGACGGCCTGTCCCGCGGCATCATCACCGCGCTGCAGAACGCCGGATACCGCGGCGGCGCGAAGAAGATGCCGGTGGTGACCGGCCAGGACGCCGAGGTCGCCTCGGTCAAGCTCATCAACGACGGCGTGCAGAGCTCCACCGTGTTCAAGGACACCCGCCTGCTGGCCGAGCAGGCGGTCATCGCCGCCGAGGCGTTCCTGCGCAAGGAGGAGCCGAAGGCCAACGAGACCAAGGCGTACAACAACGGCGTCAAGGTCGTGCCCGCCTTCCTGCTGCCGGTGCAGACCGTCTACAAGGAGGACATCAAGTCCGTCCTCATCGACTCGGGCTACCTGACCGAGGCGGAGGTGGCCGCCGGCCGGGCCGGCTGACCCGCGGCGACGGGCCCGGCGGCCACCGCGCCCCGGGCCCGCCCGCTCCGGACACCACGACCACGAGCAGGACGGATACCCATGAGCGATCACATCCTCGAGATGCGTGGCATCACGAAGACCTTCCCCGGGGTGACCGCGCTCCAGGACGTCTCGCTCGCCGTACGGCGCGGCGAGATCCACGCGATCTGCGGTGAGAACGGCGCCGGCAAGTCCACCCTGATGAAGGTGCTGTCCGGCGTCCATCCGGCGGGTAGCTACGACGGTCAGATCGTCTTCGACGGCGAGCCGGTCGGGTTCCGGGGGATCCAGGACAGCGAGGCCCGCGGCATCGTGATCATCCACCAGGAACTGGCGCTGGTGCCCTACCTGTCGATCGCCGAGAACATCTTCCTCGGCAACGAGCGCCGCGGCCGCAGCGGGCTCATCGACTGGCACCGGACGAACGCGGAGGCCGCGGCGTTGCTGCGGTCGGTCGGGCTGCACGAGAACCCGGTCACCCCGGTCATCCAGCTCGGTGTCGGCAAGCAGCAACTCGTGGAGATCGCCAAGGCGCTGTCCAAGCGGGTCCGGCTGCTGATCCTCGACGAGCCGACCGCGGCGCTCAACGACGTCGACTCGGCGCACCTGCTGGACCTGCTGCGCCGGCTGCGCGACCAGGGCATCACCTGCATCATGATCTCGCACAAGCTCGGCGAGATCACCGCCGTCGCCGACTCGACGACTGTGATCCGCGACGGCCGTACCGTCGAGACGCTGGACATGTCCGACGGCGCCGTCACCCAGGACCGGATCATCCGCGGCATGGTCGGTCGCGACCTGGCCGCCTTCTACCCGACCCGCAGCGTGACGCCCGGCGAGGAGGTGCTGCGGATCGAGGACTGGTCGGTGCGCCACCCGACCCAGGACCGCCTGGTCGTCGACCGGGCCTCGCTGCGCGTGCGGGCCGGCGAGGTGGTCGGCATCGCCGGCCTGATGGGCGCCGGGCGCACCGAGCTGGCGATGAGCGTGTTCGGCCGGTCGTACGGCCGGGACATCCGCGGCCAGCTGTTCGTCAAGGGCCGCGAGGTGCGGGCGCGCACGGTGGCCGAGGCCATCGCCAACGGCATCGCGTACGCCACCGAGGACCGCAAGCACTACGGCCTCAACCTGATCGACGACGTGCGGGGCAACGTCTCCGCCGCCGCGCTCGACAAGCTGGCCCACCGTGGCTGGATCGACGGCAACCGGGAGATCCAGGTCGCCGAGCGGGGGCGGCGCGACATGAACATCAAGGCGCCGACGGTGATGTCGGTGGTGGGCAAGCTCTCCGGCGGCAACCAGCAGAAGGTCGTGCTGGCGAAGTGGCTGTTCACCGACCCGGACGTGCTGATCCTCGACGAGCCGACCCGGGGCATCGACGTGGGTGCCAAGTTCGAGATCTACACGATCGTCAACCGGCTGGTGGCCGACGGCAAGGCCGTCGTGCTCATCTCCTCCGAACTGCCCGAGCTGCTCGGCATGTGCGACCGCATCTACACCCTGGCGGCCGGACGGATCACCGGGGAGATGCCGGTGGCCGACGCCACCCAGGAGAACCTGATGGAACTCATGACCAAGGACAGGGATCTCGTCCGATGACCAGCACGAAGCCTCCCCCCGCCACGAAGATCGCCACCCCGGACACCGGCGCGGCGGCGACCCTGCACACCGGCACCAGTGACCCGCGCACGCTGATCCTGGGCAACCTGCGGCAGAGCGGCATCTACATCGCCCTGGTGGTGATCGTGGCGCTGTTCGCGGTCCTCACCGACGGCGTCTCGCTGAGCCCCGGCAACCTGACGAACATCGTCCTGCAGTACTCCTACATCCTGGTGCTCGCGATCGGCATGGTCATCGTGATCATCGGCGGGCACATCGACCTGTCGGTGGGATCGGTGGTGGCGCTCACCGGAGCGGTCTCGGCGGTGCTCGTCATCCGCGAGGGCCTGCCCTGGTGGGTAGGCGTCCTGGCCGCGCTCGCGGTGGGTGTCGCGGTCGGCGCGTGGCACGGCCTCTGGGTCGCGTACGCCGGCATCCCGGCGTTCATCGTCACCCTGGCCGGCATGCTCCTGTTCCGTGGCCTGACGCTGCGCGTGCTGGACAACATCTCGCTGTCGCCGTTCCCCGAGGAGTACCAGCGGGTGGCCGCAGGGTTCCTCAACGGACTGCTGGGCGGCCAGGGCTACGACGCGTTCACGCTGTTCATCGGCGCGTTCGCGGTGGTCGGGTACGCCGCGAGCGTGTTCCGCACCCGGGTCGCCCGGGTGCGCCACGAGCAGCCGGTGGAGTCGTTCCCGCTGTTCGTCCTGCGGGTCGTGGTGGTCGGCGCCGTGGTCATGTGGTTCGCCTGGCAGCTCGCCCATGCCCGGGGCCTGCCGATCGTGCTGATCGTGCTCGCCGTGCTCGTGCTCGTCTACGGCCTGCTCACCCGCCGGACGGTGTTCGGCCGCCGGGTGTACGCGATCGGCGGCAACCTGCCGGCGGCGATGCTGTCCGGCGTACGGGTGAAGCGGGTCAACTTCTGGATCTTCGTCAACATGGGCTTCCTGTCCGGGGTGGCGGGCGTGATCTACTCGTCCCGCTCCAACGGGGCCCAGCCGGCGGCGGGGAACATGTTCGAGCTGGACGCGATCGCCGCGGCGTTCATCGGCGGCGCGGCGGTCACCGGTGGCGTCGGCACCGTGGTCGGCGCCATGGTGGGTGGCCTGATCATGGCGGTGATGAGCAACGGGATGCAGCTCATGAGCATCGACCAGTCGGTCCAGTCGGTGGTGAAGGGCCTGGTGCTGCTCGTCGCGGTGGCATTCGACATCTGGAACAAGCGCCGGGCCGCCGGCGCCCGGTGACGGCCGGCCGGACGCTCGCCCCTTCGTCCGGCCGGCCGCCGTTCACCGGCGGTAGCCGCTCACGCCCGGCTCCACCGTTGGTTGGTGTTGCCGTGGCAGGTCCAGAGGATGACCCGGGTGCCGTTCGCGGTGCCCGCGTTGTCGACGTCCAGGCACAGCGACGGGAAGCGCACGTTGCTCACCGTGCCGTTGCCGTTGAACGTCCACTGCTGGTTGGTGCCGCCGTTGCAGTCCCAGATCTGCACCCGGGTGCCGGCCGTCGCGCTGGTCGGCACGTCCAGGCACTTGCCGAGCACCTGCAACGCCTGCCCGTTGGCGGTGAACTGCTGGTTGGCGTTGGTGTGGCAGTCCCAGATCAGCGTTCCGGTCCCGTTGGCGGTGCCGGCGTTGTCGACGTCGAGGCACCGGCCGGACGACTCGCTGCGCAGCCGGAACGTGGTCGGGACCGGAGGCGGGGTGGTGGTGCCGCCCCCGCTGACCCGGTAGACCACCGTGCCGTGCGCGGGCACGCTCGCCGAGATCGTCCCGGTGCTGGTGGACGTGGCGTCGGTCCACGCGTCGCGCAACGTGAACGAGCTGCCGCTCTTGCCCACCGCCGCCGCCGTGGTGGAGACGGTGGTGGTCGAGCCGCCCTGGTTGAACAGGGCCACCGCGACGTCGCCGTTTGCGAGCGGCTTGGCCAGCACCCGGCGGGTGCCGTCGAAGGAGACCTGGACCGCCTGGCGGCCGAGCGTGTCCTGGTTGATCGCGACCAGGTTCGCGTTGCGCAGGATGGCGAGGGTGGCCGCGTTCGCCGAACGTACGTCGTTGCCCATCATCAGCGGCGAGGCCAGGATCGACCAGAGCGCGAAGTGGCTGCGCATCTCGGTGTCGTTCATCCCGCCCCGGCCGACTTCGAGCATGTCCGGGTCGTTGAACCCGCCGGGGCCGGCGTACCCGGCCAGGGGCACCGTGACGTCGACGATGTTCTGGATGCCCATCGGGTAGCCGTTTGTCTGGCCGGTGTTCCACGCGTTCGTGATGTCCTCGGTGGTCCGCCACAGGTTCGCCACGTCGCTCCAGTTGCGCTGCGGCCCGGTCTTGGCGTGGTAGCTGTTGGGGTTGATGCTGTAGACGATCGGCCGGCCGGTGGCGGCCAGCGCGTCGCGCATGATCCCGAACCGCGCCACCTGGTCGTTTATGGTGCCGGTGGAGGAGCACCAGTCGTACTTCAGGTAGTCCACGCCCCACGCGGCGAACTGGCGGGCGTCCTGGTACTCGTGGTTGAGGCTGCCGGTGGCGCCGGGGAACGCGCCGCCGACCTGGGCGCAGGTCTTGTCCAGCGGCACCTGGTAGATGCCGAACAGCAGGCCGCGGGCGTGCAGGTAGTCACCGAGCGACTTCATCCCGCTGGGGAACCGCTGCGGGTGCGCCTGGAGGTTGCCCTGCGCGTCCCGGTTCGGGTCGAACCAGCAGTCGTCCACGACGACGTACTTGTATCCGAGGTCGCGCAGGCCGTTGCTGACGATCGCGTCGGCGGTCTGGCGGATGAGGGTCTCGTTGATGTTGCAGCCGAAGGTGTTCCAGGTGTTCCAGCCCATCGGCGGGGTACGGGCGACGCCGTTGTTCAGCGCCTGGGCGGGGCGCGGGGCCATCGCCTGGCCGGTGACTGTGGCGGCGAGCGCCACCGCCGCGACGCCCAGGACGGCGAGCGTCCGTCGGGTCCATCTGCGCACTGATCCTCCTCGGTCGCCGGGCGCCGGCCGTGCCGGCGTCCGGTTGGGAGCGGCCCGCCGAGCGCACGACGTCGCCCGTGGGGCACCGGGCGTACGCGGCACGGCAGTCGAGAGGGGGCCGGCCGGTCACCGGCGGGCGCTCGTGGGTGGTGGGTCCGGCGGTCGACGGGGTCGCCGTCCACGTCGCCGCCCGGCTGCGGCGCCGGGGTTTCCCGGACGGCGGCGCCACGAAGCTGGGATGGCGAGAATGTTATCGCTGACATCCAGACCTGTAAATAGCAGAGGCCCCCGCGGCGACGGCGGCGACCACCGCTCAGGCGGGTGGCGCGGCCGGGAAAAGTGCCGCTGAGCGGCACCGTGAGGGCCCGAACGGCATCCCCCCCGGCACTCCGGTCCATGGTGCCGGCTGCGCCCGCTTGGCGATCTCCGAAGGCATCGATTGTTGTCGCTAACATCGCTGTTTTCCAGAGCTGGGGACCGGGCCGGCGGCGCGCCCGTGTGGATCTCCCTGGGCGGTGGCCGCGCCGGTCCGTCCGGGCCGGTCGGGGCGTGTCCGGAAGAGCCGATCCTCGTTACGCACCTGTTGCCCGGACGTGTCTTGACGGATGTATATGTGAGCGCTAACACTATCCCCGTGACACGGCGGAGGTGCAAATGAGCGAAGTGGACGCGTCCGACCGGTACGTGATCGGGGTCGATTTCGGCACGCTGTCCGGGCGGGCGCTCGTGGTCCGCGTCCGTGACGGCGCCGAACTCGGCACGGCGGTGCACGAGTACCGGCACGGGGTCATCGAGACCGCGCTACCCGACGGCGGCCCGGCACTGCCCCCGGACTGGGCCCTGCAGGACCCGGACGACTACCGCGAGGTGCTGCGTAACGCCGTGCCGGCGGCGCTCGCCGAAGCCGGCGTCGACCCGTCCCGGGTGGTGGGCATCGGCACCGACTTCACCGCCTGCACTGTGCTTCCCACGCTCGCCGACGGCACACCGCTGTGCGAGCTCCCGGAGCTGCGCGAACGGCCGCACGCCTGGGTGAAGCTCTGGAAGCACCACGCCGCGCAGCCGCACGCCGACCGGATCAACGCGCTGGCGGCCGAACGCGGCGAGCCGTGGCTCGGCCGCTACGGCGGCAAGATCTCCGCGGAGTGGCAGTTCGCCAAGGGCCTGCAGATCCTGGAGGAGGACCCGGAGGTCTACCGGCGGGCCGAGCGCTTCATCGAGGCCGCCGACTGGATCGTGTGGCAGCTCTGCGACGCCGAGACGCGCAACGTCTGCACCGCCGGCTACAAGGGCATCCGGCAGGACGGCCGGTACCCGTCGCCGGACTACCTGGCCGCCCTCGATCCCGGTTTCACCGACTTCGTGGCCAAGCTGGACGGTCCGCTGCTGCCGCTGGGCGCGCGGGCCGGCACGCTCGGCGCCCGCGCCGCCGCCTGGACCGGTCTGCCCGAGGGCATCGCGGTAGCGGTCGGCAACGTCGACGCGCACGTCACGGCCGCCGCCGCCCAGGCGCTGCGCCCGGGCCGGCTGGTCGCCATCATGGGCACCTCCACCTGTCACGTGCTCAACGGCACCCACCCGGCCGAGGTGCCGGGCATGTGCGGCGTGGTCGACGGCGGCATCAGCCCCGGCGCCTGGGGCTTCGAGGCCGGGCAGAGCGGCGTGGGGGACATCTTCGGCTGGTTCGTCCGCCACGCCGCCCCGGCCGGGTTCGACTCGCACGAGCGGCTCACCGAGGCCGCCGCCGCCCAGCCGGTCGGCGCGCACGGCCTGGTGGCGCTGGACTGGTGGAACGGCAACCGGTCCCTGCTGGTCAACCACGACCTCAGCGGCATGGTCGTCGGGCTGACGCTCGCCACCCGGCCGCCGGACGTCTACCGGGCGCTGCTGGAGGCCACCGCGTACGGCACCCGGATGATCGTCGAGGCGTTCGCGCAGGCCGGCGTGCCGGTCGACGACCTGGTGGTGGCCGGCGGGCTCACCTCCAACCGGCTGCTCATGCAGATCTACGCCGACGTGACGAACCGGCCGCTGAGCATCATCGGCTCCGCCCAGGGCCCGGCGCTCGGCTCGGCCGTCCACGCGGCTGTCGCCGCCGGGGCGTACCCGACGATCCACGAGGCGTCCGCGGCGATGGGGCGCATCGACGAGGCCGTCTACCGGCCCGTACCGGAGAACGTGCGGGCGTACGACGCCCTGTACGCCGAGTACCGCGCGCTGCACGACCACTTCGGTCGCGGCGCGAACGACGTGATGCTCCGCCTGCGGGCGATCCGCAACGCGGCGGCCGACGCCGCCGCGGACCGCGCCCCCGCGACCCTGGAGGTGGTCGGATGAACAGCCAGGTCGACGCGCTGCGCGAGACGGTGGCCCGCCTGCACCGCGAACTGACCCGCTACGACCTGGTGGCCTGGACCGCCGGCAACGTGTCGGCCCGCGTACCCGGTCAGGACCTGATGGTCATCAAGCCCAGCGGGGTCGACTACGACGACCTGACCGCCGAGGCCATGGTGGTCTGCGACCTGGGCGGCACTGTGGTCGACGGCGACGGCGCCCCGTCCAGCGACACCGCCGCGCACGCCTACGTCTACCGCGCGATGCCCGAGGTCGGCGGCGTCGTGCACACCCACAGCGGGTACGCCACCGCCTGGGCGGCCCGCGGCGAGGCGATCCCGTGCTGGCTGACCGCGCAGGCCGACGAGTTCGGCGGGGAGATCCCGATCGGACCGTTCGCGCTGATCGGCGGCGACGACATCGGCAAGGGCATCGTCAGCACGCTGTCCGGGCACCGCTCACCCGCGGTGCTCATGCGCAACCACGGCGTCTTCACCATCGGCCGCGACGCACGGGCGGCGGTCAAGGCGGCCGTGATGTGCGAGGACGTCGCCAGAACCGCCCACCTGGCCCGTGCGCTCGGGCAGCCGGTGCCGATCGCGCCGGCCGACATCGACTCGCTCTACGACCGCTACCAGAACGTGTACGGCCAACGCCCGCCGGCGCACTGAACCCCGGGAGCGCCGCGCACCCCCCACCACCACACCCGGGCCGCTCCGGCTCCCCGCCGGTCGCGCGCCCGGAACATCCAACCCCGGAGGAGAATCGATGAGAAGCAGGAGCACGGCACGCAAGGTCGTCGCGGCCTTCGCCGGCGTGCTGCTCGCCGCCAGCATGGCCGCGTGCGGCAACAGCGACACCGGCGACGGTTCCGGCAGCGGCAGCGGCAACGACAAGATCGTCCTGGGCTTCTCCCAGGTGGGCGCCGAGAGTGGCTGGCGCACCGCGAACACCACCTCGATCAAGGAGGCGGCTGCCGAGGCGGGCATCGAGCTGAAGTTCGACGACGCCCAGCAGAAGCAGGAGAACCAGATCAAGGCGATCCGCAACTTCATCCAGCAGAAGGTCGACGTGATCGCCTTCTCGCCGGTGGTGGAGTCCGGCTGGGACACCGTGCTCAAGGAGGCCAAGGACGCCAAGATCCCGGTGATCCTGACCGACCGCGCGGTCGACTCGGCCGACAAGTCGCTCTACAAGACGTTCCTCGGCTCGGACTTCGTCAAGGAGGGCCGCCTCGCCGGCGAGTGGCTGGTGGAGCAGAAGAAGGCGGCGTCCGGCCCGGTCAACATCGTGGAGCTGCAGGGCACCACCGGCTCGGCGCCGGCCAACGACCGGAAGAAGGGCTTCGCCGAGGCCATCGCCGCCAACCCCAACCTCAAGATCGTCGCCTCGCAGTCGGGTGACTTCACCCGCGCCGGCGGCAAGCAGGTGATGGAGCAGTTCCTCAAGGCCAACCCGAAGATCGACGTGCTCTTCGCGCACAACGACGACATGGGCCTGGGCGCGCTCGAGGCGATCACCGCGGCGGGCAAGACGCCCGGCAAGGACATCACCATCATCACCGTCGACGCGGTGAAGGACGGCATGCAGGCCCTCGCGGACGGCAAGTTCAACTTCATCGCCGAGTGCAGCCCGCTGCTCGGCCCGCAGCTGATGGACCTGGCCAAGAAGGTCAAGGCCGGCGAGGAGGTCCCCGCCCGGATCGAGACCGAGGAGACCACCTTCACCCAGGAGCAGGCCAAGGAGGCACTGCCCAACCGCAAGTACTGACCCACCCCGGGGGTCGCCGTCGCGAGACGGCGGCCCCCGTGCCACCACGTCTAGAAGAGGTCCGATGGGATGACGGGTAACCGTCCGGTCCTGACCATGACCGGCATCAGCAAGACCTTCCCCGGGGTCCGCGCGCTGCACGACGTCGACTTCCGGCTGTTCCCGGGCGAGGTCCACGCCCTGATGGGTGAGAACGGCGCCGGCAAGTCCACCCTGATCAAGGTGCTGACAGGCGTCTACGGGACCGATGCGGGCGTCATCACCCTCGACGGCGAGCAGGTCTCGTTCAGCGGGCCGATGCAGGCCGCCGCGGCCGGCGTCAGCACCGTCTACCAGGAGGTCAACCTCTGCACCAACCTGTCGGTGGCGGAGAACGTCTTCATCGGCCGCGAGCCGCGCCGGCTCGGCGCGGTGCGCTGGGGCGAGATGCGCCGGCGGGCGCGCGACCTGCTGGTCCGGCTCGACCTCGACCTCGACGTCGCCGCGCCGCTCGGCACGTACTCGCTCGCGGTGCAGCAGATGGTGGCCATCGCCCGGGCGATCGACGTGCGGGCGCGGGTGCTGATCCTGGACGAGCCGACGTCCAGCCTGGACGCCGGCGAGGTCGCGCAGCTGTTCCGGATCATGCGCCAACTGCGCGACGAGGGGATCGCGATCCTGTTCGTCACCCACTTCCTCGACCAGGTCTACGGCATCGCCGACCGGATCACGGTGCTGCGCAACGGCCAGCTCGTGGGGGAGTACCGCACCGAGGAGCTGCCGCAGTTCAGCCTGGTCGAGAAGATGATCGGGCAGGAGCTGGACGTGCTGGAGCGGCTGGACGAGCAGCAGAAGCGCGCCACTGTCGTACCGGACGGCAAGGCGCCGCTGGTGGACGCCGCCGGCGTCGGCCGGCGCGGCGCGGTCGCCCCGTTCAGCCTGCGCATCCACGCCGGTGAGGTGGTCGGCCTGGCCGGCCTGCTCGGCTCCGGCCGGACCGAGGTGGCGCGGCTGATCTTCGGCGCGGACCGGGCCGACCACGGCCAGGTCCGGCTCGACCGCGGCCGGGCGCCGGTGCGCAACCCGATCCAGGCCATCGAGCACGGCGTCGGGTTCTGCTCCGAGAACCGCCGGGCCGAGGGCATCGTCCCGGAGCTGTCGGTCCGGGAGAACATGATCCTGGCGATGCAGGCCGCGCGCGGCTGGCTGCGCCCGATCCCGCGCCGCAGGCAGGACGAGCTGGTCCGCAGGTACATGGAAGCGCTCAGCATCCGTCCGGCCAACCCGGAACTGCCGGTGCGCAACCTCTCCGGTGGCAACCAGCAGAAGGTGTTGCTGGCCCGCTGGCTGATCACCGAACCGCGCCTGCTCATCCTGGACGAACCGACCCGCGGTATCGACGTCGGCGCCAAGGCCGAGATCCAGAAGCTGGTCGTGCAGCTCTCCGACGGCGGCATGGCGGTGCTGTTCATCTCCGCCGAGCTGGAGGAGGTGCTGCGCCTGAGCCACCGGGTCGCGGTCATGCGCGACCGCGAGATGGTCGCCCAGCTCGACAACGACGACACGCTCGACGCCGACCGCGTCATGCGCACCATCGCCAGTGGAACGCCCCGGGAGGAGGTGACCCGATGACCGCCGTCGCCGACCGCCTCCGCCCGCTGACCGGCCACCGCCTGTTCTGGCCGGCGCTCGTGCTCGTGGTCATGATCGCCGCGAACACCGTCTACCGTCCCGGCTTCCTCGCCGTCGAGGTCAAGAACGGCCACCTGTACGGCACACCGATCGACATCCTCCGGCTGAGCGCGCCGCTGATCCTGGTCGCGCTCGGGATGACGCTGGTCATCGCCACCGGTGGCATCGACCTGTCGGTCGGCTCGCTCTGCGCGATCAGCGGCGCCATCGCCTGCCTGCACATCAGCGGGGCGGCCGACCAGAGCAGCCCGGCCACGGTGGCCACCGCGCTGGCGCTGGCCTTCGGCGCCGCGCTCGTGCTCGGCGCGTGGAACGGCGTGCTGGTCGCGGTCATCGGCATCCAGCCGATCATCGCCACGCTGATCCTCATGGTGGCCGGGCGGGGCATCGCCCAGCTCGTCACCGAGGGGCAGATCATCACGATCAACTCCGGTCCGTACCGGGCGATCGGGCTCGGGCACTTCCTGACGCTGCCGCTGGCCATCCTGATCGCGCTCGCCGCCGCGCTGCTCGTGGCCGCGTTCACCCGCCGTACCGCGCTCGGGCTGATCGTCGAGTCGGTCGGCGGCAACGCCGAGGCCAGCCGGCTCGCCGGCATCCGGTCGCGCCGCATCATCTTCCTCGTCTACGTGATCAGCGCCGCCTGTGCCGCGCTCGCCGGCTTCATGGTCACCGCCAACGTCTCCAGCGCCGACGGCAACGCCGCCGGCCTGTGGATCGAACTCGACGCGATCCTGGCCGTCGTCATCGGCGGCACATCGCTGGCCGGCGGCCGGTTCTCCCTCGGCGGCACCGTCCTCGGCGCGCTGATCATCCAGACCCTCACCACCACCGTGTACGCGATGAACATCTCGCCGCAGACGTCACTGCTGTTCAAGGCGGTCGTCGTGATCGCCGTCTGCCTCGTGCAGGCCCCGGCGTTCCGCGCCCGGTTCCGCCGTCGCAGGCGCGGCACCGAACCCGGCCCGGCGGCGCCGCAGCGGGAGAAGGAGCAGGTGCCGGCATGAGCAGCACGTCGTTGACCTCCGGCCGCTCCTGGCGGCCCAGCCTGCCCCGGCGGCACGTCCCGGTGCTGGCCACGCTCGCGCTGCTGCTGGTCATGTACGGCGTCGGGGTGTCCCAGTACCGCGCCTTCTCCAACGTCCAGGTCGTCTTCAACGTCTTCATCGACAACGGCTTCCTGCTCGTCGTCGCGGTCGGCATGACGTTCGTGATCCTCACCGGCGGCATCGACCTGTCCGTCGGCTCGGTGGTCGCGATGACCGCGATGGTGTCGGCCGCGCTGCTGCGCGACGGCCTGCCCGCCGTCCTGGTGCTGGTGATCGCGCTGCTGATCGGCCCGACGCTCGGTTTCCTGATGGGCTGCGCGATCCATTTCTTCGAGATCCAGCCGTTCATCGTGACACTCGCCGGGATGTTCTTCGCCCGGGGCATGTGCACGTTCATCAGTGACGCCTCCATCTCCATCACCGACGGCTTCTGGACGTCGATGTCGCAGCAGCGCATCGGTGATCCGGCCGGCAACTTCGTGTCGATAAGCGTGCTGATCGCGTTCGCGGTGGTGCTGATCGCGGCGTACGTGCTGGCGTACACCCGGTTCGGCCGCAACGTGTACGCGGTCGGCGGCAACGCGCAGTCGGCGCTGCTGATGGGCCTGCCGGTGGCGCGGACCAGGATCGCCGTCTACACGATCAGCGGGCTCTGCTCGGCCATCGGCGGCATCCTGCTGTCGTTCTACACGCTCTCCGGCGCGCCGCTGATCGCGGTCGGGATGGAGCTGGACGTGATCGCCGCGGTCGTGATCGGCGGCACCGTGCTCACCGGCGGTTCCGGGTACGTCTTCGGCACCGTGCTCGGTGTGCTGGTGCTCGGCGTGATCCAGACCCTGATCACGTTCGACGGCAGCCTCAACTCCTGGTGGACCAAGATCGTGATCGGCGGCCTGCTCTTCGCGTTCATCCTCCTCCAGCGCCTCATCGGCATCCGGTTCAAGTGACGGTTCCTAGCGCGGAAGGCAACAACATGGCAACTCACCCCCAGCCCGAGGTCTGGTTCCTCACCGGCAGCCAGGGCCTCTACGGCGAGGACACCCTGCGGCAGGTCGCCGAGCAGTCCCGGCAGATCGCCGCGCGCCTGGACGAGTCGCCGGACATTCCCGTACGCGTGGTCTGGAAGCCGGTCCTCACCTCCAGCGCGGACATCCTGGCGGTGTGCCGGGACGCCGCCGTGCAGGGCGCGGTCGGGGTGATCGCCTGGATGCACACGTTCTCCCCGGCCAAGATGTGGATCTCCGGGCTGGACGCGCTGCGGACGCCGCTGCTGCACCTGCACACGCAGGCGAACGTGGCGCTGCCGTGGGACGAGATCGACATGGACTTCATGAACCTCAACCAGGCCGCGCACGGCGACCGGGAGTTCGGGTTCGTCCAGACCCGGCTCGGGGTGGCCCGCAAGACCGTCGCCGGCCACGTCACCGACCCCCGGGTCGTCGGCCGGGTCGCGGCCTGGGCCCGGGCCGCCGTCGGCTGGTCGGCGGTGCGGACGCTGCGGCTGGCGCGCTTCGGCGACAACATGCGCGACGTCGCGGTCACCGAGGGGGACAAGGTCGAGGCGGAGCTGCGCTTCGGCGTCTCGGTGAACACCTACGGCGTGAACGACCTCGTCGCGGCCGTCGACCAGGTGGCGGACGCGCAGGTGGACGACCTGGTCAAGGAGTACGACGACACCTTCCGGGTCGCCGCCGAGCTGCGGCCCGGCGGGGACCGGCACGACTCGCTGCGGTACGCGGCGCGGCAGGAGCTGGGCCTGCGCGCGTTCCTGGAGGCCGGCGGGTTCCGGGCGTTCACCACGAACTTCGAGGACCTCGGCGGGCTGCGCCAGCTCCCCGGGATCGCGGTGCAGCGCCTGATGGCCGACGGCTACGGCTTCGGCGGTGAGGGGGACTGGAAGACCTCCGTGCTCGTGCACACGCTCAAGGCGATGGCCGTCGGCGTGCCCGGCGGCACGTCGTTCATGGAGGACTACACCTACGATCTGACGTTCGGCCAGGAGCTGATCCTCGGCGCGCACATGCTGGAGGTGTGCCCGAGCATCGCCGCCGACGTGCCGAGCGCGGAGGTGCACCCGCTGAGCATCGGCGGGCGGGAGGACCCGGTACGCCTGGTCTTCGACGCGGCGTCCGGTCCGGCCGTCGTGCTGGGCATGGTGGACATGGGGGAGCGGTTCCGGCTGATCGCCAACGCGGTGGACGTGGTGCCGCCGCCGCAGCCGCTGCGCCGGCTGCCGGTGGCGCGCGCGGTCTGGCGCCCGCAGCCCGACCTGGCCGGCTCGGCGGAGGCGTGGATCACCGCCGGCGCCCCGCACCACACGGTGCTGTCCCAGGCCGTCGGCATGGAGGAACTGCGCGACCTGGCCAACATGGCCCGGACCGAGCTGGTGGTCATCGACGCCGAGACGCGCCCGCACCGCTTCGCCGACGAGCTGCGCTGGAATCAGGCGTACTACCGCCTCGCCCGGGGCTTCTGAGCCCTCGCCGGCCGGCCGTGCCGGCCCGCGGCGGTGCCCCGTGTTACGGCTTGACGAACGACATGTTATCGCTCACAGTCGATGGATAGGGTCACCGGCACCGCTCGCGGGCCGTTCCGGGCGCGATCTGCGCCGCAGTTGCCAGGGATCCGACTCCGCCTGGGTGGGCTTCGCTGTTAGCGATAACGCTGCCGTGGTCGGCGCGTGCCGCCGTGCCCGGGCTCCGGTCGACGAAGGAGGATCGTGGTGACGGCTCGACTGTCCCGTGGACGTGGACGCCTGTCCCGGCTGCTGGCCGGGGTGGTGGCGCTGCTGGTGGGGGGTGTGGTGGTGGGCGCCGTGCCCGCGCCGGTATCGGCGGCCACAGTGGACACCAGCGCGTACTACGTGCTGGTGAACCGCAACAGCGGCAAGGCGCTGGACCTGTACAACCAGGCGACGAACGACGGGGCGCGGATCACCCAGTGGACGCGCAACGACGGCGCCTGGCAGCAGTGGCAGTTCGTGGACTCCGGCGGTGGCTACTACCGGCTGCGCTCCCGGCACTCCGGCAAGGTGCTGGACGTGAGCGGCGCGTCCACCGCCAACGGCGCCGCGGTGGTCCAGTGGACCGACCACGGCGGCAACAACCAGCAGTTCCGGCTGGCCGACTCCGACAGCGGGTACGTCCGGCTGATCAACCGGAACTCGAACAAGGTGATGGAGGTGCAGAACGCCTCCACCGCCGACGGCGGCAACATCGTGCAGTACGACGACTGGAACGGCGCGAACCAGCAGTGGCAGCTCGTCCGCGTCGGCGACAGCCCCGGCAACCCGGGCAACCCGGGCGGCAACTTCACCAACCCGGCCGTCTGGCAGGACTTCGCCGACGTCGACATCATCCGGGTCGGCGACGTCTACTACATGTCCGCCTCGACCATGCACTACTCGCCGGGCGCGCCGGTGCTGCGCTCCTGGGACCTCGTGAACTGGGAGTTCGCCGGGCACTCGGTGCCGCGGCTGGAGTTCGGCACCAAGTACGACCTGAGCGGCAGCGAGCAGGCGTACGTGGACGGCATCTGGGCGTCGACGCTCAACTACCGGCCGAGCAACCGCACGTTCTACTGGGCCGGGTGCATCGACTTCGCGCAGACCCACATCTACACCGCCACCGCCGTGGACGGCGCGTGGAACCGGCTGACCACCATTCCCAACTGCTACTACGACGCCGGCATGCTGATCGACGACAACGACACCATGTACGTCGCGTACGGCAACGGCACGATCAGCGTGGCCCAGCTCTCCGCCGACGGACGCAGCCAGGTCCGGGCCCAGCAGGTCTACCAGACGCCGTCGAGCATCGGCACGCTGGAGGGCGCGCGCTTCTACAAGCGCAACGGCGCGTACTACATCTGGCTGACCCGGCCGGCCAACGGCCAGTACGTGCTGAAGTCCACGAACGGCCCGTTCGGCCCGTACGAGCAGCGGCAGGTGCTGCTGAACCTGCCCGGCCCGATCTCCGGCGGTGGCGTGCCGCACCAGGGCGGCCTGGTGCAGACGCAGACCGGCGCCTGGTACTACATGGCGTTCACCGACGCGTACCCCGGTGGCCGGATGCCGACGCTGGCGCCGATCACCTGGACCGCCGACGGCTGGCCGCAGGTGCAGACCGTCAACGGGGCCTGGGGCGCGAGCTACCCCAACCCGCTGCCGACCCGTCCGGTCAAGCCGCTCACCGGCACCGACACGTTCTCCGGCACCACGCTCGGCCCGCAGTACGAGTGGAACCACAACCCGGACAACAGCAGGTGGTCGGTGAACAACGGCCTGCGGCTGCAGACCGCCACCGTCACGAACGACCTGTACCGGGCCCGCAACACGCTCACCCACCGCATCCAGGGTCCGACCTCGACCGGCACGATCGAGCTGGACTACTCGACCATGCGCGACGGTGACCGGGCCGGCCTGGCGATGCTGCGGGACAGCTCGGCCTGGATCGGCGTACGGCGGGACAACGGCGCGACCCGGGTGGTGATGACGAACGGCCTGACCATGGGCTCGAACTGGAACACCACGAGCACCGGCACGGAGATCGCCAGTGCGGCGGTGTCCGGGGGGCGGATCTGGTTGCGGGCGAACGCCGACATCCGGCCGGGTTCGGGCCGGCAGGCGCGGTTCTCCTACAGCACCGACGGGGTGAACTTCGTACCGCTCGGCAACGCGCTGACGCTCAACAACGCGTGGCAGTTCTTCATGGGCTACCGGTTCGGCTTCTTCAACTACGCCACCCAATCGCTGGGCGGCGCGGTGACGGTGCGGCAGTTCTCGCTGACAACACCGTGACAACGGTCACCATTCACGAGCGTTGACACAACTGCAAAGGCCCGGGGTGTGGCGGCGGCAATCGCCGGAAAAGCCGCACCCCGGGCCCAATTGCACCGCCTCCGAGCTGCCTGTTCGTGCCGCTGCGCAGCGGAAGGGAATGAGCCGTCGATCGATTCCGCGATAGCACCGCGCCACGGTGGGAACGGTCGTTCGACGGTGCCGATACCGATGGGACCGCTGGCGTAGACTGTCGCCACCCGGGCCGGTCCGGTCGAGATCGACCGGGTGTGGCCGCGGGCAGTGGCGAAAGTGAGGTGGCCGTGCGCGGTCCTGCGATGACGGACGTGGCCCGCCTCGCCGGGGTTTCGCACCAGACGGTCTCCCGGGTTCTCAACGGGCACCCCAACGTGCGCGAGCAGACCCGGCTCCGGGTGCAGGCTGCCATCACCGAACTCGGCTACCGGCCCAACCGCGCGGCCCGCGCGCTGGTGACCGGCCGGTCCCAGGTGATCGGTGTGGTCGCGCAGAACACCACGCTCTACGGTCCGGCGTCGCTGCTCGCCGCGTTGGAGCAGACCGCCGCCGAGGCCGGTTTCGCGGTGAGTATCGGCAGCGTCCGCGACCTCGACCACCGCTCCATCTCGGCGGCAGTGGAACGGCACCTGGCGCACCGGGTCGCCGGCATCGTGGTGATCGCGCCGGTCGAGTCCGCCGGTGAGGCGCTGGAACGGTTGCCTCAGGACGTGCCGCTGGTGACAGTCGACGGCGATCCGCGACGGCCGATCCCACTGGTGACTGTCGACCAGGTCGCCGGTGCCCGGGCCGCCACCGAGCACCTGCTGGCCGCCGGGCACCGCACGGTGTGGCACGTGTCCGGCCCGTCGGACTGGTTCGACAGCGCCGGCCGGATCGAGGGCTGGCGCGAGGCGTTGCGGCAGGCCGGCGCCGAGATCCCGCCGCTGGTCCATGCCGACTGGTCGGCGGCGGCGGGCTACCGGTGCGGGCAGATGCTGGCCCGGATGCCCGAGGTCACCGCCGTCTTCACCGCCAACGACCACCTGGCGCTCGGTGTGCTGCGGGCGCTGCACGAGCACGGCCGCCGCGTCCCCGACGACATCAGCGTGGTGGGGTTCGACGACGTGCCCGAGGCGGCGTACTTCATCCCGCCGCTGACCACGGTACGCCCGGACTTCGACGCGGTGGCAGCGGCGAGCCTGGACCTGCTCCTGGCCCAGATCGAGTCGCAGAGCGCCGGGCCGCTGCGGCAGACGATCGCCCCGACGCTGGTGCCGCGCCGCAGCGTCGGCCCGCCGCCCGCCCGCTGAGCCGCGGCTTGCCCCTCCGTGGCCGGCCCCCGACGGTCCGATCGTCAGTGGTCCGTGCGACGAGCGCGCGCCCGGCGCACGACCAGCAGCACGATCCCGGTGACCACGAGCAGACCGGCGACCGCCCCGCCGGCCAGCAGCGCGACCGGCGGGCCGTCGTCGCCGGACCGCGTACCGGAGGCGTCCGGCTCGCCCGCGCCGGCCGAGGTGTCCGCGCCGGTCGACGCGGGAGCCGACGGTGAGGCGGGAGCCGTCGGTGAGGCGGGAGCCGTCGGCTCGGGCGCGGCCGGGTCGGCCACTGTGAAGCGGTACGAGCCCTGGACCGGGTGGCCGTCGCGGGAGACCACCCGGTAGGCGACGGTGTAGGTGCCGTTCACCAGCGGCTCGTCGATCGTCACCGTGCCGGTGACGCCGTCCACCGCCGGTGCGCCGGTGGGCACCGCGCGCCGGCCGGCGTCGCTGAGGGTGATGGTGGTGAAGGCCGGGTTCAGCCGCTGCATGAACCGCAGCGTGACCTGCGTCGGCGCGCTGGTGAGCCGGGCGTCGCGCGCCGGGGTAGCCTCCTGCAACGAGTTGTGCGCCGCCGCGGGCGTGGCCGGGACCAGCAGCAGCGCGGTGAGGGTCGCGGCGAGCAGCGCGGTGACGGATCGGGTACGCATGACGGGCCTTCCTGTGGTGGTCAGCCGAGCAGCTGCCGGCCGACCCAGCCGCCCTCGGGGCAGCCGGGCGGTACGGCGAACACGGCGGAGCCGATCGGGGTGGTCCACTCGTTGAGCAGGTCACGCTCGGCGAGGCGGCGCTGGAGGGGCAGGAACTGCCGGGCGATGTCGGCCTGGTACGCGGCGAAGACGAGCCCGCTGTCAGCGTTCCCCTCGGGGGTCGGCACGCCGTCGTAGTTGTAGGGCCGGCGCAGGATCTTCTGCCGGTCGTCGGTGACACGGGCCCGGGTCAGGTGCGAGAAGTCGGGGATCACGGTGAGCCCGTCCGGGCCGAGCGCGGCGAAGTCCGGCTCGTCGTGTTCGGCCCGCCCGGTCAGCGGCGCGCCGGTGTCGAGGCGCCGTCCGACGGCGAGTTCCCGGTCGGCGCGGCCCAGCAGGTCCCAGGTCTCCAGGTTCATGCTGATCCGCCGCACCACCAGCGTGGTCGAGTCCCGCAGCCAGTCCGGCCCGTCGGTCACCCACACCGCCGTGTCGGCGGGCGTGCCGGGCTTCGGGTTGGCGGTGCCGTCGAGCTGCCCGAACAGGTTGCGCTGGGTACGCCCCGGCTCGGCCCCGGCGGCCCGCCGGAAGCCCTGCTGCACCCAGCGGACGACGGCGAACGGCCGGCTGTCCTTGACCAGGACCCGCTGCGCGTGGGCGACGGTGAGCGGATCGTCGGCGCAGATCTGCAGCAGCAGGTCCCCGCCGGACCAGCGGGGTTGCAGCCGGTCGATGCCGAACGCGGGCAGCTCGGCCACCGAGGCGGGCCGCCGGTCGTCGAGCCCGGCGGCGGCGTACAGCCCGGGGCCGAAGCCGAACGTGACGGTCAGCCGGGCCGGCAGCACGCTCAGCTCCGGCTCGGTGTCGGCCAGCGCGGGGCGGCCCTGGGTGAGCCGGGCGGCGTCGTCGGAGAGCAGCCGCATCATCCGGCCGAGCGCCGCCCGGTCGGTGCCGGGCCGCAGCGTGAACGCGACGAACGCCGCGTGCGCCTGCGCGTCGGTGGTGACCCCGGACTGCCGGGCGCCGTGGAACGGCTCGACCGCGTCGCCCACCCGGGCCACCGGGACGGCGTCGTCGGGGCGTACCCCGGGAGTGGGAGCACGGGCGGCGGCGAGGGCGCCGGCGCCGGCCAGCGCGCCCCCGGCGGCCGCCGCGCCGCCGGTGAGCAGGCCACGCCGGCTCACCCGGCGGGCGGGCGCGCCGGTGCCGGTCATGACGCCGGGCTCGCGCCGTGCCCGGGCGCGTAGCTCTCCTGGGCGCCGGTGAACGGCTTCGCCACGGCGGTGAACGTCTGGGTCCGGCCGTCGGCGAAGGTGAGCGTGACGTCGAGCTGGTCGCCGGCGCGCACCGGCCGGGTGAGGTCCATCAGCATGAGGTGGTCGCCGCCGGGTTCCAGGGCGACCTGGGACCGGGCGGCGACCACGACGCCGCCCGGCTTCTGCCGCATCGCCATCTTCCCGTCGGTCATGGCCATCTCGTGGATCTCGGCCCGGGACACGTCGGTGCTCACCCCGGTGATCGTGACGTCGGTGTCGCCGTCGTTGACGATCGTGGCGAACGCGGCTGTCATGCCCTTGTCGGCGGCCTTCACCCACGGGTCGCGGACGGTGAGCACACCCGCCGCGGCGCTCGCCGGCGCCGAGGCCGGCGCCGAGGTGGCCGGTGCGGCGGCGGACGGCGTGTCCGAGGAGCCGCAGGCGGTGATCGACGCGGCCAGCACGGCGGCGCCGATCAGGGCCGCCGGGCGCAGGAACCGGCGGCGGTTGGTGCTGGACATGACGTCGTCCCCTCGAAGATCCGGTGTTCGTACCGTTTGTCGGCGCGGCGCCACGGAAAGTTCCGGCCGGGGCCGTCGGGCACGTCACACCCGGCCGGTGGGCCGCCCGCCGAGCCGGGTTCGGCGGTGCGCCCGGAAGGCATAATGGTTCCGGGTGTCACGTGGCGCGCCGGGTGCGGCCGCGGCCGGCCGAGGGTGCCGGGCGGGCGCCCGGACGAGGGAGGCGACGGTGACCCAGGCGACGACCGGGGCGACCCGCAACACCCGTCAGCGTGCCGAGGTGCTGGCGCTGCTGCGGGAGTTGGACGGCTTCCACAGCGCGCAGCAACTGCACCAGATGCTCGTCCAGCGGCAGGCGAAGGTCGGCCTCACCACCGTCTACCGGACGCTGCAGATGCTCGTCGACAACGGCGAGATCGACTCGGCCCGGCTGCCCGGCGGCGAGCATCTCTACCGGCGGTGCAGCCAGAGCCGCCATCACCACCATCTGGTCTGCCGCCGCTGCGGCCGGGCCGTGGAGGTGGCCGGCCCGGCCGTGGAGCGGTGGGCCGACCAGGTCGCCGCGCGGCACGGGTTCACCGACGTCGGGCACACCCTGGAGATCTTCGGCACCTGCGACCGCTGCGCCGCCTGACCCGCGCGGCGAGCTGACGAACACGGTTCCCGTTACCGGATTGCCGGACCTGTCGCACATCGCCTCAAGCGGGACGGCGGGCGGACCCATGGGGCCGCCCGCCGTCCCGCTGTGCGACGGGGTCAGCTCAGCCGTGCCTCGATCGCCTCGATGACGCGGGGACGCAGCTCGGCCGCGCGGACCACCGCGTCGACCGACCCGACCTCGACGGCCCGCTGGATGCTGTGCACCCGGTCGAACTCGGCGGCCACCTCGCCCAGCTTCTCCGCCCGCACCGACGAGCGCAGCTCGTCCAGCTCGGCGGTGAGCGTCGCCCGCTCGGTGCCGGCCGTGGCGGCGACCTTCGCCTCCAGGTCGCGTACCCGCGCGTCGGCGGCGGTGCGGGCGGCGACCTCACCGGCGAACACCACGGCGGCGGCCGGCGCGCCGCCCAGCACCGAGGCGAACGACCCCTCGATCGCCAGCACCGTCATGTCCGGGTTGAGCGCCTTGGAGAAGACCACGAACGCGCCGCCGTGATAGCGCGAGATCACGCAGAACACGATCGGGCCGCGGAAGTTGACGATCGCCCGGCCGATCTCCGCGCCGTACTCCAGTTGCAGCTTGCGCATCGACTCGGGTGAGCCGTCGAAGCCGGACAGGTTGGCGAGCACGACCAGCGGCCGGTTGCCGCTGGCCGCGTTGATCGCCCGCGCGGCCTTCTTCGACGAGCGCGGGAACAGCGTGCCCGCGGTGTAGGTGTCCGGGCCGTCGGTGGGCGGGAAGCCGTGCCGGGGCACCGAGCGGGACTCGATGCCGAGCAGGCACACCGGGATGCCGCCGAGGTGCACGTCCTGCACCACAGCGGTCTCCGCGTCGGCCATCCCGGCCCACCGCTCCAGCACCGGGTGGTCCTGGTCGGCGAGGGCCCGCATCACGGTACGGATGTCGAACGGCTTCTTGCGGTCCGGGTTCGCCGTGGCGGAGAAGATCTCACCGACGGTGGCGAAGTCGCTGCCGGCCACCGCGTGCGGGTAGCCGCAGATGTCCCGGTCCACCGGGTCCATGGTGACGGCCCGGCGCGGTGCGGCCTCGCCCGGCGCGACGTACGTGTGGTCGTAGTGCGCCATCAGCACGTCCCGCGCGGCCGGCAGGTCCGGCGCCCAGTACTGCGCCTGCCCGTTCGGGCCCATCACCCGGTCGTAGCCGCCGATGCCGAAGTTGTCCTCGGCGGAGACACCGCCGGAGAAGTCGAGCGACTGCTTGCCGGTGAGCACCATCGCCGAGTCAGGCGTCATGACCAGCACGCCCTTGGTGTGCATGAGCATCGTCGCCTCGGCGTTCCAGTACGGCTGGGCGCCGACGTTGATGCCCGCCACCACGATGTTGATCTCACCGCCGTCCTGGGTGAACTCGACGATGCGCTTGAGCGCCGCGGCCACCCAGTCCATGTTCTCCGTGCCGGAGGTCATCGAGATCCGGGCGCCGGCGGACAGCGCGTACCACTCCAGCGGCACGCCCATCCGCTGCGCCAGGTCCAGCGCGGCGATCACCCGCCGGCACTCCGGCTCGGAGAGCGCGCCGAGCGACTTGGTCGGGTCGCCGAGCAGCACCACCCGGGTCACCCCCTGCGGATGCCGCGGCGTGGGCGTGGTGACCACGCCGGCCACGATCGCCGCGGTGTTGCGGCCCTTCGGCCGGTCCACCGGCACCAGTTCGTTCTCCGCGTCCAGGTCGTGCTCGACGAAGTCGCCCAGCAGGCCGGTCAGCTCGTACGGGTAGACGGTGTTGCGCCCGGCCGCGCGCAGCACCTTCAGCCGGTACTCGTCCAGCGGCTCGACCGGCTCGGCCGGCGGCTCGCCCACGGTCAGCCGCGCGTGCCCGGTCACATCGAAGGTGATCCGCACGCCGACCTTGGTGAGCTCCCCGGTACGGCGGTCGCGCTGCCGGGCGATGAACAGGATCTCCTCCAGTTCGGCGCCCACGGTGGTCGGGCGTACCCGCCCGGCGATCAGCTCCATCTCCTCGCGGGTCAGCTCGCTGGGCGGCCACACGTAGATGACGATCCGGTTGGTCGGGAACCGCGACTTCGACGGCCGCCGCGACTGCGCCCGGCGGATCGAGTCGAGGCAGGCCGCCACCGCGTCCTCGGTGGTCGGCAGCGCCACCAGGCGGCCGTCCTGTTCCCGCAGCTCGGTCAGGTCACGCACCTGCGCGAACGCCACCAGCCGCTGGTCGGCCGGGTTCTGCCGGGCGACCGCCTGGAACAGGTAGACCTCCTCGTCCAGCGACGGCAGCCGGGTCAGGTCGAACTCGCGCAGCCGCTCCAGCTGCATCCGCTGCGCGATGTACGGGTGCAGGCCGCGGATCAGCCGTTCCTCGGCCATCCCCCCGCCCTCGGCCGGACGGAACGTGACGTGGTGGTGCATCACCGCGCCGGCCCGACCGGCCACAGTGGTGGTGAGCCGGCGTACCTGCTGCGGCAGCGGGTGCGCGTTCACCACCTCCAGCAGCGCGGCGGCGGTGGCGCCCAGGTCCTCGGGCTGGTTCTCCCAGGACAGGTAGACGTCCGCGTCGACCGCCTCGCAGTCCCGGGCCACCTCGGCCAGGCCGCGCAGCGCGTCGCCGAGCGCGTCGAAGCGTACGGCGGCCGAGACCACGCTCGACCCGGTGCGCCCGGCCACCACGAACGTGCAGCCCTCGGCGGTGCGCGTAGTGACCTCGGTGAGCGCCTTGTTGCCGTAGTACCGGCGGGTCAGCACCTCCAGCATTGTCGCGTTGTCCGGGGCGTTGCGGACCAGACGCTGGCCGAGCAGCCGGACCAGCGGCTCGGTGCTGCGCACCATCTCGGCCATCCGCTCGGCGCGGTCCGGCGCGTCCGGCTGCGCGTCGAGGTGCCGCAGGTGGGAGCGGACCCGGGCGTAGACGCGGGCCCGGTTGCGACGCAGCAGCGGCTGGGCGAACCAGGCGAACACCACGCCCCGGGCCAGGTCGGCGACCACCGGGAAGCGGACCTGGGTGGCCGCGACGAGGCGTTCCAGCGTGAGGCCGGCCGGCTCGCGCAGCGCCTCGTCCGGAGGCGGCTCGCGCAGCCAGGAGCGCAGTAGCGCGGCGATCACCGTGGCGTCGGCGGCGGCCCGCTGCTGCGCCAGGAAGATCCGGAAGACCGCGGCCTCCAGCTCGGGGGAGCGGTCCAGCTCGGTGACGCCGTAGTGGGCGAGCGCCTTGGCCAGGCGGGCCCGGAACGGTTCCGGGCAACCGGCCCGCTCGACGTCGAGGCTCTGCAGGTAGGTGTGGAAGTACTCGCGGGCGCTGGGCGCGTGCCCGCCCGGCGCGTCGTCGCCGGGCCGGTTGCGGCTCAGCTCGGCCAGATCGGCGAAGACGTTGACCAGGTCCAGTTCCTCGGCCAGCGGCCGGTGCCCGGCCTCGGTGGCCGCGCGCCGCGCGTCCAGGTAGTCGTCGAGCACCCGGCGCTCGTCGTGCGGGTCCACGTCGTAGCCGAGCATCAGCGCGCACAGGTCCTCCCGGCCGCGTGCGGCCCGGGACCGCGCCGGCACGTCCGCGGGCGCGACGGGCAGGTCCAGCTCCACCGCCGGCCCGGCCGGGCCGGCGGCGGCCTCGGCGCCCTCCTCGGCGACCGGCTCCAGGCGCAGCAGTGGCGCACCGGCCTCCACCTGGGTGCCCACCGCCACCGACGACTCCTTGAGGCGGGCCCGGAACGGCGCCCGCAGCACCGTCTCCATCTTCATCGCCTCCAGCACCAGCACCGGCGCCCCGGCCTCGACCTCCGCGCCGACCGCGAGCGGGGTGGCGACCACGAGCGCCGGCATGGGGGAGCGCAGCACGCCGCCCTCGTCGCGGCTGATCCGGTGCGTCACGCCGTCCACCTCGACCAGGTGGACCGGGCCGTGGGTGTCGGTGAGCAGGCGGAACCGGGCGCCGTTGACGGCGACCTGGCCGGTGTGCCGGTCGAAGCGGTCCAGCTCGACGTCGGCGGTGCGGACGTCGCCGCCGACCTCGACGCCGACCCGGAACCGGTGCGCGCCGACCCGGGCCACCCGCATCCGGTAGGTCACGCCGCGCAGCTTCAGGTCCAGCGGCCGGCCGCTGCGGTGCTGCACCTGGGGGCGTCCACCGGCCGCCGTGGACAGCAGCCGCTGCCGCTCGGCGGTCTCGTCCTCCTCGTACGCCTCGATCGCGGCGGCGGCCAGCGCGACGGCGGAGTGCCGGTGCGCGACCAGGCGGCCCTCGCCGCGTACCCGGTCGATCCAGCCGGTGTCCGCGCTGGCGTCGATCACCTCGGGCTGGTCGAGCAGGTCGAGCACGAAGCTCTTGTTCGTCGCGCCGCCGGCGATGACCACAGTGGTGTTCGCCATGGCCCGGCGCAGGCGGCCCAGCGCCTCGTCGCGGTCCCGGCCGTACGCGATGATCTTCGCGATCATCGAGTCGAAGTCGGCCGGGATGGTGTCGCCCTCGCTGACCCCGGTGTCGACCCGGATGCCCGGGCCGGCGGGCAGGTCCAGCCGGGTGATCCGGCCGGGGGAGGGCGCGAAGTCGCGGTCCGGGTCCTCGGCGTTGAGCCGTGCCTCGATCGCGTGCCCGCGCTCGGCCGGCGGCCCGCCGGTGAGCCGTCCGCCGCCGGCCACGTGCAACTGCGCCTTGACCAGGTCGAACCCGGTGGTCGACTCGGTGATCGGGTGCTCGACCTGAAGGCGCGTGTTCACCTCCAGGAACGCGAACAGCCGGTCGCCCGGGTGGTAGAGGAACTCCACAGTGGCCGCGCCGCGATACCCGACGGCGACCGCCAGCCGCTCCGCGGACGCCTTCAGCTCCGCGGTCTGCTCCGGGCTCAGCACCGGCGACGCCGACTCCTCGATCACCTTCTGGTTGCGCCGCTGCACCGAGCAGTCCCGTACGCCGAGCGCCCACGCGGTGCCCTGGCCGTCGGCGATCACCTGGACCTCGACGTGCCGGGCGCCGGTGACCAGGCGCTCCAGGAACACCACGCCGCTGCCGAACGCCCGCGCCGCCTCCTGGCTGGTGCGCTCGTAGGCGTCGGCCAGTTCGGCGTCGCTGCGGATCACCCGGATGCCGCGCCCGCCACCACCGGCCGTCGCCTTGAGCATCAGCGGGTAGCCGATCGAGGCCGCCGCGCGCAGCGCGTCCTCCAGGCTCTCCACCGCGCCGCGGCTCCACGGCGCGACCGGCACGCCCACCTCCTCGGCGATCAGCTTCGCGCCGATCTTGTCGCCGAGCTTGCGCATGGCGTCCGGGCTCGGCCCGACGAACGTCACGCCGACCTTCTGGCACAGCTCGGCGAACGCCGGGTCCTCGGCCACGAAACCCCAGCCCACCCACGCGGCGTCCGCACCGGTGTCGACCAGCGCGCGCTCCAGGACCTTCAGATCGAGGTACGGGCGGTCCGACGCGGGGCCGAGGTCGTAGGCGATGTCCGCCTCGCGGACGAAGGTGGCGGTACGGTCGACGTCGGTGTACAACGCGACGGTCTCGATCCGGCTGCCGGTCTCCGCGGCCAGTTCCCGGACCGCGTGGATGAGCCGCATCGCGGCCTCACCACGGTTGACGATGGCGACACGGGTGAACACGTGACCGTCCCCTTCGGTAGACCCACGGTGGTGCGCCGGGCGGCGGCGGTGCCCCCGGCTTGCCTCACCCTTCCGCCTGTGCGCGGGCCGCGCCATGTCGTAACCGCCGAAGCCTGAGCGGGGGCCGTTGTGGGAACCCAACAAAAGTTTTTAGCCAGGCGCTCACTACCGGCGGGTATGCGACAACGGCGCCGGACCCGAGCGGGTCCGGCGCCGTCTTGCGACGTGCGGTGTTGGCGGCTCAGCCCGGGATGTCCCGGGGGTCGCGCTCGCGGGGGTACGTGTTCTTCTCGCCGATCGTGCCGTCCTGCTTCTTGATCACGTGCTCGGTGCCGCGTTCGACGGCCATCTCCCGGCCCGCCGCCTCGGCCTCCGCCTTGGTGTCGTGGCGGCTGGTCGCGCGCTCGTTGCCCTCCGGGCGGTTCTTCCACTGCCCGTCCTGCTGGTAGGTGTCGATGTCGCCCTTCGCCATGCCGTCAGCTCCCTCGTTCGCGTGCCTGATGACAAATGTCTGCCCATGCGCGGGGAGTGCTAATCCTGGTGGCACGATCCGGCGGTCCGGGCCGGGCGTGTGAGCGCCCGGTCCGGACCGCCCGGGTCAGGCGGCGGCGTGCAGTCCCTGCCAGGCGCCGTACCCGCCGAGCAGGTCGGACACGTCGGAGTGACCGGCGTCGCGCAGCAGGCTGGCGGCGACCGACGAGCGGTACCCGCCGGCGCAGTGCACCACGACGGGCCGGCCGGCCGGCACCTCGTCGAGGCGGCGGGTCAGCTCGGCCAGCGGGATGTGCAGCGAGCCGTCCACGGCACCCTGCTCCCGCTCACCCGCGTTGCGCACGTCCAGCACCACCGGGGCGTCCGGGCGATCGAGGGCCGCGCGCAGTTCGGTGGCGGTGAGCCGGCTGGCCCGGGTCATCTCGGCGACCATCTCCAGGAACGCGCTCTCGGGCTCGCGCAGGTAGCCGATGACCCGGTCGAAGCCGATCCGGGCGAGGCGGACGACGATCTCCTCCTCCCGGTCCTGCGGGGCCACCACGAGCACCGGCCGGTCGGGTGCGACGACACTGCCGGCGGTCTCGGCGAACCGGCCGTCGGCCGGGACGTTGAGCGCGCCGCGCAGGTGCCCGGTCGCGTACTCCTGCGGGTCGCGGGCGTCGACCACGACGGCGCCGTCGGCCCGGGCGGCCAGGAACTCGGCCGGGGTGAGCGGGCGGGCCGGCCGGGCGTGGTCGAACAGCTCACGCGCCTTGCGGTTGAGCACCGCGTCGAAGGCGAAGTAGCCGGGCGCGGCCGGCTGCCCGCCGGTGACCAGGGCGAGGAAGCGCTCCTCGCTCATCGGCGCGCAGGCGTAGTTGGTGCGGCGCTGCTCGCCGATGGTGGACTGCCGTTCGGTGGACAGGTTCTTGCCGCAGGCCGAGCCGGCGCCGTGGGCGGGGAAGACGCGCACCTCGTCGGGCAGGCCCATCAGCTTGCGCTGCACGCTGTCGTAGAGCATCCGGCCGAGTTCCTCGGCGGTCACGCCGAACGAGGCGAGCAGGTCCGGGCGGCCCACGTCGCCGATGAACAGCGCGTCGCCGGTCAGCACGCCGTACGGGGCCGGGTCGTCGGCGCGCTCGTAGACCAGGATGCTGATCGACTCCGGCGTGTGACCCGGGGTCTCCATGATCTCCAGGGTCACGTCGCCGAGGCTGATCCGTTCGCCGTCGGTGAGCTTGCGGCTCGGGTACTCGGTCTCGGCCCGGTGCCCGTAGCCGATCCACGCCCCGGTCGCGGCGGCCACCTCGAGGTGGCCGGCGAGGAAGTCGGCGTGGAAGTGGGTGTTGACGACGCCCTCGATCGTCAGGCCGTGCGCCCGGGCGTCGGTGAGGTACTCGTCGATGTCCCGGCGCGGGTCGACGAGCACGGCCCGGCCGGTGCGCTCGTCGGCGATCAGGTACGAGGCCTGGGACAGGCAGTCGAGGTAGTACTGGGTGAACAACATCGGCGTGCTCCTTCTCCTGGTGATGAGGCGTCTGCTCAGGCCACGTGGCCCGGCCGGCCGCCCTTGGCTCGTACCGCCAGCCCGGCGCGCGCCCACGCCCGCATGCCGCCGGTCAGGTCGTGCACCTCGTGGCCCGCCGCGGCGAGCATCCTGGCCGCCCGCCGCGATCGCGCGCCGGACCGGCAGACGGTCACCACGGGCCGGTTCGCCGGCACCTCGGACAGCCGGTCCGCGAGCTGCCCGAGCGGGATGTGCCGGGCGCCCGGCGCGTGCCCGGCCCGCCACTCGGCGGGCTCGCGCACGTCGAGCAGCAGCGCGCCCGCGCCGGACAGCGCCGCGGCCTCGGCCGGGGAGACCCGGGCGACGCGGGGGCCGAACAGGCGGCGCAGGAAGCCGGTACGCGGACCGGCCGTCGTCTCCGGGCGGCTGGTCACGGCCGGCTGCCGGCTGTCACCGGGCGGCCCGAGCGCACCCAGGCCGAGGTGCCGCCGCTCACCGACAGGGCGGTGACGCCGGCGCGTTCGAGCAGCTCCGCGCCGACCCGGCTGCGCCCGCCGGCCTCGCAGATCACGTAGACGGTGCCGGTGCGGGGCACCTGCGACATCTGGGTGGCCAGGTGACCGAGCGGCACACAACGGGCGCCGGGGACGTGGCCGCCGAGGTATTCGGTGGTCTCCCGGACGTCGATGACCGTCGCCCCGTCCGCGTGGGCGGTGGCGAACGTGGTCAGGTCGACCTCGCGCATGGGTGTTCTCCTTCCGGACTCTTATACCCCCCGGGGTATCTGCTCCCGACGGTAGCGCGGCGTCCGGCCGGCTGCCACCCCCCCCCGGTCGTCCGGTGTCCGCGTTTGCCGGAACGGCAAGGTTGCTTGCTGTCCGGCCGGCGGCGGCGCACGATTCGCGGAGGCCGGCCGGGAGACGCCCGCCGGCGAGGAGGCGGACATGACGGGGCACCACCACCACGAGCACCCGGCGGACACCGACGCGGCCCGGTTCTGGGACGAGCGGTACGGCCAGCAGGACCGGATCTGGAGCGGCCGGGTGAACCCGGTCCTGGCCGAGGTGGCCGGCACGCTGCCCCCGGGCACCGTACTCGACCTCGGCAGCGGTGAGGGCGGCGACGTGGTGTGGCTGGCGTCGCGGGGCTGGCGGGTCACCGCCGTGGACATCTCGTCGGTCGCGCTGGACCGCCTCGCCGTGGAGGCCGAGCGGGCCGGGGTGGCGGAGCGGATCACCACGGTGCGGCACGACCTCACCCAGGGCTTCCCGCCCGGCCGGTACGACCTGGTGTCCGCGCAGTTCTTCCAGTCGCCGCTGGTCCTGCCCCGGGAGAAGGTGCTGCCCCCGGCGGCCGAGGCGGTCGCGCCCGGCGGCCGGCTGCTCGTCGTCGAGCACGGCGCGCCGCCGCCGTGGGCCGGGCCCGACACCGGCCACCACCGATTCGCCGACCCGGAGGAGATCCTGGCCGCTGTGGACCTCGACCCGGACGGCTGGGACATCGAGCGGCTGGGCGCGGCGCGCCGTACCGCCACCGGCCCGGACGGCCAGACTGGTGAGCTGATCGACCACGTGGTCCTGGTTCGGCGCCACTGATCGCCGGTCAGGCCCGGGCCGTCGGCCGGGTCAGCAGCAGCACCAGCAGCCCGGCCGCGCACAGGGCGGTGGCGAGGGCGTACGCCCACCGGTAGCCGACCTGCGCGGAGAGCCCGAGCAGCGGCCCGGCGAGCATCGCGCCGATCGGGAACGTGTTTGTGAACAGCGTGGTGGCCCGGCCCGGCTCGCCCGGCAGCAGATCCTGCACGTAGGCGATGCCGACGCCGGACACCGCGGCGATGAACAGCGCGTTCACCGGTTGCGCGAACAGCAGCACCGGCACGCCCGGTGCCAGCGCGGCGGTCGCGTAGTAGGCGACCCCGCAGCCGCCGCCGAACAGGATCAGCGGCCGCAGCCGGACCCGCGCGGTCAGCGCGCCGAGCCCGAGCATCAGCGGGATCTCCAGCGCCGCGCACAGGCCCAGCACCAGCCCGGCGCGGGAGGGGTCGTCGTTCAGTTCGGTGTCGATGAACAGCGGCAGCGCCTGCACGCCGAGCGTCAGCGGGCACTGGAGCAGGACGAACGCGAGCGCCGTCAGCGCCAGCCGCAGGCGGGAGGGGCCGGGCGGGCCGGGCGCCGCGCCGGCCGGATCGCCGGCGACCGGCCGCGCCGGCAGCGGCAGCTCCTCCAGCCGGAACGCGGCCACCAGCGCGGCCAGCGCGTACATGGCGGCGGCCATGCCGTAGACCAGGCGGAAGCCGCCGACGTCGAGCAGCACCGCGGCCAGCGCCGGCCCGGCCACCCAGGCCAGCGAGAACACGGTACGCATGAGGCTGACGCCGAACGCGGCCCGGCCCGGATCGTCCCTGTCGAACAGGGCCCGGGTGTACGCGAACGACTGCGGGAACAGCGAGTTCGCCAGCGCCGTGGCGGTGGCCGTGAGCCCCAGCAGGATCCAGTAGTCGCGGACGTACGCGGTCAGGCCAGCGCCCACCACACCGGCCAGCGCGGCGCCGACGAGCAGCGCGCGGCGGATCGGCAGGCGGTCCGACAATCGGCCGACCAGCGCGGACGCCACCACCCCGGACAGCGGCGCGACGACCAGGAACACTGTCACCCGTACCGGACCGGCGTGGACCTCCCGGTCGAGGAACAGCGACAGGAACGGCAGCACCACCGCGGTGGAGAGGCCGACGGTCAGGAACACCACACCCAGCGGGAGCAGCCGGAAGGGCCCGGCGCGTACCGCCGGCCTCGTGTCCACAGCCATGCGGCGGACTGTACGCCGTGGCGGTGCGGCAGCCGACCGGGTTTCCGCGCCGGGTCAGCCGACGGCGGTGGGGGAGGGTGGCGCGCTGCCGCCCTGCGGCGCCTCGGCCGTCATCAGCCGGACGATCTCCGCCCGGTCGGCGGCCGACGGCATGCCCCACTCCGGCCGGTAGCCGAACGCCCGGTCCAGCGGGGTCGACGAGGTACGGCCGTCGAGGATCTCCACCGCGTCGGTGCCGATCAGCCCGGGATGCTCGACGCCGCACGCCTCGGCCACCTTGACCAGGTCGCGGCGCAGCGTCCGGATGTAGTTCGCGGCCCGCACCGACTTGCGGGCCGGGTCCAGGCCCCGGGCCAGCCAGGCGTTCTGCGTGGCGACGCCGGTCGGGCAGGTGTCGGTGTGGCACTTCTGCGCCTGGATGCAGCCGATCGCCAGCATCGCCTCCCGCCCGACGTTGACCATGTCCGCGCCGAGCGCGAACGCCACCACCGCGTTGTCCGGCAGGCCGAGCTTGCCCGCGCCGACGAACACCACCTTCTCGTGCAGGTCGCGTTCGGCGAAGGTCCGGTAGACCCGGGAGAAGCCCTGCTGGAACGGCAGCGAGACCGAGTCGCTGAAGATCAGCGGCGCGGCGCCGGTGCCGCCCTCGCCGCCGTCGACGGTCACGAAGTCCACGCCGCGCCCGGTGTCGCGCATCAGCGTGGTCAGCTCCTCCCAGAACCCCAGGTCGCCGACGGCGGACTTGATGCCGACCGGCAGGCCGGTCTCGGCGGCGAGCAGCTCCACCCAGTCGAGCAGGCTGTCGCAGTCGGAGAACTCGGCGTGCCGGGAGGGGCTGACGCAGTCCCGGCCGGCCGGGACGCCCCGGGTGGCGGCGATCTCGGCGGACACCTTCGCGGCCGGCAGCAGGCCGCCGAGGCTGGGCTTGGCGCCCTGGCTGAGCTTGATCTCCAGCGCGCGTACCGGCGCCGACGCCACCAGGTCCTTGAGCCGTTCCAGGCTGAACCGGCCCCGCTCGTCGCGGCAGCCGAAGTACGCGGTGCCGAGCTGGAAGACCAGCTCGCCGCCGTTGCGGTGGTACGGCGACAACCCGCCCTCGCCGGTGTTGTGCAGGCAGCCGGCCAGCGCGGCGCCCCGGTTCAGCGCCTCCACCGCGTTGCCGGACAGCGAACCGAAGCTCATCCCGGAGATGTTCACCACCGACTCCGGCCGGAACGCGCGCGCCCGGCCGCGTGCCGCGCCGAGCACCTTGGCGCAGGGCAGCGTCACGTCGTGCCCGGCGGTCGGCGTCGACGGCGGGACCGCCCGGCCGAACGTCCGGTGCTTGATGATCGGATAGCCGGAGGTGTGCTCGATGTCGTTGTCGGTGCCGAACCCGAAGTAGTTGTTCTCCTGCTTGGCCGAGGCGTACACCCAGCGGCGCTGGTCGCGGGTGAACGGCCGTTCCTCGTCGTTGCCGGCCACGATGTACTGCCGCAGCTCCGGGCCGATCGACTCGATCAGGTACCGGGCCCGGCCCAGCACGGGGAAGTTGCGGCGCAGCGCGTGGTCGCGTTGCAGCAGGTCCCGCGCCGCCAGCGCGGCGACGGCGGCGACGGCTGCGGGTACGGCTCTTCTCGCCCAGCTCATCCCGCCACTCTTTCCGGCCCGGCACCCGGTCAAACGCCTGATGGAACCCGGCCGCCCCGGGCGGTGTCATGGATACGGACCGACGGCGGAGGCTGCCCTGGACGACGACGAGCTCGTCACCCGCGTACGCGCCGGCGACCGGGAGGCGTACGACGCCCTGGTCGCCCGGCACACCGCGTCCGCGTACCGGACGGCGGTGCTGCTGGGCGCCGGGCCGGACGCCGAGGACGTGGTCCAGGAGGCGTTCGTGAAGGCGTACCGGAAACTGTCCCGCTACCGGGGCGAGGCGTCGTTCCGGTCCTGGCTGCTCGCGATCGTCGCCAACGAGAGCCGGAACCTGCACCGGACGCGCATCCGCCGCGACGGGCTGACGCTGCGCGCGACGGCGGATCCGGTCGCGGCCGGCGCCACCGTGCCCGACGGGCTCGACGCCGTGCTGGCAGCCGAGCGCCGGACGGCGCTGGTGGGGGCGCTGCGGCGGCTGCCCGTCCGGGACCGCGAGGTGATCGTCTGCCGATACCTGCTCGACCTCGGCGAGGAGGAGACAGCGACAGTGCTGGGGGTGCCCCGGGGCACCGCGAAGTCCCGGACCCACCGGGCGCTGGCGAAGCTGCGGGCCCTGCTGGACCGGGAGGTGGCGCACCGTGGATGACCTGGAACGGGAGCTGCGGGAGCTGACCGGATGGCTGGAGCCGGGCCGGACGCCGGATCTCACCGCCGGGGTCCGCGCCCGGCTCGACGCGCCCGCGCCCCGCCGCCGGTGGCGGTACGCGCTGGCCGCCGCGCTCGCCGTGCTGCTCGTGGCGGCGCTGCCGCCGGGGCGGGCCGCGCTCGCCGACGCGGTGACCGGGCTGCTGCGGTTCTCCGGGGTCGTCGTCGACACCGCCCCCGCGCCGCCGCCGACGGGTACGCCCTCGCCGCTGCCCGCGCAGCACCAGGTCGCCCTCGCCGAGGCACAACGGCAGGTCCGGTTCCCGATCCTGGTGCCGGCCCGCCTCGGCGCACCGGAACGCGTGCTGGTGGCCGATCCGGACGGCGCCGGCGCCCACCGGGTCGTCAGCCTGCTCTACCGGGGCGGCACGGTACGCCTGGACGCGTTCGACGGTTCGCTCGACATCGTGTTCCACAAGCGTTCCCTCGGGGCGGACGTGACGCTCACCCAGGTCGGCGGCGAGTTCGCGATCTGGGTCGGTGGCCCGCACGCGCTGGCGTACGTGGACCGGTCGGGGACGGAACGGGTGGCCACCGCGCGGTCGGCCGCCGCCACGCTGATGTGGGAGCGGGCCGGGGTGAGCTACCGGCTGGAGGGGGACCTGACCCGCGAGCAGGCGCTGGACGTCGCGTCCTCCCTGGAGTGAGCGCGGCGGGAACCTCGGGGCGCCCGGCGGTGTCGTGAGGACGAGAGTCGTCGACGGGGGAGGCCCGGATGTCCGTTCCGAGAAGAGTCCTGCTGGTGCCGGTCCTGCTGTTGGCCGGTTGCGCCGGCCCGGTACCGGTCCCGGCCGGCGCGCCGGCCACGGTCCCGGCCACGGTCCCGGCCACCGAGTCAGCCGCCGCCACCGAGTCAGCCGCCGCCACCGAGGCGGCCGAGCCGGCGGCCTGCGCCGAGCGGCTGGAGACCGGCCGGCTGCCGGACTGGGCGGACGCCGGGTTCACCGGCGACACCCGGGTGCGGCACGTCTTCGGCGCCCGGGGCGGCATCGTGGCGATCCTGTTCGCGTACCCGCTGGTGCACGCGCGCGGCGACGGCGCCAACAACAAGATCCTCTGGGTGGCCCGCCCCGAGCCCGGCCGGTCCGACCCGGCGCCGCGCACCCCCCTGGTGATCACCGCGACGCGGGACGGCACCGGCACCCCTGTCGTCCGGGAGGTGGAGGGCGGGCCCGGGCCGTCCATCGTCGACCTGCCGGCCGCCGGATGCTGGCGGCTGCGGCTGGACTGGTCCGGCCGCACCGACACGATGGACCTGGTCTACCGGCCGGCGTCCGGCTGACCGGCATGGCCGCTGCCGGTCCGGGTAACGCTGCGTCATGGCGAAGTACACCGAGCCGGAACTGCGCGAACGCCTCAAGGCCGAGATCCGCGCCTCCGACAAGGGCGGCCGGCCGGGGCAGTGGTCGGCCCGCAAGTCGCAGCTGCTGACGAACGAGTACAAGAAGGCGGGCGGGGGATTCGAGGGCCCGAAGGACGCACGGCAGCGCTCGCTGCGACGCTGGGGCGGCGAGCAGTGGCAGACCCGCAGCGGTGACACGCGTGCCCGCAACGGTGGCGAGACCCGCCGTTACCTGCCCAAACAGGCGTGGGAGGAGCTGTCGGAGGCGGACCGGCGGGCCACCGACACCCGCAAGCGCCGCGCGTCGCGCTCGGGCCGGCAGTACGTGCCGAACACCGGCCCGGCGAAGCGGGCCCGCCGGGACGCCACCGCCGCCGAGCGGATCACCGAGTTGCCGGTGACCGAGGCGGTCAAGCTCATGGGCGACCTCGACACCCGGCAGCTCGGCGCGGCGCTGCGCCGCGAACGCGGCGGCAAGGCCCGCAAGACGCTCATCGGGCGGCTGGAGTCGGAACTGGGCCGCCGCCGGGCGGCGTGAGCGCGCACCGGGCCGGACACCGGCGGCGGGACCGGTCACCGGACCGGCCCCGCCGTGGTGCGCCGGTCGACTAGCGGCGCGGGTGCTGCGGAATGCGCGGCAGTACGTAGGGCGGACCCGAGAAGATCAGGTCGGCCTTCAGTTCGTGGTACGCGCGCTTCGGCTGGTAGTTCTCGTCGTACACGGTGGCCAGACCCTCCGGCGGGTCGGAGAACGCGCCGGGCACCCAGGAGTGCTTGTCGGTGAATCCCCAGAGGGTGAACGACAGGCAGTGCCGCTCGGCCAGGCAGGCCTGCATCAGCACGCTGAAGTTCGCCGCCGACGCCTGCAACCTCGGATTGATCTCGGCGGAGTCGCCCGCCTCCACCCCCTCGGTGATCTGGCTGCGCACGTCCACCTCGGTGAGGGCCGTGGCCAGCCCGAGCCCGGCGAACTTGCGCAGGGCCGCGGCCACCTGGAGCGTGCTGAAGTTGCCGTACTGGGTGCCCAGGTGACCCTGTGCGCCCACGCCGTCGATCGGCACGCCCTTGGCCCGCAGGTCACGGGCCATGTCGTAGACGAACTGAGTCTTGTCGTCGGCCGGGTTCCCGGAGCCGAACGCCTCGATGTTGTAGTCGTTGTAGAACAGCAGCGCCCTCGGGTCGGCGGCGCGGGCCCAGCGGAACGCGTCGGCGATGTAGCCGGGGCCGAGGTTCTGCGCCCAGAACCCCTTGTAGTGCAGGGTGGAGGGCGTGTCCCAGGGGTCGCTGACCGCCTCGTTCACCACGTCCCACTGCCAGATCTTGCCCTTGAAGTGGGTCACCACGGCGGTGATGTGGTCGCGCAGGATCTGGCGCAGCTCGGCCTTGCTGATCGAACCGTCCGCGACGCCGCTGGTCAGCCACGCGGGCAACTGGTTGTGCCAGACCAGCACGTGGCCCCGGACCCGCTGGTTGTTCTTGCGGGCGAACTCGACCAGCTCGTCGGCCGGGCCCCAGTTGTAGGCGCCCCGGGTGGGTTCGAGGCTCTCCCACTTCATCACGTTCTCGGCGGTGACTGTGGAGAACTCGGACGCGGCCAGCTCGCGGTAGCGCGGCTCGGCGGCGTTGTTGAGGGTGTCCATGTCCACTGCGGTGCCCACGTACAGGCCGTGGCGCTTGGCCAGGTCACGCAGGCTCTGCGCGGTCGGATCGTACGGTCGTCCGGCTGTCGCGGGTACGACGTTGAGGGCGGTGGCGGTCGCGACGGCGACGGTGCCGGCGGCGAGCCAGCGTCTCAGCTTCATGTCGTTCCTCTCGGGAGGGTGCGCGCGGCCGGGGCCGGCGGTGACGGTGCCGGGGACGCCGCGCCGTGGAACGGATCGGCGGGCGCCCGGGTGGACGAAGCGGCTTCCGAAACTTCCGGTCTTCCTTCCGGAAGTAGCCCGAAACATTACGGACGCCGATAGCCGTCCGTCAATCACCTGGGCCGTGCGGGTGAGGCGGCGGGTGCGGCGGCGGGTCAGCGCAGCGGGCGGCAGGAGGCCCGGATGACCAGCTCGGTCGGGAGCTGGATGTGGGTGTCCCGCTCGACGCCGGCGATGAGGTCGATCAGCAGGCGCAGCGACTCGGCGCCCATGCGTTGCAGCGGCTGCCGGATCGTGGTGAGGGGCGGGTCGACAAGTGCCGACTCCGGGATGTTGTCGAAGCCGATGACCGACAGGTCGTCCGGCACGCGCAGGCCGAGGCCGCCGGCGACGTCCAGTGTGGAGATGGCCGAGAGGTCGTTGCCGGCGAAGATCGCGGTCGGCCGGTCGGGAAGCGCGAGCAGCTCGGCGGCGGTGCTGGCGGCGGTCTCGGTGCGGAACCCGCCCACTCGCACGAGCCGCTCGTCGACCGGCACGCCCGCGTCGGCCATCGCCTTGCGGAACCCGGCCTCCCGCAGCCGGGCCGACTCCAGGTCGGGCCGGCCGCTGATGTGCGCGATCCGCCGGTGCCCCAGCGACAGCAGGTAGTCGGTGGCCAGTACCGCGCCGGCGAAGTTGTCGGAGTCGACAGTGGGCAGGCCGGACGGGCCGGTGTGCGGGTCGACGGCCACCACGTGGAAGCCGTGCTTGGTCTCGACCACTGTCGGCGTCACGATCACCGCGCCGTCGATGAGCGTGCCGGACAGCCGGGCCAGCGAGCGCCGCTCCCACCCTATGGCCGCGCCCTCGCCGTCGCCGCTGGAGTAGGCGAGCAGCTGGTAGCCGCTGCCGGCGACCTCCCGGGACGCGCCCTTGAGCAGCTCGGTGGAGAACGGCTCGAACTCGGCGACCAGGATGCCCAGCACGTTCGTGCGGTGGCTGCGCAGGCTCTGCGCCCCCAGGCTGGCCTCGTACCCCAGCTCGTGGATGACCTGCTGGACCCGCTCGACGGTGGCCTGCGCGACGCCGTACCGGCCATTGACAACCTTCGATACGGTTGCCACCGAGACGCCGGCCGTACGTGCCACGTCCGACATCTTGACGCGCTGCTCGAACACCACGCCGACGATGATAGAGGGCTCTCCCGGGGCGATCGAAGACGATGTCGAAAACGTTATCGATACCGATTGACTTCACGTTACGGCCCTGTAAAACTCCCCCGCAGGTAACCCGGCTATGTGGTCGAGGAGACATCTATGGCGATGAAGCGCCGTGCTGGTGCCGTCCTGGCACTGTTTGTGACAAGCGCTCTGCTGGCCTCCGCGTGCAGTGGCGGTGGCGAGGAGGAGAAGGCCGCCGAGAGCGAGCTGTACAAGAACCCGGTGACGTTGACCTGGTGGCACAACGCCTCGCAGGACGGGCCCGGCAAGACGTACTGGGAGAAGGTCGCCAAGGACTTCTCCGCCGCCCACCCGACCGTCAAGATCGAGATCGAGGCGATCGAGACGAACCAGCTCCAGCGCACCCGGCTCCCCGCCGCGCTGCTGAGCAACGACCCGCCGGACGTCTTCCAGGCGTGGGGCGGCGGCGAGATGCGCGAGCAGGTCGAGGCCGACTACCTCAAGGACATCACCGACCAGGTGAAGGGCGAGGTCGCCGACATCGGCACCGCCGCCGAGATCTGGCAGGTGGAGGGCAAGCAGTACGGCCTGCCGTACCGGATGGGCATCGAGGGCATCTGGTACAACAAGGACATGTTCGCGCGGGCGGGCATCACGGCGCCGCCGACCACCTTCGAGGAACTCAACACCGCTGTCACCAAGCTCAAGGCCATCAACGTCATCCCGATCGCCCTGGGCGCCGGTGACAAGTGGCCGGCGGCGCACTGGTGGTACAACTTCGCGCTGCGTGCCTGCTCGGTCGACACGCTGAAGAAGGCCTCCAAGGACCGGACCTTCGACGACCCGTGCTTCGTGAAGGCCGGTCAGGACCTGAAGGCCTTCATCGACACCAAGCCGTTCCAGAACAACTTCATCGCCACGCCGGGCCAGAACGACCCGACCAGCGCCAACGGCCTGCTCGCCAACGGCAAGGCCGCGATGGAGCTGATGGGTGACTGGAACCGCGGCACGCTGGACACCGTCGCCACCGACAAGGCGGCCCTGGGCAAGTTCCTCGGCTGGTTCCCGGTGCCGGCGATCTCCGGTTCCGCCGGTGACCCGAAGGCGGCCCTCGGCGGCGGCGACGGCTTCGCCTGCTCCAAGAACGCCCCGGCCGAGTGCGTCGAGTTCCTCAAGTACCTCGTCAGCCCCGAGGTGCAGAAGGGCTACGCCGCCACCGGCACCGGCCTGCCCGTCGCCAAGGGCGCGGCCGACGGCGTCACCGACCCGGCGCTGAAGTCCATCCTGGAGTCCACCTCCTCGGCCACCTACGTGCAGCTCTGGCTGGACACGGCCTTCGGCAGCACCGTCGGCACCGCGATGAACGACGCGATCGTCGCGATCTTCGCCGGCAACGGGACACCTGAGAAGGTCGTCTCGGCCATGAAGGCGGCCGCAAGCAAGTGACGTCCGCATCGCAGACCCGTACGCCCGCCGTCGGCGCGCAAGCGCCGCCGGCGGGCCTCCGGCCCGGCGCACGGGCCGCCTCCCGCCGCGCCGAGACCCGTCGCAAGTGGTACGAGATCATCGGTCTGACCACGCCCGCGATCGTCATCTACGTGATGTTCGTGCTGGTGCCGATGGGCTTCGCGTTCTACTACAGCCTGTTCCGCTGGCGCGGCGTCGGCCCGCCCACCGAGTACGTCGGCTTCCGCAACTACACGCTCGCCTTCCAGGACCCGATCTTCCTCGACGCGCTGCGCAACAACGCGATCATCGTGTTCGGGTCGCTGCTGATCCAGGGGCCGGTCGCGCTCGGCATCGCCCTGCTGCTCAACCGCCGCTTCCGCGGCCGCTCGGCGTTCCGCCTGCTGGTGTTCGTGCCGTACGTGCTGGCCGAGGTCACCGTCGGCATCATGTGGAAGCTGATCCTGACCGAGAACGGCACGCTCGACGCGCTGCTGCAGTCGATCGGGATGGGCGGCCTGGTGCAGGCGTGGCTGGCCGACCTCGACGTGGTGATCTGGACCCTGCTGTTCGTCCTCACCTGGAAGTACGTCGGCTTCGCCATCATCCTGCTGCTCGCCGGCCTGTCGAACGTGCCGCAGGAACTCAACGAGGCGGCGGAGATCGACGGCGCGAGCTGGTGGCAGATCCAGCGGCACGTCACGCTGCCGCTGCTCGGCCCCACCATCCGGATCTGGATGTTCCTGTCGATGATCGGCTCGTTGCAGGTCTTCGACATGATCTGGGTGACCTCGGTGCCCGCGGTGCGCTCCCTCGGCGCCTCGGCCACCATGGCCACGTACATGGTGGACAACGGCTTCTTCGCCCGGCTCTGGGGCTACGGCAACGCGGTGGCCGTGATCCTGTTCGCCATCTCGTTCGTCGCGGCGCTGCTGTTCCAGCGTTTCCTGCTCCGCCGGGACATCGAGGGCGCCATCACCCGGAAGGGGAAGTGACAGTGGCCGTGAACTCCGTATCCGCCCCCTCGGCCGGGCGCCGGCCGGTGCAGTGGAGCTCGCCGCTGACGTACGCGTTGGCGCTCGCGGTGGCGGCCGTGTCGATCGCGCCCGTCGTGTACGTCGTCGTCGGCGGTTTCCGGACCACGCCGCAGATCGTGGACGACCCGGCCGGCCTGCCGGACCCGTGGGTCTGGGACAACTACTACCGGGTGCTGACCCAGAGCGACTTCTGGAAGCAGGCGTTCAACAGCGCTGTGGTCGCCTTCGGGACCACGCTCGGCGTGGTGGTGCTCGGCATGGGCGCCGCGTTCGTACTCGCCCGCTACACGTTCCGGGGCCGCGAAGGGCTCTACACCTTCTTCACCCTCGGCCTGCTGTTCCCGGCCGGCGCGGCGATCCTGCCGCTGTACCTCATGCTGCGCGACCTCAACCTGATCAACTCCTACTACGCGGTGATCCTTCCGCAGGTGGCCTTCTCGTTGCCGCTGACGATCGTCATCCTGCGGCCGTTCCTGTCGGCCATCCCGCGGGAGCTGGAGGACGCGGCCGCCATCGACGGCGCCGGCCGGCTCGGCTTCCTCTGGCGGATCGTGCTGCCGCTGTCGCGGCCCGCGGTCGTCACCGTCGGCATCCTCGCGTTCGTGGCGAGCTGGAACGCGTTCCTGCTGCCGCTGCTCGTCCTCGGGGACGTCAACCTGCACACCCTGCCGCTGGGGGTGCAGAACTTCTCCAGCCAGTACACCACCGACACCGCGGGCGTCCTCGCCTTCACCTCGCTGGCGATGTTGCCGGCGCTGCTGTTCTTCACCCTCGCGGAGAAGCAGATCGTGGGCGGCCTCCAGGGCGCGGTCAAGGGCTGAGCGGCAGCGGTACCAGCACAACCAGTGGAAAGGCACACCATGACAGAGGTCCATGCGGTGGTGGACGGGCCGGCGCCGGCTCAGGCGGGTCCGGACCACGACCGGCCGGACGGCCACGACCCCGAGACGCGCGTACGGGAACTGCTCGCTCGCATGACGATCGAGGAGAAGATCGCGCAGCTCGTCGGGTTCTGGGAGAAGGAGGACGGCGAGGCGGTCGCGCCCCTGCAGGGCGAGTTCGCCGACACCGGCCGGCTCGACGACTTCTCCCGGCACGGGCTGGGTCACCTCACCCGCCCCTACGGCACCCGTCCGGTCGACGCAGCGGCCCGCGCGGTCTGGCTGTGGAAGTTCCAGCGGGACCTGGTGACCGGCACCCGGCTGGGCATCCCGGCGATCGTGCACGAGGAGTGCCTGACCGGCCTGTCGGCGTGGAAGGCGGCCACCTTCCCGACGCCGCTGGCCTGGGGTGCGGCGTTCGACCCGGACCTGGTCGCCGAGATGGCGTCGGCGATCGGGGCCTCGATGCGCGCGCTCGGCATCCACCAGGGCCTGTCCCCGGTGCTGGACGTGATCCGGGATCCGCGGTGGGGCCGGGTCGACGAGTGCATCGCCGAGGACCCCTACCTCGTCGGCACCATCGGCACCTCGTACGTGCGGGGACTCCAGTCGCAGGGCGTGCTCGCCACGCTGAAGCACTTCGCCGGGTACTCCGCCTCACGGGCCGGGCGCAACTTCGGCCCGGTGCACGCCGGCCCCCGGGAACTCGCCGACGTGCTGCTGCCGCCGTTCGAGATGGCGATCCGGGACGGCGACGCGCGCAGCGTCATGCACTCGTACGCGGAGGTCGACGGCGTGCCGGTCGCCGCCGATCCGACGATGCTCACCGACCTGCTGCGGGACCGGTGGGGCTTCGACGGGACGGTGGTGGCCGACTATTACGGCGTCGCGTTCCTCAACCTGCTGCACCACGTCGCGGCCGACAACGCCGAGGCCGCGGTGCAGGCGCTGAGCGCGGGCGTCGACATCGAACTGCCCACCGGCGACGCCTACCTGACCCTGACCGAGACGGTGCGGGCCGGCAAGCTGGACGAGGCGCTCGTCGACCGGGCGGTGCTGCGCGTGCTGCGGCAGAAGCAGGAACTCGGGCTGCTCGACGCGACGTTCGACGACGAGCCGCCGGGCGCGATCGACCTCGACTCGCCGGAGCACCGGGCGATCGCGCGCCGGCTCGCCGAGGAGTCCGTCGTCCTGGTCGCCAACGAGGGCGTGCTCCCGCTGCCGGCGGGCCGCCGGGTGGCGGTCGTCGGCCCGAACGCCGACCGGCAGGGCGCGTTGTTCGGCTGCTACTCGTTCCTCAACCACGTGCTGGCCCACCACCCGGGCGTGGAGACCGGCTTCGAGGTGCCGACCGTGCTGGAGGCGGTCCGCGCCGAGCTGGGCGCCGACCGGGTCACCTTCGCGGCCGGCTGCGAGGTGGACTCGGCGGACCGGTCCGGCTTCGACGAGGCGGTCGCCGCCGCGTCCGCCGCCGACGTGGCGGTCCTCGTGGTCGGCGACCACGCCAGCCTCTTCGGCCGGGGCACCGTGGGCGAGGGGTGCGACCGGGACGACCTGGAGCTGCCCGGTGTGCAGCGCCAGCTGGTCGAGGCGGTGCTGGACACCGGAACGCCCGTCGTGCTGGTGCTGCTCACCGGCCGCCCGTACGCGCTGGGCTGGGCGCTGACCCGGTGCGCGGCGGTGGTGCAGACGTTCTTCCCCGGCGAGGAGGGCGCCGGCGCGATCGCGGGCGTGCTCTCCGGGCGGGTCAACCCGTCCGGCCGGCTGCCGGTCAGCCTGCCCGGCTCGGCCGGCGCGCAGCCGTACTCGTACCTGCACCCCGAGCTGGGGGAGGGCATGAACGGCACCAACCTGCCGGCGACGCCGGTGGCGCCGTTCGGCCACGGGCTGTCCTACACCACGTTCGCGTACGCCGACCTGACCGTGCCGGCCGAGGTGCCGACCGACGGGGAACTGCGGGTGTCGGTGCGCGTGACGAACACCGGCCCGGTCGCCGGTGACGACGTGGTGCAGCTCTACGGCCGCGACCTGGTCGCCTCGGTGACCCGGCCGGTGGCGCAGCTGCTCGGCTACCGGCGGGTGCGCCTGGAGCCGGGTGCCTCGGTCACCGTCGAGCTGACCGTGCCCACCACGCGGCTGGCGCTCACCGACCGCGCGCTCAGCCGCGTGGTCGAGCCCGGGGAGGTGGACGTCTGGGTCGGCACGAGCGCCAGGCGCGACGCTCAGGCGCGGACGACGCTGACCGGCGAGACCGCCGCGATCACCGCCGACTCGCCCCGCTGGACGACCACCGCTCTCCGCTGAGCCGGGCCCGCCGGTCGTCCACGGGGCGGCCGGCGGGCTCTTTCAGCTCATATTGGCGTTATGTTGTTTTTGACTCAGTAGGCTCCAGGATGTCACCCAGCCCGTGAGCCGGGACGTCCGGCGCCGCCCGCCATGCGCGGGCCGCGTCCCGCCGTCCGGCCGGCTGGGCCCCGGTCGCCGGCACCCACAGGGATGCGTGAGTCACGATGATGGACGCGGACACCATGGTCCTGCCCCGGCTCGGGGACGCCCCGGTCGAGGACCCGTGGGGCGAGGACCGGCCGCGCCGGGCCACCCCCCGGTCCGCCACCGCCGCGCAGGCGTGGTGGCGCATCGCGGCGTGGCTGGTGCCGGCGGCGCTGATGGGCGCGCTCGGCGCCGTCCGGATCACCGCGTCGGGACCGAGCGCCGGAGAACTGGTCACCCGGAGCGCGGTCACGTCGCCCCGGCCGGGCGTCGGCGCCGCGCTGACCGGTGACGATGTCGCACTCGCGCCGTACCACCTGCTCATGCGCGGCTGGGCGGAGCTGGCCGGAGCGGCGGACCTCGCGCTGCGCGTACCGTCGCTGCTGGCCATGGCCGGCGCCGCGGCGCTCGTCGGCGCGCTCGCCGCCCGGATCGCCACACCCGCCGCCGGCCTGCCGGCCGGGGTGATCTTCGCGGTGCTGCCGACCTCGATCCGGTACGCGCGGGAGGCGCAGCCGTACGCTCTGGCGGTCCTCGCCGCAGTGCTCGCCACCTGGCTGCTGCTGCCCGCGCTCGACCGGCCGCGCCCGCGGCGGCTGGTGCCCTACGCGGGCGCGGTGCTGCTGCTGGGCCTGTGTCAGCCGGTGGCGCTGCTGCTGCTCGCCGGGCACGGCTGGGTGGTGCTGGCGTTCCGCCGTCGTGCCGCCGTCCGCTGGCTGGCCGCCGTGGCCGCCGGGCTGCTCCCGGTCGCCGCGCTGCTCGCCGTCGGCCTGCGCGCCGGCGGGCACCTGGCGTCCGGCGTGCGACCCGGTGCCGCCGTGCTGGCGGCCACGCCCGGGGATCTGTTCGGCGTCGCCGCGCTCGGTGGCGTGCTGGCCGGGCTGGCCCTGTTCAGTCTGCCGTTGCGGTACGCGGCGGCGGCCTGCACCGCCTGGGCGCTGGTGCCGGCGCTCGGCCTGCTGGCGCTGGCGCAGGTCGTGCCGGTCTGGTCGGCGGTGAACCTGCTGTTCACGGTGCCGGCCTGGGCGGTGCTCGCCGGTGTCGCCCTGTCCCGGGCGCGGGCCGCCGGCACCCTCGCCGTGCCGGCGCTCGTCGCGCTGCTCGCGGTGGCGGCGCAGCTCCCGTCGTGACTGTCGACGAACGGGCGATGTCTGCCTGATTCGCCTCTTTTGCGGTTGATTGTCGGGTTAGCGTTCGGTCGGCTCCTGAGCCGGATGCAGACCATGGGGGAAACGTGGCCGTCGCCGCCGATACACGCCCGTCCCGCGCCACGACGGCCGGGACGCCGGGCGCCCGCCCGACCGCGCCCGCCCTGCCCGGGGCGCCCGCCGACCAGGACCGCCGGCAGCGCAACGTCGACGCCCGCGTGGCGTACGCGCGCTGCGGCGCCACCGCCGGGCCGCTGCGCCCGCCCCGCCGCCCCGACGCGGCGGTCGAGTTCCGCCCCACCGCCTCGGTGGCCGCGCGGCTGGTGCTGACGCTGCTGGTGCTGGTCAACAGCGCCGCCGGCCTGATCTTCGTCGGTTGGCTGCTGCTGCCCCGGCACGTGCCCGGCCCGGGCGTCGTCGGGCTCGGCGGCTGGCAGACGGCCGCCGCCCGGCTCGCGTTCTGCGTCGTCGTCGGCATCGAGCTGATCCGCCTCGCGCAGAACGTGGTGGTCTGGGTGTTCGCCTTCCACGCCCGGGACCCGGTGCCGGTCGACCCGCCGGTCGGCCTGCGGGTCGCCCTGCTCACCACGATCGTGCCGAGCAAGGAGCCGATCGAGGTCGCCGAGCGGACGCTGCGCCGGCTCCGGGAGATCGTCTACTGCGGGCACGTCGACGTGTGGATCCTCGACGAGGGCGACGACCCGGCGGTCCGGGCGATGGCCGCGCGGCTGGGCGTACGCCACTTCACCCGCAAGGGCCGGCCCGAGTACAACCGGCCCGGCGGCGAGTTCCGGGCCCGGACCAAGTCCGGCAACCACAACGCCTGGCGGGCCGAGCACGAGCACCGCTACGACGTCGTCGCGAACGTCGACCCCGACCACGTGCCACTGCCGAACTTCCTGGAACGCACGCTCGGCTACTTCCGCGACCCGGACGTCGCGTTCGTGGTGACCCCCCAGGTGTACGGCAACATGCACCAGAACTTCGTCGCCCACGGCGCCTCGGTGCAGCAGTACCTCTACAACGGGCTGATCGCCCGGGGCGGCAACGGCCTGGACGCGCCACTGCTGACCGGCACCGGGCACCTCTACCGCCCGGCGGCCTGGCGGACCGTCGGCGGCTACCAGGACTCGATCATCGAGGACCATCTCACCAGCATCCGTGTGCACGCCGCCGTCAACCCGGCAACCGGCAACCGGTGGAAGGGCGTCTACACCCCGGACGTGGTGGCGCTCGGCGAGGGGCCGACCTCCTGGGCGGACTACTTCAACCAGCAGAAGCGCTGGGCGGCCGGGATCTGCGAGATCCTGCTCCGGCGCGAGATGCGCACGCCGCGCGACCTGCCGTCGCGCCGCCGCTGGCAGTACCGGCTGCTCCAGTTCTACTACCCGAGCGTGGCGGTGAGCCTGCTGCTCGGCAACGCCGCCACCGCGCTCTACCTGCTCACCGGCGTCGACGCGGGCCGGCTCGACCCGCAGGTCTGGGCGACGCTGTGGGGTTCCACCATCGGCACCTGGTTCCTGCTCTGGCTGTGGCTGCGCCGCTTCAACATCGCCCCGCACGAGCGGGAGGAGGTGGGCATGGCCGGCATGGCGCTCGCACTGTTCGCCGGACCGGTCTACGTGGCCGCCGCGGTGGGCGCCCTGCTGCGCCGCAAGCTCGGCTTCGTGGTCACCGCCAAGGGCGCGCTGCGCACAGTGGAGTCGGCGCGCACGTTCCGGCTGCACCTGTGCTGGGCGCTCGCCGCCGCCGGACTGCTCGCGGCGAGCTTCGCGCTGGGTCACGACTACCCGCTGCTGCGGGTCTGGCCGGCGCTGACGCTGCTGACCGGGCTCGCGCCGCCGCTGATCTCCTGGGCGGAGAGCCTGCGGGCCCGCCGGGTCCGGGCCGCCGACGTGGCCCGGGAACCCCAGGTGATGCCCCGGACCGTGGCCGAGGGTGGTGTGCCGTGCTGAGGCCGACGCTGCCCCGGGTGGGCCTGGCGCTGGGCGGGTTGCTGCTGCTCGCGTACGCCTTCGTGGTGGCGCCCGGCGCCTGGCGCGACCCGGGCACGGACGTCGCGGCGCGACGGCCCGCCCCGGCGACGCCGCAGGCCAGCACCGACGTGCCGGCGGCGGTCGTGCCGAGCCCGCGCGGCGGCCCGTTCCCCCCGGCCGGGCAGGCGTTCTTCGGGGTGATGACCGACAAGGGACCGTACGACTTCGCGCCGGTGGACCGGTTCGCCGAGGCGGCCGGGCGCGCGCCGCAGGTGATGCTCTTCGGCGCGGACTGGGCGTCGGCCGCGTTCGACCGCAGCCTGTTCGACCGGATCGCCGAGCGGGGCATGATGCCGATGCTCGGCTGGGAACCGTGGGACCACACGGTCGACCGGGCGGCCCGTCGTACCGCCCTGACCGACAGGCAGATCGACCGGCTCCGCGCCACCCAGCCGGACTACCGGCTGGCCCGCGTCGCGCGCGGCGATTTCGACGCGTACCTGCGCTCCTGGGCGGAGGGCGTCCGGTCGCTGGGCTATCCGGTGGCGATCCGCTTCGCGCACGAGATGAACGGTGACTGGTACCCCTGGTGCGAGCGGGCCAACGGCAACCGCCCCGGCGACTACGTCCGGGCCTGGCGGCACGTGCACGACCTCTTCGCCGAGGCCGGCGCCACGAACGTCACCTGGGTGTGGAGCCCGAACGCCCGCTGGGACAAGACGACAGCCGGGCTCACCGGCCTCTACCCGGGCGACGGGTACGTCGACTGGGTCGGTGTCACCGGCTACTACGGCAGCGGCGCGTTCACCAAGACGTACTGGTCGTTCGACCAGATCTTCGGTCCGACGATCGCCGAGATCCGCAAGGTCACCGGCAAGCCGCTCGTGGTCACCGAGACCGGCGCCGCCGACGCGGCCGGGCACAAGGCCCGGTGGATCCGGGACACGTTCCGCGCCCTGCCCCGCTATCCGAACCTGATCGGGCTGATCTGGTTCGAGGTGGACAAGGAGAAGGACTGGCGCATCGCCGGCTCGCCGGCGGCGGCGACCGCGTTCGCCGAGGCGGTGGCCGGCCGGCGCTACGACGTGACCTGGTCACCTGCGGCGCGGCCGCGCGCCGGGCCCTGATCCCGCCCGTGCCGGGCCACACTCCATGTCGGACGGTGCGGCTACTCTCCTCGATCATGAACGAGAGAGATCAATTCCGGCGGGCGGCGATCGAGCGGGGTGTGCCCGAGGACGAGGTGGCCCGCTTCGCGGAGCTGATCCGGTTCCAGATCCACGCCTGCCAGCGCGAGGAGGGTGTGCACGTCGGGCGGCGGGGCGGGCGGCCGCGGCTGCCGGTGGGCATGCCGTGGCCCACGTGCTCGGAGGGTTTCCCGTTGCCGTTCCTGCTCCGGCTCGACTGCGCGGCGCTGCCCCGGGTTCCCGGCCTCGCCCTGCCGGCCGACGGCACGCTGCTGTTCTTCCTCGACCAGGAGAGCGCACTGGACGCCTGCGGCATCGAGCCCGAGCAGGAGTTCGCGCGGGTCGTGTACGTTCCGGCCGGCGCCGAGACGGTGGACGGTGAGTACGTCGTGCCCGCCGACACCGAGATGGAACCGTTCCTCGCCCCCGAGCACGAGATGTACGCGGGGCTCCAGGCGGAGCTGCCGGACTGGCTCGACCGTTCGGAGGAGTGGCTGTGTGACACCCAGATCCAGCTCCTGCGCGACATGCCGCACCGCAAGGAGATGAAAGCGCTGGTCGAGCAGCTCTGGCCCGAGCGGAACTGGTGGCTGGCGGAGGACGTCTTCGTCGGCGGCTACACCATCTCGGCGCAGGACCCGCCCGAGTCGATCATGATGGACCCGGAGCGGGTTCAGCAGGCGAGGTCTCTGCCCCGCGCGGAGCGGATGGTGGCCCGGTACGAGGAACAGCAGCGGGTGATGCGCGAATGGGTGCCGCTGGCCCAGTTCGGCGTGCCGGACGAGGAGTACGTCAACGCGCGGTTCCTGATCCGCCACGAGGACCTCGCCGCCCGGCGGTTCGACAGGGTGCTGTCCTTCTGCGAGTTCACCGAGTGACAGCCGGAGCGGGCAGTCGTCCGCCGTGCGTGTCACGGCCGGGTCACCGTCCGGTGCCGGGGGACCGGTGATTTCGCCGATGCGCGCGGGTCGACAGGGCGCGGATGCTGACGCATGTCGATGTAATTCCGGCGCAAGGAGTGACCGACGTGCCCACCACCATCCGTTCCCGTACCCCCGTCCGTGCCCTCGCCCGTCTCGCCGTGGCGGCACTGCTCGCCACCGGCGGCGCCCTCGCCGTGCCGGCCGCGGCGAGCGCCGCCAGCCCCTACGAGCGCGGCCCGGCGCCCACTAACGCCATCCTGGAGGCCAGCCGCGGCCCGTTCGCCACCTCGTCGACAAACGTCTCCTCGCTGAGCGTGACCGGCTTCGGCGGCGGCGTCATCTACTACCCGACCAGCACCGCCGAGGGCACCTTCGGCGCGGTCGCCATCTCGCCCGGCTACACCGCCTCCTGGTCGAGCCTGAGCTGGCTCGGGCCACGGATCGCCTCGCACGGCTTCGTGGTGATCGGCATCGAGACCATCACCCGGCTGGACCAGCCGGACAGCCGGGGACGCCAGCTCCTGGCCGCGCTGGACTACCTGACCCAGCGCAGCTCGGTGCGCGGCCGGATCGACACCTCCCGGCTCGCCGTGGCCGGGCACTCGATGGGTGGCGGCGGCAGCCTGGAGGCCGCGGCGGCCCGGCCGTCGTTGCAGGCCGCCGTCCCGCTCGCACCGTGGAACCTGGACAAGACCTGGTCCGACGTACGGGTGCCGACGCTCATCATCGGCGGCGAGACCGACAGTGTGGCGCCGGTGGCGACCCACTCGATCCCGTTCTACAACAGCATCCCGTCCTCCTCCGAGAAGGCGTACCTGGAGCTGGACGGCGCGAGCCACTTCTTCCCGCAGACGGTGAACACGCCGACGGCGAAGCAGATGGTGGCCTGGCTGAAGCGGTTCGTCGACGACGACACCCGCTACGAGCAGTTCCTCTGCCCCGGCCCGAGCGGGTCGGCGATCGAGGAGTACCGCAACACCTGCCCCAGCGCCTGAGCCCGTCCGCTCCGGGGTGGTCGCCACGGCGACCACCCCGGGAGCGTGTCCGCCTCTTTTCCGGCGGGTTGCCCATCTGTGACACTGCATGAATGGTTTCTGCATCGACAGTGCATATAGCCTTGTGGGGACGGGACGACGAGTGCGACGCGATCCGCCGGCTCCTCGACCGCGACGACGGCGGCGCGCTGCTGTTCCACGGGCCGCCCGGCTCCGGGCGCAGCTCCCTGCTGGCGTACGCCCGCAGGTCGGCGGGGGAGCGCGCCGTGCTCACCGGCACCGGCCTGGCCGACGAGGCGACACTGCCCTACGCCGGGCTGCACCGCCTGCTCGACCCGGTGCTGGACGCGGACGCGGCCCTACCGGCGCGGCAGCGCCGGCTGCTGCGCCGCGCGCTCGGCGGCGACGGGTGCCCGGCCGAGCAGCGACTGGCCCTTGCCGCGGCGGTGCGTTCCCTGCTCGCCGCGGTGGCAGCGGACCGGCCGCTGCTGTGCACTGTGGACGACCTCGACACCGGGGATCCGCAGAGCGCCTGGACGCTCGCCGTGGTGGCTCGCCGGCTGCGCCGGCTGCCGGTGGCGCTGCTGCTGACCGCGACCGCCCCGGCCACCGTCGACGGCGTACCGGCCCACCGGCTGCGTCCGCTGGACGCCGGCGAGTGCCGGGCGATGCTCGCCGGGCTCCGGGACCGCCCGCCCGCGCCGGTGGCCGCCGCGCTGGCCGCGCTCAGCCGGGGCAGCCCGGCCGCGCTCGCCGACCTGGCCGGCGCGCTCACCCCGGCCCAGTGGCGGGGCGAGGCGCCGCTGCCCGGCACCCCGCCGGTGGACGGCGCGCTCGCCGCCTCGTACCGGGCCCGTCTGGACCGGCTGCCGGTCCCGACCCGGCGGATGGTGTTGCTGGCCGCGCTCGACCCCGGCGACGACCCGGGCACGCTGGTCCGGGCCGCGTGGGCGGCCGGCCTGACTGTCGAGGCGCTCGCCCCCGCCGAAGCCGCCGGCCTGCTGCGGACCGGGCCCGGCGGGGCCACGTTCCCGCACCCGCTCGCCCGCACGATGATCACCGCCGTGGCGCCGCTCGCCGACCTGCGCGCGGCCCAGCTGCTGCTGGCCGGCACGCTCGCCGAGGGCCCGCTGGGCCGGGCGCTGCGCCACGCCACCGCCGCCGACTGCCCGTCCGACGTGCTCGCCGCCGAGCTGGCCTCGGCTGTCGACGAGGTACCGGACCGGGCCGCCGCCGCGATCGTGCTGCGCCGCGCCGCCGAGCTGAACCCCGACCCCGGGCGCGCCGCCGAGCTGACGATCGCGGCGGCGCGCTGCGCCTGGACCGCGGGCGACCCGGACCACGCCCGGGGACTGCTGCGGGGCCTGACCGCCGGGCCGGGGGCCGGCGGCCGGGCCGACCTGGTGCGCGGCGACATGCAACTGCGCTGCGACGCGCCCGCCGCCGCGGTCGCCACGCTGCTGGCCGCCGCCGACGCGGTCGCGCCGGCCGACCGGCGGGCAGCGCTGCTGGCGCTGGTCCGGGCCGGCGAGGCCATCTGCGTCACCGGCGACCAGTACCGGTATGCCGAGGTGGCCCGCCGGGCCGAGGCCCTGCGGCGGCCCGGCGACCCGCCCGGCCTCGACCTGCTGGCCACGTTCGCCTCAGGCGTCGGGGCGACGCTGCGCGGCGACCACGCGCGCGGCGGCCCGGCGCTGCGCCGCGTGGTCGTCCTCGGCGGCCGGCTGACCGGGCCCGCGCTCACCCCCGGCGCGCTGGTCTGCGCCGCCGCGGCGGCCCTGCTGGTAGCGGTGGACGCGCCCGCGCACCGGCTCGCCGGCCGCGCGGTGGAGCTGGCCCGCTCGCGCGGCGAGCTGTCCCTGCTGCCCCGGGCGCTGGAGCTGCGGGCGGTCGCGGAGTACTGGCTGGGCCGGCACGAGGCCGCGGCGCAGACCGCCCGCGAGGGCGTGCGCGCGGCCCGCGCCACCGGTCAGCACGTGTGTGCCCAGGTGCACCTCGGCATCCTCGCCGTGCTGGCGGCGGTACGCGCCGACCGGGACGCCGCGCTGGCCCGGATCGCCGAGATCGGGGACGGGGCCGCCCCGGGGAGCCGGCCGGACGCGTACGCCAGGTGGGCCCTCGGCGTGCTGGACCTGATCGACGGCCGGTACGCCGACGCGGCGGCCCGGCTGTCCGCGCTGGCCCGCACCGGCACCGGCCGGGGTCAGGTGCTGGTCCAGGTGATGGCCACGCCGTACCTGGTGGAGGCCGCCGCGCACGACGGCGGGCGACCGGCCGCCGCGCTGGCGGTGTTCGACCACTGGGCCAGCAGTACGGCGAGCCCGTCGCGGCGGGCGCTGGCCGCGCGCTGCCGGGCGCTGCTCGCACCGCGCGGCGGCCCGGAGGCCGAGCGGGAGTTCCACGCGGCGTTGCGGCTGCACCCGGCCGACACCGACCCGTTCGAGCGCGCCCGCACCGAGCTGCTGTTCGGCCGCGAGCTGCGCCGGCGGCGCCGCCCCCGGGACGCCCGGGCGCACCTGCACCGGGCCCGGGAGGCGTTCACCCTGCTCGGTGCCACCGTCTGGGCCGACCGGGCGGGCGAGGAACTGCGCGCGGCGGGGGAGTCGGTCGGGCCGGTCCGGCGCGGCCCGGAGCAGTTGCTGACCGGGCAGCAGCTGCACATCGCCCGGCTGGTCGCGGAAGGAGCGACCAACCGGGAGATCGCCACCCGGATGTGCCTGTCCACCCGGACCGTCGACCACCACCTGCGCAACGTCTTCCACCGGCTGGGCGTGCGCTCCCGTACCGAGCTGGCCCGCCTGCTGGCCTGACCGCACGCCGCCGTCGGGCACCCGCGTGGCGCCGGGCCGGGCCCCGCGACCCGCCGGGCTCAGCGCAGCGCGGCCACCGCCGCGTCCGCGCCGCCGCGCCAGAGCACGCCGGCCTCGGCGAACCCGGCCGCGCGCAACGCGTCCAGGTGCCACGCCGCCGGCGGGCTCCACTCCGGGCTGTGCCCGGTCGGGTAGATCTGCCGCCGCTTCTCCACCAGCGGCCCGAGCAGCGGGTCGCCGGCCGCCTGCGCCCACCAGTCCGGCCAGGACAGCGCAGCGCCGGCCCGGTGCCGGGCGTCTCGTCGTGCCTTCGCGCGAGCGCCGATAAGGGCGGTGAGCGCCGGCATCGTGTCGTCGGGCATGTGGTCGGCGTTGACGAACACGCCGCCGGGCCGCAGCACGTCGCGGATCTCGCGGTACAGCTCCGCCAGGCGCGGACCGTCGAGCCAGTGCAGGGCGGTGGCGGTGAGCACGGCGTCGTAGTCCCGGTGCGGCAGCGCGGCGGCCCAGTCGGACCGGTTGAGGTCGGCGGTCACCACGGTGGCCCGGCCGGCCAGCGCCGCTTCGGCGAGGGTGAGCAGCACCGGGTCGAGGTCGAGCACCGTCACCTCGGCGTCGGGCCGGCGGGCCAGCGTCCGCAGGCTGATCGACCCGGTGCCGCCGGCCAGGTCGAGCACCCGGGGCGGCCGGTCACCGGCGACCGCCTCGACGGCGTCGAGCATCGCGTCGAAGCGGTGCTCCCGGTCCGGTATGAACGTCTCCTGCTGCCGGTCCCAGCTCTCCTGCCAGGCGCGTACGTCCAGATCGTAAGGAGTCATGCCGCTGACGATAGTTACCGCAGGGGATCCCTGTCGAGGCTTGTTGCCAAACTTTTGCAATAAGCCGTGACCGTCCCGGCGGCGTCACCGGGACCGGACCCGGGGCGGGGCGACGGTGACGAGCGGGTGACGCGCGCTGCGGCAGGGTCGCGGCACGACGACGGCACCGTCCGAGGGGGCTGCATGATCAGAACGATGCTCCGGCTGCGCGCGCGCCCCGGCTGCGAGCCCGCGGTCGGACCGGCGTTCGAGACGGTCGCCGGGCAGCTCGGCGCGCTGGCCGGCAACCTGCGGCACGAGCTGCTGCGCGACGCCCTCGACCCGCGCGGCTTCGTCGTCGTCACCGAGTGGACCGACGAGGTGGCGCTGCGCGCGTACCGGCGGGGGCCGGTGGCCGCCCGCCTGGCCGGCCTGCTCCGGCCGTTGACCGAGCCGGACGGCGACCCCGGGTATCCGCTGATGCGGGAGACCGGGGACGGCGACGGCCCGGTCTACGTGGACGTCGAACTGACCGTGCCGCTCGGCCGGCTCGCCGAGTTCCACAAGGGCTACCCCGAGGTGGTCCGGCGGATGGCCGCGATACCCGGCTACCGCCGTGAGCAGTTGCTGCGCGAGCCCGGCTCCGACATCCACCACATCTTCGCCGAGTGGGACGGCGCCGCGCCGTTCCTCGCCTGGATCGGTGACCCGGCCCACGCCTCCGCGCAGGCCGGGCCGATCGCACCGTTCCTTCTCGACATCCGGCGCCGGCTGTTCCACGTCGTGCCTGACGCGGACGGCCGCCGACACCCCACCACGGGCTGGGAGGCCGACGTGCACAGGACAACACACGTACTCGTCGTCGGGGCGGGACCCACCGGGCTGACCGCCGCCGTCGAACTGGCCCGGCGGGGCATCGACTGCCTGGTGATCGACAAACAGCTCACCCCGCCCGGCCACGCGGACAAGGCGATCGGCGTGCACTGCCGCACCATGGAGATCTGGGAGGAGCAGGGCGTCGTCCGGGAGGCGATGGACGCCGGCATCTGGCTCACCGGAAACATGGTCTTCGTCAACGGCACGCAGACCCACCGGATGAGCTGGGAGCTGCCCGGCCTGCCGTACGCCCACCTCGGCCTGCCGCAGTACGAGACCGAGCGGATCCTCACCGACCGGCTGGCCACGCTCGGCGTCCGTCCGCGGCGCGGCGCCGAACTGATCGACTTCACCCAGGACGCCGACGGCGTGACCGCCACCGTCCGCACCGCCGACGGCGCCACCGAGACGGTACGCGCGGCGTACCTGGTCGGTGCCGACGGCGCGCACAGCCGGGTACGGGAACGGCTCGGGCTCACCTTCACCGGCGGGCTGGGCCGGTTCCCGCAACTGTTCATGCTGGTGGACGTCGACGTGGACTGGGAGATGCCGGACGGGCACCTGCTGCGGTTCCTGCACATGACCGACGGGCAGATGGACGGGATGCTCGTCTGCGTGCCGCTGCGCGGCGAGCACCGCTACCGCATCGCCACCCTGGCCCCGCCCCGGTTCTTCGCCCAGACCGGCGGGCGCGACGCCCCGCCCGGCTTCAGCGAGGAACTCGACGAGCCGACCATCGCCGACGTGCAGGCCGCGCTGGACCGCCTCGCGCCGCCCGGCACCCGGGCGACCAACCTGCGCTGGTCGTCGGTGTTCCGGATCAGCCACGGCATCGTCGACCGCTACCGCGACGGCCACGTGTTCGTCGCCGGGGACGCCGCCCACCTGCACCCGCCGGCCGGTGGCCAGGGCATGAACACCGGCATCCAGGACACCTGGAACCTGGCCTGGAAGCTGGCCCTCGCGGTACGCGGGCTCGCCGCGCCCGGCCTGCTGGACAGCTACGAGACCGAGCGCCGCCCCGAGGGCGAGGAGATCGTCGGCCGGGCGGTACGGATGGCCGGCACCGAGGAGGTGGACCGCGCCGACCTGGAACGGCAGTTCCTCCAGGAGATGTCCATGCTGCTCAGCTACACCGGCAGCCCACTGGTCGGGGAGACCGTCGCCGACCCGGCCGCGCTCGGCGACGCCCCCCGGCCCGGTGACATCGCGCCCGACGTGGACGGGCTGCGACGGCGCGGCGTGGGCCACCCGCTGCGGCTGCGCGACCTGACCCGGGGCACCGGCCACACACTGCTGCTCTACGCCGACCGCACGGCCGACGCGGGGGAGCTGGCCGCGTTCACCGGCCTGTGCGCCGACGCGCGCCGGCTCGCCGGCGGGCAACTCGACGCGTACCTGCTGCTCGACCCGGAGGCGGACGAGCCGCGACTACTCGACCCGCCCGTGGTGCGGGACGCCGAGCGCCGCTTCCGTGCCGCGTACGGGCTGGACGGCACCGGCCTGTACCTGATCCGCCCGGACGGGCACGTCGGGTTCCGGGGCGCCCCGGTCGACCCGGACGCGCTGCGCAAGCACCTGCACCTGGTGTTCGGGAGCGCGAGGTGAGCCGGGTCCGGACGGTGCTGTCGATGCGGACCCGGGAGGGCTGCGAGGAGCGCTTCGAGGCCGAGTGGCTCACCGCCGCCGAAGAGATCCGCACGCTCGACGGCTGCCTGCACCAGGACCTGGTCCGCGACGCCGACGACCCGCGCAGCTATCTGATCATCAGCGACTGGGCGGACCGGGATCGGCTCGACGCGTTCGGCCGCAGCGCGCACCGGGACCGGCTGCTCAGCATCATCCGCGAGTTGCGCGAGTCCGCCGACCGGCACACCTACCAGGTGCTGCACAGCGTGGCCGGCGAGATGGGGGAGAGGCGATGACCGACGACGTGGTGCCGGCGGGCGAGCTGTACACCGACGCGTTCGCGGCCGACCCGTACCCCGCGCTGGCCCGGCTGCGCGCGGACCGGCCGGTCTGCCCGGTCGGCTCGCCGCGCTTCGACTCCTGGCTGATCACCCGCTTCGACGACGCCCGCACCGCGCTGACCGACCCGCGCCTGTCCAAGGACCTGTACGGCCCGGGGCAGCACTACCTGAAGATCTTCGGCCCGAACTCCGAGGGCCTGAACCGCAACATGCTCAACTCCGACCCGCCCGAGCACACCCGGCTGCGCCGGGTGGTGTCGCAGGCGTTCGCGCCCCGGCGGATCGAGGCGCTGCGCCCCCGGGTGGCGTCGATCGTCGAGCAGCTCATCGACAAGATGGCGCCGCACGGCGAGGCGGACCTGATGCACGAGTTCGCCATCCCGCTGCCGATGACTGTCATCTGCGAACTGCTCGGGGTGCCGCCGGCCGACCACGACCGGGTGCTCGACTGGACCCAGGTCATCCGCACCTCCGGCTCCAGCAGCCGGCCGCCGGCCCAGGAGCGCGCGGCGGTGCAGGAGGCCCAGCTACGGCTGCACCACTACCTGGCCGGGCTGGTCCGGGCCAAGCGCGACGACCCGGCCGACGACATCATCGCCGCGCTCATCAAGGCGGTCGACCAGGACGGGACGCTGTCCGAGGCGGAACTGGTCACCACCACGTTCCTGCTGCTGTTCGCCGGGCACCAGACCACCGCCGACTTCCTGGGCAACGCCGTGCTGGCGCTGCTCACCCACCCCGAGCAGATGGAACTGCTGCGCGACTCGCCGCGCCTGCTGCCCGCGGCGATCGAGGAGCTGCTGCGCTTCGACGGGCCGCTGCCGGTGGCCAGCCCGCGCATCGCCACCGAGGACGTCGACTACCAGGGCGTACGCATCCCGCGCGGCGCGATCGTCGGGGTGGCGATAAACGCGGCCAACCACGACCCGGCCCACTTCGCCGACCCGGACCGGCTGGACGTGCGCCGGGTCCGGGGCCCGCACCTCGGGTTCGGGCACGGCGTCCACTACTGCCTGGGCGTCTCGCTGGCCCGGATGGAGGCCGAAATCGCGCTCGGCGCGCTGCTGCGCCGGCTGCCCGGCCTGCGCCTGGGCGTACCGCTCGCCGAGGTGCGCCGGCTTCCCGCCGCCTCACCGTTCCGCGGCCTGCTGGAACTGCCTGTCACCTTCACCGCCTGACGGTGCCGCCGTCGCGGCTCATCACCAAGGAGCAGTCATGGTCTTCCGCAACGTGATCGTCTGTCACATGGTCCCCGGCAGCGAGCAGATCGTCGGCGGCGTGTTCGGTCACTACGACCAGGCCACCCGCCCGCAGGACCTCGGCGTCATCGGCCGGTACCTGCTGTCCCACCACGACCTCTACCTCCACGTGATCGAGCGGGAGCAGGACCCGCGCATCTCCGGGCAGACCCGGGGGCTGCCCGCCTTCCAGAAGATCGCCGAGGAGATCGGCCCGTACGTGACCCCGTACCCGCGCTACTGGAAGAACCCGTCGGACTCGGTCGCGAAGGAGTTCTACCACTGGGCGCCCGAGGGCGAGCCGCCCGCCGACACCACGCTCACCGTGATCGTCGGGCGGATCAAGCCCGGCGCCGAGCCGGACGTGGCCCGGGTCTTCGCCGAGTCCGACGCCGGGTCGCTCCCGGCCGACCTCGGCGTCACCGGCCGCTGGCTCTACTCGATCGACGACGTCTACGTGCACCTGCTCGAACAGGAGACGTCGGCGGCCGAGGCCACCCGGGACCAGCACGGCGACAAGCCCGCCTTCGGCAAGGTGATGCGGGACCTCGGTCCGTACATCGAGCCGTACCGGCCGGAGAAGTGGCAGGGCCCGCAGGACTCCGTGGCCACCGTCTTCTACCGCTGGCAGGCCCAGGACTGAGTGCTCCCGTCGCCCGGGAGCGCGGAAACGCCGCCCCCGCGACCGGCCGTACGCCAGGCTGGTGCGGGGGTGCCGGGTGCCGACGAAGGAGATCGTCCAGCACGTCGGGGCGCTGCTGGACCTGGCCGGGGTGCTCGTCATCGCGGTCGGCGTCGCGGTCGCCACGGCGGTGTTCGCGGCGCGCTGCGCCCGGACCCGGGCGGTGGTGGCGCACTACCGGGCGTACCGGCAGGGGGTCGGCCGGGCCATCCTGCTCGGCCTGGAGTTCCTGGTCGGCGGCGACATCATCCGTACGGTCGCGGTGTCGCCCACGTTCACCAGCGTCGGCGTGCTGGCGCTGATCGTGCTGGTCCGCACGTTCCTCAGCTTCTCGCTGGAGGTGGAGCTGGACGGCCGCTGGCCCTGGCAGGGCCGGACGCCCACCGACCGGCCGAGCGTCGGCGCCCACCCGCAGCGCTGACCGGGCGCCGCCACTTACCCCCAGGGGGTATGGTGGTCGGCGGAGGTGACGCCCGATGGAGCACGGACCCGGTCACGACACCGGCCACCACGGCGACCACGCCGGCGGTCACGGCGCGCACGCCGGGCACGACCCGGAGCAGTTCCGCCGCCGGTTCTGGCTGAGCCTGGCGCTGACCGTGCCGATCGTCGCCACGAGCCACATGGTGATGGACTGGTTCGGCTACTCGCTGGACTTCCCCGGCGTGCGCTGGGTCGGCCCGGTGCTCGGCACCGTGGTGTTCGCCTACGGCGGCTGGCCGTTCCTGACCGGCGGGCTGCGCGAGCTGCGCGAGCGTGCCCCCGGCATGATGCTGCTGATCTCGATGGCGATCGTCGTCGCGTACCTCGCCTCGGCCGCCACCAGCCTCGGCCTGTTCGACCTGGACTTCTGGTGGGAGCTGGCCGCGCTGGTCACCATCATGCTGCTCGGCCACTGGCAGGAGATGCGGGCGGTCGGGCAGGCGCGTGGCGCTCTCGGTGCCCTCGCCGCGCTACTGCCCGACGACGCCGAGCGCCTGGACGACGCCGGGCGGCCGCATCCGGTGCCGGTCGGCGAGCTGCGGGTGGGCGACCTGGTGCTGGTGCGCCCCGGCGGGCGGGTGCCGGCCGACGGGCGGATCGTCGAGGGCGCCGCCGAACTGGACGAGTCGATGATCACCGGGGAGTCGCGGCCGGTCGCCCGCGCCGCCGGGGACCGGGTGGTCGCCGGCACCGTCGCCACCGACTCCACCCTCCGGGTACGCGTCGAGGCAGTCGGCGCGGACACCGCGCTGGCCGGCATCGGGCGGCTCGTCGCCGAGGCGCAGGCCTCCGGCGGGCGCGCGCAGGTGCTCGCCGACCGGTTCGCCGCGCTGCTGTTCTACCTCGCGGCGTTCGCCGGCCTGGCCACGTTCGCGGTCTGGGCGCTGCTCGGCGACCCCGACCAGGCGGTGGTACGCACCGTGACCGTGCTGGTGATCGCCTGCCCGCACGCGCTCGGCCTGGCGATCCCGCTGGTGGTGGCGCTGTCCACAGCGCTGTCGGCCCGCGCCGGCATCCTGGTCAAGGACCGGCTCGCGCTGGAGCGGATGCGCACCGTCGACACCGTCCTGTTCGACAAGACCGGCACGCTCACCACCGGCCGGCACACGGTGACCGGGGTGGCCACCACCGGCGGGCTGGACGAGAACGTCGCCCTGGGCCTGGCCGGCGCGGTGGAGGCCGACAGCGAGCACCCGCTGGCCCGGGCGCTGGTCGCCGCCGCCGACGCCCGAGGAGCCCGTCCCGCCGCGCGCGGCTTCCGGGCGCTGACCGGCCGGGGCGTACGCGCCACGGTGGACGGCGTGGACTGGGCGGTCGGCGGCCCGGCCCTGCTGCGCGAACTCGACGCCCCGGTGCCGGACGACCTGGCCCGGGCCGCGCGGGAGTGGTCGGGCCGGGGCGCCGCGGTGCTGCACCTGATCCGGCTGCCCGAGGGCGGCCCGCCCGAGGTGACCGCCGCGTTCGCGATGGAGGACCAGGTGCGCCCGGAGGCGCGGGCCGCCGTGGCCGAGCTGCGCGACCTCGGCGTACGCAAGATCGTGATGATCACCGGCGACGCGCGCCCGGTCGCCGAGGCGGTCGCCGCCGACCTCGGTTTCCGGCCCGGTGTCGACGAGGTCTTCGCCGAGGTGCTTCCCGCCGACAAGGACAAGGCGGTGGCCGAACTGCGCGAGCGCGGGCTGACGGTGGCGATGGTCGGCGACGGCGTGAACGACGCACCGGCGCTCGCTCGCGCCGACGTCGGCCTGGCCATCGGCGCGGGCACCGACGTGGCGATCGAGTCCGCCGGGGTGGTGCTGGCCGGCTCCGACCCGCGCGGCGTGGGCGGCGTGATCCGGCTGTCCCGCGCCTCGTACCGGAAGATGCGGCAGAACCTGGCCTGGGCGGCCGGCTACAACGTGGTGGCGATCCCGCTTGCCGCCGGGGTCCTCGCGTGGGCGGGGATCGCGCTCAGCCCGGCGCTGGGCGCGGTGCTGATGTCCGCCTCCACCATCGTGGTCGCGCTCAACGCCCAACTGCTGCGCCGGGTCCGGATCACGCCGTCCGACTGAGCCGCAGTTCCGGTCCCCGAGCCGCCCCGCAGCTCGCGGATGCGAGCCACCACGCCCCTTCCGGCTCGCACCTGCGGGCCGCTAGGGTGGGGCGCGTGACGGTGTTCCGCATCGGCGAGGCGGCCGAACTGCTCGGGGTCAGCGCGGACACGGTCCGCCGCTGGATCGACGCCGGCAAGCTGCCGGCCGCCCGCGACGAGCACGGCCACCGGGTGCTCGACGGCGCGGACGTCGCGGCGTTCGTCCGCGCCCCCGGCCATCCCGAGCTCTCCTCGGCCCGCAACCGGCTGCGCGGCATCGTCACCGCCGTCGTCAAGGACACCGTGATGGCCCAGGTGGACATCCAGGCCGGCCCGTTCCGGGTGGTGTCGCTGATGAGCCGCGAGGCCGTCGACGACCTCGACCTCCAGGTCGGCTCCGTCGCCGTCGCGGTCATCAAGTCGACCACCGTCGTGGTCGAACGCGCCGTCACCCCCAGGGGAAGGACAAGCCCATGACCGTACGGCGGATCCGCGTCGCGCTCGCCGCCGCGCTGGTGGCGGCGCTCGGCCTGACCGCCTGCGGCGGCGCCGACGAACCGGCCGGGCCCGACGGCGCCGGACCGCTGACAGTGTTCGCCGCCGCCTCGCTCACCGAGTCGTTCACCACGCTCGGCAAGGAGTACGAGGCAGCGCACCCGGGCCGCACCGTCAGGTTCAACTTCGGCGGCAGCTCCGGGCTGGCCACCCAGATCACCCAGGGCGCACCCGCCGACGTGTTCGCCGCCGCGTCCCCGGCCACCATGAAGACGGTCACCGACGCCGGTGACGCGGCCGGCGAACCGGCGGTGCTGGTCCGCAACCAGCTCGTCGTCGCCGTACCCCCTGGCAACCCGGCCCGGGTCGGCGGCCTGGCCGACCTGGCCCGCCCCGGCGTCAAGGTGGCGCTCTGCGCCGAGCAGGTGCCCTGCGGCGCCGCCGCCCGCACCGCGCTCGGCGCCGCCGGCGTCCGGCTCACCCCCGCCACGCTCGAACAGGACGTCAAGGGCGCGCTGGCCAAGCTGCGCCTCGGCGAGGTCGACGCGGCACTGGTCTACCGCACCGACGTCCGCTCCGCCCCCGGACTCGACGCCGTCGAGTTCCCCGAGTCGGCGCGCGCGGTGAACGACTACCCGATCGTGGTGCTGCGCGCCGCCGGCAACCCGGCCGGCGCCCGCGCCTTCGTCGACTTCGTCCGCTCCGACGCCGGGCTCGCCGTGCTCACCGCCGCCGGGTTCCAGGCGCCGCCCGGCGCATGAGCCGCACCGTACGCCGGCAGCGGGTGCCGGTGGCCCTGCTCGTGCCCGCCGGGCTCGGACTGGCCTTCCTCGTCCTGCCGCTCGCCGGCCTGCTGCTCCGCGCACCCTGGACCACGCTGCCCGAGCGGCTGACCGAACCGGGTGTGCTCACCGCGCTGCGGCTGTCGCTGGAGACCGCCACCGTCGCCACGCTGCTCTGCGTGGCGCTCGGCGTACCCCTGGCCTGGCTCCTGGCGCGGGTGGAGTTCCCCGGCCGGCGGCTGGTCCGGGCGCTGGTCACCGTGCCGCTGGTGCTGCCGCCGGTGGTCGGCGGTGTGGCGCTGCTGCTGGTCTTCGGCCGGCGCGGGCTGATCGGGTCGTGGCTGGACGAGACGTTCGGGGTGACGTTGCCGTTCACCACCGCCGGGGTGGTGCTGGCCGAGGCGTTCGTGGCCATGCCGTTCCTGGTCATCGCCGTCGAGGGGGCGCTGCGCGGCGCCGACCCCCGGTACGAGGAGGCCGCCGCCACGCTCGGCGCCGGACGGTTCACCACCTTCACCCGGGTCACGCTGCCGCTCGTCGCCCCGGGCGTGGTGGCCGGGGCGGTGCTCTGCTGGGCCCGGGCGCTCGGTGAGTTCGGCGCCACCATCACGTTCGCCGGCAACTACCCCGGCCGCACCCAGACCATGCCGCTGGCGGTCTACCTGGCCCTGGAGACCGACCTGCAGGCCGCGATCGTGCTGAGCCTGATCCTGCTCACCGTCTCCGTGGTCATCCTCGCCGCGCTGCGCGACAAATGGGTCGGGACCTCATGAGTGTGCTGGACGCGCACCTGGTCGCCGAGCGGGACGGCTTCACCCTGGACGTGCCGCTGCGCATCGCCGCCGGTGAGGTGGTGGCGCTGCTCGGCCCCAACGGCGCCGGCAAGACCACCGCGCTGCGGGTGCTCGCCGGGCTGCACCCGCTCAGCGCCGGGCACCTCACGCTCGACGGCGCCGACCTGGACCGGCCCGGACGCCGGGTGTGGACGCCGCCGGAGCGGCGGCCGGTCGGCGTGGTGTTCCAGGACTACCTGCTGTTCCCGCACCTGAGCGCGCTGGACAACGTGGCGTTCGGGCCGCGCCGCCGGGGCGCCGACAAGCGCGCCGCCCGCGCCCTGGCCCAGCGGTGGCTGGACCGGGTCGGCCTCGGCGACCAGGCCCGCCGCCGGCCCCGGCAGCTCTCCGGCGGGCAGGCCCAGCGGGTCGCGCTGGCCCGCGCGCTCGCCGTCGACCCGGCCCTGCTGCTGCTCGACGAGCCCCTGGCCGCGCTCGACGCGCGGACCCGGCTGGACACCCGCGCCGAACTCCAGCGCCACCTCGGCGCGCACCCCGGCGCGACGCTCCTGGTCACCCACGACCCCCTCGACGCCCTGGTGCTCGCCGACCGACTGGTCATCGTGGAGGACGGGCGGGTCGTGCAGGAGGGCGACGCCCCCACCGTGACGGCCCGGCCACGCACCGACTACGTGGCCCGGCTCGTCGGTCTCAACCTGCACCGCGGCCACGCCCACGGGCGCACCGTCACGGTCGGTGAACTGACGCTCACCACCGCCGACACCGTCCACGGTGACGCGTTCGTGGCGTACCCGCCGTCGGCGGTGGCGCTGCACCCCGCCAAGCCCGAGGGGAGCCCGCGCAACGTCTGGGCGGCCACTGTCAACGGCGTGCAACGACACGGTGACAACCTGCGCGTGCAGCTCGCCGGGCCGGTCGAGGCGGCCGCCGACGTCACGCCCGCCGGCGCGGCCCATCTCGGACTGATCCCCGGCCGGCCGGTCTGGGCAGCGGTGAAGGCAGCCGAGACGCGCGCCTATCCGGCGTGACAAACACCGCTGGTCAGGACGTGTGCCCAGGTGAGAGGTTTGATCTGCGCTCAACCGGTCACTGGGACGGTAGCGACGACGCAAAGGGGGACACGGTGCCCGACACGATCCGCAACAGGTCCAGTCAGGACGCCGCTCTGCCACGGGGCGTGACCGATTCGTTGCTGTGGCGTGCCGCGTACGACGTTGCCGCCGCCCACCGGCCCGACGAGTCCGGCCGGTGCGAGAGCCTGCTGTGTGACGGCCAGGCCGCGCCGTGTGACGCGCTGACCGCGGCCCACCGGGCCATGGAGCTGGCCGGGGACCGGCACGACGACCGGGCCGAGCCCGAGACCTGGCGTCCGGAGCAGCGCCGGCGCGCGGCCTGAGCATCGGGTCGCGGGCGGTTCGAACCGCTGACGCCCCGCTTTCGTGTTTATGATCGACAACTCGGTCGGAATGCGGGGAAGAGGAGAGTTCGTGACTGTCGACGCCCACGCGTTCTGGCTCCGCACACCCGGTGCGGGCGAGATCCGGCCGGTCCGGCTCGCCCCGCCCGGCCCGGGCGAGGTGCTGGTCCGTACCCGCTTCTCCGGGGTCAGCCGTGGCACCGAGACGCTTGTCTTCACCGGCCGCGTCCCGGCCGACCAGCACGCCGCCATGCGCGCGCCGTTCCAGGAGGGCGACTTCCCCGCGCCGGTCAAGTACGGCTACCTCAGCGTCGGCACCGTCGAGGCGGGCGACGAGCGGCTGCTCGGCCGTACCGTCTTCTGCCTCTACCCGCACCAGAGCGCGTACGTGGTCCCGGCCGACGCGGTCACAGTCGTGCCGGACGGCGTACCGGCCGGGCGTGCGGTGCTCGCCGGCACCGTGGAGACGGCTGTCAACGCTCTCTGGGACGCCGCCCCGCTGGTCGGCGACCGGGTCACGGTGATCGGCGGCGGCATGGTCGGCTGCGCGGTGACCGCGCTGCTGACCCGCTTCCCCGGCGTACGCGTCGAACTCGTCGACGCCGACCCGGCCCGCGCCGGGGTGGCCGCCGCGCTCGGCGCCGACTTCGCCACGCCCGCCGACGCCACCGGCGAGCGTGACCTGGTGGTGCACGCCAGCGCCACCGCCGACGGGCTGCAACGCGGCCTGGCGCTGCTGCGCCCCGAGGGCACCGTGCTGGAGCTGAGCTGGTACGGCGACCGGCCGGTCACGCTGGCGCTGGGCGGCGCGTTCCACTCCCGACGGCTGGGCATCCGCAGCAGCCAGGTCGGCACCGTCTCGCCCCGGCGGGCCGACCGCAGCTACGCCGACCGGCTCGCGCTCGCCCTGGACCTGCTGGCCGACCCGGTGTTCGACGCGCTGCTCACCGGCCGGTCCCGCTTCGACGACCTGCCCGACGTGCTGGACCGGCTCGCCTCGGGCGAGCTGCCGGCGCTGTGTCATCTCATCACCTACGGCGAGGAGTGATCGTGTTCAGCGTGACCGTCCGGGACCACATGATGGTCGCCCACAGCTTCCGCGGCGAGGTGTTCGGCCCGGCGCAGCGGCTGCACGGGGCGACGTTCGTCGTCGACGCCACGTTCCGCCGCGCCGAGCTGGACGACGACGGGATCGTGGTCGACATCGGGCTGGCCACCGAGCAGCTCAAGGCCGTTCTCGCCGAGCTGAACTACCGCAACCTCGACGACGAGCCGGCCTTCGCCGGGGTGAACACCACCACCGAGGTGCTCGCGCGGACGATCGCCGACCGGCTCGCCGACGCGGTGCACGCCGGCCGGCTGGGGGAGGGCGCGCGGGGCCTGGCCGGGATCACCGTCACGCTGCACGAGTCGCACATCGCGTGGGCGAGCTACGAGCGGTCGCTCTGACCGGATGACAGTCGTCCACGTGGTGCTTCCGGGCGACATCGACGACCCGGCGGACCCCAGCGGCGGCAACGCCTACGACCGCCGGGTCTGCCGGGGCCTGGCCGCCCGCGGCTGGACGGTACGGGAGCACCAGGTGCCAGGCGGCTGGCCACACCCGGGGCCGGCGGAGCGCGCCGACCTGGCCGGGCTGCTCGGCGGGCTGCCCGACGGCGTGCCGGTGCTGCTCGACGGCCTGGTCGCCTCGACCGTGCCGGATGTGCTCGCCCCGCACGCCGCGCGGCTGCGCCTGGTCGTCCTGGTGCACCTGCCGATCGAGGGCGAGACGGAGGCGCGGTCGCTGTCGGCGGCCACCGCCGTGGTCGCCACCAGCGAGTGGACGCGGCGTCGCCTGCTCGACCGCTACGCGCTGCCACCGCGGCTGGTGACCGTCGCGCCGCCCGGCGTCGACCCGGCGCCCGTCGCCACCGGCACACCCGGCGGGGGACGGCTGCTCTGCGTCGCCGCCGTCACCGGGGTCAAGGGGCACGACGTGCTGGCCGCCGCGCTCGCCGAGGTGTCGGACCTGGACTGGACCTGCGACTGGGTGGGCCCGCTGGACCGGGACCGCGCGTTCGCCGACGGGTTGCGCGGGCGCCTCGACGCCACAGGTCTCGGCGGCCGGGTCCGGCTGACCGGACCGCGCACCGGCACGGACCTGGCCGCCACGTACGCCGCCGCGGATCTGCTGGTTGCGCCCTCGCGGCGGGAGACGTACGGGATGGTGGTCACCGAGGCACTGGCCCGTGGCGTACCGGTGCTGGCCAGCGACACCGGCGGCCTGCCGGACACGCTCGGGCACGCCCCCGGCGGCGACCGGCCCGGCCTGCTGGTGCCGCCGGACGATCCTGGTGCGACCGCCGCGGCGCTGCGGCGCTGGCTCACCGACGCCGGCCTGCGGGACCGGCTGCGCCACGCCGCCCGGCAGCGGCGGCACACCCTCACCGGCTGGCCGGTCACCGTGGACCGGCTGGCGACGGCACTGAAGGAGGCGACCGCGGCATGACCACCTCACTCCCGCCCGGCTTCGCGGACTGGCTGCGACTGCGCGAGCCCGCCGACGCGGCGGCCCGCAGCGCCGAGCTGGCCGACGCGGTCCGCGACCGGCTGCCCGCCGGCCGCCCGCTCGTCGTGCACGACCTGGGCAGCGGCACCGGCTCGATGGCCCGCTGGCTCGCGCCCCGGCTACCCGGCCCGCAACACTGGGTGCTGCACGAACGCGACGCGGACCTGCTCGCGCTGGCCCGGGCCGGACGGCTCACCGCCGCCGACGGCGCCGAGGTCACGGTGACCACGCGCGGCTCCGACGTCACCCGGCTGACCGCCGCCGACCTCGTCGACGCCCATCTGGTCACCGCGTCCGCGCTGCTGGACATGCTCACCGCCGAGGAGGTCGAACGGATGGCGGCGGCCTGCGCCGGCCACCCGACGCTGTTCGCGCTCACCGTGACCGGCCGGGCCGAGTTCAGCCCGCCGGACCCGCTGGACGCCGAGCTGACCGCAGCGTTCAACGCCCACCAACGCCGTACCGTCGACGGCCGGGTCCTGCTCGGCCCGGACGCGGTGGACGTCACGGTGGCCGCGTTCCGTCGGCACGGCGTCGACACGCTCGTGCGGCCGACCCCGTGGCGGCTCGGCCCGGAGCAGGCGGAACTGGCCGCCGAGTGGCTCACCGGCTGGGTCGAGGCGGCCGTCGAGGAACTACCGCATCTGTCCGGGCCCGCCGCGACGTATCACAGGTGGCGGCTCGCCGAGGCCGCCGCCGGACGGCTCGGAGTGGTGCTGCACCACGCCGACCTGCTCGCCGGCTGAACCGTACCGGCCGTCGGCACGTGACAACCGGTGGGAACAAGGGAGGACCGTTTGTCACACGTCGCCGTCGCCGGGCCCGTACCGGCCGTCGCATCCGTACCGGCCCGGCCGCGCCGGTCCCGGCCCAACGGAGCCTGGGTACGTCCGCTGCTCGGGCTCGCCGTGCTCGCCGTGCTCGTCGCGTCGGTGGGCACCGGCCCGTTCCTGGCCGGGCTGCGCCTGATCGACGCGCCCGCGCTGGCCGCCGCGCTCGGCATCGGCGTGATCACCACCGTCTGCTGCGCCTGGCGCTGGTCGCTGGTCGCCGGCGGGCTGGGCGTACGGCTGCCGATGCGCGCGGCGGTGGCGCACTGCTACCGGGCCGTCTTCCTGAACTCCACGCTGCCCGGTGGCGTGCTCGGCGACGTGCACCGGGCGGTACGGCACGGCCGCGACGCCGGGGACGTGGCCCGGGGCGTGCGGGCGGTGGTCTGGGAGCGCACCGCCGGGCAGGTGGTGCAGGTGGTGATCGCGGTGGCGCTGCTCGCCGCGTTCCCGTCGCCGGTACGCCGGTACCTGCCCGCGCTGGCCGCCGTGCTCGCCGTGGTCGCGCTGGCGCTGGTGCTCGCCGCCCGCGCGGTGCCCCGCTCCGGCGCGTCCCGCCTCGCCCGGGCGGCCCGGACCGCTGTCGCCGACGTCCGCTCCGGGGTGCTGGGCCGCCGGACGTGGGCCGGTGTGGTGGTCGCCTCGACAGTGGTGTTCGCCGGTCACCTGGCCACGTTCGTGGTGGCCGCCCGCACGGCCGGCGCGGACGCCCCGCTGTCGCATCTGCTGCCGCTGACGCTGCTGGCCCTGATGGCGATGGCGGTGCCGCTGAACGTGGGTGGTTTCGGGCCGCGCGAGGGGGTGGCCGCGTGGGCGTTCGCCTCGGCCGGGCTGACCGCCGCGCAGGGTGTGGCGACCGGCACTGTGTACGGCGCGCTGGTCCTGGTGGCCAGCCTGCCGGGCGCCGCGGTGCTGCTGGCACGGCGGATGCCCCGGCGCGAGCCCGGCAACTGTCGGTGATCCCGCCTACGGTGGGGGAGCGAGGTGTGCGTCGCCGGGTCCGCCCGGCGACCGGACGACAGGAGAACCATGGACGAAACGCTGCCCACCGCGACGGTCCGGACCCGCGTGACGGTTCCGCTCCGGTTCCCCGACGGCTACGTGACCACGGCCCGCGTGCACACCTTCCACGGTCTCGTCGACGGACGCGAGCACCTGGCGTTCGGGCTCGGTGAGCACACCGAGGTCGACCCGCCGCTGGTCCGCCCGCACAGCGAGTGCCTCACCGGGGACGTGTTCGGCAGTCAGCGCTGCGACTGCGGGCCGCAGTTGCGCGAGGCGGTGCAGCGCATCGCCGAGGCCGGTGGCTACCTGCTCTACCTGCGGCAGGAGGGGCGCGGCATCGGCCTGTACGCCAAGCTCGACGCGTACGCCCTGCAGGACGACGGCCTCGACACGTACGAGGCGAACCTCGCGCTCGGGCGCGGCGCGGACGAGCGCGACTACACGGTGGCCGCGCAGATGCTCGCCGCGCTGGGCGTGGACCGGGTGGCCCTGCTCAGCAACAACCCGGACAAGGCGGCCCAGCTCGAACGCCTCGGCGTGACGGTGGCCGACCGGGTGTCCACCGGCGTGCACCTGTCCCCGGCCAACGCCGGCTATCTGGCGGCCAAGGTGACCCGCGCCGACCACGCCCTCGACCTGCCGTTCGTGCCGTGACCACCCGCCCGTACGTGCTGCTCAGCTGCGCGATGTCGATCGACGGCTACATCGACGACGCCAGCGCCGAGCGGCTGCTGCTGTCGAACGACGACGACCTGGACCGGGTCGACGCGACCCGGGCCGGGTGCGACGCGATCCTGGTGGGCGCGGCCACCGTGCGCCGCGACGACCCCCGCCTGCTGGTGCGCAGCGAGCAACGGCGGGCCGAGCGGGTGGCGCGCGGGTTGCCGCCGTCGCCGGTGAAGGTGACTGTCACCGGCAGCGGTGACCTCGATCCGGGTGCCCGGTTCTTCACCACCGGTGACGGGCTCAAGCTGGTCTACTGCCCGAGCGGCGTGGTGGACAAGGCCCGCGAGCAGGTGGGCGCCGTGTCGACGGTGGTCGACGCGGGGGATCCGGCCACCCCGGAGGCGGTGGTGGCCGACCTGGCCGGGCGTGGGGTGACGCGCCTGATGGTGGAGGGCGGCGGCATGGTGCACCGCCAGTTCCTGACCGCCGGCCTGGCCGACGAGTTGCACCTGGTGGTGGCGCCGTTCTTCGTGGGGGACAGGCGGGCGCCGCGCTTCGTCGGGGACGGCCGCTTCCCGTGGCACGCGGGGCGCCGGGCCCGGGTGGTCGAGGTGCGCCAGATCGGCGACGTGGTCCTCACCCGGTACGCGTTGTCCGACCGCTGCCCGGCCTGACCGCCGTGTCGATCCGGTCCGCCCTTGTGCAAGCTCACGGTCGTGATTAGTTTGTTGACCATCCATACGAACTAACCCGCTGCGCTTCCCTTCCCGAAGGGGGACCGATGACCGCGCACCACCCCGACCCGGGCTCCTCCCGCCGCCGCTTCCTCGGCCTGGTCGGCCTCGGCGTGGCCGCCACCGCCACCGGCCCGCTGCTCGCCGGCTGCTCGGAGAAGCCGGCCGGCTCCGGCGCCGCCCAGAACCTCGACGCCGTCTCCGGCCTGCTGCCCACCCGCAAGGACCTGCCCGGCGGCATCAAACCCGACATCGTCGGCACCCGCCCGGTGCCCGACGGCTACACCAGCTACCCGACGAGCCTCGTCGACGCCATCACCGACAAGCCCGGCACCAGCGGCAAGCAGGTCACCGCGATGACCCCGGCCTGGGGCCCGGCACCGCCCGGGGTGGCGCAGAGCGCCTACCTCCAGGCCGTGAACGCAGAGCTGGGCACGCCCGTCAACTTCACCATCCAGGACGGCAACACGTACGCCGACAAGCTCAACGCCATGCTCGGTGCGCGGGACGTCCCGGACCTGCTGTGCGTACCGGGGTGGGAGGTGGAGAAGATCCCGCGCTTCGCCGAGGCGATCAAGGTGCTCTTCGAGGACCTGACCGACCACCTCAAGGGCGACGCCGCCGGCGCGTACCCGATGCTGGCGAGCTTCCCCACCGGGGCCTGGCGGCGTGCGGTGTGGAACGAGCGGATCATGTCCGTGCCCAACCCCACTGACGGGCCGTTCCCGTGGGCAATGTTCACCCGCAAGGACGTGCTCGACGCCCGCGGCCTGGCCGTGCCGGCGAACCTGGACGACCTGCTCGCCGCGGCCAAGCAGGTCACCGACCCGGCGCGCAAGGTGTGGGCGTTCAACGACGTCTTCGCCATGATCCAGATGTTCCACAAGGTGCCGGGCCACAAGGGCGGGTGGCGGGTCAAGTCTGACGGCACGCCCGAGTTCAAGTACGAGACCGAGGAGTTCCGCCGCGCGCTGGAGGTCATGGCCAAGATCTACGCGGACGGCCTGGTCCACCCGGACGTCGTGGCCAGCAAGGGCGCGGACGCCAAGCAGTTGTTCGCCAAGAACGGCGCGATCGTGTTCCTCCAGGACGGCGTCGGCTTCTGGCAGGGCGCCCAGGCCGAGCACCAGAAGACCAACCCCAAGCTCAACATCCAGGCGGTGCCGATCTTCTCCGCCACCGGCGGCGACCCGCTGGTCTGGGGCGACGACGAGCCGATCTCCTACACGTTCGTCAAGAAGGGCCTCGGCAAGGACCGGGTCCAGGAGCTGCTGCGGATCATCAACTGGTGCTCCGCGCCACTGGGCAGCCAGGAGGCCCAGCTGCGGGACTTCGGGGTCGCGGGCAAGCACCACACCCCGTCGCCGAACGGCCCGGTCAAGACCGACCTGGCGTTCAAGGAGATCGCCAACCAGTACTTCTTCATCAGCGGCCGCAACCCCACCATCGGGCCGTTCCCGGACACCCCGCGCTTCGTGCCGGACGTGCTCGCGTACTCCAACGAGATGGTCAAGCACATGGAGCCCAACCCCTGGGCGGGCGTGAAGCTGGAGATGCCGGCCGCTTACAAGGCCAACCAGGTGCCCACCGAGGACAAGTTCACCGACGTGCTGCGCGGCCGCCGACCGCTCAGCGACGTGGACGCCATCGTCAAGGAGTGGAAGGCGAACGGCGGCGAGGAGGCCCGAAAGCTGCTCGCCGACTCGCTGCCGAAGGAGGGCCGGTGAACGAGCCGGCCGTCCTGGCCGGGCCCGAGCGGGCCCGGCCGGACGCGCCGGCCCCACCGGGCCGCCCGCCCCGTCGCCGCCCGTCCCGCCGCCGGGTGCCGCTGCGCACCCGGCTGCGCCGGGACTGGCAACTGCTCGCCATGGTGGCGCCCGGCTTCGGAATCCTGCTGATCTTCAGCTACCTGCCGATCGCCGGCAACGTGATCGCCTTCCAGGACTACAACCCCTACCTGGGCGACAACCCGTGGCAGGCGTTCCTGCACAGCGACTGGATCGGCTTCGGGCAGTTCCAGCTGCTCTTCGACGACCCGGCGTTCTGGGACGCGTTCCGCAACACGCTGGCGATCACCGCGTTCCAGCTGGTGTTCTTCTTCCCGCTGCCGATCCTGCTGGCGATCGCGCTGCACAACCTGCTGTCCAGCCGGCTGCGCGGACTGATCCAGACCATCGTCTACCTGCCGCACTTCTTCAGCTGGGTGCTGGTGGTGACGTTCTTCGTGGCGATGCTCGGCGGCGCCGGGCTGCTCGCGCAGACCATGCGCGAGGCCGGGACGCAGCCGTGGAACGTGATGACCAACCCGGACACGTTCATCGTCCTGGTCACCGTCGAGGCGGTGTGGAAGGACGTCGGCTGGGGCACGATCGTCTTCCTGGCCGCGCTGTCCACCATCGACCAGAACCTCTACGAGGCCGCCGCCGCGGACGGTGCCGGCCGGTGGCGGCGGCTGTGGCACATCACGCTGCCCGGCCTGCGGCCGGTGATCGTGCTGCTGCTCATCCTGCGCCTGGGTGACGCGCTCTCCGTCGGCTTCGAGCAGTTCCTCCTGCAACGCGACGCCGTCGGCCGGCAGGCTGCCGAGGTGCTCGACACCTTCGTCTACCACTTCTCCATCGCCACCGGGAACTACGGCTACGGCGCGGCGGCCGGACTGTTCAAGGCCGTCATCGGGCTGGTGCTGATCCTGGCCGCCAACCGCGTGGCGCACATGCTCGGCGAACGAGGGATCTACTCGAAGTGACCACGCTCATCCGCCGGGTCGCCGGCGACCGACAGCGCCGGCCGGTGTGGCAGGAACCGCCCACCCCCCTCGGCCAGGGGCTCAAGGCCGTCATGCTCACCCTGCTGGTGGCGGGCGTGCTGTTCCCGCTCTGGGTGATCCTGGTGACCAGCCTCTCCTCCCGGGAGACCATCGCGCGGGCCGGCGGACTGGTGGTCGTGCCCAGGGGCGTCGACACGTCCGCGTACGAGACGATCTTCGCCGGCGGCGCGGTCACCCGGGCCCTGTGGATCAGCACGCTGGTCACCGTCTTCGGCACCGCCATCGCGCTGACCGTCACAGTGCTCGCCGCGTACGGGCTGTCCCGGCCGGGCTCGCTGGGCCACCGCTGGCTGCTGGCGTACTTCCTGATCCCGTTCCTGGTCTACCCGCCGCTGGTGCCGCGCTACCTGGTGGTCACCGGGCTGGGGCTGAAGGACACCATCTGGGCGCTGGTCCTGCCGCCGGCGATCAGCGTGTTCAACCTGGTCGTGGTGCGCGGGTTCTTCCAGGGCATCCCGTCGGAGCTGCTGGACAGCGCCCGCATCGACGGCGCGAGCGACTTCCGGACGCTCGCGCGCATCGTGCTGCCGCTGTCCCGCGCGGTGATCGCCGTGGTCGGCCTGTTCTACGCGGTCAGCTACTGGAACGTCTGGTTCGACGCGCTGCTGTTCATCGACAGCAACGACATGTACCCGATCCAGCGGGTGCTGCAGAGCTACCTGCTGGCCGGGCAGGCTCCGCACACCTCCGGTGGGAGCAGCGGGGTGACCATGCCACCGACCGAGGCGGTCAAGATGGCGGTGGTGGTGCTGACCGTCGCGCCGATCGTCGCCGTCTATCCGTTCATCCAGCGGCACTTCGTCAAGGGCGTGCTGATCGGCGCGGTGAAGGGCTGAGGGCGCGTCCGGGCGCGGCGCACCGCACCGGGGATGTCAGAGCACCTGGGACAGGAAGCGCCGCAGCCGGGGGTGCTCCGGCGCGTCGAACACCGCCTCCGGCGGCCCGGCCTCCAGCACCACTCCCGCGTCCATGAACGCCACAGTGTCGGCGACGCTGCGCGCGAACCCCATCTCGTGCGTCACCACGACCATGGTCATCCCGGCGGCGGCCAGGTCCGCCATCACCGCGAGCACGCCCTTCACCAGTTCCGGGTCCAGCGCGCTGGTCGCCTCGTCGAAGAGCATCACCTGCGGGCGCAGCGCCAGCGCCCGCGCGATGGCGACGCGCTGCTGCTGGCCGCCGGAGAGCTGCGCCGGCCGTGCGTCCGCCTTGCCGGCCAGGCCGACCAGGTCGAGCTGGGCGCGGGCGAGCGCCACCGCCTCGTCCTCGCTCAGCTTCTTGAGCTTGCGCAGCGCCAGCGTGATGTTGCGCAGCACGCTCAGGTGCGGGAACAGGTTGAACTGCTGGAACACCATGCCGATGCGCTGGCGCAGCGCGTCCGGGTCGTCGCGCAGCACGCTGCGCCCGTCCAGCAGCACGTCGCCCCGGTCCGGCTCGATCAGCCGGTTGATGGTGCGCAGCAGCGTCGACTTGCCGGAGCCGGACGGGCCGATCACGCAGGCCGCCCGGCCCCGGGCCACGTCCAGGTCCGCGCCGCGCAGCACCCGGTGCGCGCCGAAGGCCAGGTGCACGTCGCGGACGGCCAGGCTGACCGAGGTCGTGGTGGCGGTGGTCATCGCGGGTCCTTTCCGGACGGGGTCAGGTCGGCCGGCTCGGCGTCGGGCTCCGGCTCGGGCGGCGCGGCCGGGCGGCCCTGCCGCAGGCGCCGGTCCAGCCAGTTGACCGCGTGGGTCAGCGGCACGGTCAGCACCAGGTAGAACAGACCGGCCAGCAGCAGCGCGGACTGGTTGCCGGTGTTCGCCGCGTAGTCCTGCCCGATCCGGAACAGCTCCCGCTGGCTGGCCAGCAGGCCGAGGAAGTAGACCAGGCTGGAGTCCTTGATCAGGGCGATGAGCTGGTTGACCCAGGCGGGCAGGACCCGGCGTACGCCCTGCGGGATGATCACCAGGCGCATCGCCTCGCCCCAGGAGAAGCCGAGCGCCCGCGCGCCCTCCAACTGGGCGGCCTCCACGCTCAGGATGCCGGCCCGGAAGATCTCGCCCAGGTAGGCCGAGGCGATCAGCGACAGGGCCAGCACGCCCAGCGGATAGGGGTTCGGGCCCCACACCCGCATGCCGAGCGGCGCCAGGCCCACGCCGATGAGCAGGATGGTCGCCGCGGCCGGCAGGCCGCGGAACACGTCGGTGTAGATCCGCGCCGGCCACCGCAACCATCGGGTACGCGAGATGCCGGCGACGGCCAGCAGCATGCCCAGCACCGAGCCGAGCAGGGCGGCGGAGACCGCCAGGGTGAGCGTGTTGGGCAGCCCGACGGTGAGCATCTCGGGCAGCGCCTCGCGCATCGAGTCCCAGTCGAAGAACGTCTCCCACAGCGTGCTCAGTGGATCCATGTCCGCTCCGTCCGCCCTGCTCGTGCTCGGTTACCGGTTCAGGAGGCGGCCGTCGGCGACGGCACCGCCACCGACCCGCTGCCCGGCTTGAAGTCGGCCGGCACCGGCCGCCCCGGGTAGTACTCGGCCTGCAGGCGGCTCCACGTGCCGTCGGCGATCACCTCGTCCAGGCCCTTGTTGAGCGCCTCGCGCAGCTTGTCGTCGCCCTTCGCCACCGCGTACGCGGTCGGGGTGGGGCTGAGCTGCTTCGCCGCGACCTTGATCTTGCCGTTGCTGTCGGCGGCGGACTTGTCGCCGATCTCGGCCGGGGCGATCCAGGCGTCAGCGGTGCCGGCCTTGAGCTGGTTGATCGCGCTGTTGTAGTCGGGCACCCGCACCGGGTCGAGGTTCTGCTTGGTGGCGTAGTCGTCCTGCACGGTGCCCTGGACCACCACCACCCGCTTGCCGGCGAGCTGGTCGAAGCCGGTGATCGGGGAGCCGGCGGGCACGTCCAGGCCGAAGTAGCCGAAGTCGTAGCCGTTGCCGAAGTCGACGGTCTTCTTCCGCGCCTCGGTGATCGTGATCGAGGAGCTTCCCACGTCGAACTTGCCGCTGTTGACCTGCGCGAGCAGGCCGGAGAAGTCGGTGCCGACGAACTCCACCCTCAGGCCGATCTTGGCGGCCACGGCGCGCAGCAGTTCGTTGTCGAAGCCGGTGAACTCGCCGTCCTTCAGAAAGACGTTCGGCGGGGCGTCGGTGAGCGTGCCGGCGCGGATCACGCCGGGCTGGAGCAGGCCGTACGGGTTGTCGGCCGCGTCGGTGTCGTCGCCGTCGCAGGCGGTGAGCGCGGTGACGGCGAGCAGGGCGGCCGCGCCGACGGCGGCGGCACGGGTCAGGACGGTACGGAAACGCACGATGTCTCTCCAGAGTGGACGGACGCGCGGGGTGCGCGTCGACGCCGGCCCGCCGGACGGACGGCCGGGCCGGAGAAGGGTGGATCGGGGAAAGGAGGGTGGCGCTCGCTCAGCGCGCGAGGCGACAGCCGTCGCTGCACACCCGCATCAGGTCGACGTGGCGGCGCTTGACCAGCGCGAAGCGGGCCGGGTACGCGGCGACGTCGCCGGATGGGGTGGAGGGTGGTGCGGACATCGGTCTCCCTGGTCTGTTGCTGACCTGGGTGCCAGGCCACGCTTGCACCGGCGGCTGCCGGTGCCTGGTCTTCACCCGGGGCACCCCACCGCGGAGGAGGGTTGCCGGCCAGCGAGCCGGGGCTTCGCGCTGGCGCTCATGACCTGCCCAGAAGGCTAGCAGCACCGCAGCGGCGCTCGTCCAGGGGTTATGACCACCCTCACGCGCCGGGCCTCACCGCCGGGCCGGGACGACCGGCGCGTCCCGGCCGGTACCGTGCCGCGACGGGCTGCGCTGCTCGTGGTAGTCCTGCTCGACGTTGACGGTCCAGACGTCGTGGCCCGCGCCGTGCGCGATGTTCTCCGCGGTCAGCATCGCCGTCAGCATCGAGTGGTCGGCGTTGTTGTACCGGTGCATGCCGTTGCGCCCGACCGGGTGCACGTTCGGCACGTTCGCGGCCAGCCAGTCCCGGATCACGTCGACGTTGCGCTGGTACCGCTCGTCGTAGACCGGGTACGCCTTCGGCATCCGGACCACGTGGCCCGCCTCGACGCACCCGGACTTCACCAGGCCGAGGCGTTCCAGCTCGGCGGTGGCGAACGCGACGAGCTCCGCGTCCGGCGTCCGCCACATCTCGTCGCCCTCGAAGACGAAGTACTCCAGCCCCAGGCAGGTCCGCCCGTCCTTGACCAGGTACGGCGACCACGAGCCGAAGTTCTGGATCCGGCCCACCCGGGCGGCCGGGTCGTGCACGTAGATCCAGTTGTCCGGGAACGAGAACTCCTCGGGCACCACGAGCGCCACGGTCAGGAAGTCCCGGTACCGCAGGTCGTCGGCGGCGGCCCGCACCTCGGGCGGCGCCTCCGGGCGCATCGCCCGCACCAGCGCGGAGATCGGCATCGAGGAGATCACGTGGTCGGCCGGCTCGGTGCGCTCCCCGCCCGCGCCGGCCACCGTCACGGCGGTGGCCCGCCGCGCGGCCGGATCCCGGTGCACCTCGGTCACCCAGGCGCCGGTACGCACGGTGCCGCCCCGCGCGGTGACCTCCTCGGCACAGCGCTCCCACATCATCCCCGGGCCGTGCTTCGGGTACTGGAACTCCTCGATCAGGCTCGTCACGTCTGTGCGGTTGCGGCGGGGCAGCAGCGCGTTGCGCATCGCCGTGGCCAGCGACAGGTTCTTGATCCGCTGGGCGGCCCAGTCGGCCTGCAACCGGTCCGCCGGCATCCCCCAGACCTTCTCCGTGTACGTCTTGAAGAAGATCGAGTAGAGCCGCCAGCCGAACCGCGCCGACACCCACCCCTCGAAGTGCGACTGGTCCTTCGGCGGGCGCAGCCGGGCCCGGCCGTACGAGCCCAGACAGCGCACCGCCTCCAGCAGGCCGAGGTTGCGCAGCGCGTTGCCGGCGCTGAGCGGGTAGTCGAACAGCGCGCCCCGGTAGTAGATCCGGCTCATCCGCGGCCGGAGCAGGAAGTCCTCGTCGGGCAGGATCTCGTGCCAGAAGTCCTCGACCCGGGACACCTTGGTGAAGAAGCGGTGCCCGCCGATGTCGAAGCGCCAGCCGTCACGCTCCACCGTCCGGCTGATCCCGCCCACCACGTCGTCGGCCTCGTAGACCCGGACCGGCTCGCCGTGCCGCAGCAGCTCGTACGCGGCGGTCAGCCCGGCCGGCCCCGCCCCGATGATCACGGTCCCGTCGCCGTCGCCCATGCCGTACGCGCCCCCTCGCCCGCCGATGCGGCAGCGCGCTTACCCGCCCTGGCGGCGTCCTCACCTGCCGGTTCCCGCCGGTCCGGCGGGTGTGAGCCGGTCCGGACGGGGAACGCGCACCGGGTTTTGCGGCCGGGCGAGCCGGCCCGAGGGCCGGACGGCGGGAGCGCGATGGCGGACGAAGGGCGGGCCGAGCCCGGCGGCACGGCCGGACCCGATCGTGCCGCCGACCCCGGCGGCCCGGCCCGGCCCGGCGGCACAGCCCGGCCGGACCGAGCGGCCGACCCCGGCGTCTCGGCACGCGCCGACGTCGATGGAGACCACGAACCGGACCAGGTCGCCGACCACCGAGCCGACGGGCCCGACCGCGCGGCCGGTGGCGGCACACGCGCGGGGCGTACCCGATGGTGGTCGCGGGCAGCGGCAGTCGCCCGCCGGCTGCCGGAGCCGTGGGGGTTCGTGCTCGCCGTCTTCGCCGGGTCGAAGCTCGTGCTCAGTCTGATCGGCGTGCTGGTGCTCGCCGCGTGGGACGGGGTGCCGGGCGCGCCACCGCCCGCCGAGACCGCGATGCGTGCCCAGCAGGACGCGATCTCGTCCCACCGCTGGTTCTCGCTCTGGTTCGCCTGGGACTCGTTCCTCTACGAGCACCTGGCCCGCCTGCCGCTGGACCGGCCGTGGCCGGACTTCGGCTTCCCGCTGCTCTACCCGTTCCTGGCCCGGCCGCTCGCGCCGCTGCTCGGCGGGCACACCGCCTGGGCGCTGCTGCTGGTGAGCAACGTGGCGCTGGTGGTCCAGCTCTACTACGCGTACCGGCTGGGGGGCCGGCTGCTCGGCGGCGCGGGACCGGCCGGCGGGCGGCGGGCGGTCCGGTACCTGCTGCTCCTGCCGACGGCGTTCCTGTTCCAGGCGGCGCTCACCGAGTCGCTGTTCGTCTGCCTGGCGCTGGCCGCCTTCTGGTACGCCGAGCGAGGCCGCTGGCTGTTCGTCGGCGTCGTCGGCTACTTCCTGGCGATGAGCCGCTCGGTCGGTTTCCTCGTGGTGGTGCCGCTGGCGCTGGTGCTGCTGCGCGAGCACGGGTGGCGGGCCGGTCCCCGGCGGTGGCCGCGCCTGGTGCGGCAGGGCTGGCCGCTGCTGCTGGTCCCGGCGGGCTGGCTGACGTTCATGGCGTTCTGCCGGTGGCAGAGCGGCGACTGGTTCGCCTACCAGCACGCCCAGGAGACCGGCTGGGGGATCCGGCTGCAGAACCCGATCACGACCGCCGCGTCCGCGCTGACCGGCGGCAACTCGGCCGACGCGCTGCGGGTCTGGATCGCCGTGGCGACGGTGGCGGTGGCGGTCGTCGGGCTGCGCCGCCGCGCCGACTGGCCGTACCTGGTCTACACGCTCGTCATGGTGCTGGTGCCGCTGTCGATGGGGCCGCCGGTGTACAAGAGCCTGCTGCGCTACCTGCTCGCCGCCTTCCCCGTGGCGTTCGTGCTGGCCCGCTGGGCGCGGCGACGCGGCCTCGACGGCTGGCTCACCGCCGTGCTGGCGCTGGTGCAGGGCGCGTTGTTCGCGGTGTGGCTCACCTACTGGACCCACCTGATCATCTGACCGCTGCCGTCGTGGCCGTGCGGGCTGTCCGGCGGGACTGCCGGGTGGGCCGCAGAATGGGCGGATGACCGACCGGCGCGTGACTCTCGACGACCTCGGCGCCTGGTTGATCAAGGGCAACGCGGACGCGGTGGACCTGGCGGCCCGCTTCGCCGCCGACCCGCGCGTGAGCGGCTGGTGCGTCCGCCCCGGCTACCGGGTACGCCTCATGCGCGCCGGCCAGCCGGTGGTGTTCTGGGCCAGCGGCAGCCGGGGCCGCGCGCCGTACGGCGTCTGGGGCGTCGGCCGGCTCGCCGCCCCTGCCGTGCCCGGGGCACCGGGCGAGACGTGGACCGCGCAGCTGGACCTGACGATCCTGGACGAGCCGCTGCGGGTACGCCGCGACCTGCTGCGCGCCGACCCACGGCTGGCCGGCGCGGAGGTGCTCCGGCAGCCGCAGGCGGCGAACCCGTCCTACCTGACAGTGGGCCAGTTCGACGCGCTTCGCGGCTACCTGCCCCGGGACGGGCGCGCCTGACCGGTCCGCCCGGTCCGCCCGGTGCGTTTGTGCCCCCCGCTGTCGACGTGCCGGCTCAGGCGGCCAGGGCGGCGGTGAGCCGGCGGGCCTCGGCGACCAGCCGGCTGCCGCCGCCCCGGGCCACCACGTCGGCCAGCCCCGGTATCTCGATCCGCACGCCCGTCGCGGTCGCCGTCTCCGCCGCCAGCGCCAGCAGGTCGGGCGTACCCCGGGGCGGTGCCGGCTCGGCCAGCAGCGGCGGCAACGCCGCGGCGAGCAGCAGCCACACGCTCAGCGGGGCGCCCGCCGCCACCGCGTCGCGCAGCGGCGTGACCGCCCGCGTCAGCGTCACCTGCCCGCCGGCCGCCAGCGCGCCGAGGTGCCCGCCGGTCGCCGGCGCGTCCAGGTCACCCGCGGCGGCCAGGATCAGCACCGCGTCGAGCGCGGCCACCCGGTCCGCCTCGTGGCGGGCGCACAACCCGTAGGCCAGCGCCAGATCGAGGGCCGGTCCGCCCGCGCCGGTGCACTCGGCCAGCACCGGCAGGGCCGCGGCGTGCCCGAGGCTGTCCTCCTGCGCCGCGCCGGCCACCTCGGGCAGCAGGTGGGCGGCGACCACACCCCGGTGCCCGGGCAGGACGGCCGGCCAGACGTCACCCCAGCTGTCGGTCCACCGGCCGATCGGCCTGGGCGTCAGGGTGAGCAGGCCGAGCCGGTCCTCGACGTCGTCCGGCGGGGTGAGCGCGACGAGCGTCCGGCCCTCGGGCAGCTGGTCGTAGCCCCAGTCGTACCCGGCCGACCGCGCCCGCCGGCCCACCGTCACCACCCGCTGCGCCGGGGCCGGCACGGCGTCGCCGCGCAGCCAGCGGGCCAGCTCGTCGCCGGCCGGCGTGCGCAGTGTCGCGGCACGCTCGGCCAGCGGCCCGTCGACGCCGGCCGGCAGGCGCAGCAGGGCCTGCGCGAGATCCCAGCGCCACACCGGACGGTCACCCAGCGCCGCGATCCGTTCGTAGAGCGCCACCGGCTCGATCGCCCCGGTGACCGAGGTCGGCGCGGACAGCAGGCCCGGGTCGTCGCGGCCGTCCAGCCGCTGCCCGATCTCGGCCAGGCGGGTGCAGGCGAGCTGGACGGGCGCGGGCCGGCGTGTGGCCGGAACCGGCGCACCACCGCGGAACGGGAACGGCGCGCGCGGGCGGGACTCGGCCAGCAGCGTGCTCCACTTGTCGCGGCGGATCGCCGCCTCGGCCTCGTCGCAGACGGCAAGCAGCAGCCCGTGCATCTGGGCCGAGATTTTGAACACCGACCAGGGATGGTCGTACGCGCCGACCCGCTCGCGGCGCACCACAGGCAGGAGAGCCGCCGCGAGCCGTTCGCGGTCGGCGGTGCCGAGCCGGACCAGTCCGTCCATGACGCGTTCCGTGGTCAGCGCGGGCCAGCGCCGGCCGAGCGACGCCGCGACCTCCTCCACCAGCTCGTCCACGTCGTCGATCGGCGGCGGCGCGTCCGCCGCCGGCAGCGGCGGCGGCAGGTCGTCGCGGGCCTCGGCAACCGTGGTGACGGCGACCGGCCGGTGGCCGTGCCGCTGCGCCAGCGTCAGCGCGCGCTCGCGCAGGCCGGCGTCCGGATGATCGGCCGCGACGGCGAGCACCGCGCCGATCTCCGCGGCCTGATCCGGGTGCTGCCGGGCCAGCCGGTCGAGCCAGGACACCTGCGCCCGGACCAGTGCCTTCTCCGGCCGGGCCAGCACCGTCCGCGCGGCCTCCCACAGCGCCTCCGGCTCGGCGGCGTCGCCGGCCTGCCGGAGCGTCCGCTGAGCGAGGCGGGCCACCGGTCCCGGCCCGTCGGTGAGCAGCCGCAGATAGGCGCTCGACCGCGTCGCCACCTCGTCCGGGGCCGGCGCCAGCAGGTCGTGCAGGACCAGGAACGGGCGCAGCGCGCCCGGCCGGTCGCCGCGCAGCAGCCGGCCGAGGACGCCGTTGAGCAGGACCGCCCGGTCGAGCCGGCCCTCCGCGGCCAGCGCCGCCAGAGCCCGGGGCAGCGCCTCCGCGTCCGTGCCCGCGCCGTCGCCGCGGGCCAGCTCGGTGCCCACACCGTCCACCTCGAACAGGCGCGGCAGCAGTGCGTCGAGGAACGGGTCCGCGCGCAGCCGGTCCACAGTCGGTGGGCGCGTCCCGCGCGGGCCCGGCGAGCCCTGCGCGGCGGCCCAGCCACGCACGAAGTCGTCCCCGGTCGGCGGCGGCGCCTTCTCCGCCAGCAGGAGACCGGCGACGAACCGCCAGCCCGCGAGCATCCGGTCCCGGGGGAGCCGGTCGGCCAGCTTGTACGCCACGTCGGCCAGCCAGGTCACCCCGCGTTCCCGGGCGGCCTCGACCACCGGCGCCGGATCGGCGTCGTCGAGCCAGACCGACCGGCGGCCCAGCAACGCGGCCACCTTTGCCGGAGTGCTGAGCGTGCCGACGGCGGCCACCGCCAGCGCGGTCGCCTCGGCATTCCACCACCAGGCATCCCGCCGCTGCCGGACGTGGGCGACCAGGGCCTCGCCGAGCGCCCGGCGGACCGGCTCGTCCAGCTCGGCCAGCGCCGACCGGACCCGCGACGGCCGTCCGCTTACCAGCGGCTTGAAGAACTCCCTCACGACAGCGCCCCCACCGGTGCCGCGACCATCGACACGGCCAGCGCGTGCCGGCACGGCCCCCGCTGCCCCCGGTGCCGCGCCCACCAGCGGCAGGAACACGAGTACGCGCCGTCCGGGTGGCGGCGTACCCGGTAGACCTCGTCGTCGGTGCGTACCGTCGCGTTCTCGCCGTCGCGCTCGACGGCGCCACGCTCGACGAGCGCCCGCGCGCCGACCAGCCGAGGGTTGTCCCGCTCCGCGCGGCCCGCGTCGTAGGGCATGACCCGGTGGAAGTACGCCCCGTCCGCCACGTCGTACCCGACCCGCCCGGCGGTGCCCAGCTGGGCGAGCGCGGCCCGCACCCGCTCGTCGGGCAGCGCGGCGGCGTCGGCCAGCGCTGCCACGTCGATCGCCGGATCCCAGTTGAGCAGCGCGCCCACCAGCTCCGCGTCGTCGACCACGTCGTCGCCGGCGAGCGCCGCCAGGGCCGCGCCCTCACCGGAGAACCCCCGGTACGGCTCGGGGGACAACGTGAGCGACACCCGCAGCGCCCCGGTGTCCAGCTCCCACGTGCTCGGCACGGCCGGCGACCCGGCGCGCACCGCCGGGCCGTACACCCGCAGGGAGCGCGCGTGCCGCAGCACGCCGCGCAGCGCCGCGAGCCGGCCCGCGCCGGCCAGGCAGACAGCGCCCGGCACCGGGCGGGAGGTCAGCCGCAGCGTACGCCCGGCGGGCACCGCCCACAGCACGCTCCGGTCGTTCGCGGCCGGCAGCCGGCGCAGGAACGCCGCCGCCTCCGCCGCCGGGATCTCGGCGCGCGGCTCGAAGCCGGCGGTGAGCATGTGCACCTCGGCGAAGCCGCGCAGCCAGCGGCCGGGCAGCGGCACCTTCCGCTCGACCACCGCCCCATCCATCGTGGAGACGGTCAGGTCGTCCGGGCCGACCGCCACGTGCAGCGGCTCGATGCCGCCGACCCGGGCCAGCGCCTCCCGCAGCGGCGGGTTGACGTCCACGTTCGTGGTGCCGTGGCCGCTGATCTCCCCGTCCAGCCCGGCCGGCAGCACGTCCATCCGCGCGTACACCCCGCAGCAGCCGGAGAACGACTCGAACCGCAGGCGGCCCCGGCTGCCGGTGACCACCGGATCCAGGCTGGCCGGGTTGACCGGCTGGTGGTAACGGGTGCGTGCCACCTCGGCGACGGCGAGCAGCCCGGCCGCCGCCGCGGCCGGGGCGGTGAGGAACCCGGCGAAGAAGCGCGGGTTGGCCGCCGGGCCGCCGCAGGTCTGCAGATCGAGACCGGCGGCGCGCAGCGCGGACGGCTGAAGATATCGGTACGTCTGGACGGCGTTCACGGCGCAGACCGTAGAGCGACCGACCGACAAAAACGCGACGGTCCTGCTAGCTTCCTCGGATGTTCGCCCACGCGCTCACCGACGACGCCGAGTTGCGTCCACTGTCGCCCTGGCACGCCGAGGAGTTCCTGGCCAACCTCGACCGCTGCCGGGACCACATCGCGCCCTGGGTCGGCGCGTCCTTCGTCGCCACCGACGCCGAGTCGGCGGGCAAGGTCCTCCAGGCGTACGCCGACCGCTGGGCCCGTGACGACGGCGGCATCTGGGGCATCTGGCAGCGCGGTACGCTCGTCGGCGGCGTGCTGCTCGTGTCGCTGAGCACCACGCGTGGGGTGTGCGAGGCCGGCTGCTGGCTGGAGCCGGGCGCCGAAGGGCAGGGCCTGGTCACCCGCGCCGCACGCGTGATCATCGACTGGGCGGTGCGGGAGCGCGGCATCCACCGGGTCGAGTGGATCACGAAGGCCGGCAACGAGCGCAGCGTCGCCGTCGCGCGGCGGCTCGGCATGCGCCGCGACGGCGTCCTGCGCGCTGCGGCACCGACGCCCGACGGCCGCGCCGACCTGGAGGTCTGGTCGGTGCTGGCACCGGAGTGGACCGCCTGACCGCCGAAAGTGTCGTACCCGGACGTGAACATGTGTCCATGGCTGTCCCCGCACTGGCCGACCGGTCCCCCCAGCCGCGCGCCCTGCCGCTGCGCGAGGTCCGCACCCGGCTCACCCAACTCGTCTCCCTGGCCGAGCTGACCGACACCGTCACGCTCGTCACCCGCGACGGCGATCCCCGGCCGGTGGCCGCGATCGTGCCCGCGTCCGCCGCCCGCACCGGCGCCCAGGCCCGCGCCGACGCCGAACGCGTCGCCGCGATCAGCGCCGGCTGGGCCCGCCGCCTGGAGGAACTGCACCGGCAGTCGGCCCGGCGGCACGCCGCCGAGCTGCGGTCTCTCGCCGACGCGCTCGCCGAGGCATGGGCCGAGCTGGACCGCCGCGCCCCGGCCGGCGACCCGGCGCTGACCCGGTTGCGCGCCGCGCACGCCGACCTGCTGCGCCGCTGACCCGTGGCGTCCCGGACCGGTCTGCGCGGGACGCCACGGGCATGCGGTCAGCTCCGGCCGCGTTCGGCCCGGTAGCGGCGGATCAGCTCGGCGGTCGACGTGTCGACGTCGGCCAGGTCCGGGTCCGGCCCGGTGAGCTTCGGCGCGAGCTGGTTGGCCATCACCTTGCCCAGCTCCACGCCCCACTGGTCGAAGGCGTTGATGTCCCAGATCGCGGCCTCGGTGAACACGATGTGCTCGTAGAGCGCGACGAGCTGACCCAGCGTCGCCGGGGTGAGCTTCGGCGCGAGGATCGACGTGGTCGGGTGGTTGCCCGCCATCACCCGGTGCGCCACCACCTCGGGCGCGGCGCCCTCGGCCTCCACCTGCTCCCGGGTCCGCCCGAACGCCAGCGCGGCGGTCTGGGCGAAGAAGTTCGACATGAACAGGTCATGCATGTCACCCAGGTCGTGGTTGGGCCGGCTGAACGCGATGAAGTCCGCCGGGATCAGCCGGGTGCCCTGGTGGATGAGCTGATAGAACGCGTGCTGGCCGTTGGTGCCCGGCTCGCCCCAGAAGATCTCCCCGGTCGGGTACGTCACCGGCGTGCCGTCGGCGCGTACCGACTTGCCGTTGCTCTCCATGGTGAGCTGCTGGAGGTAGGCGGGGAACCGGTGCAGGTACTGCGAGTAGGGCAGCACCGCGTGGGTCTCCGCGCCGAGGAAGTCGGTGTACCAGACGTTGAGCAGGCCGAGCAGCGCCGGCACGTTGCGCTCCACCGGCGCGGACCGGAAGTGCTCGTCGACAGCGTGGTAGCCGGCCAGCATCTCGCGGAACCGGTCCGGCCCGATCGCCAGCATCACCGACAGGCCGACCGCCGACGGCAGCGAGTAGCGTCCGCCCACCCAGTCCCAGAAGCCGAACATGTTCTCCGGGTCGATGCCGAAGTCCCGGACCCGCTGTTCGTTCGTGCTGACCGCGACGAAGTGCCGGGCGACCGCGTCGTCGTCCGCGTCCAGCCCGGCGAGCAGCCAGCGCCGCGCCTGGTCGGCGTTGGCGAGCGTCTCCTGGGTGGAGAACGTCTTCGAGACCACCACGAACAGCGTGCTCGCCGGGTCCAGGTCGGCGGTCTTGTCGTGGATGTCGGTCGGGTCGATGTTCGACACGAACCGGCAGCTGATGCCCGCGTCCCGGTACGCCTTGAGCGCCTCGTACGCCATCACCGGCCCGAGGTCGGAGCCGCCGATGCCGATGTTCACCACTGTGGTGATCCGCTCGCCGGTGTGACCGCGCCACGAGCCGGAGCGCACCCGCTGCGCGAACGCCGACATGCGCTCCAGCACCGCGTGCACGTCGGCGACCACGTCCTGGCCGTCCACGGTGAGGGAGGCGTCGGCGGGCAGGCGCAGCGCGGTGTGCAACACCGCCCGGTCCTCGGTGGTGTTGACGTGCCGGCCGGCGAACATGGCCGCGATCCGGCCGGTCAGCCCGACCCGCTCGGCGAGCGCGCCGAGCAGCGCGATGGTCTCGTCGGTGACGAGGTTCTTGCTGTAGTCAACGTGCAGGTCGGCGACCTCGCCGGTGAGCCGCTCACCCCGCTGCCCGTCGGCGGCGAACAGGTCGCGCAGGTGCGTGCCGCGCATCGCCTCGGCATGCTTGCGCAGCGCCTGCCATTCGTCAGTGGTGGTGACGTCCACAGCCATCAGGTCGATCTTCTCCTTCACGACGGGCGGTCGGCCGGCCCGCGCCGGCGAACCCCACAAGCCTGCCACCCGGAGCGGTCGCGCGCGACGCGACCCGGCGGCGATCACCGTGCGGACGGTTCTTTCCGTCCGCCGCGGCCCGGGCACGCCAGTTGGGACGCCTGTACGACACGCCGATCACTGAGTGACAGTGGTCGATAGCTGAACGTAGTATCCAGCGTTGCTGCCCGATCGCGTCGAGGGGGTGCCATGGCCGGGGTGGTCCACCCTCGTCCACCGTCCGACCCGCGGGAGGAGCCGGCCGGGGAGACGACCCTGCCCGAGCTCGTCGATCCGCACTGGATGCACCGGGCCACCGAGCTGGCCCACACCGGCTTCTGGTCGGTGGCCCGCCGGTTGCCCGCCCTGATCCGCGAGGCGATCAGCCTCGCCTGGGCGACCAGCCGCCGGGACACCGCCGCCTCGCTGGGTCTCAACGTCGCCGCCGGCGTGCTCACCACGCTGGGGCTGCTCGCCACCACCGGGGTGCTCCACCAGTTGTTCGCGGCCGGCCCGACACCGGAACGCATCCGGGCGGCGCTGCCCGCCCTGGCGCTCGCGGCGGCCGCCGTCGCCGGGCGCGGCGCGCTGACCATCGCCGCCGGCTGGGCGCAGGCCCGGCTCGTGCCGCAGATCAACTTCACGGTGGAGCGGCGGCTGTTCGAGACGACGTCCGCCGTGGAGCTGGCGGCCTTCGACGACGCCGGCTTCGCCGAGGAGATGGACCGCGCCCGCGACCGCGGACTGGTCGAGGCGGGGTCCCTGGTCAACGACACGGTCAACCTGGTCACCGGCGTGGTCGGCGTGATCGCCACGGCCACCGCGGTGACGATCATCCACCCGCTGCTGCTGCCCTGCCTGGTCGTCGCCGCGGCCCCGGAGGCGGTGACGGCGGTGCGGATGGCCCGCCGCCAGCACGTCGACTGGCTCGCCCGGATCACCCGGCGGCGACGCAAGTGGATGCTGGGCGACCTGATGGCCAACCGGCACACCGCGGCCGAGATCCGCGCGTACCAGATGCGCGACTTCCTGCTCTCCGAGTACCACCTCATGACGCGGCTGGAGACCCGCGCCGAGCTGCGCCTGGCCCGCGCGCAGACGGTGACCCGGGCGATCGGCCTGTCCATCACCGGCATCGCCACGTTCGGGCTCTACGTGGTGCTGGGCGCGTTGCTCGTCGGGGGCGTGGTGGCGCTCGCGGCGGCGGCCACCGCGCTGCTCGCCCTCCAGTCCGCGCGTACGAGCCTGCGCACGGCCATCTTCGCCACCAACTCGCTCTACGAGGACGCCCTCTACTACCAGGACTACCGCGACTTCCTCGACCGGGCGACCCGGCGGATCCCGGCCGGCGGGCACCTGCCTGTCGACGGCTTCGCGCGCATCGACCTCGAACGGGTCAGCCTGCGCTACCCGGACACCGACGCCGCCGCGGTCGACGAGGTCAGCCTCACGGTCCGGCGCGGCGAGGTGATCGCGCTGGTGGGGGAGAACGGCTCCGGCAAGACCACGCTCGCCAAGTTGATCGCCGGCCTCTACCGTCCGACCGGCGGCACGATCCGCTGGGACGGTGTGGACGCCGCCGAGCTGGATCCCCGGCAGACCGCCGCCCAGGTCGCGGTGATGAGCCAGGACTGGTGGAGGTTCCCGTTCACCGCCCGGCAGAACATCCGGGTCGGCCGCCACGACCGCGCCGGCGGGCCCGGCCCCAGCGTGGAGACCGCCGCCCGGGACGCCGCCGCGCACGACATGATCAGCGAGCTGCCGTTCGGGTACGACACGCTGCTGGATCGGCAGTTCAAGGACGGGCAGGACCTGTCCGGCGGGCAGTGGCAGCGGCTGGTGGCCGCGCGCGGCCTCTACCGCGACGCCCGGCTGCTGATCTGCGACGAGCCGTCCGCCGCGCTGGACGCGCGTGCCGAACACGCCCTCTTCCAGCACCTGCGGCGGCACCCGGACCGGGCCGTCGTGCTGATCACCCATCGGCTGGCGAACGTCCGGCACGCCGACCGGATCTTCGTGATGGACCACGGCCGGCTCGTGCAGTCGGGCGACCACGACACGCTGATGGCCCGGGGCGGGCTCTACCGCGAGCTGTTCGAGTTGCAGGCCGCCGGTTACCTCGCCGGCAGCGCGGAACCCGCCGACGGTTGACCTCCAGCGCACTCGAACTCCTACCGTGACCGGACCGCGCGCCACCCGGCCGGCGCGGTGCGACCCAGGGAGTCTCACATGCGCTATCGCGTCCTCGGCGGCACCGGCATCGAGGCCAGCGTCCACTGTCTCGGCACCATGATGTTCGGCGCGGTCGGCAACCCCGACCACGACGACTGTGCCCGGATCGTGCACGCGGCTCTCGACCACGGGATCAACGTCGTGGACACCGCCGACATGTACTCGGCCGGCGAGTCGGAGGAGATCGTCGGCAAGGCCCTGCGCGGCCGCCGCGACGACGTGGTGCTCGCCACGAAGGTCCACTTCCCGATGGGTGAGGGGCCCAACCGGGGCGGCAACTCGCGTCGCTGGATCGTCCGGGCGGTCGAGGACAGCCTGCGCCGGCTGGGCACCGACTGGATCGACCTCTACCAGGTGCACCGTCCCGACCACAGCACAGATGTCGAGGAGACGCTCGGCGCGCTCACCGACCTCGTCCGGGCCGGGAAGATCCGCGCGTTCGGCTGCTCGACCTTCCCGGCGGAGGAGATCGTGGAGGCGCACCACGTCGCCGAACGGCGGGCGCTCGGCCGTTTCCGTACCGAGCAGCCGCCGTACTCGATCCTCGCGCGCGGCATCGAGACGTCGGTGCTGCCGGTCTGCCGCCGCTACCGGATGGGCGTGCTGGTGTGGAGTCCGCTGGCCTCCGGGTTCCTGTCCGGGCGGTACCGGCAGGGCCGGCCCGTCGACCTCGGCGCGGGCCGCCCGGCGCTCACTCCGGCCCGGTTCGACCCGGCGCTACCGGGCAACACCGCCAAGTACGCCGCCGTGGAGGAACTGGTCGCGCTCGCCGGCGAGGTGGGCTGCACGCTGCCGCAGCTCGCCGTGGCGTTCACCGCCGCGCACCCGGCGGTCACCTCGACCATCATCGGACCGCGCACGATGGACCAGTTGGACGCGCTGCTGGCCGGGGCGGAGCTGACGCTCGACGACGCGGTGCTGGACCGTATCGACGAGATCGTCCCGCCCGGCACGAACCTCTACCAGCCCGACGGCGCCTGGTCCCCGCCCGCCCTGACCGACCCGTCCCACCGCCGCCGCCCCCTCCCAGAGCGGGCCGCAGCCTGACCCTCGCCCGTCCCGCCTCCGTCCCACCCTCAGTTCCCCGGCTCGTCGATCATGGGGTTTCGGCCCCAGCAAAGCGCGCGAAACGGGCACCCGAGGGGCCGAAACCGCAAGATCGACGAGGCGAGGCGAGGCGCGGCGCGGCGAGGCGAGGCGGGAACGGGAGGCGAGGGGGCGGGTGAGTGGGGAATCGCGTCGACAGGGGAGGGGCGCGGCTCCAGACTGGGCGGGTGGAACATCGCGATCTTGTTCGGGTGAGCAAGCGGCTGTCGCTGGGGCTGCGGCACCGGCCTGAGGCGTTCGGGCTGCGGCTCGACCGGGCCGGCTGGGTGCCGGTCGCCGACGTGCTCGCCGGGCTGAAAATCAGCCGCGCCCAGCTGGACGCCGTGGTCGCGGGCAACGACAAGCAGCGCTTCGCCGTCGAGGCGGGCCCGGACGGGGCCGACCGGATCCGCGCCAACCAGGGGCACTCCGTCCCGGTCGACCTCGGCCTGACCCCGGCCGCGCCGCCGCCCCGGCTGTTCCACGGCACCGGCGAGGCCGTGCTGGACGCGATCCGGGCGCAGGGGCTGCGCCGGGGCGGGCGGCACCACGTACACCTGTCGCCTGATGTGGCGACGGCCCGGCGCGTCGGTGCGCGCCGGGGCGGCGCGGTGGTGGTGCTGACGGTGGACGCGGCGGCGATGGCCGAGGCCGGGTACCTGTTCTACCGCTCCGCGAACGGGGTGTGGCTCACCGACACCGTGCCGCCGCCCTACCTCAGCACCACCTGAAGCGGCGGTCAGCAGGCGGTCACCGGGTGGGCCACCACGGCGTCGAACAGGTACGCGAGGTCGTTCGGCGCGGCCCGGTCGGGCTGAACCGCGCCGGTGCTGTCGGTGGCGCGGGCGCGCAGGACGTGCCGGCCGGCGGCCGGCGGGCGCCAGCGGACTGTCCAGCGCTGCCAGGCGCCGCCCCGGTCGGCGGCGACCAGGTCTGCCGGGCGCCATCCGTCGCCGGTGTCCACCTCGACGTGCGCGATCGGGCCGTTGCCGGACCAGGAACGGCCGGTGAGCAGCACCTCCTCGCCGGCCGGCACCCGGGCGTCCCAGGGCAGCTCGAACGCGCTGCGTACCGGCTGGGCGGTGAGCACTGTGCCGTCGGCCGGGTGGCCGGGGCCGAACATCCGGTAGAACTGCGTGTTCCACGGCGAGAACAGGGGAGTGGTGGAGACCTCGATCGCGCCCACCCACTTGATCGAGGAGATGCCGACCCAGCCGGGCACCACGACGCGCACCGGGAAGCCGTGGTCGGCGGGCAGCGGCTCGCCGTTCATCTCGTACGCCAGCAGCACGTCGTCGAGCGCCTTGGCGACCGGCATCGGGCGGCGTACCCGGCCGAGGTTGACCCCGCCGCTGACGTAGTCCGGGTCGAGTCCTTCGGGCATCACGTCGACCGCCTCGTCGCGCAGCCCGGCCAGGCGCAGCACGGTGCCGAGCCGGACGCCCCGCCACCGGGCCACGCCGACGCTGCCGAGCCCCCACGCCACGCCCGGGGCCGGCTCGTCCTGCTGCTCGGCGAAGTAGCGCCGCCCGTTGCCGGCGCACTCCAGCAGCGCCGCGTGCTCCTCGGCGGGCAGCCGGCGCAGCTCGTCGAGGTCGAACTCGACCGCGTTGTCCCGGCTCGGCGCGCCGCGAAGGCCGTCGCCGAACAGCCGCAGCCGCCAGGTTGCCGCGTCCAGGTACGGGGTGACGGTGTGGTTGCGGACGAAGAAGCGGTCGATCGGGACCACGTACCCCTGGCCGGCCATCGCCGGCCAGCGCATCTCGGCGTTGGTGTCCAACGGGCGCAGCAGCTCCGCCGGCAGCGGCTTGACGATCGGCGCCCCGGGGTCGACGCCGACCGGCGCGGACGCCACAGCGACCGGCTCGCGCTCCGCCGCGGCGGCGGTCACCGCGGCCATCGCCGCGCCCACCTCCAGCAGCCGCTCGCGGTCGACGCCCGGCCCGTGCGCCTGCCCGGTGAGCCACTGCCGGCTCCGGTCGGCGTCGTGGACGGCTTCGGCGGGGGACGGGGACTGACTCACGACTGACCTCCGGGATAGGCGACGCTGCCTTTCCTATTCAATCAGTAGGAGTTTTCGTCGATCTATCGCAGGTGGGGCGGCGGCACACGCCGCACCGACCAGCGTCACCACCCCGGCCGCCACCAGCACACCGGCCCGGAGCCGGTCGACGTCGAACCAGGTCCGGCGCAGCACGCCGGCGCGGGCGCGGGGAGGAGTCCCCGCGCTGACGTCAGCAGCCGGCTTCGTCCGGGCGTCCCTCGATGAGAACGGTGACGGTGGCGGCGTGGTCAGGCGTGCCGTCAGCAGTGCTGCTGATCTCCAGCCACGCCGCCCTGCTGTTGATCATTCTGCAGTACCGCAGGAGGCCGCCGCCGGCGTCACCCTGATGGTTGACGAGACGCCACCCGGCCCCGCGGGCCTCCGGCCCGATGAGGGCGGCCAGTTCGTCGGCTGAGAGACTTCGATCCGCGGTGTACCGGCGCCAGACCGTCGCGAACTGGGGTCCCGCCGACTCCTCCCGCTCCCGCGAGGCTGGTCGGTAGTCACAGGCGTGCGTCGATGCCTGTTCGGTGAGCAGGCGCCCGTGGGGCGGGGTCACGGAGAAGGCGGGATCTCTCTGGTACGCCGCCACCGCAGCGGTCTGGTCGTCGGGGGGAAAGGCGCAGCCCCACCATCTGGTGGCCCGGACGCTCAGCGTCGCCAGCGTCAGCAGCACCGCGACCACGAGGACGCGGACAACGAGTCGGCGCCGTCGCGACGCGGAATCCGGACCACGGTCGTGGGACGGGGGGCGGGCGCCGCGCGGGGAGGCCGCGGGATCTGTCTGCTCCATGGGACTCCGAGCGGGGAGCGTGGCACGGCGATGCGCTCGTGATCGCGGGAACCCGGCGACGTCGCCTGGCGCGCGAGCGGAAGAACCTGATCACCGGCATGGTCGCATATCCGCCGCGTCGGCGGGACAGCAGGATCGGTGATCGTCGTTATACGCTGCGACGACCCGCGCAGGGCGACCGGAGTGACACACCCAGTCGACCTGCCTGAGAAGCATGGCCGTCCCGACGCTGCACACGTCGGGACGGCCAAATTGTCCTATTTGGATGGAGACCAAGATGAGGACGAGTACAAGACTACTCGCTGCGCTCGGCGCCATGTCGCTGAGCGCCTTGGGTGGTGTCCTGGTGATGTCGGAGCCGGCGCTCGCGGTGGACACGCCTTTACCGCTTACGGCAGCTCAGGTACGGGGTTCGATCGCCTACCTCCAGTCGGAGTACGGGGTGTCGGAGTCCGAGGCGCTGCGTCGGCTCGATCTTCAGCGGATGAACGCCGTGCTCGACGAGCAACTCGCCCTGAACTACCCGGATACCTTCGCGGGGGCGGAGATCGATCAGGCCGCTGGTGGGTTGCTGCTCATCCATGCGACGGATACCCGGGCCATCGCTCAGGCGGTTCGTGAGGTGCGCGATGTCGAGCACATCCGGGTGGTGGGTGCCAAGTACTCACTGAAGGAGTTGCACGAGGTGGCCGGGCAACTGGACGCCGAGCTCAACACTCATGGGGGAAAGCAGCGTGTGGCCGAGGCGGTGGCCGACGTCCAGCAGAACGCTGTGGTGGTCTATCAGCACGCCGGTGAGCAGCAGGCAGCGAGAGCGACCGCAGCCGAGCGCAAGCGGCTGGAGAGCGAGTCGCCGGCGTCGGTGGACACGCGGATCGCCCGGGCGGCGGTCCGGCACGGGGACCGCGTCAAGATCCGGCAGATGATCGGCGGCAAGGAGAAGATGAAGGTCTCCTCCGGCCCGGTCGTGACCGGGCTGGTCAGCACCCCGAGCTGCATCCCCGAGTATTGCGGGAAGCCGATGCGAGGTGGGCAGCGGCTCGACGTCCGCCGTAACTCGCCATCGCCCGTCTATCCGAACGGTGAGGCGTTGAACGCCACGTGGGGCCAGTGCACGAACGGCTTCAACATCAAGGACAGCCGCGGCTGGTCGTTCATCCTCACGGCCGGTCACTGCACCGTCGGCCCGAACAAGACCGGCGACACCCGCACCTTCTCGAGCTACGAGACCGGTCGTACTCCGGTCGGTTACGAACTCGGTGACTGGGAGAACGCCAACGTGGACGGCGCCTCGTCGTACCCGTGGGACTTCGCCCTGCAGCCCTACGTCACGACGAGCACGACCAACTACGCCGAGACCTGGCTCAGCGGATACTCCCGGAACCTGGTGAACTCGTACTGCTGGTCCTCCGAGGGCACCAATGCTTGCACCGAGGGCACCTTCGGCATCACCGGCTACTACGGATACGGGTCCATCGACATCGGCTGGGTGGTGTGCGGCAGCGGTAGCGCGGACGCGAGCTCGACCTCGGGCTACCACTCGAACATCGGCTACTACAACGGCACCAGGTGCGGCGGCGTCACCGCGAAGGACGGCGGTATCAGGACCAACCTCTGCATGCGGCCGGGCGACAGCGGGGGGCCGCTCTTCAGCGAGGCGGACAGCAAGGCGTACGGGATCCTCACCGACGGAACCGATGGCTCCGGAAAATGCCCGACCAACCCCGCCGGCCGCGAATACAGCAGATACACGCCGATCAGCAACGCGTTCTCGCTCGCCAAGACCCAGAGTGGCTATACGTTCAACGTCCACACGTCATAGCCACTCCTGCCGGGCGCGCCGCATCGGGCGCGCCCGGCTCCCGACGTCGAAGGAGGATCCGATGAGATCCGCACCAGCTCTTCTGCGGCTCGGCGGGATGGCCGCCCTTATCGGCATCGCCCTCTGCACAACGGCCTGCGGATCGAAGGGCGGAGACGGCGCAGATGCCACCCCACCGTCCTCCGGGTGCCAGGTGCCGGCGGACCAGAAGACCCTCCTGGCGGACTTGCGCGGCAAAGCCCTCACCGGCTACGTGCCCGACGGCACCAGGAGCGCGGGGAGCAAGGAGTTCTCGGCTGCCTGTACCACCGACTGGCCCGAGTCGCACGGTGCGTTGCCACCGGCGAAGCGGGTGGCCGCCGTCGAGAACGACTACACCACCACGAACGCGATGACCGCAGCGCAACTGCTCACCACCTTCGGCGCACGAGCCGTCGCTGACGGCTGGCAGGCCAACGGCAGCTGGGATGACAGCCAGGGAGACGGCAGCGCCTACGCCGTCTACTGCCAGAACATCAGTGGTCACTGGTCCAGCCTCTCGATCTACCGCGGACCGAAGGCAGGAGGCGAGATGCCCCTCCACGTCTTCGTCGAGGCATACCCGGCTGCCACCTCCTGCCCAGGCCGTCCGAAGGACGGGTGACGGCGGGGCCGTCCTGCGCGCGCCCACCTTCAGCAGCCGCTCGCGGTCGACGCCGGGCCCGTGCGTCTGCCCGGCGAGCCACTGCCGGGTCACGCCGCGGCGATCAGCGTCACCACCCCGGCCGCCACCAGCACACCGGCCCAGAGCCGGTCGACGTTGAACCAGGCCCGGCGCAGCACACCGACGCCGAGCACCTCGTACACCAGCACTGCCACGACCAGCGCGACGGCGAGCATGGCGACCGTGTGCACGGCGGCGGCGAGCAGGCCGGTCAGCGCTCCGGCCGGCGCGGCGGCGAGGTGCCCGGCGTGCGGGCCTCCGCCGGCCGCCGGTTCGGCGAGCAGCACCGGCAGCAGCATCAGGCCCGCGCCGTGCGCCGCCGACATCAGGAACGACCAGGCGGTGAGCTGCGCCGCGGACAGCCGCATCCCGGCCCACCGGAAGTGCCGGTCGGACAGCAGCCGCCACAGCCCGAACCCGACCAGCAGCACCCCGCCGGCCACCGCGACCGCAGTGCTGGCCGTCACCGACCGGGTCGCGCTGACCAGGGCGGCGACCACCGCCACCGAGGCCAGGTGCCCGGCGGCGATCGGCGGCAGGGCCGCAAGCAGCGCCGCCCGGCGGCGCTCCTGGAGGCCCCGGGCCACCGCGAACAGCCACCCCATCGCCGGGTTCAGGCCGTGGAACGCGCCGAGGCCGGCCAGCGCCGCCCAGGTCGCGCCGGTCACGGGAAGCAGTACGAGTCGGACGAGGCGTCGCCGCCCTGCAACCGGGTCTGGTGCACCCGCAGGCCGCGGAACTCCTCCCCACGCGGGAAGAACCGCGGGTCCGGCACGAGGCCGCCGTGCTCCGGGTCGACGTCGAGCTTCGCCACCCAGGCGCCCACCCCGTCGGGGTAGAACTGGTCGTCCCAGGCGCCGTAGAGCGAGTTGCTGACGTAGACGCGGCGGCCGTCGCGGCTGATCTCCACCATCTGCGGGCCGCCGGCCAGCGGCTCGTCCGGGAACGCCGGGTGCGGGGTGCGGTTGACGATGCCGCCCAGGCGCACCGAGCCGACGCGTACCGGGTGGAACGGGTCGCTGACGTCGTAGCGGATCAGTTCGCCGGTGCCCCAGCAGGAGACGTGCAGGAATCTGTCGTCCACCGACAGGTCGATGTCGGTGACCAGCGGCGGTACCGCACCGAACGGCTTGAGCAGGTCCGGCAGGTCGGCCGGGTCGGCGGGCTCGGCCGGGATGTCGATCACCTTGGTCACCGCCCAGGCGTCGCCGTCGCGGTGCCACAGCCAGATCGAGGCGGACAGGTCCTCGACGCTGATCACCACGCCGACGAAGCCGTACGACTTCGTCGGGTCGTGCGCGGGGCGCAGCTCCAGCGGCATCTGGTACTGGTCGCCGAGGTCGACGCGCTGCACGTGCCGGCGCTTCGCCAGGTCCCAGAAGTGGATCGCGTGCCCGTACCGGCGGCCCAACAGCAGTTCACCGACGATGCCGTCCTCGATCATCGACGGGGTGCCCCACTCGCTGGTGACCAGCACGTCCTGGGTGTAGTGCCACCAGAAGTCGTACGCCAGGAACTGCGGCCCCCGGTCGGCCTCCCACGCGCCGCGCACCTCGAACGTGGTGTGGTCGAGCACGGCGATGCCGCCCGGCCCCTCCTGCCCGTCCGCGCCGCCCAGCGCGGAGACGTAGATGCCGTCCGGCCCGCAGTGCACGGTGTGCGGCCGGGAGTACCCGGCGCGCTCGCCGAGTTCCTTCGCCTCGATCACCTTGACCAGGTTCGGCCGGCGCGGGTCGGGTTTGGTGTCCAGCACGTGGATCCGGGACGAGCGCAGGCCCGGCACGATCAGGTAGCGGCGTTCCACGTGTGGGTGCGGAGCGGTCGGACAGAGCGCGCTGCTGCACGCGTTCCAGCCGAAGTGGTGCAGCTCGTCGCCGGTGTTCGGCAGCTCGGTCCAGCCCACCACCCGGCCGTACGAGTCGGAGTCCGGGTCGGTGTCGAGCACCGCGATGGCGTCGGGGCGCTGCCCGGCGCGATCGAACGCGGCGACGTACGCGAGCTTCTCGGCCGGCGCGGTGGCGGCGAGCGCGGGGGAGGGGTAGAAGGTGGGGTCGGGCGTCCAGCGGGTCATCGGTTCTCCATCGCGGTCAGCCGGCGGGTACGCCGAGGCGGTCGAGCAGGTGGCGGCGCAGCGCGCCGAGGGCCGGGTCGTCGGGGCTCGGGGACGGGCCGAGGCGTACCGGCATCTCCTCGGCGATCACGCCGTCGTCGAGGAGCAGGACACGGTCGGCCAGGAGCAGCGCCTCCTCCACGTCGTGGGTGACCAGCAGCGCGGCGAAGCCGTGCTGGGCGCGCAGCCGCCGCAGCAGCCCCTGCATGCGCAGCCGGGTCAGCGCGTCGAGTGCGCCGAACGGCTCGTCCAGCAGCAGCAGGTCGGGTTCGCGGACCAGCGCGCGCGCCACCGCGACCCGCTGCGCCTGCCCGCCGGACAGCTCGGCCGGCCAGGCCCGGCCCCGGTCGGCGAGGCCCACCTCGGCCAGCGCGTGGCCGACCCGGTCGCCCACGTCCGGCCCGGCCAGGCCGAGCGCCACGTTGCCGGCGACCCGCTTCCACGGCAGCAGCCGGTGCTCCTGGAACACGACGGCGGCGGTGCCGTGCAGCACGTGCTCGCCGCCCGCGTCGCCGTCGAGCCCGGCGAGCACGCGCAGCAGCGTGCTCTTGCCGGAGCCGCTGCCGCCGAGCAGTGCCACCGTCTCCCCGGCGGCGATGGTCAGGTCCACCCCGGCCAGCACCACCGCCGGGCCGAAGGACCGGGTCACCGCCCGTGCGGTGAGCACCGGCCCGGTCAGGTCGCGCGCAGTCCGCGTCGCCACGCCAGCGTCCTCCTCTCCGCGTACCGGATGAGCAGGTCGGAGGCGAGGCCCAGCAGCGCGTAGATGAGCAGGCCGAGCACCACCACGTCGGTCTGGCTGAACTCGCGCGCCTCCATCATCAGGAACCCGACGCCGGTCTGCGCGTTCACCTGCTCGCCGACGACCAGGCTGAGCCAGGCCGCGCCGATGGCCAGCCGCAACCCGAGGAACAGCGCCGGCAGTGCGCCGGGCAGCACCACGTGCCGCAGCCGGGCCGCCGCGCCGAGGCCGCAGGTACGCGCCGCCTCCACCAGCCGCTCGTCGATGTCGCGGATGCCGGCGTACGTGTTGAAGTAGATCGGGAAGAACGCGCCGAGCGCGACGAGCGTGACCTTCAGCGACTCGCCGATGCCCACCCAGATGATCAGCAGCGGGACCAGGCCCAGGTGCGGCAGCATCCGGGCCATCTGCACCGGCGGGTCGACCAGGTCGTCGCCGAGGCGCAGCAGTCCCGCCGCCGCGCCGAGCACCAGCGCCAGGCCGCCGCCGATGAGCAGGCCGAGCGCGGCGCGGGTGAGCGAGTCGAGCAGGTGCACGCCGAGCGTCCCGTCGCGGGCCAGCCGAGCGCCGGTGGCCAGCACCGCGCTCGGCGCGGGCAGCTTCTCCGGGGCGAGCAGCCCGGTCCGCGCGGCGACCTCCCAGGCGAGCACAAGCACGACCGGGCTCACCGCGCGCCGCCACCGCCGCGAGGCGCGGGCCCGCGACCGCCGCGGCGTCGCCCGATCGGGTACGACGGGAGCGGTCGCCTCGGCCAGCGCCGGACCGCTCACTGGAACGCCTCGTTGAACCGGCCGTCCACCCGCCCGGCGATGTCGACCGGTCCGGGTACCAGCTTCAGCTCCACGAAGCTGTCCGCGATGGCCTGCAACTCGGCGCCGATCTCCGGGGTGACCGGGGCGAGCGGCTTGGCGCTGCGGGCCAGCGCCCGGGTGGTCACGTCGAGTGGGATCTTCAGCTCGGGGGCGAGGACGGCGGCGCGTTCGGTCGGGTGGGCGATGCCCCAGTCGGTGGTCTGCCGGTACGTGTTCAGGAACGCCCGCACGTCGTCGGTGCGGTTCTGCACCGCGTCCGGCGCGGCCAGCACATACTCGCGGTTGCCGGCCAGCCCGGTGGCGTCGGCGAGGACCCGTACCCCCGGTCGCTCGGCCAGCGCGAAGTAGGGGTCCCAGATGATCCACGCGTCGACCTGCCCGTTGTCGAACGCGGGCCGCCCCTCGGCGGGCTTGAGGTACTTGACGTTGATGTCGGCGAGCGTCATCTTGTTGGCCTCCAGCAGCTTCACCAGCAGCCAGTGCACGTTGGAGCCCTTGTTCAGCGCGACGGTGCGCCCGCGTAGGTCGGCGAATCCACGATACGGGCTGTCCGCCTTGACCAGAACCGCCTCGCCCTGCGGGATCGGCTCGGAGGTGCCGACCACGGAGAACGGGATCTTCCCGGCGGCGGCGAACACCGGCGGCGCCTCGCCGACCTGACCGATGTCGATCGAGCCGGCCTTGAGCGCCTCGGTCAGCGCCGGGCCGCTCTCGAACAGCGACCAGGTGACGTTCTTCGCGTCGCCGCGCGCCTTGACCAGGCTGAGCCCGCCGAAGCGCTGGTAGCCGATCCGCAGTGGGCGGTCGCCGCCGCCGCTGGCGTCGGCCGCCTCGCCGCCGCAGGCCGTCAGCGCCGTCGCGGCGAGCAGCGCGAGGGTGGTGAGCAGCGCGGCCATCGGGCGGCGGCGCGATCTGGGGGTACGCATGGCGACTCCTCGGGGAGGGTGAACCCGGCCGTCGGCGGGCGACAGCAACCTACCAACCCGATAGGTTTTATGGGTAGGGTGTCGGCGTGGTCGTCCCACCACTCAGGAGGGGCCCGTCCGACCCGCGCACCGGAGGTACACCATGTCGCTCAGCTTCCACTGGTTCCTGCCGACCTACGGCGACAGCCGGGACATCGTGGGCGGCGGCCACGGCGTACCGGTCGGCACCGCCGGTGGCGCGCGACCCGCCACCGTGGCGTACCTGGGGCAGATCGCCCGCACCGCCGAGCAGCTCGGCTTCGCCGGCGCGCTCACCCCCACCGGCGCCTGGTGCGAGGACGCCTGGCTGGCCACCGCCATGCTCACCGAGGTCACCGAGCGGCTGAAGTTCCTCGTCGCGTTCCGGCCCGGCCTGCTCTCACCCACCCTGGCCGCGCAGATGGCGTCCACGTTCCAGCGCCTGTCCGGCGGGCGGCTGCTGCTCAACGTGGTCACCGGCGGCGAGTCCACCGAGCAGCGCGGGTACGGCGACTTCCTGGACAAGGACGCCCGGTACGCGCGTACCGACGAGTTCCTGCACGTGGTGCGGGCGCTGTGGCGCGGTGAGACGGTCGACCACGACGGCGCCCACGTGCGGGTCCAGGGCGCCCGGCTCGCCCGCGTGCCCGACCCGGTGCCGCCCGTCTACTTCGGCGGGTCGTCCGGCGCGGCCGGGCCGGTGGCGGTACGCCACAGCGACGTGTACCTGACCTGGGGCGAGCCGCCCGCGCAGGTGGCCGGCAAGCTGGACTGGATCCGCGGTCTCGCCGCCGAGACCGGTCGCGAGTTGCGGTACGGCATCCGGCTGCACGTGATCAGCCGGGACACCGCCGAGGAGGCGTGGGCGCAGGCCCGCAAGCTGCTCGACGGCATCCCCGAGGCCGACGTGCGCGCGGTGCAGGAGGGGCTGCGGCGCAGCGAGTCCGAGGGACAGCGGCGGATGCTGGACCTGCACGGCGGCTCCCGCGACGGGCTGGAGGTCTCGCCGAACCTGTGGGCCGGATTCGGGCTGGTCCGCGGCGGCGCGGGCACGGCACTTGTCGGCAGCCACACCGAGGTCGCCGACCGGATCGCCGAGTATCACGCGCTCGGCCTGGACGAGTTCATCCTCTCCGGCCACCCGCACCTGGAGGAGGCGTACTGGTTCGGCGAGGGCGTGCTGCCGATCCTGCGGCGGCGCGGGCTGTGGCGGCACCCGGCCGGTGAGCCGGAGATCGAGGTGCCCGCCGCCGTGCCGTTCTCGCCCCAGCCGGTCCCGGCCCGCGGCTGACCGCGCCAGGGTGGCCGCCGGTCCGTCCGGCGGCCCGGGTTCCGGTCAGAGCGGGCGTTGACCGGCGAGGAAGTCGGCCAGCACCCGGGTGTGCGTGGAGAAGGCCAGCTCGACCGGCTCGGTCAGCACCAGCCACTCGGTGGCCTCCTCGGTGGGCGCGGACGGCGGCAGGTCGCCGGCCGGCCGTTCGGGCAGCACGCCGAAGACCATCATGGCGCCGCCCGCCGGTGCGCCGTGCACCGCGAACAGCCGCGCCTCGCCGGCCTCGGCCAGCAGCCCGGTCTCCTCCCGCAGCTCACGCACGAGCGCCTCGGACCACTCCTCGCCGTACTCGATGAAGCCGCCCGGCAGCGCGAGCTGCCCACGCGCCGGTTCGATGTCGCGGCGTACCACCACCACGCCGAGCCCGTCCGGCGTGCGTACCGGCAGCATCGCCACCGCCACCGGCAGCGGATTGCGCCACACCGTCTCGCCGCAGGACGGACAGACGCGCGGCCACCCGGCGCCCGCCGGGTAGGCCGCGCCGCAGAACGAGCAGTGCGAGTACGCGGTCACGCCGCAGCACGTTACCCGCACCCGCCCCCGGAGGTCAGGCCTCGCCCCCTCGACCGGCGAGCTGGGCGCGTGCCTCCATCAGGGCGAACCCGAGCAGGTTGCCGCAAGTCCGCCACCGTGGATGTCACCGCTGGCCGACTCCACCGCAGGCACCCTCGCCGCACCGGCCGCACCGCACCGGCCTCGCTGGCTCGCTGGCTCGCCGCGCGCGTCGCCCGTCGCCACGGCTGGCCCGGAGCCCCGCTTCCTGCCCCTGTGGAGCGCGACACTCCACATCGAGAGAAGCCCGTTCCGCATCCCGGGACGCGGGTAGATCTTGGCAGGAAAGGGCCCTTATGGGGGCCGTTTCCTACCAAGATCTTAAAAACCCCGGCGAGGGCGACCGGTGAAGCGTGTCATGGGACGCGAATGCGGTGGGGCAACGAGCCGAGCACGCCGGACTGGGGCGAGCGCACTCGGTCAGCGGGACGCGACCGGTGCCACCGGAGAGGCCGCCGACCTCAGCAAGCCGGACCCGAACAGCCCGAGCCCCGGGGTGAACACCAACTCCCCACCACCTCCGCCGATCTTGCACTTTGGTGCCCGGCAATCCGCGCGGAGCGGACACCGAAAGGGCTCAAAGTGCAAGATCGGCGAGGAGGGGGTGACCCGGAGGGCGTCAGGGAGTGGGGGTGCCGGTGTAGAAGGCCTGGACCCGGGCGGCCGCGGCTCGGGCCTCCTCGGCCGGGGTACCTGCCTCGACGCTTGCCGCTGTCCAGCCGCTGCTGGACTCGGCGATGAAACGCAGGCCGTCGGGCGAGGCCATCCACTCGGCCGCGGCGGCCGGGTCGACGCCCGTGCCGTCGGCGGCGAAGTGGGAGGCCAGGCCGAGCAGCGCCAGGTCCCAGCCGATGCCGACCGCGCCCGGACCGTACTCGGCCCACCGGTCGTCGTCGACGTGCGCGACGTGTTCCAACTCGAACCGGGTACGCCCCGGGCCGGCTTCGCGCAGCCGTACCTCGATCCAGCTCACCTCGCCGCCGAACTCCCAGGTGGCGGCGAAGCCGTGCGGCGGGTCGCAGCGTTCGACGACGCCACCGGCGTTGCCCTCCAGCTGGTACCGGCCGCCGAGGCTCAGGTCGCCGGAGATCGGCAGGAACCAGCGGGGTATCCGTTCCGGATTGGTGCAGGCGTCGAAGACGTCGGCCACCGGTGCGTCGTACGTCTGGGCGATGGTGAGCACCCGCGCCTGCCCGGCGGGCAGCGTACGGTCGCCGATGCGGCGCTCGACGGCGCTGATCTGTCCGGTCACGTCCATCATGGGTCGGTCCTCTCGTCGGTGGTGTCCTCGCGCAGCCGTCGTTCGCGGCGGCCCCGGGCCAGCTCGGTGGCGAGCGCCGTCAGCGGCGGCGTCCAGAAGCGGCGGAACCCGTCCAGCCACGCGTCGATGTCGCGCAGCGGGGCGGGGTCCACGGCGTAGAGGCGGCGGGTGCCCTCGGCGCGCACTGTGGTGAAGCCGTGTTCGCGCAGCACCTTGAGGTGCTGGGAGACGGCGGGCTGGCTGATGCCGAACTCGCGCCGCACGGTCTCGCCGAGCGTGCCGGCGGGCTGTTCGCCGTCGGCGAGCAGCTCCAGGATCCGGCGGCGGACCGGGTCGCCGAGGACGTCGAAGGCGTGCACGACCCATGTATATCAGGAGAGGCTTATATAAGCCAGGACTGACGCAGCAGGCTACGCGGGGCGCCCGTCGCACCCGGGCGCCCCGCGTACCCCCGTGGGTCAGCCGCCGAGACGAGCGGCGACGGTACGGCGCAGCTCGGGGAGGCGGTCGTGCAGCAGCCCCGGGCACTGCGTGTTGTTGAAGTCCTTGTGCCCGTAGATCTCGGTGGGCGCGATGCCGTACTGCTGGCAGGTGAACGCGCAGAACGTGACGAGGCTGTTCCAGAGCGCCTGCGGCGGCTGCACGTCCACGTAGATGCCGTCGTTCTCGATGCCGATGGCCTGGCTGTTCTGCCCGACGCAGTGCGCGCCCTGCACCATGGTCTGGCCGTGCAGCAGCGCGTAGAGGCTGCCGTGCCGGCCCTCGGTCAGGTAGCCGCCCCGGCTGTTTGTGAAGTGCTGCCCGGAGTCGAGCCAGCCGTTGCCGTCCATGTGCAGGTCCTGGATGTCGCGGGAGTTCCGGTACGCCTGCGCCAGGCTGTAGTCGGTGGTGTTCGGGAACGCCGTGTGATGGACGATGATCTTGTTGGGCCGGCTCGACACCACGCTCACCGGCGACGAGGGCTGGCGGGCGCCCCAGGTCGCGCAGTTGGCGATGGTCGGCTGGTCGACCCGGGTGGCGGCGGCCCGCGCGCCGGGACCGGCGCCGATCTGGGTCAGCGCGCCGACGCCGGCGGCGGCGCCGAGCAGGACCGCGCCGCGCAGCACGGTCCGCCGGGGTACGGGAACGGACATCGCAACCTCCTCGCGGAAGGGGAGCGCCGGATCTTCCGGTACGCCGGGCGTGGCGGGACCGGCACCGCCCGCCACGCCCGGGCCGGGCTCAGCAGGGTCCGTTGCAGGCCAGCACGCGCAGCCGGTCGAGTGAGCCGTTCCAGACGTTCTGGTCACCGGGGAAGATCCCGGAGGAGGACCACTGCCAGAACGAGTACGTGCCCCAGCCCGCCGGCAGCGTGCCGACGCTGCTTGCGTAGCGGGCGATCCACAGTGGGTTGTTTGCGGCGAACTGCGAGGTGTTGCCGGTGCAGGTGCTCCACCAGTCGGTGGTCGTGTAGATGGTGGCCCACCGGCCGGTGCGGGCGTAGTACTGGTTGACGAACGAGGCGATCCAGCTGCGCATCGACGCCTGGCTCAGGCCGTAGCAGGTCGCGCCGTAGGGGTTGTACTCGATGTCCAGCGCGCCGGGCAGCGTCCGGCCGTCCTTCGACCAGCCGCCGCCGTGGTCGACGAAGTAGTTGGCCTGGGTGGCGCCGCTGGTGGTGTCGGGGCGGGCGAAGTGGTACGAGCCGCGGATCATCCCGACGTTGTACGAGCCGTTGTACTGCTGGGCGAAGTACGGGTTGGTGTAGTACGTGCCCTCGGTCGCCTTGACGTAGGCGAACCGGGCGCCGTTGGCCCACGCCCCGGACCAGTTCACGTTGCCCTGGTAGCTGGAGACGTCCATGCCGGGTAGTCCGGCCGGGGCGGCGGAGGCGGGAGCCGTCCCGGACAGGGCCGCCGCGGCGACGGTGACGGTGGCGAGCAGCGCGGCTCCGGCCACGCGCAGCGCCGATCGGATCGATCTGTGCATCTGTCCTCCCTGGGGGTTGCCGCGCTCCGGCGGCGGGAGTATGACGAAGGGAACTGTCGTCATTAGGGCACAGGGCGGAGAAACTTTTCAATAGATTGCATCGAAGAATTTCACTGAATAGGGCGCTCAGCCGAGCTGGGCGAGCGCCTCGGTGGCGGCGCGCTCGCCGGCGGTCACCGCGCCCTCCAGGTAGCCGCTCCACCGGGTCGCGGTCTCGGTGCCGGCCCAGTGCACCCGGCCCACGGGCGTGCGCAGTTCCGGGCCGTACGCGCACCACGCGCCGGGTGGCAGGACGCCGCAGAAGCAGCCGCGCGTCCACTCGTCTGCCGACCAGTCGTACTCGACGAGGTCGTCGGGGCGCGCGGCGGCCGGGCCGAAGATCGCGGCGAGCGCGTCGCACAGCGCGTCCCGGCGCGCGTCCTCAGCTAGCCGGCGCAGCGCCCGGGCCTGTGCGCCGTAGCTGAACGCGGTGAGCACCCCGCCCGGCGCTCCCGGCAGCGAGTTGTCCACCGTCTCGGTGAGCGGCCCGGTGTCGGTGCTGGACACGCCGGATCGGCCGTCGGCCCGCCAGAACGGCTCCGGGTAGAGCGCGTGCACCTTGAGCGCCACGCCCATCGGCATCCGCTGGGTCAGCCCGTCGCGCAGCGGCGGCAGCGGCGGGTCGTACCGGATGCGCCCGGCCAGCGTCGGTGCCAGCGCGACCACCACGGCGTCGCCGCGGTGAGTCTCGCCGCCGGAGCGCACCCGCACGCCGTCGCCGTCCTGCGCGACGCCGTCCACCGGGGCGCGCAGGCACAGGCTCCCCGGCGGCAGCGCGGCGGCCATCCGCTCGGCCAGCGCGGCCGGACCACCTGCCACGCGGTCCTGCTGGGCGCCACCGGCCATGCGCAACAGTGAACGGGTGCCGCCGCCGCTGCGCAGGTAGAACAGCATGTGCAGCAGCGAGACCTCGTCCGCCGAGGCGGCCAGCAGCCCACCGGCGAGCATCCGTGCGGCGTACCCGGCGGTGGCCGGGTCGGCCGCGCTCGCGTCGAGCCAGCCGCCGAACGTGATCCGGTCCCACCGGGCCGCCTCGTCCGCCCGCCACGGCGCGGCCGGGTCGAGCCCGGCCGCCATCTCGTCGAGCGTGTCAAGCAGCGCGGACAGCCCCGGTGGCTCGCCGGTGGCCGGGCGTCCGCCGAGCAGCAGCGTCGCCGCGCCCCGCGTGGGGGAGGGGAACGTGGTCAGGCCGTACGCGGCGACGAGCGCGTACATCCGCTCCTGGGTCGGGCCGATCCACTGCGCGCCGAGATCCAGCCAGCCGCCGCCGGGCAGCGGGCGGCTGAGCGTCCGTCCGCCCACCCGGTCCCGGGCCTCCAGCACCCGTACCTCGGCGCCTGCGGCGTCCAGGGCGAGCGCGCAGGCCAGGCCGGAGAACCCGGCGCCCACGACGACGACCCGGTGGCGGCGCACGCGACGGCGTACCCCGCTCCCGGCCGGATTCACCCGGCCCGGCGTGTCGAAACCGGCGCCCACCGTTCGTGTGGAGGGTGAAGGGGCGGCGCGGGGCCGTCCCCGGCGGTGAGGAGACACCGATGAAGCAGTACCTGATCAGCATGTACCAGCCGGCCGGCCAGGGCCGTCCGGACCCGGAGTTCCTGGCCGGGGTGATGCGCGAGGTCGAGGCCATCGGCCGGGACCTGCGGGAGGCGGGCTGCTGGGTGTTCGGCAACGGCCTGCACGACCCGCAGACCGCCACCGTGCTGCGCCCGGCCGGTGACGAGGTGCTGGTGACCGACGGGCCGTTCGCCGAGGGCAAGGAGTACCTGGGCGGCGTCACCATCATCCGGGCGCCCGACCTGGACGCCGCGCTGGACTGGGGCCGCCGCTACGCCCTCGCCACCACGCTGCCGATCGAGGTCCGCCCGTTCCAGGGCGAGGGATGACCGCTGTCGAACGGGTCTTCCGGGCCGAGTACGGCCGCGCGGTAGCCGTCCTGGTCCGCCTCCTCGGCGACATCGACCTCGCCGAGGAGGCGGTCCAGGAGGCGTTCACCATCGCGGTGACGCGCTGGGCCGCCGACGGCCCGCCGGCCAGCCCGGCCGGCTGGATCATCACCACCGCCCGGAACCGGGCGATCGACAGGTTGCGCCGTGAGGCGACCCGGGCCGCCCGGCACGCCGAGGCCGCCCTGTTGCACGCCGCCGACCCGCCCGCCGAGGAGGGGCCCGTGCCCGACGACCGCCTGCGCCTGATCTTCACCTGCTGTCACCCGGCGCTCGGCACCGGCGCCCGGGTGGCGTTGACGCTGCGCCTGCTCGGCGGCCTGAGCACCGCCGAGATCGCGCGGGCCTTCCTGGTGCCGGAGCCGACGATGGCCCAGCGCCTGGTCCGGGCCAAGGCGAAGATCCGCGACGCCGGCATCCCGTACCGGGTGCCGCGCGACGCGGACCTGCCGGACCGGCTGCGCGGGGTGCTCGCGGTGGTGTACCTGATCTTCAACGAGGGGCACACGGCGAGCGCGGGGGACCGTCTGGGCCGCGCCGAGCTGGGTGCCGAGGCGATCCGGCTGGGCCGGCTGCTGGTCACGCTCATGCCGGACGAGCCGGAGGCGCTCGGCCTGCTCGCGCTGATGCTGCTCACCGAGGCCCGCCGCGACGCCCGGACCGGCCCGGACGGCGTGCCGGTGTCGCTGGCCGAGCAGGAGCGCGGCCGGTGGGACCGGGAGCTGATCGCCGAAGGGCAGGAGCTGGTCCGCCGCTGCCTGCGCCGGAACCGGCCCGGCCCGTACCAGATCCAGGCCGCGATCGGCGCCGTGCACGCCGACGCGCCCGCCGCCGCCGACACCGACTGGCGGCAGATCCTCGCGCTCTACGACCAGCTGGCCGCCGTCGCGCCCGGGCCGGTGGTGGCGCTGAACCGGGCGGTCGCGCTGGCCGAGGTACGCGGGGCGGCGGCCGGACTGGCCGAAGTGGAACGCCTGGACCTGGCCGGCTACCACGTGTGGCACGCGATCCGGGCCGACCTGCTGCGCCGGCTGGACCGTCCGGCGCGGGCGCGGGCCGCGTACGACGCGGCGATCGCCGGCACCGGCAACGCGGCGGAACAGACGTTCCTGCGGCGTGCCCGCGACCGCATGGCGGGATGATCGCACCGACAGTGCACGTAGGAGGCGCGAAGTGGGCACGTGAGGCCCGTGATCATCAAGGCATTGACGCGGCGGCAGAGAAAAGTACACTCCCGGTGTAATTAGTTTTCCGCGCTCCGTCGACCGCCACGAGGTGACGATGAGCCCACCGGGCACAGCCACCGACGATCAGGGCCTGGCGCTGCACCGCGTCGGCGTCCGCTTCGGCGGCCTGACCGCCCTCGACGACGTCTCGCTGCGGGTGCCGCCCGGCCGGGTCGTCGGCGTGATCGGGCCCAACGGCGCCGGCAAGACCACGCTGTTCAACGTGGTCTGCGGGTTCGTCCGGCCGACCGGCGGATCGCTCACACTGGACGGCAGGCCGTTCCGGCCCCGCCCGCACGCCCTCACCCGCCTCGGCATCGCCCGCACACTCCAGGGCGTCGGCCTGTTCGCCGGCCTGACCGTGCTGGAGAACGTGGTCGCCGGAGCCAGCCACACCGCCCGCGCCGGGTTCGCCGCCGCCCTGTTCGGCCTGCCTCGCAGCGACCGGGACGAGCGCCGGCTGCGCGCCCTGGCCATGGACCTGCTCGCCGAGCTGGGCATCGAGAAGTATGCCGACGCCGCCCCGGCCACCCTGCCGTACCCGGTGCGCAAGCGCGTCGCGCTGGCCCGCGCGCTGATCGCCCGGCCCCGGCTGCTGCTGCTCGACGAACCGGCCGGCGGCCTCGGCGCCGACGACGTGGCCGAACTGGCCGACCTGGTCCGCGCGCTGCCCGGACGCGACGACGGCTGTGCCGTGCTGCTCGTCGAGCACCACATGGACCTGGTCATGTCCGTCTGCCACGAGCTGGTGGTGCTCGACTTCGGCAAGGTGATCGCCGCCGGTGACCCGGAGAGCATCCGCGACGACCCGCGGGTCACCGAGGCGTACCTCGGGGCCGACGTGCCGGCCGAGGGGAGCACGACGTGACCGCCGTGCTGGAGGTGGAGGCGCTCAGCTGCGGCTACGGCCCGGTGCCGGTGCTGCGCGACGTGGCGTTCGCCGTTCCGGCCGGCACGGTCACCGCCGTGCTGGGCGCCAACGGCGCGGGCAAGACCACGTTGCTGCGTACCCTCTCGGGTCTGCTGCGGCCCACCGGCGGCCGGGTCCGGTACGCGGGGGAGGACCTGCGTGGTGTCCGGGTGGAACACCTGGTCCGGCGCGGCCTGGCGCACGTGCCGGAGGGACGCGGCGTCGTCACCGAGCTCACAGTGGCGGAGAACCTGCGCCTCGGCGGGCTGTGGCGGCGCGACCGGGCCGACGCCCGGCGCGCGCAGGACGAGGTGTACGAGCTGTTCCCCGCCCTGGCCCGCCGCCGCGACCACGCCGGGCACCAGCTCTCCGGCGGGGAACGGCAGATGCTCGCGATCGGCCGGGCGCTGATCGCGCGACCCCGGCTGCTGCTGCTCGACGAGCCGTCGCTCGGGCTGGCGCCGAAGGTCACCGCGCAGATCATGGCGCTGCTACGGCGGCTGCGCGACGAACGCGGGCTCACCGTGCTGCTCGTCGAGCAGAACGTGCGTTCCGCGCTGTCCGTCGCCGACCAGGGCATCGTGATGTCGCTCGGGCGGGTGGTGACTGCCGCGCCGGCCGCCCGGCTGCGCGACGACGACCAGCTCCGGCACGCGTACCTCGGATTCTAGGAAGGGGTGGCGGATGCAGCGGTTCTGGTTCCTCACCTTCGACGGGCTCGCCACCGGGGCGGTCTACGCGGCGTTCGCGCTCGCGCTGGTGCTCATCTGGCGGGCCGCCCGGGTGGTCAACTTCGCCCAGGGCGCGATGGCGGTGGCCACCGCCTACATCGGGTACGCGGTCGTCTCCGCCACCGGCTCGTACTGGCTGGGCCTGGCCGCGGCGATCCTGTCCGGGCTGGCCCTGGGCGCGCTGGTGGAGCGGCTGCTGATGCGGTTCGCCGGGCCGGGCGGGCCACTGAACCAGGTGATCGTCGCGCTCGGGCTGGTGCTGGTCATCCAGGCGGTACTCGGCATGGTCTTCGGCAACGACTACCGGCCCGCCCCGGCGCCCTTCGACACCGACGCGCTCACCATCGGCGGGGTGGCCGCGCTGTCCCCGTACGACCTGTGGGTGCTCGGCGCGGCGTTGACGGTGGTGGCGTCGCTCGCGCTGCTGTTCACCCGTACCCCGGTCGGGTTGCGGATGCGGGCCGCCGCGTTCGCGCCCGAGGTGTCCCGGCTGCTCGGCGTCAGCGTCGGCCGGATGCTCACGCTCGGCTGGGCGCTCGCGGCCGGGGTGGGCGCGCTGGCCGGCATGCTCGTCGTCCCCACCGGACTCGGACTGCACTCGCACGCCATGGACCTGGTCTTCGTGGTCGCGTTCACCGCCGCCGTGGTCGGCGGCCTGGACAGCCCGGTCGGCGCGGTGGTCGGCGGCCTGCTGGTCGGGCTGATCCTGTCCTACGTCACCGGCTACCTCGGACCGGACACCACCCCGCTGGCCGTCCTGGTGCTGCTGCTGGCAGTCCTGCTGGTCCGCCCCGGCGGGCTCTTCTCCGCGGCGAGAGCGAGGCACGTGTGACGACCACCCCCACCGAGATCGCGCCCGCGGCACCGTCCCCGCTGCGGCGGCTGCTCCCCGGCGCACCGGCCGGACGCGAGGCGCGCGGCTCCACGCTGCTGCGTCACCTGGCGCTGGCCGTGTTCGCCGGCACGCTCGTCGTGCTGGTCACCAACCAGCTCGCGCCGTACCAGAACCTCCAGGTGGCGCGCGTCTGCGCGTTCCTCTGCGTCACCGCCGGGCACACCGTGCTGGTCGGGCTCAACGGCCAGCTCTCGCTCGGGCACGGCGCGCTGATGGCCACCGGCGCCTACACGGTGGCGCTGACCCAGCGGGCCCTGGACGAGCGGGCCGTGTCCGGCTGGTGGACGCTGCCCGCGTCGCTGCTCGTGGCCGTCGCGGTGACCGCGCTCGGCGGGCTGGTGATCGGGCTGGCCGCGGCCCGGCTGCGCGGCCCCTACCTGGCCGGCGTCACGCTGGCCGTGGCGACGCTCGTCCCGGCGGTCACCACGATCTTCACCGGCGTGTTCAACGGCGAACAGGGCCTGCCGTTCCCGGCGCAGACGCCACCGGCGGCGCTCGGCGCCTACTTCCAGCCGGAACGCTGGCTGGCCTGGATCGCGCTGGCCGCCGCGCTGCTCACCATGCTGCTGCTGGCCAACCTGGTGCGCAGCCGCTTCGGCCGGTCCCTGCGGGCGGTACGCGACGACGAGGTCGCGGCCCGGCTCGCCGGCATCCCGGTGGCCCGCACGCAGGTGCTCGCGTTCGTGGTCAGCGCCGCCTGCGCCGGTCTGGGCGGCGGCGCGTACGCCATGATCACCGCCACCGTAGCGCCCGGCAAGTTCCCGCTGGACCTCTCGCTCTTCCTGCTCATGGCCATCGTGATCGGCGGGCTGGGCAGCCTGGCCGGCGCGGTCTGGGGAGCGGTGCTGCTGGTCGCGCTCCAGGATCTGCCCGGCCTGCTCACCGAACATCTCAGCCTCTCCGCCGGCCTGGCCCAGCGGCTGGAGGGCAACCTCGCGCTCGCAGTGTTCGGCCTGGTCCTCATCGTCGTCATGCTCGCCGCGCCGGGCGGCATCGCCGGTGGCGTCCGCGCCGCCCGCGCCCGGCTGCGCGCCGCGCTGCGCCGCCGCCGGGCCCCCCACCGGTCGCCGGACCGCTGACCTCACCGGTTCCACCCACCGTTCGCACCGCCGCACCGGATTGGAGAACCATGCGCCCCACCACCCGTCGCGTTCTCGCGGCCGCCGCAGGCCTGGCCCTGCTGGCCGCGTTGCCCGCCTGCGCCGACGACGAGAAGCAGGCCGCCGAGAACGTCCCCGGCGTCACCGACACCGAGGTCGTCATCGGCACCCACCAACCGCTCACCGGACCGGCCGCGCCCGGCTACTCGAAGATCTCCGCCGCCACCAAGGCGTACTTCGAGCACGTCAACAGCAAGGGCGGGGTGCACGGCCGGAAGATCGTCTACAAGGTCATGGACGACGGCTACAACCCGGCCAGCACCGAGAACGTCGTCCGCAAGCTGGTGCTCGACGACAAGGTCTTCGCGCTGCTCGGCGGCCTGGGCACGCCGACGCACACGAACGTGCTGGAGTTCGTCAAGACGCAGAAGGTGCCGGACCTGTTCGTCGCCTCCGGCAGCCGCAACTGGAACCAGCCGGACAAGTATCCGACGACGTTCGGCTGGCAGCCCGACTACACGGTCGAGGGCAAGATCCTCGCCGCCTACGTCAAGCGCGAGTTCCCCGGCGCGAAGGTCTGCCACTTCGGGCAGAACGACGACTTCGGGCGGGACTCGCTCGTCGGGGTGGAGCAGATCCTCGGCCCGGTGACGGCGAAGCAGACGTACACCACCACCAACCAGCAGGTCGGCCCGGCCATCGGGGCGCTGCGCGCGGCCGGCTGCCAGGTGGTGATCGCGGCGACCATCCCCGGCTTCACCGCGCTCGCCATGGGCCAGGCCGCCGGGCAGGGCTTCAAGGCGCAGTGGGTGGTCTCCAACGTGGGCGCCGACTACACCACGCTGGCCGCCCAGCTCGGCGACAAGAAGGTGATCCTCGAGGGCATGGTCGCCGACAACTACCTGCCGAACGTGGCCGACACCGCCAACCCGTGGATCCAGGAGTTCACCAAGATCCACCAGAGGTACAACGCGGGTAACCCGGTCGACGGCAACGCGATCTACGGCTACTCGATGGCGTACACGTTCGTCCAGGCGATGCTGGCCGCCGGGCCCGACCCCACCCGGGAGAAGCTGGTCGAGGCCGTGCGCAAGGGCGGCTTCCGCGGCCCCGGCCTGGTCCCCTTCCGGTACGCCGACGGCGTGCACGCCGGCTACGGCGGTGTCCGGCTCACCAAGGTGAGCAACGGTGTGCAGGAGTACTTCGGTCCCGCCTACACCACAGACGACGGTGCCGGCGCGGTCACCGAGTTCACCGAGCCGCCGACCGCTCCGCCCGCCGACGCGGTGCCGACCGCGTGAGGCGTACCGCCGGGCGGCCGGGTGCCGGTCGCCCGGCGGCACGCACGTAGAGTGGCCGCCGGTACCCGAGCACAGGAGATCCGTACCCATGATCGAGGTGGAGGCCGACCCGCCGGAGCGGGTGGACGGCCGCGCGGCGCGGGCCGAGCGCACCCGGGCGGCGATCGTGGAGGCGCACCTGGCCCTGATCGACTCCGGTGACCTGCGGCCCACCGGGGAACGGATCGCTGAGCGGGCCGGGGTGTCGCTGCGCACGCTCTGGACCAACTTCAAGGACATGGAGACGCTGTTCGCCGCGACCGGGCGGCGGGTCGGCGAGCGGCAGGCCGCACTCTGGCGGCCGGTGCCGCCGGAGCTGCCGCTGACCGCCCGGATCGCCGCGTTCTGCGACCAGCGCGCCCGGCTGCTGGAGGTGCTGGCGCCCTCGGCCCGCGCGTCGGCGCTGCGGGAGCCGTTCTCCCCGCAGTTGCGCCGCAACCGGGAGGCGGCCGTCGCCCGCGTCCGGCAGGAGATCGAGTCGGTGTTCGCCCCCGAGCTGGCGCAGGCCGGGCCGGGCCGGGAACAGTTGCTCGACGCGCTCACCGTGGCCGGCACCTGGTCGGCCTGGTCGATGATGCGCGACTCGATGGGGCTCGACGTCGACGCCGCCCGCGCCGTGATGGCCCGTACGCTCGGCGCGCTGCTGGTCGACGCGATCGCCGCCGGCCTGCGCTGAGCGCTCGCGCCGGCCTGCGCTGACGGTCCCGGCTCCCGGTCAGGCGATCTCGCCGGTGGTGGCCACCTCGCCGAGCTGGCCCAGCGTGCTCAGGTAGGTGTCGTGCAGCTCGTCGGTGGCCGCCGTGCACGCGTCGGAGACGGTGACGATGCGGTACCCGTTGTCGACCGCCTGGTAGGCGGTGGCGGCGATGGCCAGGTTCGTCGCGACGCCGGTGAACACCACGGTCCGCACGCCCCGGGCGCGCAGGATCAGGTCCAGTTCGGTGCCGGAGAATCCGCCGAGCCGGGTGCCGGTGACCACGATGTCGCCGGGCTGTCGCGCGACCTCGTCAACGATCCGGGTCTTCGGGTCGCCCTCCAGGAACGCCCCGCGTTCGGCGATCATGGCGAAGCTCGGGGTGTTGGTGATCAGGTCCGGATGGCCGGGCCGGTAGGCGACGCGGGTGAAGACCACCAGGCCGCCCGCCGCCCGCGCGGCGGCGGCGACCCGGGCCGCGTTCGCCGCCACGCCGTGCCGGGCCACCTGGCCGGCGAAGAACGGGCCGAAGACGCCGTCCGGGCTGACCACCTCGTGTTGCCAGTGGACGCCCACGACCGCTGTGTGTGCCCAGTCGATGCGCTGCATGGGGATCCCGTCACGGTGCGGAGAGCTGCTGCGGCGCCAGCTCGTAGCGGCTCAGGCCGCCGGCGGGGGTGCTCCTGCCGAAGGCGTCCAGGCGTCCCCAGCGGCCGGGGACGTCGAGCAACGCCACGTACTCGAGGTTAGCAGGCAGGGCGGGCCGGGCCACGAGATCGTCGCCGACCGGCCGGAGGCCGAGCATCGTCCGCAGGAGCAGCAGCGGCGCGCCGGCCGACCACGCCTGCGGGCTGCACGCGGTCGGATACCGGATCGGATACCGGGTCTCCGAGCGGGCGTGCCCGGCGAACGCCTCCGGCAGCCGGCCGTCGTAGAAGGCCGCCGCGTCCAGGATGCCGGCCGCGATGCGGGCCGCCTCGTCGGCGTACCCGTAGCGCCGCAGACCCCAGGCGATGAACGAGTTGTCGAACGGCCAGATGGTCCCGACGTGGTAACCGACCGAGGGCGGCGTCGCCGGTCCACCGCTCGTACTCGTCGAGCAGCACGAGGAACAGGGGAGTGACGTCCGCGCTGCCGAAGTAGGGGCTGTGCGGTGTCTCGTCGAAGACGGTCAGCTCGCCGTAGCGCATCTCGTGCAGGATCCGGCCCGGCTCCTCCTCCCGGAAGTCGTCGATCCGGCTGCCCTGACGGAAGGCGAGCACGGTGAGCGTGGTGGCGGCGAGTTCGGGCGCGAACGGCAGCGCCTGGAGGCTGGTGAGGATGCTGTCCCGGCCGAACAGGCACATGAACCAGGGCAACCCGGCCGCCAGCACGCACCCGGTCCCGGCGAGGAACGGGCTGAACCGCAGCGCGGCCAGGTCGATGAGGCTCTGCCGGTAGGTGTTCTGCAACGGCCCCCAGCTGGTCTCCAGGCGCGGCGCCCGGTCCAGCCACTCCCGTAGTTCGCCTGCCTTGTTCCGCTCGGCGCCGGCGGCCCGTCCCGGCAGGCGCAGCCGCTCCAGCCCGCGGGGCAGGGGGAGGTCCGGCTCGGCCGTCAGCCGGGTCTGCCACCGGCCGTGCGGTTCGATGTGCACGCGCAGCGTCAGGCCGTTCTCGTCCACCTCCGCCGGAGCCGTCGCGGACACGATCGTCTCGCGGCGGTAGCGTTCGCGCTGGTAACCCAGGACGAGTCGCGGGCCGTCGACCCGACGGTAGTGCCGCCCCTCGCGGTTCGTCGTGCCCTCCTTGACCGCGAAGAGGTCCGCGAAGTCCGTCCACCTCGATCCGCACGGTCAGGTCGACGGGCCGCCGGTCGTTGTTGACCAGGAGCAGGTCCTCCTGGAGTCCGCTGTCCAGCCGGTGGGTCCGGCGCACCTCGAGCGTGCTGTTGACGTAGACGTCCTGACTGCCCGGAACCAGGTAGAACCGGTTCTCGAAGTACTGGATGTCGTCGATGGACAGCGTGCTGAGCCGCTCGCCGTCGATGGTGAGCTGCCACCGGGACAGCAGACGGGTGTCGTGGGCGAACAGGCCGTGGGTGGCGTCGGCCGCCGGGACGATGTCGCCCGCCCGGTCGCAGACCAGGAAGGTCGTCCCGTCGAAGATGCCGACGTGGTCGTCACCCATCGTCGTCTCCCCGGTGTCGTGCCGGGCGCGAGCCGGGCGGGGAGGGGAACAGCCGGCGTACGGTCGCGAACAGCCGCGGGCTGCCCTCCACCTCGGCCTCGCCGCGCAGGACGGTGGTCAGGAAGTACGCCTCGCCTCGCGCGATCCGGTCGAAGACGGCCCGGTCCGCCCGGACGACCGCGTCTCCGCCGGTGGCCTGCCGCGTCGCCGTGACCTCGCCCCGGGCGACGGAGACCAGCCAGTGGTCGACCGAGCCGTCGCCGGCGATGTCGAACCGGACGGTGCCCTCGTGCAGCGCTGTCGGCCCGCGCTGCCTGCGCTGCCCCAGGCTCCGGAAGAACTCTTCGGTGGCGTCGACCATCGGCCCTCCTTCCGATGGCGCTATTCCCCGCAACGGGGCCCGTCGTCTCACCCGGAACGGGTGAAAAACGGCGGATCTATTCCTCGCGCAGCAGGCGCAGGATGCGGGCCAGCTCGGCCCGGTCCTCCGGTGCGAGCGCGCCGAAGAACCGTTCCGCCTCGGTGGCCCGCGCCTGCCGGATCGCGGTGCCCACCCGCTCGCCCTCGGCGGTGGGGGCGACCAGCGTGGCCCGCCTGTCACCCGGGTCGGGCCGCCGCCGCACCAGGCCACGTTCCTGCAACCCGTCGATCACCTCGGTGGCCGAACGCGGGGCGATGCGCAGGTGCTCGGCGAGCGCGCCGGGCCGCAGCGCGCCGTGGCGCATCAGCACGCCGAGTGCCCGCGCCTGCCCGGGGCTGATCTCCCACGGTTCCAGCGCACGCTTGGTCTGGTGCCGCAGCCGGCGGGTCACCGCCCAGAACGTCTCGGCCAGGCTCTCGTCGCTGCCGCTCACGGGGAATACGGTAACAGGCTTTCGTGTTGTTCCCTCATGTTGAGGTAACCTCAGCATTGTTGGTGGCAGCATCGTCCCCCACACGAGGAGCACCCTTGGATCGCATCCCCGACGGCCGCCGCGACGGCCGAACCGTCTCCCCGGCCGAGAAGGCCCAGGCCCGCGACGTGTCCCTGCGCCGCATCGGCGGCCTGTTCACCGCCCACCGAGGCCCGCTCGCCACCGTGGTGGCGATCATCGTGGCGTCCTCGATCATCGCGATGGCGACGCCTTTCCTGCTGCGTACCGTGATCGACAGGGCCCTGCCGGAGCGTGACCTGACGCTGCTGGCCTGGCTGGTCGCGGGCATGGTCGCGGTCGCCGCCGTGACCGCCGTGCTCGGCGTCGTCCAGACCTGGATCTCCACCCGCGTCGGCCAGGAGGTCATGCACCGGCTGCGCACCGACGTCTTCGCCCACCTCCAGCGGCAGTCGATCGGCTTCTTCGTGCGCACCCGCACCGGCGAGGTCCAGTCGCGCATCACCAACGACATCGGCGGCATGCAGTCGGTGGTCACCTCCACCGCCACCTCGATCGCCGCCAACCTCACCACGGTGGTCGCCACCACCATCGCCATGCTGGCGCTGAGCTGGCGCCTCACGCTCGTCTCGGCGGTCGTGCTGCCGCCCGCGCTCTGGCTCACCCGCCGGGTCGCCCGGCTGCGCCGGGAGATCACCGCCCAGCGCCAGCGGGAACTGGCCGACCTCACGGTGACCATCGAGGAGGGGCTGTCGGTAAGCGGCGTGCGGCTGGCCAAGACGCTCGGCACCGGCCCCGCCCTGGTCGACCGGTTCACCACCTCCTCGGCCCGCCTGGTCGACCTGGAACTGCGCTCGGAGCTGGCCGGACGCTGGCGGATGGCCGCCATGAGCATCGTCTTCGCCGCCATCCCGGCGGTGATCTACCTGGGCGCCGGCCTGCCCGGCACCGCCGGCACGCTCACCATCGGCACGCTCGTCGCGTTCACCGCGCTGCAGGGCAACCTGTTCCGGCCGCTGATGGGCCTGCTCAACGTCGGCGTCACGCTCACCGCGTCCCTGGCCCTGTTCGCCCGCATCTTCGAATACCTCGACCTGCCCGTCGAGGTCGCCGAGCCGGATCGCCCGGTCCCGCTGGACCCGGCCACCGCCCGTGGCCACCTGCGCGTCGAGGACGTCACCTTCAGCTACCCGGGCAGCGACACCGCCGCCCTGGCCGGCGTCAGCCTGGACGTCCCCGCCGGCACCAGCCTCGCCCTGGTGGGGGAGACCGGCTCCGGCAAGAGCACACTCGCCGCGCTGATCAGCCGGCTGCACGACCCGGACGCCGGCCGCGTCACCATCGACGGGATCGACCTGCGCGACCTGCGCCCGGCCGACCTGGCCGCCGTCGTGGGCGTGGTCAGCCAGGAGACGTACCTGCTGCACGGCACCGTGCGGCACAACCTCCGGTACGCCCGCCCCGACGCCACCGACGCCGACATCGAGGCCGCCGCCCGCGCCGCGCGCATCCACGACCTCATCAGCGCGCTGCCCGACGGGTACGACACCATGGTCGGCTCACGCGGCCACCGGTTCTCCGGCGGCGAGCAGCAGCGCCTGGCGATCGCCCGGACCCTGCTGCGCGACCCGCGGATCCTGGTGCTGGACGAGGCGACCAGCGCGCTGGACACCGAGACCGAGCGCGCGGTCCAGCGGGCGCTGGACGAGCTGGCCCGGGGCCGCACCGTGGTGACCATCGCGCACCGGCTCTCCACCGTCCGCGACGCCGACCGCATCGCCGTCCTCGACCACGGCCGGATCGTCGAATCCGGCACCCACGACGCGCTGCTGGACCGGCGCGGCCGCTACGCCGCCCTGGTCGGCTGAGCACCGGCCCGCGCGGTGCCGCCGGTGCCGGGCCCGGCGGGCTCGTCGGGGCCGCTTTCGCTGCCCGGCCCGTCGGGCCCGTCGGGGCCGCTTTCGCTGCCCGGCCCGGCGGCGCCGATGCCCGACGCCAGCTCCAGGGCGGCCCGGATCGGGTCGCCCGCCCAGCGGCTGGCGAACGCCTCGTGCAGCCGCCACCCGGCCCGGATCAGCGTGCGCTGCCGTTCCAGGTGCGCCGCCGCACCGTCCGGGTGCACCCCGCAGATCACCCCGACGGCGTCGGCGTCCCCGCCCACGCAGAGGTCGACGCGCCACCGGCCCACCGGATATCCGGGCCGCACCGGCAGCCCGAGCCGGCTCAGCTCCTCGGCCAGCTCGGCGGTCCAGCCGGTCACCGGCACCGCCTCCGGCGCGACGGGTGGCCGGTCCGCGTAGGCCAGGAAGTCACCCACCAGGCCCTCCGGCGAACGCAGCGAGGTGACCACTGTCAGCCGCCTCCGGGCCCGGGTGACGAGCACGTTGAACAGGTTCGGCCCGGCGGCGAACCGGTGCCGTGCCGGCGGGTCGCCGTCCACCAGCCCGAGTGAGGCGATCACCACGTCCGCCTCGCTGCCCTGGAACGCGTGCACCGTGCCCGAGCGCAGGCCGAGGCGCTCGATCTCGTCGACGTCGTACGCGGCCAGCAGCGCCGCCTCCACCGCGTCCGCCTGCGCGCGGAACGGGGTGACCACCGCGATGCCGCCCGGCGGGGGATCGGCGGCGAGTCGCCGTACCAGGTCGAGGACGGCGGTGACCTCGGCCTGGTTGACGCCGTCGACAACGCTCGCACCCTCGACGGTCACCACGTCGATGACGTCGGCGCGCTCGTTGCGCGGATGCCGGGTGACCAGTTCCAGCCGGTCGCCGTAGAACCGGCGCGCGGAGAACCCGATCAGGTGCGGCACGGACCGATGGTGCTCGCCCAGCCAGGTGACCGGGGCGGCGCCGGTGGCCACGTCGAAAGCGCTGGACCGGCGTACGTCGAGCCGGTCGCCGAAGCGTTCCAGACCGTGCCGGCGCAGGGTGGCGGCCACGTCCACGTCGGCCACGAACGACACGAACCGCAGCTGCCGGGGGTCGCCGGCCACCAGCGCCCGCCGGGCCCGGGCCAACGCCGGCGCGGCCCGCAACTGGTCGATGTGCGCGGCCTCGTCGAGCACCACCAGGTCGAACATCCCCGGCATCGGGGGCAGCAGGTCCTCGACGTCGGTGACCGTGCCGACCCACAGCGGCAGCGCCCGTACCAGCGCCCGGGCGTCCAGCCCGGCGAGCAGTTCGCGGCGGCGGTTGCGTCCGGCCCGCAGCGCGGCGGCCAGGCCACCCGTGGCACGCCGCGCCGCGTCGCTCCACCGGTGGGCGCTCGTCGCCCGGTGGCGCATCGCCGTGCCGACGGCCTCGGCGAGCGCCGCCTCGGCGGTGGCCAGGGCACGCCAGGAGCCGGCCAGGTCGGTACCGCCGGTGGCCGCCAGCCGCGCCGCCGCCCGTACCGCGCCCGCCGCCTCCACCGCTGTTCGCAACCGTTCCGCGGGTACGTCGCCGCCGCTGAGCCGGCGCAGCCGTGTCCCGGCCCGCGACCGCCGCCAGCGCCGCCACCAGCCGTCACCGGGTGCCGTCGACGCCACCAGCGTGGTGTGGACCGCGTCCAGGTCGGTGTCCGGGTCGAACAGGTGGGGGAGGTCCCGGCTCAGGGCGGGCAGCAGCGGCTGCCAGTCGGGCAGCGTGGCGGCCCGGTGTTCCTGGTCGAGGGCGGCGGTGATCGCGTCCGACAGGGCGCGTACCCGGTCGGCGGCGGACGCCACGGCGGCCTCGGCGGTCCGCAGTGTGGCGTCGTCGGTCCCGGCGCCCGCGCCGCCGGCCAGATCGGCGGCGATCGTCTCCCGGCGCTCGGCGTCGCCGAACAGCACCGGTGCGGGGCCGCTGTGCCGGCGCAGCAGTTCACCGAGCACGTCGGCGGCGTGCACCGACTGGGTGGCCACGAGCACCGACCCACCCCGGTCCACGGCGTCCAGCGCGGCGGCGACCAGGGCGTGGCTCTTGCCGTTGCCCGGTGCGCCCGAGACGACCACCACCGGTTCGACGCGGGTACGCCGCACCACGTCACGCTGGGCAGGACTCAACGGCAACGGCGACAGCACCTCCGCCTCGCCGGCCACGCCACCGGCGTCCGCGCGCCGTCTGCCGTCCGCGCGCCGTCCGCGGCGGCCGCCTCGGACGTTGCCGCCGACTGGGACGGTCTCGCCGCCCTGGCCGGTGTAGAGGCGACTCAGGGCCGTGTCCGCCAGCCCGGGCCGGACCGCCCAGGCGAGCAGCGTGTCGCGTAGCCGGCCGCCCAGCACGTCGCGGGTGGTGAAGAGCGCGGCGGCGGCGACGCCGACAAGTGTCTCGTCGTCGACGCGGCGGGGCGGTCGCGCCTGCACCGTCGCGAGCTTCAGGCCGGCGGCCTCGGCGGCGGCGGTGATCCACGCCCTGGTGCCGGGCGCACCGAGCCAGCCGGATCCGGCCAGCCCGGGGGCGGCCTCCAGCCGGCCGGCGAGGTCCCGATCCTCGATCAGCGTGGTCAGTTCCAGGTCACCGGCCGGCACGATCCGGTAGGTCCGGCTGGTGCGCTCCAGGCGTACCGGCTGGGCCAGTAACGGCACGCGGACCCGCCGGTGGCTGCCGTCGAGGTCGGCGCCGCCGACGACGAAGGCCAGACCCCGGCGCAGGATCCGCTGGTCGCGGTGCAGCGCGTCGAGGGCGGCCAGCCGGTCCAGCCGGGCGTCGCGCGGCGCGCGGTCGGGCCCGGGCAGCCAGATGAGCGGCCGGCCGGCGCCGGAGACGTCGAAGGCCCGCTCGGCGCCGGCCGGGGCCAGGTCGGCGAGCGCGGTGAGGATCTCGGCCGCCTCCATCGCCCGCGATTGTGCCGTACGTGCTCCCGGCCCGGCCACCGCCGAACGACGCCGCCGGGCGACGGAATGTAGGAAACCTTTGCCAAGACATTCATCTCTGTAGCTATTTACCCGGCGGGACGGCTGCCCTAGCATCGATTTACATCGTTGTCGATGAAGAGGAGAGGTCGATGTCCCTGACGTTCACCGCGGCCCGGATGCGCGTGCCCGCAGTGCTCACTGTCGCCGTCGTCGCCGGTGCGATGCTCGGCGTGCAGCCCGCGCAGGCCGCCCGGCCGGGCTTCCGGATGCCGTTCCTGTGCGGCCAGACCTGGCAGGGCAACAACTGGAACGGGCACAGCCCGGCCCACGCCATCGACTGGAACCACTACGACGCCAGCGGCAGCCCCGACGACCTCAACCGCCGGACGGTCGCCAGTGCCGCCGGCACCGTGCTGGAGTCGTACTACTCCACCACCTCCGGCTACGGGAACACCATCGTGATCGGGCACGGCGACGGCTGGCGCACCCGGTACGCCCACCTCAACTCCCGGGCCGTGGAGAAGGGCGACACCGTCAAGCGCGGCGACGTCATCGGGCGGGTCGGCGCGACCTCGGCGAAGTACGACCTCAGCCCGCACCTGCACTACGAGCAGATCCACGACGGCAGCGTCGTGGTGGCCGTCGTCCAGGGCGTCACCTGGTCCGACGGGCTCAAGCGCAACCAGACCAGCACCAACGCCTGCTGACCGGCGCCGGGACCCGATCCGACGCCGCCGTCCCGGCCTGACTGGCGGGCTCAGACCGCCGGCGGCTCCGGGCCGTCCGCCCGCGACCGCTGTCCCGGGGCCGGACGCGGCGCGGGCGGGGGGAGCAGCGGCTCCAGCGGGGTGAACGACTCGACCGGACCGTCCGGCTGTGCGCCACGCCGCCCCTGCCCCGGGCCGGTGCCCGCCCCGCCGGGCGTCCCGCGCGCGTCCGCCGCCCGGTCGCGCTGGTCGCGCCGGTCGTGCTCCTCGGCGTACCCGGCGCGACGGCGGGCCAGGTCGCGCTCGCACTCCAGTGCGATGCGCTGCTCCCAGTACGGCTGGAGCAGCCGGCGTACCCGCTCGTCCAGGTGCACTGTGACGTCCGGCTCGCAGGTGAACGTCACCTCGCCGTGCGCGTACGTCCAGGGCGGCGGGTCGTCGTCGGCGAGCGCGGCGGTCAACGCGGCGTGCAGGTCGCGCGGGCGGTGCGGCGGCACGTCCACCGCGTACCGGACCGCGAGCCGGTGCAGGCGCTGCGTGGCCTGCCGCTGGAAGTAGTCCACGTACCAGCCGAACAGCTCCGGCCGCGCCGAGTCCGACGACCAGGTGTAGGTGGCCCGGACCAGGAACACGTACACCTCGCCCTGGGCCGGCACCGCGAGCGGCTCCGGGACGCGCCGGTCGACTGTGGTCACCGGCGTCACCGGCTCCTCGGTCCACCAGAGCTGCCGCAGCGTCGGCTGCGCGCCGTCCCAGAAACGCCGGGCCCGTACGCGCGCCGCCTCGCCGAACGCCCGCGCCCGCCCGGCCCACCGCCGTCGGCCGTCCGCCGGCACGCCGGGCTCCGGCGGGCCGCCGGCCGGTTCGGGCCCCTCCGGCACCGCGGTCATCGCACCCCCTCCATGCCGGATCGCGGCACCGTGTCCCGCGGCGTCGGGACGCGCGGGCCGTCGGGCGAGGGGTGGCCGGACCGCCGTGGCGGTCCGCGATCCACGCTAACAACCCCGACCGGTGTACGCGCGCAGCCGCGCGCACGGCGCGTTCGGCCGGTGCCGCCCGCTCCGGCGGGTGCGGGGCCGGATGCTGACCGATCGGACGAGCCGTCCCGTAGTCCTATCCGTGGGACTCGGAGCGGTTTCGGTCCCGTTCACGGGACCAACCATCCAGACTCGATGATCACGCCTTGATCGGGCTCCGTCGCGCTTCGTAGCGTGAGGATCCGCCATCCGCCGGGGAGGACCACACCACATGGGCGTAGACGCTCGCGACGCCGCCGGCCGGACCGTGCAGTTCGTGCGTTCCCTGGCCGAGCGGCAGTACGACCGGGTCTGGACCCCGGACTTCCTGGACCTCACCCCCGACGTGCAGGGCTTCGCCGTCTTCCACCGTGGGGGCCTGGTGCTTGTCTACGGCGCGGTGTCACCAGACGACCCGGCCCGCTGGTTCTTCCGGATGGCGTGCGCGGCCGGCGCCGACGTGCCGGACATCTCCGGGGCGATGGCGTGGGCGAACATCCGCAACCGGCTGGCCGAGGCCGGGCGCTACTACTGCGTCGTGAAGGCCGACCAGAGTGCCTGCCACGTGGTGTTCGCGCTCGACGTGCGCAGCCCGCTGCTCGACGACGTGACCGCGCCCGACGCGCACGTCGTGCGGGAACTGCTCCACTTCTCGCTGGCGGTGTGCGTCCACAACGCCACCGCTGACTTCCGCGACCTGGCCTCCTATCTGCCGGCGCGACCGTTGGCACCGACCGAGATCGACGCCTGGACCCTGTTCGCCGGCACCCAGGACTGATCGCGCAGCAACGGTTCGCCGGCTCGGCGCAGTCCGGAGAGCTGCACAAATATCTCCCGCTTCGCGGTGACGACGCCACGGCGGTTCAGGACGTAGCCGGTCAGCCAGATCCAGCCGGTGTGCGGCACCTCGGGGCCGACCGACACGACCCGGAACGTCAGCGCCCGGTCGCCGCCGAACTGCACCGACGCGCGGCCGTCGACCTGCAGGAGGTGGCCGGGTTGCGGGCGCACCGCTACCAGTGGCCGTCGTTGGGCGGGCGGCACTCCCGGGCGTGCATGGTCTGCCAGTCCCGCAGGGCGCGCTTCAGCCTGTCGTTCTCCTGCGCGAGCAGGCGTACCCGGCGGTGCAGTTCGGTCAGCTCGTCGGCGACCAGGGCCTGGAACTCGCGTACCTGCTCGGGGTCGACGCCCTGCCTGCGGGCGTCGAAGGCGTGGGTGCGCACCTCGTGCGGGGTGAGCCGGGAAGGTAGGCCGGTCAGGTAGAGCCGGCCGGGTCGGTGCAACGTCACTTCGGTCCTTCCATGAGCGGGGGACAGGTGTGGAAGGGCGGGCCGTCCGCACGCCGGCTGCGGACGGCCCGCCCGCTCCGCCCCCGCAGCCCGGATCGGCGGTACGGAGGCGGAGCAGTCCGGAGGGTCGGGACGGGTACGCGCACCCGCCCCGACAGGGGGATGAGCCGAACCCGTTGCCACGCGAGGAACGGCCCGGCATCAACTATCTAGACATGTCAGATGAGTCAACGCTGCTTGTTAGGCGCGTCGCGGTGTGATCGAATCGGATCGCCACGCGAGGAGTGCAATGCGAGAAGTGCCGGATTACTGGCGCATCGCCGACGATGTGATCGCCGACGTCAGAGGAAAGAAGCTGAAGCCGGGGGAGAAGCTGCCCTCGATCGCCGAGCTGCGCGAGCGCTACGACGTCAGTCACGGCACCGTGCAGATGGCGTATGCGCGTCTCGAAGCCTTGCGGGTGATCCGGCGGCAGCAGGGCAAGGGCGTCTTCGTCACCGATCCGAAGACCTGGATGAGAGAGCCGTAACCGGCGTCCGTCCAGCAAACCCCACCGGCCGGCTCGCGCCGCCATACTGTCGGCGATGGCTGCTGACGTGCGTACCGAAGACGGTTGTCGCCTGTGGGCCGAGCAGGTCGGCGCCGGGTCGCCGCTGGTGCTCTGTCACGGCGGCCCCGGCGTCTGGGACCACCTCGGCCCGGTCGCCCGGCTGCTCGGCGAGCACGCCCGTGTCATCCGGTGGGACCAGCGTGGTTGCGGGCGCTCCGAGCGGCGTGGCCCGTACTCGATCGGCCGTTTCGTCGCCGACCTCGACGCGGTACGCGAACACCTGGCCGGACCGCGAACGGCGGTGCTGGGCCACTCGTGGGGCGCGCACCTGGCGCTGCGGTACGCGATCGAGCACCCGGAGCGGGTCAGTCACCTGATCTACGTCTCCGGCACCGGCATCGACGCCGAACGCGGCTGGCATCCGCACTACGAACGCAATCTCCGGCGGCGGCTCGGCTCGCACCTGAAGCGGTGGGAGGCGCTTGGCGCGCGGGAGCGCACCCCGGCGGAGGACCGGGAACGGGCGGTCCTGCAGTGGTCGGCCGACTTCGCCGACCCCGAGGCCGCCATGACGCACGCCGAGGACATGGCCACGCCGTGGCTGGGCGTCAACAGCGACTGCAACCGGGCGATCAACGCCGAGGTCAAGCGGGAACTGCGCACCTGCGACATCGCGGCGCGGTGCCGGACACTCGACCTGCCCGTGCTGATCATCGACGGACCCGAGGACATCCGTCCCCGCTGGGCGTCGACTCGCTGGCGAAGGCGCTGCCGAACTGCGAGCGGGTCAGCCTCCCCGGATCGGGTCATCTGCCGTGGGTCGAGAATCCGCGCGACTTCCGCCGGGCCGTGGCCGCCTTCCTCGCCTCCGTGCCGTGAGGCGGAGACGGACGGTGGTAAGGCTGACGGGTATCTGACTTCAGGCTCAGCCGTGTGTACGAAGATCCGCTAAGGTCACCCAAAGCACCCGCGTCGCTGCTTTGCGTATCGCTTGCCGATCATCTGGAGGTGTGATGGCGCCGACCAGGCGTTCGGCCGTGCTTATCGGAGTGAACACCTACGGGGCCGACCCGCAGTTGCCTGCGCTGCGCTTCGCCGAGGACGATGCGCGGGAGATGCGAGCCGTGCTGTTGGACCCGACCATCGGCACCTTCGACGACGTCGATCTCTTCGTAGGCCCTGACGCCAGATGGCGCAACATCAAAACACGGCTCCGTGAGATCGCTATCGATTCCCGCCCCTCCGACCTTCTGCTTGTCTACTTCGCCGGTCACGCGCTGGTGCCCGACTGGAACAGCCAACTCGACGCGTACCTGGTCACCGCGGACCTGGACCCGGCCACGCTGCGTAAGGAACCCGACGACGGGTTGCGGCTGGCGTTTCTGAAGCGCGACGTGTTCGAGACGTTCGCCGGGACGTCCTTCCTCATCCTCGACTGCTGTCATGCGGGGATCTATCGAGATGCCGCCCTGCAGCACGCCGAGGTGGTGCAGACCTACCGCACGCAGGTTGATCGACACAGCGCACTTCTCGCCTGCCCCAACGGCTCGGCCGCGCGGGAGAGCGACGAACACCAACACGGCTTGCTGACCCATCATCTACTACGTGGTCTGCGTGGCCAGGCTGGCGACAACGGGCGCGTGTCGTTCGGCCAACTGGCCGAGTATGTCGCGTCGCAGGGTCTTGAACCGCCACCCGTACCGCTCGTCCAGACCTACGCACCGACCACAGCCCTCACGCACCCGCCGGTGTCACGCCACGAGCGTCAAAAACTGACCTCCTCTGCCAGCCCTGGCACGATCCAGCCGGTCAAGAGCCCTCTCGATGACCGCGCAAGTTCAATCCTGCAGATGCTCAGCCGAGTGTTTCCGGCCAGTTCTCAGCCATCTCCGCCGCATCAGCAAGCCCAAGTCGGACGCGTGGAACTCATCCGACACGCCCTCGATGCCGAGTCTGCGGCAGTCGTCGAGTTCTCGGGCGGCCGGATCGGCGTGGTCAACTCGACCGCCCGTTTCGACAGGGACGAGCTGTGGCCGCTGCTTGAGCGCAGTGCCCCCGACACCATGCAGTTCCGCACCTCGGTCCCGGGGCACATCGTCTCGGATGACTCCGACCGGCGCCTGCTCTGCGTACCCGTGTCGTTCGACAACGACCGGACGCTCGCGCTGATCGTAGTGTCAATCCCCTGGAATCGTGGAGGGCTCCGTTATGCGGCCTGGGCCTCCAGGGCGCGGGTCTCTGGTCGTTCGTAGTCGGCGGGTGAGCGCCAG